>CAZZJW010000033.1:18861-41837 GCA_964654755.1 uncultured Pleurocapsa sp. | reverse complement strand
GTGCAGCCTCATCCCCCGGCCCCTTCTCCGAGGGGAGAAGGGGAGCAAGATGGCGTGGGTTCTGAAGTCCATCTCCTGTGGAGAGGAGTTGGGGTGAGGCAGGCGCTGGGGTGAGGCCGTCCGCGCTGCCCGCGAAAGTTAGATATCCCAAACTGTACGTTTAACCCAAGTCTGCTATATTTATCCCAATGTGAAGGATGATTCCCGTCGATGATTCTGCCGCGCGACAACCCACCCCCGCCCCCGCCGCCGGCGCTTCCCTCCGCGATCGTCGATCTGCGCGCAGACCCCGCGCCACAGCTCGCGCTGGCCCGCCTCAAGCAGTCGCTCGGCAGCACGCTCATCTGGGGCGAAGGCGACGCCGCCTTTGACGCCGTCACGCGCACGCATCTCCGCCCCGCCGACACCCTGATCGTGTGGACCGCTCCGCCTGATCCCGAAACCTGGGCGCATGCGCTGGCGCTGGTGCAGCCCCGGCGCCTCGTGCTGTTCTGCGTGCCGGTCGAACAGCCCACGCTGCAGGTGTTCCTGCGCCAGATCAGCGGCATGCTGCAGCATGTCATCCAGGCGCGCAGCGGGCACACCTCGCTGCACGAGCTGGCGGCCGCCAGTGGACAGCGCACCGAAGCCGTGCGGCTGGCACTGCAGTGGTACATGCTCAACGGGCGCATCAGCCTGGGCATCGGCGAGGATGGCACGGTCATCGCCGAGGAGACCACGCCGGGCGCAGTGCGCAGCGAGACCATCAGCGAGGTTGAGCAGCGCCTGCGCGCTGTGCTGGAAGACACCGCGAACTACCGCCGCACTTTCCGCCATCAGCAGCACGCCCCGGCGGGCTGAAGGCGCAGCGGCACGGCCCCCATGACAGCCCGCCGCGCACACGGTACACTCAACGCACTGAGCAAGCGCACGTCATCCAGCCACAGGAGTTGTGAAGATGCCCGCCGCACCCGCTGCCATTCCGATGCCGGATCCCGTCGCCCAAAACGAGGTGATCCTCGTCTCGAACGGCGATCTGCGCCTGTCCGCCAACCAGGGCTGCTGGCCAGCCCAGCGTGAGATGGAGGCGCGCATCAGCGCCGCGCTCGCCCGCGAAGGCTATGTGGTGCGCCGCGGCCATGCCTACGACGAAGCGCTCGGACACGGCTTCATCTGGAATCAGCGCATGGGCATGGATGTGTTCGCCGGCATTCACCCGGATGCGCCGCTGATCGTGGCCGAGTCCGTGTGGCAGTACAGCCATCATCTGCTGGCCGGCCTGCGCGATCACCGCGGCCCGATCCTGACGCTGGCGAACTGGAGCGGACAGTGGCCCGGGCTGGTCGGCATGCTCAACCTCAATGGCTCGCTCACCCGGATGGGCGTGCGCTACAGTACGCTGTGGAGCGAGAACTTCGACGACGCCTATTTCGTCAATGGCATCCGCCAGTGGCTGCGCGAGGGCACGATCACGCACGACAGCTCGCACACGCGCCCATACGTCCCTGGCCAGTCTGAGGAAGAGGCACTCGGGGCGGCGCTGGCGGCCCAGCTTCAGCACGGCAAGGCGATCATCGGCGTGTTCGATGAAGGCTGCATGGGCATGTACAACGCCATCATCGATGACGAAATGCTCAATCCCACCGGCATCTACAAGGAGCGCCTCAGCCAGTCTGCGCTGGTGGCCGGCATGCGCGAGGTCTCCGATGCCGACGCCGAGCGCGCATTGCGCTGGCTGACCGACCGCGGCATGCGCTTCGCCTTCGGCACGGATGAGGCGACCGAGCTCACCCGCCACCAGACTCTCGAACAGCTGAAGATGTATCACGCCGCCGTGCGCATCGCCCACAGCTTCGGCTGCGATGCCATCGGCATTCAGTATCAGCAGGGTCTCAAGGACATGGCCCCCGCGTCGGATCTGGTCGAAGGCCTGCTCAACAATGTCGAGCGCCCACCGGTGCACGACCCGGCTACCGGGCAGGAGCTGTATGCTGGCCGCGCGCTCACCCACTTCAACGAGGTGGACGAGGGGGCAGCGGTGGACGGCCTGGTGACGGACCGTGTGTGGCGCGCGCTGGGCTTCGACCCGGCCAACACCCTGCACGATCTGCGCTGGGGCGAGCACTACACCGGCGATGGCGTGGATGCCTACGTCTGGGTGTTCCTGATCTCCGGCGCGGCGCCCGCCTCGCACTTCATCGACGGATACGCCGGGGCCAGCAGCGAGCGCCAGCCAGCGATGTACTTCCGCCTGGGCGGCGGCACGCTCAAGGGGGTGAGCAAGCCCGGGCCGATCGTGTGGAGCCGCGTGTACGTGCAGGACAACCGCCTCAACGCCGATATCGGCCTGGCAGATGTCGTGCGCCTGCCCGAAGCCGAAACGCAGCGCCGCTGGTCGCTGACCACGCCGCAGTGGCCGATCATGCACGCCGTGCTGCGCGGCATCTCGCGCGATCAGATGATGGCGCGGCACAAGGCCAATCACATTCAGGTCGCCTACGCGCCCACCTCAGCCGATGCCCACCGCGCGCTGCTGGCCAAGGCGGCGATGTTCCGCGCCATGGGCATTCACGTCACGCTGTGCGGAGACGTGCAGGGCTAACCCGAAGCGTTCAGGTCAGCGGCGGGCGATTGCAGCGCGTCTCCCGCCGCCGGCAGGCAGCGCATGGCCGCCCCCGGCAGATAGAGCACATCCGCCTGGGGCGCGTAGTAGTGCAGCGCCGCGTTCACGCGCTCGTCCTCGACAGTAAAGCGCGGGCCAACATCTGTCCACAGCGCCTGCGGCTGCTGCACATCACGCTTGCGTACCTCGACGATCACGCCAAATGCGCGCGGGCGCAGCGCGATCCCCGGAAACTCCGCCTCAAAGACGCAGCGTCCGTGCAGCAGTGACGTGTCCGCGCCCTGACTGTCTACCGCTGTCACCGCCGCCCTCGACTGAATATCAAGCAGGCTGATTGTCACCAGCGAGTCCGGCTGTGGCTGTACGAACTCAATCTCAGCGCGCAGACGCACGGTTTCCGGTGTGCCGAATACCGCCTTCGGCTGTCCCTCTGCATCATGCACACTCACGGCGTGAATTTGTACAGCATCGTCGAACTGCTCGCGCCGTGTCGGCACTCCGCCGCTGGCGTGCGCCGTCGCCTGCGGCGTGCCCGCGGCAGCGACCGCCATCACGCGCTGCTGCTGGAAGCGCGCATACGCTGAAACCACCTCAGGAGAGGGACCATCCGCCTGCACCTCACCACCGTGCAGCCAGATCGTGCGAGCGCAGATGCGCTCGATCGCCGAGAGATCGTGCGACACGAGCACCAGCGTGCCGCGCGTGATGTAATCACGGATGGCGGCCTGACTCTTGACGCTGAAAGCGTAGTCGCCGACGGCAAGCACTTCGTCCAGCAGGATGATATCCGGATCCATGTGCACGGCAGCAGCAAAGCCCACACGCGCCAGCATGCCAGAGGAATAGCGCTTGCTGGCCACATCGATGTAGTCGCCGATATCGGCAAATGCGACGATCTGCTCAATGCGCTCGCGGGTTTGCTCCATGCTCAAGCCCATCAGCGTGCAGTTGAGGTACAAATTCTGCCGCCCCGTCAGCTCGCCGTGGAAGCCGGCGCCAAGCGCGAGCAGCGGCTGCACCCGCCCGACCACACGCACCAGGCCCTTCGTCGGCAGCGAAACGCCTGCAAGCAGGCGCATGAGCGTGGTCTTGCCGGAGCCGTTGTGCCCGATCACCCCGAGCGAGTCGCCAGGCTGCAGCGAAAAGCTGATATCGCGCAGCACAAAGCGGTTCTCGGTTGGTTCCCGGCGTCGGCGCGCGCGCTCGCGCAGCAGCGCGAACACGTCCTGCGTCAGGTAGCGCAGGTTGATGCCGGTGAAGGTCTGATACTGCTTGTACACATTCTCAAGATGCACCACTGCCCGGTCCATAGTGGCCTCAGAGCGCATCGGCAAAGCGCCACTCAGCGCGCTTGAAATAGCGATATCCGAAGAACAGCACCATCAGCGAGACCAGCGTCGCCAAGAGCATCTCTGCGCCCTGCGTGAACTGCCCGTATAGCAGCGTCTCCTGATATGTCGCGTAGATCGGCGCGAGCGGATTGACGAGATAGAGCGCGCGCGCCGCATCCGGAACCAGCGTCAGCGGATAGAGTACGGGCGTGAGATACAACCAGAGCTGAAGCAGGATCGGCAGCACCTGAAACAGATCGCGGATGGCGGAGCCCAGCCCGGCCAGGAAGAAGGCCAGCCCCAGCCCCAGCGCCGTCTGCGCGGCAAACGCCCACAGCGCGATCAGCGCATATGCGGTCAGCGGCTGCTGATACAGCACGAACATCACCACCAGAATCGCCAGGCCGATGGCCAGATCCACCAGCGACTCAACCACCGTTGCCAGCGGCAGAAACTCGCGCGGGAAGCGCACGCGCGTGACGATATCCAGATTGCTGGTGATCGATACGGCGCCGCTGAAGACCACGCGATTGAAATACGTCCACGTAATCAGGCCGGTCAGGATGAACAGCGGATAGGGCACCGGATCGGTGCTTACGCGCACCACCAGTGAGAATACGATCACATAGACCAGGCTGGAGAGCAGCGGCTGCAGGATCGCCCACAGCACACCGACGTTGGTCTGGCTGTAGCGGATGACCACGCTGCGCCGCGACCAGTAGAGGAAGAAGGGCCAGTAGAGCGCTGCATAGCGGATATGTGCCCATACGCTGCGCTGCAGCCGATTATCGCGCGCTTCAAACACCAGCGCAGAGGGGCGAAACGTCTTCAATGAAACCTCGTTGCCTGCCTGTGCGGGACGGCCCCGGAATGATAACATGCCGCCGGGCCAGATTCAGCGTGCAGTATATGCAGGCGCGCAGGGCAGTCTTCAGCGCGCGGCGACTCTTGTGTATAGTGGATCGCAGGTATTCCCGCACAGGAGGCGCTCATGATTCAGCCGGTCCTGCACGGCCCCGATCTGCTGTACGATATCCGCTCGGCGCTGGTCGATCCGGGTGAGGTATGCGTGTGGTGGCTCGGCCAGAGCGGCTACTGCTTCAGGACTGCTTCTGCACTCTGGTACATCGACCTGTATCTGTCCGACAGCCTGACCACCAAGTACGCTGCAACCGACAAGCCGCACATCCGCATGACCGCTGCGCCGCTGCAAGCCAGCGAGATCACCGACGCGCGCCAGGTGTTCTGCTCGCACGGGCACACCGACCACTTCGACGGTCAAACGCTCGCCCCGCTGTTCGCCGCCTCACCGGAAGCCCGGCTGGTGCTGCCAGCGGCGCTGACGCAGCGCGCGCAGCAGCTCGGGATCGACAGCGCGCGCGTGCTGCCGGTGCGCGGTGATGAGGTGCTGGAGGTGGACGACCTGCGCGTGCATGTCATCCCCTCCGCCCACCCCACGCTCGACTTCAGCGAGGCGCACGGCCATCCGTACGTCGGCTACATCTTCGAGGTGGACGGGCTGCGGCTGTACCACAGCGGCGACACCGTGCTGTACGACGGCCTGGCGGACCGCCTGCGCGCGCTGCGCCCGGATGTGCTCTTCCTGCCGATCAACGGCGTGCGCCTTCACGGCGGCCAGGCGCTCGTCGCGCCCAACATGAGCGCAGCGGAAGCGATCGCGCTGCGCCAGCAGGTGGGCGGCGGGCTCGTCGTCCCGCATCACTACGACATGTTCACCTTCAACACCGCCGATGTGCAGGCCTTCGCCGATCTCGCCCGCGAGGCGCGCATCCCCTACGCTATCCTGCGGCCCGGCGCGCCGTGGCGCTTCCGCCGCGATGTCTGAAGCGCACAGCATCGATCCCGCACGCCAGCCGCTCACCATCGAGCTGCTGGCCGGTCAGCTCGCGGCCTGCGGGCTTTCCGCCGGCCAAACGGTGCTGGCGCACACCCGCATGAGCGCGCTTGGCTGGATCGCCGGTGGCGCGGCGGCGCTCATCCACGCGCTGCTGCACGTGCTCACGCCGCAGGGCACGCTGATGATGCCCACCTTCAGCGCGGACAACTCCGACCCGGCCAACTGGAGCAACCCGCCTGTGCCGCAGCACTGGTGGCCGGTCATCCGCGCGCACATGCCCGCCTATGACCCGGACACCACGCCGACGTGGGGCATGGGCCGCGTGCCGGAACTCTTCCGCCGCTGGCCGGGCGCAGTGCGCAGCGCGCATCCGGTGCTATCGTTCGCCGCGCTCGGCCCGCGCGCCGCCTGGCTGACCGGCGGGCACACCTCGCTCGAACGTCCGCTGGATGACGACTCACCGCTGGGCCGGCTGTATGCTGCCGATGGGCACGTGCTGCTGCTGGGTGTCGATCACAGCCACAACACCTCGCTGCATCTGGCGGAGTACCGCGCGCGCATCCCGCACACGACGACCGACGACGGCTGCGCCATGCGCATCGACGGCCAGCGGCAGTGGGTGAGCTACAAGGCGTTCGCCTGGGACGACAGCGATTTCGCCGCGCTGGGGGCAGCATTTGAGGCGCAGACCGGCCTGCTGCCCGGCCACGCCGGCACGGCGGACGTACGCCTGATGCGCCAGCGCCCGCTGGTGGACTTCGGCGTGGGCTGGCTGGAACAGCACCGCACGCCAGCGGGCGGCTGAGCGCTGGGCTGAATCCTGCAGGCTACAGCCCCTCGCCGTTGCCGGCGATCACATCGCTGTACCAGAACGCCGAATCCTTGAGGATGCGCCGCCCGGTGGGGAAATCGACATACACCAGGCCGAAGCGTGTGCGCACACCTTCCGCCCACTCGAAGTTGTCCATCAGCGACCAGTGGAAGTACCCGCGCACGTCCACCCCGTCGGCGGCGGCGCGGCGCAGCGCCGAGAGATAGCGCCGCGTGTAGGTGATGCGCTGCGGGTCATGCACGCGGCCATCATCGTCAATCAGGTCAAGCGTCGCCACGCCGTTCTCGCTCACCACCACCGGCTTGCCGTAACGTTCAGCCACGAAGCGCGGCCCCCAGTACAGCGCCTCCGGCGTGATCTGCCAGCCGTACATCGTCAGCGGGTCGCCCAGGCGCATCGGCACCACCTGCGCGCTGCCATCCACCGCGCGCACCGTGTCGCCCTGATAGATGTTGACGCCGAACAGATCGAGCGGCTGGCGGATGGTCGCCATATCCTCCGCGCCGATGGCGGGCATGTCCGCGCCGTAAAGCGCCACGCCGTCATCCGGATAGCGCCCGAAGAAGACCGGGTCGCTGAACCACGACACGCTCCACAGATTGCGCGCATGCACCTCGAACATACGCCGCCGCGCCACCTCCACATCGTCCGGCGTGCGCGTGGCCGGGATGGACGGCCCGGCGAAGCAGGCGTAGCCGATCTGGCCGGGTGTGCGGCAGGAAGCGCGCAGCGCCTGCACCGCCCTGCCATGCGCCAGCAGCACATGATGTGCCGCCAGCAGCACCTCGCGGAAAGCGAGCCTGTCGCCGGGCGCATGTGTGCCATCGCCATAGCCCAGCTGCAGGAACACCTGCGGCTCATTGATCGTGAACCAGCGCGTCACCCGGTCGCCCAGCGCCGCACCCACCACGGCGGCATACTCGCCGAACCAGCGCGGGCTGTCGGCATTCAGCCAGCTTCCGCGCAGATAGAGCGCATGCGGAAAATCCCAGTGGAAGAGCGTCACCCAGGGCGTGATCCCGGCTTCCAGCAGCCCGTCGATCAGGCGGTCATAGAAGGCGAGGCCAGCGGGGTTCACCCGGCCCGCACCATCAGGCATCACTCGCGGCCAGCTCAGCGACAGCCGGTAGTGCTTCAGCCCCATGCCGCGCATGATGGCGATGTCTTCCTGCCAGCGGTGGTAGTGATCACAGGCCACATCGCCCGTCTGCCCATTCCAGATCGCGCCGGGCTTGCGCGTGAACATGTCCCATGTCGACGCGCCCTTGCCGTCCTCAAGCGGCGCTCCCTCGATCTGATAGGCGGCGGTCGCCACACCCCATGCGAAGTCCTCACGAAATGTCATCTCGTGCCCTCCCTACCCCTGCCCGATCCTGCGCAGCGGCCAGCCGGTTTCGGCGGCGATCTCCAGCAGGCGGTTGTACTTGGCCAGGCGCTCGGACTGCGTGATCGAACCGATCTTGATGTAGTCCCCGCGCCAGCCGACGGCCAGATCCGCCAGCCAGTCGTCCTCGGTCTCGCCAGAGCGCGCGCTCACCACCACGCGCCAGCCGGCCTCGCGGGCCAGCCGCGCGCTTTCAGCAGCCTCGGTCAGCGTGCCGATCTGGTTGACCTTGAGCAGCAGCGCATCGGCAGCCTGCAGCGCCAGCGCCTGGCGGATGCGGCGCGGATTGGTGCACAGCAGGTCATCGCCCAGCGCCAGCACGCCCGCGGGAAGCTGCGCACGCAGCGCCTGCCAGCCCGCCCAGTCCTCCTCGGCCAGGCCATCCTCGATGCTCACCAGCGCGTAACGCTGCGCCCAGCGCACCAGCAGCGCCGCCATCGCCTCGCTCGTCAGACGCGCGCCGTCAAGATGGTACAGCCCGCCCGCATGAAAGTGCGTCGATGCCACATCGACGGCCAGCGCGATGTCGCGGCCGGGCACTGCACCCGCCCGCTCGACGGCCTCCACCGCCAGGCTGAGCAGCGCCTCAGCACTGGCGACTGGCGGCGCCAGCCCGCCCTCGTCGGCGCGCAGCAGGCGCATGGCGAAGCGCTCGGCGATCAGCTCTGCCGCACACTGATAGACCTCCGCCGCCTGCGCCAGCACGTCCGGCATCGTATCGGCCAGCGGCACGATCAGCACATCCTGAATGGCGACCTGCCCGCCAGCGTGCTTGCCGCCGCTGAACAGGTTGATCATCGGGCGGGGCAGCGCGAAACCATCCGCGCCCGCCGGCAGCATCCCGGCGAAGGCGGCGTGCAGCGGCTGCCCGCGTTCCAGCGCACATGCCCGCGCGAACGCGAGCGAGGCCGCCAGCAGCGCATTCGCGCCCAGCCGATGTTTATCTTCAGTGCCATCCAGCGCGAGCAGCGCCGCATCGAACGCCACCTGTGAATCGAACGTCTGCCCCGCCAGCGCCGCGCTGATCGGGTCAGCCAGGTGTGCTGCCGCGGTCAGGCAGCCTTTGCCGCGGTGGCGGCGCGGGTCGCCGTCGCGCAATTCCAGGGCTTCCGCGCTGCC
Source organism: uncultured Pleurocapsa sp. (assembly GCA_964654755.1). Classification (GTDB taxonomy): domain Bacteria; phylum Chloroflexota; class Anaerolineae; order Aggregatilineales; family Phototrophicaceae; genus Flexifilum. Next base: position 32,711 of record CAZZJW010000033.1, on the reverse strand, counting down.
GGTGGACGCGCCGGAGGGCACGCTGGCCGCCGCCGAAGCGCCGGATCGCAGCGTGCACACCGCGCGCACCGTCGGGCGGCCACGGCTGTCGAGGATTTCCAGTCCGGAGAGGGTCGCGAGCGTGGGCATCGTGATAAGTCAGCTTTCGAGTGCGCGGATAAAACGGGTGATAAGATCATCAATTCGCACAGGCGGCTGCGCCATCAGCGCCAGCACGACGCGGCGCTGGCGGTCACGCTCCTCTGTGCGCAGATACTCCAGCGGCGAGCGCCCGTCGACGCGCGCCAGCAGGCAGCCCAGCACGTGGCGGACGGCACGCGCCTCGTAGGCCGGCGTGCGAGCGAAGTCGGCTGTGCTGTGCTGCTGATATGTCGCCCAGTGCAGACGGGCGGCCTGCGCGAAGCCGGCGCGGCTGCCCACCACGTGATGCGCCTTGCTGAGCAGATGCGTCATCGAGAAGCCGATATCGAAGGCGGGGTCGCCAATATGCATGGTCTCGTGATCGAGCAGGATGAGCTGATCGCCACGCACCAGCACATTCTTCGGACTGTAATCCGCATGTACCAGCGAGAGGTACTGCGCGCGCGTCTCAGCCAGCAGGCTGTCGTAGAAGGCCGCAGCGCCGGGGGCCTGCTGCGCCGCGAAACCGTAGTACGCTTCCAGTCGCAGCGTCTCGTAGAAGCTGCGGTCGGCAAACGGCATCTCGTAGTCCGCCAGGCGCGCAGCAGAGGCGCTGTGCAGCGCCGCCAGCATCGCCCCGAACTGGCGCACATGATCATCGTGCAGCTCACCCGCCAGCAGCATGTGCTTCCAGTTGCGATGTGGCTGCGGGACCGCCTGCATGACGAGCACGTGGGCCTCGCGGTCGCTGTCGATCAGGCCGGGCGTGCGCCCCGGGCCGATCAGATCAGGCAGCACGCGCAGCGCCTCCGCTTCGCGGTGGATGCGTTCCGGTGAGGTGAACCAGTCGACCTGCACACGCAGCTTCGCCAGGCACTGCTTGATCACCCAGCTTGCGCCGCCTTCCAGCGCCACGTACACCGTCTTGTTGGACACACCGCCGGCCAGCACCGCATACTCGGCCAGCGCCTGACCGGCGGGCAGCAGGCCGCGCGCCTGCAGATAACGGGTGAGCGACTCACGGTTCTCGATATCGAGATGGGCGGTCATGTCGGTGTGCGGCACCTGGATAACGCGGACAATTCAGACGACTATACCGCGCCGGGAGAACCAGGCACAGTCCACCCTCGCCAGCCGGCATACAGCAGCAACCGGGCGGCGCCGCAGACGCCACCCAGTCAGCCGGCTAGTTCACGTTGCACTCCGCATCGTCCATCGGGCACAGCCACTGCCCCTCACTGGAGGAGTCGCCAACCCAGCCGGTCAGGCCGCCGATGCTGACGTTCCAGTACCACAGATTGCCACCGTTCCACACGCCGCACACCGGCCCGCCGACAATGCGCATGATGTCGTTGTCATACGCCTGAATGATGGTGGGCACGTCACTACTGTCCGTGCGTGGCCGCGCCAGCACACGCAGCGAACTGCGGTCGTTGAAGTCCACCACCACATCCTGGCCGGGCTGGAAGCGCGGAGCCGGCGCGCCGGGACACGGGTCGACCGTCGGGATGAGGGTCGCCGTGGGCGGCAGCATCATGGGAGATGGCGTGAAGGTGATGATGGTTGTCGGTCCAACGGTCGGCGTTTCGGTCGGCAGGTCGGTCGGCGTGGCTGTGGGCGTATCCGTATGGGTCGGCGTGTAGGTGTTGGTCGGCGTGAGCGTGTTGGTCGGCGTCATGGTCGCCGTCGGCGTGTTGGTGGCCGTCGGCGTGTTGGTCTCAGTCGGGGGGACCGGCGTCGGCGTATCCAGGTCCGGCAGGGTGGAGAAGACATCGCCAGAAGCGAACGGTGACGTATACACCACCAGCTCCAACCGCAGGCTGCCAGTGTCCGCGTTGCCACGCCCGCCCTGCGAGCTGAGCGCGAGATTGCTGACGACGACGCTGGGCAGGACCGCCTCGCGCAGGCGCGCCAGGAAGTTCATCAGGCGCGGCAGTTCACCGTGCAGGTCAAGCTGCAGCACGCGCACGTTGAAGGGCGGCGGCGCGGCGGTGTCCGCACTGTTCCTGCCAGGGCGCCCAGCCGTCTGTGCCTGCGGTGACTGCAGCGTGGTCAGCGTCACTCCGGCGGCATCGGCGTAGGCGTACAGCCGGTCGAGGATGCTGTCGATCTGCAGCTCGCTCCAGAACTGGTCCGCGGCGGTGTCGAGATCGGCCTGCGAGTTCCGCGCCTGCGCCAGCATGGTTTCCACATTGTCGGCCTGCGCCTGCGCCTGCTGCGTGACACGAAGGCTTAACTGGGCCGAAGCAGCGGTAGCCTGCTGATTGAGCGAGTCATAGGTATTGATCGCGGGCAGCAGTGTCGCCACGCAGAACATCGCGCTGCCCACCAGCAGCATGACGATCAGCAGCACGGGCAGCAGAGCAATCAGCCGGCCGGGCTCCAGGCTCAGCCGTTCGCGAACCGCGTCGATCATGATTGCGCCTGCCCTATGTCCACCGTCACAACAAATTCTACAAGGTCCTGCTGCGCGCGAAACGGGCCGGTCGCCAGCCCGTCGCGGCCAGCCTGCACCGGCACCAGCGTGATCGACTGCACCACCACGCGGCTGAACTCAGGATATTCGCGCAGAGCGCTCACGTACAGCATCACCGCCGCCTCATCCGCCGCGCCGCCTTCAATCACGATCTGCTGGCCATTCTGCATCAGGCTGGTGATTTCGACCTGCTTGTGGTCATAGTTGCCCAGCGCCGTCATCGCCATCGGCCAATCGAAATGCGAAGGAGAAAGCGTCGCGGTGAGCTGCTCCAGTGCGTTCACCTGTCCGATCGCCTGCAGCAGCACTTCGTTCGCGTCGGCCTCTTCCTGCGACTGCGTTTCGACGTTCGCCTCCAGGGTGCTGGCCATCGCCTGAACCTCATCGCTCAGCGGGCCGTTCAACTCGCGCAGCACGTTCAGCGTCATAAACATCACCAGGAAGACGATCAGCAGGCTGAGCACGATCATCCACGGGCCCAGCCGCGCCAGCAGCGAAGGTGGCGGATCCTCTTCCTCGGCAGGCTCCTCCGCCACGCCATCAAGCAGTTCGTCAAGTTCTTCAGGATCGAGCGCAGGCGCCATCAATCACCTTCTGTGAGACACGCACAACACATCAGCGGGCTGCTGGAAGCAGCGGCGCGACGATCAGCACCGCCGCAGCGCCCAGGCACAGAAACGGCGCGTAGGGCATGGTCACGCGCCCAACTGCCCCGCTGCGCCGCCGCCGCGCCAGCCGCACTGCCGCCACCAACCCGCCAGCGCCCGCGCCGACCAGCAGCGCGATCATCACGCCGGGGAAGCCGCAGGCCACCCCCACCAGCACCGCCAGTTTAACATCTCCCCAGCCCAGATCGCCCGGGCGAATCATCGCTGTTCCCGCAAAGATGAAGAAAGCGAAGCCCGCGCCCAGCAGCACGGCCTGCGCGCTCGTCTGCAGCAGCACCAGCTGCACCAGCAGCGCCACGACGATGGCCGGGTAGACCACGACGTTGAGCACCAGCCGGTAGCAAACGTCGATCACCGCGATCAGCATGAACAGCAGCGCCAGCGCCAGCGCCGCCCAGAATGCGCCGGACGGGCCGAGAACTGCCCCCAGCACACCAGCTCCCGCCGCACAGGACAGCTCGGTCAGCAGGCGCAGGCGCGGCCAGGGCGCATCCTCCCTCCGGCGCAGCAGCGCATTCAGTGCAGTGCTGTGCCAGCGCGCGCGCACCGGCGCGGGCCTGCGCCCGGCGGCGAAACGCGGCAGCACATCCGCTGCGCCCCCCACCAGCACGCCACCCGCCAGACCAAGGACCGCGGCCAGCAGCGCCCATCCAACATTCATTGCGCGTCTCCGTCCTTTGCCGGCTCCGCAGTGCTGTCCGCGCCATTCAGGCTGTTCGCGACGCGCTGCGAAAGCTCAGCCAGGGCCTCCATCGTCACCGGCTCAGACCCCGACAACATCATCTGCATGCGCGCGGCAGCCTCGTCGTCGAACACGCCCGAAAACAGCTCCCCAAACGCGCCATCCCCTCCGCCAGCCCCCTTGGACGCATCTGGTTTCGGCGCTTCCGCCTTCACCTGCTCGACGGTCGGCGGTTTGGCTTCGTCCGGCTTGCCAGCGAACAGATTCACTGCGATTTTCGGCTTGGGCGCACTTTCGCCCGCCGGTGGCGCGTCAGTGGCCGGTGCCGCGTCAGCCGGAACTGCCGCCGCGCCCTCCGTGCCCGGGGTCTCCGCCGCAGCAGCAGGCGCTTCTACCACAGGCACAGCATCGGTAACTGGCAGCGCAGACGCGACCGGCACGACCGTGGCCAGCGCATCGTCGACCGCCTCATCGACAGCCCGGGCCTCCTCCTGCTCAGCCAGCCGCGCCTCGCGTTCCTCGCGTTCGCGCTGGCGCTGCCTGCGCCGGGCGCGGGCGCGCAGTTCTGTGATCAGCACCAGCGCCACCGAGCCGACCAGCAGCAGCAGTGCGAACCCCAGCAGCGCGAGCAGCAGGCGTTGTTCAAGCAGTAGATTGAGCAATGAACTCATGTCGGCGCTCCCCGCGCACCCAGCAAGCGCTGCAACTACATCTTCAGAATGCCGGCCACCAGCGGCGGCACCAGCACGAAGCTGATGCCGGAGATGAACATGGTCACCGCCAGAAAGAAGCACACTTTCAGGCGATAGCCGCCATCCGCCGCGATGATCGCGAACGCGCCCACCAGCGCCAGCAGGATCACCATCACGATGGTGATGAGCTGCAGAAAGGCCAGATCGCCCGGATTGAACTGCGCCATGGCGAACTGCATCTGCTGGCCCTGCATCGCATCCGGATCGGCCGGCATGAGCGTGTCCATCATCAGCGCGAAGTTGTTGATGATGGAGAGCACGAATACCATGATACCCGCAACCACCGCCTGCATCACACTGGTCAGGCCCATGAACGTGCCCGCGGTCAGTCGGCGCTTGGCGCGAAGCTGCGTGGTGCGCGAGGTGAACAGCGAGCACACGAAGCCCACGCGCTCCGGATCACCACCGGTGCGGATCGCGCCGTAGAAGATGCCGACCACCTCGCTGATGAGCGCGCTGCCCGTCTCCTGTCCGAACCTCGTCCAGCACACTTCCGGGTCCACTCCCGCGCCCAGGCGCGCGCTCAGCCGGCGGATATCCGGCTCCAGCGTGGGAAACGACGTCAGGTCGATGCGGGTGAGCGCCTGCTTGATGGTGGTGCCGCTGGCCGTCGCCATACCGCCGCTGGAACGCAGGAAGGTGCTGAACTCACTATCTTTCTTCACCGTCGTGCGGTCGCTCACAAAGCTGGCCAGCCCGATCGGCGTGAAGGCCACGCCCAGCCCGATCAGGATCATCCCCATCGGCAGATTGATCAGATAGGCGATCACGGCCAGCGCCACAGCCACGGGCACGATCATTTTGAACAGCTTCATCGCGCGTTTCTGGTCGGGCGAGCCGAGCTTCGCCGAGACCACCATCTTCTCCTTCGGCGCCGAGCGGTAGATGATCCACGAGCCGAAGCCCGCCATGACCACCCCGGTGGCGATCAGACCGGTCATCATCGCGGTGTTGAGCGAGTAGATCATCGACGAGATCATCTGGATGATGACGATCAGCGCCACCGAGATCACGATGGAGCTGAAGGCGTTCGTCCACTGCTTCATCGACTCCATGTCGCGGTCATAGCGGCTCTGGTAGTCCTCGCCCAGCACGCCCGCCTCGCGGGTGAGAAAGTCGCCGATCGGCTCGCCAGAGCGCAGCGCATCGGACAGGCGCAGCAGGAAGCTGCGCATATTGTCGGATTTGGCCTGCGAGCCGATCATCCGGCAGGCGTCCGGATAGTCGAAGCGCATCTCCGCCACCAGCGTGTTGACCGCCTCGAAATACATCGCCGCTGGCGAGCGCGCCCCTGCAGAGATCTCGAACAGCTTGTTGCGCGTGATCCCCGAAGCTGCCATCGCCGACATGAACGTGAGCTGGTAGAACAGCTCAAACGGCGATACCGGCTTAAAGGAGCTTTTGTCGGCGGGCTTCCGCGAGGACCTGGAAGAATTGCTCGAAGTCGCGGACTCCTTTTTCCTTGTGGAGCTTTTCGAAGACGCGGGCGCGGCGCTTGACTTCATCATAGATGTCTTTCCTCCGGTGCGGCGGAATACCGCGCTTGATGGCGATCACCTGTTCCAGCAGATAGCTGTTCATGTAGCCGGGAAACTCGAACACGTCCTTGGCCGGGTCCCAGCGGAAGGCTTCCAGAAACGAGAAGCTGTTGCTGGTCGGGTCATAGCCGATGATCTCGTTGATGCTCAGCACCCGCCGCGCCGACTTGCCATCCGGCAGGCGCACAGCAGACTGAATGACCGCCAGGTTGAGGTTGTCGATGTACGTCTTGGGGATGTTGATCGGATCGCCGGTAAGGCGCTGGATGAGCTTTTCGACGGACGCCGCGTGGAACGTCGACATCACGCCGTGACCGGTCTGCATCGCCTGGAAGGCGACGACGGCCTCCACAGAACGGATCTCGCCGACGATGATGCGGTCAGGGCGCTGCCGCAGCGCTGCCTTGAGCAGCTCGAACATGCCCACGTCGCTGCCCTTCTTGTCGCCGCCGCCGAAGCGCGTCACTTCCTGGATCCAGTTCTTGTGCGGCACATAGACTTCAGGCGTGTCCTCGATCGTCACGATCTTGGACTCCGGCTTGATGAACGTGTTGATCGCGTTCAGCAGCGTGGTTTTGCCGGAAGCCGTCGCGCCCACCACGAACACGTTCATGCCCTCTTCCAGCATCAGCGAGAGATACGACGCCATCATGTAGTTGAGGCTGCCAAACTCGACCAGCTCCAGCACACTGGTGGGCGTGCCGCTGAACTTACGGATGGTGAAGTTACTGCCGCGCTTGGAGATCTCGCGCCCGTACACGATGTTGATACGCGAGCCATCGGGCAGCACCGCGTCCACCAGCGGGTTGCGCACCGTCACCGGGCTCTTGATCCACTCGCCCAGCCACACCGTGAATTCGTCCACGTCGTCGTGCGTCGGAAAGGTGATCGCGCACTGCACGCTGCGAAAGATCTTGTGCTCGACGAAGATGTGGCCGACGCCGGAACAGCTGATGTCCTCGATGTTGTTGTCCAGCAGCAACGGCTGCAGCACGCCAAAGCCCACCTTGTCGCGCAGCACCTGGTAGCGGATCGCCTCCAGCTCCACCGGCGACACCAGCAGCTTGTTCGTCTTGACCTTGGGGTTGGCCTGCTTCTGCGTGGTGCAGAATTCGTCGATCAGCTCCAGCAGCAGGGCGCGCTTCTCTTCCTTTTCCTCAATGCGGCCGATCTCCTCGGCGAACTGCACCAGCCGCCCGTCGATCTCCTCCATCAGATGGTCGATCTTGACGACGGTCGTCGGCTCAATCGGCACGTAGTGATCGCGCGTGCCGGTGGCATCGGGATAGATGTGGACGTACAGCCCGTCCTTGATCGGATAGATGAAGTTGCGCTCCGCCTGCATTCCCAGGCTGCGCGCCGGCTTGACGTGATACTGCATGGTCTGGAAGACATCCGCCGGCATGCGCTGCAGATACACGGCCAGAAAGGGCGACTTGTCCACCGCTTCCCGCAGCGCGTCAGACATCTTCGGACGCAGCGTTTCCAGCGGTGTGAGCGTCGCTTCGAGCGGAAATGGGACAATCACGTCATGCATGATGCGCTCCAGCTAGCCTCTCGCCTTGCTGATCGGGATGACGCGCATCCCCCAGCCCGGCTCCACTTCAAAACCGACCACCGCGCCGGTGGTGCTGCTCGCGCCGCGCACCTTCGCCACCTCCAGCGTCTTGACCATGCGCTGGCCATCCTGCTCGGTGCGCAGGCGCAGGTGCGCATCGCACATCGAGCGGATCGGGTTCGCCAGGTCCGCGCTGACGGCCTCGGCGTGCAGCGTGATCAGGATGGTCACGCCGTCCGCCGTCATGCGCTTGCACGCCTCGAAGAATGCGATGATCTCATGATCGCTCTGCGCGCTGGCCGCCGTCGCGCTGAACGAGTCCAGCGCAATCATGCCGCGCTTCTGCGCCGCCTCGGCCTGCATTGCATCCAGCAGTTTGCGCGGTGCGTCTGCGCCGAGCTGCGACAGCTCCACCGGATACACGCGCAGCCGCCGCAGCAGCAGGAAATCCAGCACGTCCAGGTCGATGCTGGCCATCTGCGTCACCAGGCTCTTGACAGTGTTCTCGCTGGTGAACAGCGCCGCCTGCAGCCCGTCTTCCAGCGCGCCCCACAGGATCTGCTGCGAAAGCACTGACTTGCCCGCGCCCGATGTGCCCTCGATCAGCGTGAGCGAGCCGACGGGCAGCCCGCCGCCCATCTTGCTGTCAAGCTCCATGTTGTGCGCCGAGATGAATTTCTTGGGTTCTGCCTGTGCTTCAGCGGCCATCGGTTCTCATCCTCTTCAGGCTCATGCCGCGTCAGGGCGTGGCAGGCGTCGGTGAAGGCGTCGGTGTGGGCGAAAGCACGGTGATCAGGAAGTTGAACGGCCCGATCTCGGCGTTGCCGTCGCTCACTGTGAAGCGGAAGCTGTCGTGGCCGACGCCGGTGTGCTGATACACCAGCATCCCGTTGTCGATCTCCGCCTGCGTGAAGGTCGGGCCGTAAGACAGCAGCCCCTGCGTCGTCGGGATCAGGATGGTGTAGATCAGTTCGGAGGCGGCGTTGTCGCTGTCGGTGACCGCGAGCATCGCGCTGGTGATCCCCTGCGTGCTGTTCTGCACCATCGTCATGCCGGCGTTGGCGGCCAGCGCCGGCGGCTGGTTGACATTGATGGTGAAGGTGAACGTCCCGATCGTGTCCACGCCGTCCGACACGCTGAAGACGAATGTATCGCCATCCACTCCGCCGCCGTGGGCATACGTCAGCAGCCCGCCATCGATCTGCGCCTGCGTGAACGTACTGCCCAGGCTGAGCGTGCCACGCGCCGGCGCCGTGGTGACGGTATACACCAGGTCATCCGGCAGGTCATCCGCATCCGTCGTGCTGAGCAGGCTGTCGGTGATGGCGGCCGTCGCGCCGGCATTCACCGTGAGCGGCAGATTGACCGCCAGGATCGGCGGAATGTTGCGCAGCGTGGTGGCGGAAACTGTCACACCGTTGTCCGTGCTGACCGTGGTCTGGATCGGCAGACCGATGCCGACCGCCGAGGGCAACTCCAGCCGAAGCTGCACGATCTCGCCGCTGTTGAGCAGCGTACGCTCGAACGCCTCCGGCTGGGTGAGCGCATCATCCAGATAGATGCCCTCGACCGACCACGTCTGCCCGATGCCGAGCGAGCTGCTGAAAGGCAGCCACGCCACCTGCCGTGCCGTCCCCGCCGTACTGTCGTCGTACTGCGCGATCACATCCCAGCGGTCGAAGTCCGCCTGTGCGGTCTGCCCGCTGTTGCGCAGCACCAGATCGAGGCGCGTGCCGCTGTTGACCACCTCGGCATCGACGAACTCGAGCGCAGTGCGCTGCTGGGCATCAATCCGCTGCGCCATGCGCTTCCACGCGTCCTGCATCGTGATCTGGGCGTTCATGAACGCGCCGGACAGCGTGAGCACGCTGAAGAGCAGGAGAAAGAAGACGACGATGGCGCTGAGGACGTTTTCCATGATCTACAGTCCGAACAGGACCTCGCTGCTGGCCCCGGTGGGCGTGACTACCTTGCCGAAGTAGCGCCCTGCGGAAAGCGGCGTCTGATAATGCACGGTGATCGATAGCGTGGAGGTGGGCGTCCACTCCGCGCCGTTCTCCACGCTGTACGTCCAGAACGGAAAGCTGCTGCCCGCGCGGCTCTCATGCGGGATGCGGACGAAGCCACCTTCCGGGCCGAAGAACACATCCAGATCGTCCAGCGCCAGCGTGCGCACCGTGCCGACGTTCTTGACCCACAGCATCACGCTGAAGTCGTTCGAGCCATCGGCGTCGTTCCAGAAGCCCGCCTGGTTGAGCTCGCCAGCCGCGTGGATCACCTCGATCTGGTCGCGCATGCGCTCATCCGCGGAGTCCGCCATGCGCGTGATCGAGTCGCTGGCCTGCATGGTCGCCGGGTAGGCGGCGTTGAACAGCAGCAGCGACATCACCATGCTGATGACGATGAGCAGAACGGTGGTAATGACCTTGTCCATCGCAGACCTCCCTGCCCGCGCCTAGCGGCGCTTCTCGTCCCGCGCGGCCCAGCTCATGCCTGCATTCTGCACGCCCGCGATCAGGCGCAGCACCAGCCTGCGGCTGGAGAGGTGCTTCTCCGCCTCCGGGCTGATCGGTGAGCCCGTCGTCGCATCCTCCAGCGTCACCGTGCTGCTCAGCCGGCCGACGCCGTTCTCCATGAAGCGCGGCTTGGCGTTGGTGAGCACCAGGCTCGGGCGCATGGCCTCCTCGTGCTGGTCCAGCAGCCGCACCAGCATGGCGATCACCTCCGGCTTGAGGTACTCCTTGCGCACATACATATCGAGGAGCGCGCGCGTGCGGTCGATCCCGTACTTCTCGACTTTGCCCAGCAGCCACTTGTTGAGCGGCTCGATGTCCGCGGCGCTCATCAGCATACTCGCCGCTTCAGGCGCGCCCTGCGCGGTGGCGGTGCCGTTCAGGCTGGGCGGCGCTGTTGTGTCCCGGCTGCCGGATGTGCGCTGGCCGGCGATCGGGCTGTGGGGCTTGTGCTGCACCGGCGCCACCGTTGAAAATGACGAGCCCGAACCGCCCAGATCATCCAGCGGCAGCAACTTGTCGAGGTCGTTGCGGCGATGGCTGAGGCGCGAGGCCTGGCGCGTTTTGGGGCTCAGGCGCGGCCCACGCTTGGCGGGCGGCGCAGCCGGGACCTGACGCGCGGCGGGCGGGCGCTGCGGTGCAGCTGGTGCGCGGCGCATCGGCGACTCCGCTGCGGCCTGGCGCGGCGCAGGCGCAGCCGGGATGGAGCGCTGCGGGCCGGCGGCGCGCGGCGCCGGAGGAGCCATGCGCATCGGCGCTGCGACGGGCGGCGCTGCCGGGGCCGGGGCGGGCGCGGCTGCAGCAGGAGGCGGGACCTTCGCCGGCAGTGGTGGCACAGCCGGGGCCGGCGGCAGCTCACCGAACGTCTCCAGCGAGACGCGCTTGACCGGCGGGGTCGCCGCCGCAGAGGCTGCCGCCGCGCTGGCGTTCTCGCGGGCAGCGGCCTGGCGGCCCGCTTCTGCGCCCGCCTGCCCTTCCGTGCGCAGCGAGGGATAGGCGTTGGTCAGCAGGTGCGCCTGGATGTCCAGCAGCGTCCCCTGGATCTGAGCCTTGAGGAGCTGTATTTCCTGTTCGAGCGCCTGTATCCGCTGTTCGTTGTCCATCTTCAGCCCTGCTTCCTGCTCGTGCTTCCCGCCACGGTCGTCAAACTGCAACTCTGTGAAATATCGTTTGTGCCTGGCAATAAATCGCCCCACCGGCACGGCCAAGTGGGTGGGGCGATTTGTCTTTGCTCACGGCTCTTCAGCGCGTTGTCGCCCCTTCAAGGGTGAGCGATAAGACCGGTTCATCTTCGATTAGGCTTGGCCGTGCCTGTCCTGCTGAGTTGTGGTCGTGCGTGGGATCGTGGGTTCGTGTGCGCCTCCTGGATGGGTCTACTGCGCGGCGGCGCCCGGTGAACGACCCGCTGGTGCTGGATCGTTCACCGGGAGAGCGCGCTGTGCGTTCGGTTAGCGGAGTTCCATCACGTCGCTGAGCGCGGCCGGGGTGGTCTTGTTGATCTGCAGCACTGCGCCGGTCGGCGGCTTGATTTCCAGCGTGAAGGACTGGTTCGCTGCGAGCGTGACCGAAGCCGGCAGAGTCACGGTGATCTCGAAGCGCTCACCTTCCTCAAGCAGGTCCGCCGCGCCAACCTCGGCGCTGAGCAGATCGAAGGCCCAGTCAGCATCCGCCAGGTTCTCAATGACCGCAGCATCACGGTAGCTGATCAGCAGGTCGTTCATGTTGACCGGGCCGCCGCCCGCCGCCAGCTGCACCGTGAAGCGAATGTCGTCCACCTTCGCGCCGGCTGCCTCGGCCAGAACCGTGCCCATCGTCTGCATCGAGGACTGCACGCCTTCCAGACCGCTGTAGATCGCCTGCTCACCGCGGGTCGTCGAGGCCGAACCTGCCGACAGGATGGTGAAGGCGAAGACCGAAGCCACAACCACGAAGGCGATCAGGATGATCGCGGTTTCCAGAGCCGTCTGACCGCTTTCGTTCTTGTGGAACTTACGAATACCGTACATGCTGCGCTTCTCCTTGTTTTTGCATCGAACGTTGTGTTCGCCGTTGATGCCTAAACAGTAAACGTAAAATTGAGCAAGAACAATTGAGATCATTGATTTTCACACTCTTTTCACAAATTTATTCATTCTTTGGATTTCCCAGCCCACACGAAGCCAATTCCGTGATCACCTGAAGGAGACTGAACTGCACAAGGGGTGCACTGGCCGTGCAGCACACGTACAAGGGGCCTCCACAAGACCCTGAGGAATGCCCGTCTGCAGTATGCAAAACGCCAAGGACGGGCCTCCAGCGTTAAGATCGCCCTCCGCAGATGCGAAACCATTGAGATATCGTAAATTCAAGCATCCCCAAAATCGCAGTAGCGCACTGACAGCACAAAGTGCGGTAACATCGTTCGCAATCAGGCGGGCCTGCATGCCCGCTCCACTCTGGATCTTGCCTCAGGAGTTTGCACATGCAGATCAACACGTTCTCGATCGTCGGTTATGACGCTGCAACGCAGAGCTGGGGGGTAGCCGTCGCCAGCAAATTCCTCGCGGTGGGCGCGGCGGTTCCCTACGCCTCCGCCGGCGCTGGCGCGGTCGCCACGCAAAGCCTGGCCAATCTGTCCTTCGGTCCGGATGGGCTGGCGCTGATGGCGCAGGGCAGCAGTGCCTCGGAGACGCTCGAGCTGCTGCTGCAGAACGATCCCGATGCCGAGATGCGCCAGGTCGGGCTGGTGGATGCCAGCGGCGGCAGCGCTACCTTCACCGGGGAGGGGTGCTTCTCCTGGGCGGGCGGACTGGCCGGACCGGGCTTCGCCGCGCAGGGCAACATCCTCACCGGGGCCGACGTGCTCGACGCGATGGTCAGCGCCTATCACAGCGCCACTGGCGAGCTGGCCGAGCGCCTGTATGCCGCGCTGGCCGCAGGCGATCGCGCGGGGGGCGACCGGCGCGGGCGGCAGGCGGCGGCGCTGCTGGTGGTCAAGCCCAACGGCAGCTACGGCGGCACGACCGATCGCTACCTCGATCTGCGCGTGGACAATCACCGCGCGCCAGTGGAAGAGCTGGGCACGCTGCTGGAACTGCATCATCTGTTCTTCGGCAGCACCGCGCCAGATGCGCGGCTGACCATCGACTCCGCGCTGGCCGCCGAGCTGCAGGCGCTGCTGGCCCGCCTCGGCTACTACGCCGGCCCGGTCAACGGCAGCTGGGACGCGCCGACGCAGGAAGCGTTCTTCGCCTTCACCTCGGTCGAGAACCTCGAGGACCGCGTGCGCATCGCCGACGGCCTGATCGACCCGCCCGCGCTGGCCTACATCCGGCAGCAGTTCGCCGGCGGCTGACACGCTGCCGGGTCATGAGGCGGGCTGTGCGCGCCAGATGCATGACAAGCAGCATGCGCTTTCGCTATACTGTGTGCCTGTGTACGACAGGTTCGCGGATACACACGCGTATGAAGCACCTCCACAGGACGACTGAATGAGCATGCTGCTGCTGGCGCTGCCTTTGCTTGCCGCGCCGCTGGTCTATGCCGGGCGCCGCTGGCTGCCCG
>CAZZJW010000033.1:0-18761 GCA_964654755.1 uncultured Pleurocapsa sp. | reverse complement strand
ATGCTGCTGCTGGTGACGGCGGGCAGCGTGCTGCTGCTGTTCATCGGCTGGGAGGGGACGAGCATCATCTCCTTCCTGCTCATCAGCTTCAAGAGCAAATCGCAAGACGCGCGCGCCGGGGCGCTGCAGGCGCTGATGATCACCGGGGGCGGCGGGCTGGCGCTGCTGGTCGGCCTGCTGCTGCTGGCGGGCGCCACCGGCAGCGCCGACCTGGCGCGCATCCTGACCAGCGCCGACGTGCTGCGCGATCACCCGTGGGCCAGCGGCATCATCGTGCTGCTGGCGCTGGGCGCCTTCAGCAAGAGCGCGCAGTTCCCGCTGCATTTCTGGCTGCCCGGCGCCATGTCTGCGCCCACGCCAGCCAGCGCTTTTCTGCACTCGGCCACCATGGTCAAGGCGGGCATCTACCTGCTCGCCCGCTTCGCGCCCGTGCTGGGCGACAGCGCGCTGTGGACCACGCTGCTCACCGGCTTCGGCCTGGCGACGTTCTGCATCGGCGCGGCGCTGGCGTTGTGGCAGCGCGATCTCAAAGGCATCCTCGCCTACACCACCATCAGCCAGTTGGGCGCGCTGGTGGCGCTGATCGGGCTGCCGCACGGCGAAGGACTCAAGGCCGCGGCCATCGGCGTGATCGGGCATGCGCTGTACAAAGGCACGCTCTTCCTGGTGGCCGGCGCGATCGATCATGCCACCGGCACGCGCGACATCACGCGCCTGGGCGGCCTGCGCGGCACGCTGCCGGGCTACGCGGGGGTCACCGCGCTGGCGGCGCTGTCGATGGCTGGCGTGCCGCCGCTGCTCGGCTTCGTCGCCAAGGAGCTGATGCTGGACAGCTTCGGCGAGCAGCCGCTGCTGCTGGCGCTGGTCGTGCTAGGCGCTGCGCTGCAGGTGGTGTCGGCCCTGCGGCTGTCGTGGGATGTGTTCTTCGCGCCTGCGCCCCCCGTGCATAACGATCATGACGCGCACGAGTCCCACGGCCACGCCCTGCCCCGGCTGCTGCTGGCCGGCGCGGCGGCGCTGGCGGGCGCGTCACTGCTGTTCGGGCTGGGCATCAGCCCGCTGCTGAGCGGCCTGATCGGCGCGGTCCTCGGCAAGACGGTCTCGCTCTATCTGCTGCCGCCGCACATCAATCTCGCCTTCCTGATGAGCCTGACAGCGCTGGGGGCGGGCGGCGTGCTGTTCGCCCTGCGCCGGCGCTGGCTGGGCTGGCAGCCCCCGCTGCCTTCCGCCGCCGCCATCTACCGGCGGGTGGTCGGCCTGGTCGAGCGCGCAGGCGATGCGCTGCTCACCACGCAGGGCGGCCACATCCGCTACTACCTGTCGGCCATCCTGATCGCCGTGGTCGCGCTGCTGGCCACCGCGATCCCGCGCATCGATCTCAGCGTGATCAACTGGACGGTGACGATCGTCGACGCACAGGATGCGCTCAAGGTGGTGCTGCTGGGTCTGGCGCTGCTAACGACGCTGCTGAGCGTGCTCTTCCGCCAGCACCTGGCAGCCGCGCTGGCGCTGGGCGTCGCCGGCTACAGCATCGGCGGCATCTTCCTGCTGGAGCCCGCGCCGGATGTGGCGCTGGTGCAGTTCGTCGTCGAAACGCTGGCGACGGTGCTCATCATCCTCATCCTCACCCGCACCAGCCAGCGCGAGCGCGTGCGGGCGATGGCGCGTGTGTGGACGCAGTCGCGCGGCGGGATCGCGCGGGATGCGCTGATCGCTGGTGCGGTCGGCAGCGTGATGGCAGTTTTCGCGCTGGCGGCCATCTCCACCCGCCCGACGCCGAATGCGCTCGCCACCGGCTATCTGCAGAACGCGCTGCCACAGGCCGGTGTGACCGATGTCGTCGCGGCGATCGTCACCGACTTTCGCGGTATGGACACGCTGATCGAGATCACCGTGTTCGGCATGGCCGCGCTCGGCGTGCTCACGCTGCTGGCACGGCCCAAGCCCGGCAGGACCATGGCGCTGTTCGGACGTCCGGCTGCGGGCGCCACCAGCGAGCCGAAGGATGCGCTTCAGGAGGACGCCGAACGCCCAGAGACGATCGTCTATCGCTCGCGCTTCGTCGATCCGCTCACGCGGCTGGCGGCCCGGCTGGCGCTGCCCTTCTCCCTGCTGATCGGCATCGGCCACCTGCTCTACGCTGGCTTTGCGCCCGGCGATGGCTTCACTGCCGGGGTGATCATCGGGCTGGGCATCGCGTCGTGGTTCGTGGTCTTCGGCTACGAGGAGACACGCCGCATGCTGCCGTGGCTGCGTCCGGTGCAGTTCATCGGCCTGGGCCTGACGATTGCATTCGTCAATGCGCTGCTGCCAGTGCTGTTTGGTCGTTCGTTCATGGCCCTCACCAGCGTGCAGGGCTTCTCGTTTGCCGATATCAAGCTGGCCTCAACCGTGGTCTTTGAGATTGGCATCTGCCTGACGGTGCTGGGCGGCGTCAGCACCATTGTTCAGGCGATCTCACATCCGAAGGAAGTCGAATCGCTGTGACGCACCTCACCGCGCCGCCTGCTGGCGGCTGTGCGCGCACAGCGCCTATCCCGAACGTCCCGCACTACAGGAGAGCTGGCACATGAGCAGGCAGAATTACGAAGTCCACAATGATCGCATCCGCACCGCCTTTGAAGAACTCCGGCGCAACCACCCGGAACGGCTGACGCGCCGCCTCAATCTGTCGTGGAGCAACTGGGGCTTCGGCATGGAGTCGCTGGCGGACTCTGCGGCGCGGCTGCAGCGCCACGGCGTGAAATACATCGAGCTGCACGGCAACCACTACGGCCCGGACCTCGGCTATCGCCCGCAGGAGACACTGCGCATCCTCAGCGATCACGGCGTTGAGGTCGGCGGCATCTGCGGCATGTTCTCCGCCGACAACGATCTCTCCAGCAACCGACCGATGCAGCGCCAGGCCGCCGTGGACTACCTGCGGCGCGAGCTCGAGTTCGGCGAGGCGGTGGGCGCGGATTACATCCTGGTCGTGCCCGGCGCGGTGGGCCGCCCGAAGGCTTATGACGATATGGAGTTCGAGCGCTCGGTCGAGACGCTGCAGCTCGTCGGCGACGCCTTCACGCAGCACGGCGTGCCCGCAGCGATCGAGCCGATCCGCAGCGCGGAAGTGTCGTTCTGCCGCACTTTTGCCGATGCCCGGCGCTACATCGCTGCGGTCAATCACCCGATGATCCGTGGCATCAACGGCGATGTCTACCACATGCAGGCGGAGGAGTCGCACATCGGCCAGGCGCTCGTCGAGGCGGGCGACCTGCTGCTCAACCTGCACCTGGCAGACAGCCAGCGCGGGGCCGTCGGCACGGGCTCGATGGACTACGACACCATCATCCGCGCGCTCTACCTGATCGGCTTCAACCGCGACGGCCATTACGTCACGCCGGAGCCGCTCGGGCCGGGGGGCGACCCGTATCCCGCGATGAACGGGCGGCCTAACCCGGCAGTGCTGGACAAGCTGGTGGAGCAGACCGTGCGCTGCTTCCGCGAGCGCGAGGAAGCCGTCCTTGCGGAGTGATGCAGCCGGGGCGCGATGCCGTCCCGGAGGGGAGATGCAGGCGATGCGGCACAGCGCATTTCGGCGAGGCGTGTAGGCGATGCTCAACGTTCTGTTCGCGCTGGCGACCGGGGTGATGTTCGCGCTGGGCGTGTTCCAGCTTCTGCGCCGCGACCTGATCAAGGCGGCGATGGGCTTCTACATCCTCTTCACCGCCATCAACCTGCTCTTTCTGGCGGTCGGCGCATTCAACGGCGTCGCCCCCGCTTACGTCGACAAGAACGGCGAGGTGGGCGCGCAGCCCAGCGATCCGCTGGTGCAGGCGCTCATCCTCACCGCCATCGTCATCAGCTTCGGCACGTACGCGCTGCTGCTCGGCCTGATCGCGGTGATCTCGCGCCGCTTCCGCACGGTCGACAGCGACGAAGTCGATCAGCTCAAGGCCTGACACGATGTCCACACTGCTGCTCGGCCCCGTATTCATCCCGCTCGGCTGCGCCATGCTCGGCCTGCTGCTCTCGCGCAATCGCACGCTGCAGCATGGGCTGGGCCTCATCGGCGCGGTGCTGGCCTGGCTATGCAGCCTGGGCGTGCTGGCGGCCAATCTCAACGGCGAGATCCTCAGCTATCCGCTGGGCGGCTGGCCGCCGCCGTTCGGCATCGTGCTCGTCGCCGATCTGCTGGCCTCGATCTTCGCCGTGATGGCGACGACCGTGCTGGCGGCGGGCATCCTGTACGCGCTCGGCTGCAAGGACAAGTCAGTCAGCTATCCCGCCTTCATGCCGCTGTTTCTGTGCATGGGTGCGGGCCTGAGCGGCGCGCTGTACACCGGCGACATTTTCACCATGTTCGTCTTCATCGAGCTGATGGTGATCTCGTCGGTCATCCTCGTCGCCATCTCCGACAATCGCCTCGGCCTGGAAGCGGCGATCAAGTATCTGTTCATCAGCGCCATGGGCACGCTGTTCCTGCTGACGGGCATCGCGGCGCTCTACGCCACTTTCGGCACGCTCAACCTGGCCGATATCGCCCGCCTGCTCGGCAGCGGCGCCCGCCCGGTGCTGGCCGAAGCCGCCGCCGTCATGCTGATGTGCGCCTTCCTGCTCAAGAGCGCGGTGTTCCCCTTCCACTTCTGGCAGCCGGATTTCCACACCACCGCGCCCACCCCGGTGCACAGCGTGCTCTCGTCCGTGGTCGTGAAAGTGGGCATCTACGGCCTCATCCGTATGATCACGCTGCTCTTCACCAACGAAGCGGCGCTCATCCAGCAGCTCCTCGTGCTGCTGGGCATCATCGGCATCTTCTTCGGCAGCCTGGGGGCGCTGCGCACGTACGACGCCAAGCGCATGCTCGCCTACTCCACCTTCGGCCAGATCGGCTTCATCCTGGTCGGGATCGGCTGGGGGACGCCGGCGGCGCTGGCGGCGGCGCTGGTCTATGCGGTCAATCACTCCTTCATCAAGTCGGCGCTGCTGATGACGACCGGGGTGATCTCCAGCCGCACGCTCACCAAGACCGCGCGCCTGTCGGAGATCGGCGGCATCGGTCGGGCGATGGGCAGCACCGGCCTGCTCTATCTGCTGGGCGGGCTGGCGCTGGCGGGCGTGCCGCCGCTCAACGGCTTCGTCAGCAAGGCGGCGTTGGTACAGAGCGGCATCGGCACGGGCGACTGGCTGGTGCTGGGGCTGGTGGTCAGCGCCGGCATGATCACGCTGCTGTACATGATGCGCACGTGGCAGCTCATCTTCCAGCGCACGCCAGACGAGAGCAGTGTCGGCCTCAAGCCCTACAGCGATGCGCGCCTGGCGCCCACGCTGCTGATCGGCGCGTGCATCGCCCTCGGCCTGTTCGCCGCGCCCGTGCTCGATATCGCCGCGCGCGCCGTCGCGCAGCTCGGCGACCCGCAGTTGTACATTCGCGCCGTCCTGGGAGGATAAGGCATGCGCCGCGTATTCACTGCCCTGCTGCTCGCCGGCCCGGTCGCTGGCTTGTGGGTGCTGATCAGCAGCCGGCTGTCGCTGGAGAGCATCGCCGTCGGCTACCTGCTCGGGCTGGCCGTCGTGATCGCGGTGCGCCCGTCCACGACGCCCATACGCTGGCGCAGGCTGCACCTGCAGATCGCCGCGGTGCTCGTGTTCACCGCGCAGCTCTTCCGAGATATTGTGCGCTCCAGCATCGATGTGGCCCGGCGGGTGCTGTCGCGCGATATGCGCTTGAAGCCGGGCATCATCGCGGTCGACACGCAGGACGCCCGGTCCCGCGAGATCGTCTCGGCGCTCTCCGCTGCGGTCATCACGCTGACGCCGGGCGAACTGGCGGTGGAGATCGAGGGAACGCGCACGCTGTACGTACACTGTCTGGACGTCGACGCCAGCGCAGCGGCCAGCCAGCCCGTTCAGGCGCAGCGGCTTCGGCTGCTCCGGCAGGTCATGGGAGACGAGACAGATGAGTGACTGGGCGGCTGCCGCCATTCAGATCGCGCTGGGCGTGATGGTCGCGCTCCTGCTGCCGTGCGTCTACCGCGTGATCGCCGGGCCGCGCCCGGCAGACCGGCTGCAGGCGATCGAGACCATCACCACGCTCCTGATCGGGATCGTCATCCTGCTGGCGCTGGTACAGAACACCGCGTTCGTCGTCGATATCGGCATCGCGCTGGCCGCCTTCAGCTTCGTCGGCACGCTGGCGATCGCCCGCTACGTGGCGGAAAGGCGCATGTTCTGATGGACCTTCGCGAGCTGATCGGCGTGGCGCTGATCCTGGTGGGCGTGTTCTTCGCCGCTGTCGGCATCTTCGGCATGATGCGCCTGCCCGATGTGTACTGCCGCATGCACGCCTCCGGCAAGGTCGCCACGCTCGGCATCTTCGGGCTGGCGGCGGGCACAGCCGTGCTGCTGCCTGACGCGACTCTCAAGCTGGCGGCACTGGTGCTCTTCCTGCTCTTCTCCGCGCCCGTGGCCTCGCATGCCATCGCTGCTGCCGCCTATCGCAGCGGCCACCGCCTGCCCGCCGGAGAGCGCGACGATCTCGCGCCCCGAGCCGACCATCTGTCCCACGAGCCATAGGCCGCCCACCACAAAACCTGAAGGTGGCACAGGCCGGGCTGACGGTACAATCGCATCAACACACACGCGGGCCGCACCGCCCGCACCGTTGACGAAAGGCGCGCATCCATGACCACCGCTTCGCCAGACGCCATAACGCCGGGCGCACGCCTGCGCGCGCTGCGTTGGCCCGCGCTCGCCATCTTCAACGTGCTGGCGCTGGCCCACGCGCTGCTGTTTCTGAGCGGCGCCAGCCCGTCCCCCGCGCAGGCGCTGGGCGCGATCGTCGCGGCGCTGGCGGCGGCGGGGCTGGCGCTGGCCTCGGCCCTGGCAGGGCGTGGCCGCCTCGCGCCCCCGGCGGGAGGGCGCGGACACACCACCTTCGCCTGCGTCTCCGCCGGCTTCCTGCTCGGGCTGGGCGTGCTGCCGTTCGCGCAGACCACCAGCGCCAGCGTCTTCCACGTGCACAGCCTGCTCACCTTCACGGTCACGCTGATCGCGCTCTACCGCGCGCTGTACGATGGCGCGCTGCCCGCCCGCAGCGCCCGTCTGTGGATCGGGCTGGCGCTGGGCGGAGCCGTCGTGATCACGCTCATCCGGCTGTACGGGCTGGCGCACTACCCGTTCATCGATCTGCAGGATGAGGCCTGGGTGACCGCCTGGGCCGTCAACTGGCTGCGCACCGGCCACTTCGGCGATCCCACGCTGGCCGGGCTGGGCGATGCCTACTATGCCTATCCGCGCTACTACCTGCTGCTGGCCGGCTGGATCGAGGCATTCGGCGTCGGGCTGTGGCAGGAGCGGATCCTCGGCTTCGTGCTCATCCTGCCCGCGATCGCCTTCACCACGCTGGCGGCGCGCAACTGGTACGGCAGCCGCGCGGCAGTGCTGACGGCGGCGGCCATGTTCGCCAGCGCCGTGCTGATGTCCGCCGCGCGCGTGCGCCACGATATCGGCCTGACGATCTGCGTGGCGGCGGCGCTGTGGCTGCACACCGTCGCCGGGCGCAGAGGCGCGCTCGCGCTGCACTTCGCCAGCGGGCTGGTGGTCGGGCTGGGCATGTTCTCGCACTACCACGCCGCTGGCTTCGGCCTGGCGCTGCTGATCGGGCTGTACGTGCCGCGCATGATCCGCCAGCGCCGCCTGATCGACCGCGAGATGATCGTGTTCGGCCTGGGCGGGCTGGCCGGCGCCGCCATCGTGGTGCTGCTGCAGATGCTCCCCGACGATCTGCCCGGCTGGCTGTCCACGCTCACCCGGCAGTCCAAGTACAGCGAAGACACGCGCCAGTTCGCGGTGGCCTTCTTCGGCAACATCTTCAACATCGCGTGGTTTTCAGTGTTCGAGTTCGTGCTGGTGGCGCTGGCGGTGTGGGCGGCCCTGCGCCGGCGGCTGCCGCAGGATGTCTCGCTGGTGCTGATCGCGCTCATCAGCCACGTGGCGCTGGCGGTGATGGCCAGCGGGGCGATCTACTACTACATCCTGCCGCTCACGCCCATCTACGGCCTGCTGATCGGGGCGCAGCGCTTCAGCCGGGCGGCGCTGCCCGCGCGCCTGCCCTTCCGCCGGGGCGAGCTGGTGATCTTCGCGCTGCTGCTCATGCCGCTGCTCGGGGCGACCACCGCGCGCCCGCTGCAGGCGGTGCTGCAAGGCGAGCCGCGCGGCCTGCCGCCGCCCCCCGCCGTCGAATGGGTGCTGCAGAACGTCCCGCGCGATGTGCCGGTGGCCGGTGACCTGTACTACTACTTCTGGCTGTCAGACTACCCGTTCATCAGCCATCTGGTGGCCGAATACCCGTATCCCGACGTCGAAGCGCGCCTGCCCACGGCAGACGCCATCTGGGAGGAGGCGCGGCCCGAGTTCATCATCATCGACCCGGCGTACGTGCGCTCGTACAACAAGTTCTTCACCCCGCTGATCGAGAGCGGCTGGCTGCAGGCGCATTACGCCCCCGTGCCAGACTTCACCGACCCGGCAGGCACCGCGGTGATCTACCGGCGCAGCGGCTAGCGGCTGTGCCCCCGCCTCAGCCGCTGCTGCGCGAGAGCGCGAACAGCGCGGACATCAGCACGACGATCACGGCGGTGGCCAGCACCAGCCGATCGGCAAACAGACGACGCATGACGGCCTCCCCTGGCGGCTAAATGAAGTTGTAACGTTCGGAGTGATACTGCCACAGCGGCACGCCAAGCTGCCCCAGCGCGCGCTCGATGGCATCCATCATCACGTTCGGGCCGCAGATGAAGTACTCATGCGCGGCATACGGCGGCGGCAGATGGCGGCGGAACAGCTCAGCGCTGATGAAGCCGCTTTCGCCCTGCCAGCCCGCGTGCGGCTTCTCCAGCACATAGATCACCGTCAGCGCCAGACGCTGCTGCAGCGCTTCGATCTGCTCGCGGAAGATGATCGACTCCCAGTCGCGGCTGCCGTAGAACAGCAGCACCGGGCGCGTGTCGCCCCGGTCGGCCAGCGTGCGCATCATGCTCATCATCGGCGTGATGCCCACCCCGCCCGCCACGAACACCAGCATATCCGCCGGATTGCGATCGATGGTGAAAGCGCCGTACGGGCCATCGACGTACACGCGCTGCCCGGGCTGTACCGTCGGGATGGTGCGCGTGAAATCGCCGAGATTGCGAATGGTCATCTCGACGCGTCCATCGTTCGCTGCGGCACTGGAGGAGAACGAAAACGGATGCTCGGTCAGCCGGAACGGGCTGCCCCACACCGTCAGCCAGCCGAACTGGCCGGGGCTGAAGCGGAAGCCGGCGTGGCCATCCGGCTGCATCACCAGCGTGGCGGCATCCCCGCGTTCGGGCCGCACCTCGACCACGCGATAGGGGCGGCGCAGCAGGAACAGCGGCTTGATGATGCGCACGTACAGCAGCAGGCCGAGCCAGAGCGCCGCCAGCGCGATCCACAGCGCCTGCTTCCACGGCGTGGAGATGTAGTAGCCCACGCCCAGCATGTGCAGCATCGCCAGCACCACCGCCGCCACCGCCAGCACGTTGTGCCACAGGTGCCACGTCTCGTAGCGCAGTTTCCAGCGCGCGCGGCCCACCGCCATGACGATCAGCGCCAGCAGCGCCACCACCGACAGCACAGCGAAGCGCGCGCGCCACGGCGCCTCGATGAAGTTG
Source organism: uncultured Pleurocapsa sp. (assembly GCA_964654755.1). Lineage (GTDB taxonomy): Bacteria > Chloroflexota > Anaerolineae > Aggregatilineales > Phototrophicaceae > Flexifilum. The sequence continues at coordinate 9,084 of CAZZJW010000033.1, read as the reverse complement.
AGCAGCGCCAGCGTTTCCGGCCGCGTGACGAACAGCAGCAGCGGATGCGCCAGCACCAGCACGAAGGCCAGCAGGGTGATACGCCGGTGGAAGTGATAAATCACATCCTCGCCCCAGGGCGTGGTAATGTGGCGGAAGCGCGCCGTCAGGCCGAACTGCAGGCCCATCATCGCCAGGCCGGTGAAGCCGAGCGCGACGGAGAATTCCGTCCAGAAGTCGCGCGGGGCGGGCAGCGGGCCCACCAGCAGCACGAACAGCGGTGCGAGGATCATCAGCAGATACAACACAGCCCACGCGGCGCCGCGAATGGCATAGCGCACCTGCATGGCCTGTGATGCGGCGGTAGTGGTGGTCATGGCGCCCCCGGGTACACAGACTGCGTTTGAGCGCTCAGATAGTACCATGCCGCCGTGAATGCCGGATGAGACTGCCGCAGGGGGCGAGGCGCAGCCGCCCCACCCCCTGCACAACATCGTGCCCCGCGCTTACGGGAAGTCAGAACAGTAGCGGAAGGCCGCTTCCGGCACATCGAGATTGTCATACGGCGCGTGCGCCAGCGGCGGCCTTGAGGATCCCAGAAGACCCCGACACTGGATGTGCCCACCCTCAATGAAGTACAGCGCCATCTGCACGCTCACATCCGGGGCGGAGTACGATGTGCCGGTCAGGCAGCCCAGCGCTTCCGCGCCTGGCGGCGGATTGACCAGGTAGCGATCCGGCGTCAGCCTGCTCACGCCATCCGCCTCCACCTCGCCGCTGTTGCTGAGCGGGTGGTACAGCGCATTCGTCTGATCCTCGATCGCCGCGTCCGTGAAGCCCAGCCCCCTCAGGAAGGAGCGAATCTGCCGGCGAGTCCCCGGCGGGCACTCGCGCAGCGGGTAGTCCGCGCTCACCGCCAGCACGCTGTCGTAAGCCGCCGGATAGTACGCCTGCGCCAGCCCGTCGTTGCCCGCCGAGGCCACCAGCGCGACTCCGGACTTCGCCAGGTCGTCCAGCGTCTGGCCGAATGCCGCCAGGTCGTTCACCACGCTCCCGGCGGTGGGCAGGGCCGTCGCCTGTGGGGCGACCTCGCCGTAAGTCGCCGCCAGCGCCGCCTCAATCTGCCGCTCCATCGCATTGGTGTGCAGCACCGCGAATGCCGCCGCGTCCGGCCCGCCCCCTTCGCGCAGCCGCACGATCACCTGGTCGAGATTGCTGGTTTCCTTCTCCGACTCTGCAGCCATCTGCGCCGCGAAGTTCGCCGTGCTTTCCGCCGCATCAGCGCGCGCCGCCTGGGCCAGATCCAGCACCACCTGTTCCAGCGCCGTGCCAGGCGGTGCGTCGTCCGTGAACAGCCGCAGCGCATCCCAGTCGCCCAGCTGCAGCTGATACTGTTCCATCGAAAGCACCGGCATGCTGCTGCACGGAATGATGGCGAAGCTCATGTTGACCACGATGCGCTCGTAGCCCATCTGGCGCACTTCCGCCACCGCCTCCACCATGCGCGGGCCGATCACGCCCAGCGTGAAGCCCTGCGTGTCCACAGGGAACACCAGCAGTTCTTCGCCATTCGGCCCGGACCACAGCTCCGGTTCCAGGCTGTTCGGCGGCGACGGCGGCGTGGCCGGCTGGAAGCCGCGCGCGCTCAGCACATCGCGGATGTGCATCCGCACCAGGTCGCCATGCGGAAATGCCAGCGGGTACGGCTGGTCGTTGGCCGGCAGGTGCGCGCTGCGCAGCGGCTTGGGCCCGCGAAAGCGGAGTACACCATCCTGCCCCTTGACCTCGACCGCGCACGCCCGCCCCTGCACCTCGTCGGCATACACCGTCGGCGCGCCATCTGGCGCGAACGAATCCACCACCAGCAGCGCCGCGCGCGGCGCGCGCGCCTCCTGCGCCGCCGCCGGCAGCGCCAGCACCAGCACCATCATCCCCAGCGCCAGCAGCGCCGCCCTCAGCAACCCTTTCGTCGTCATGCGTCCTCCTCAGCCTCCACCTCATACTGATGTTCGGTCAGGAAATCGCGCACCCACTCCGCTGCGGAATACCACTTCACCCGCCGGTATTCGCGCAGCGCGGCGTTCAGCAGCCGCCCTGCGTGCTCGCGCTGCCCGCGCGCATGCGCGCACCGCCCCAGGCCGGAGTCGCACGAGCCCAGCCACAGCCGGTTGCGCTCGCGCTCCGCCAGTTCCCGCCCCTGCGCCAGGTGCGCCTCGGCGGCGTCGATCTCGCCCAGCTCGATCTCGGCGATGCTCAGGTTGTACAGCGCCTCGAAGCGGCGTGTGGGCTCCGGCGCCTGTGTAGCGGCAGCAAGCGCCTCGGTGAACAGGGCGCGCGCGGTAGCCCATTCCGACTCGTATGAACAGATCATGCCGCGCTGCACCAGCACCGCGCACAGCTCGCTGTGCAGCCCATGCGCGCGCGCCTGGCGCTCGGCATCGTCCAGGTAGGCGCGGTACTCCGGTTGGCCCAGTGCGTACGCGCTCTCCGCCAGACGCGTGGTCAGCGCCACCCGCCGCTTCAGCGTCGGGGCGCAGGCCAGCGCGCGCACCTCATCCTGATAGGCATCCTCCGGCCGGCCCTGCATGGCGTGCATGTCCGCCCGATAGGTCAGCAGCGCATGCAGCGCCTCGCCGTCGCCCGCGCCGCGGTCATGCGCGGCATTCACGGCGGCCTCCAGGTGTTCGCGCAGGCCGTCGCTGCAGCCGTTGGCGCCATAGTAGCCCTGCATCAGCGCGCGCATCATCGCGACCAGCGCGTCGCCATCGCCCATCTGCTGCGCGGCGCGCAGCGCGGCCTCCAGATTGGGGTATTCGCTCTCGGCGGCGGCGGCATCTGCCGCGTGTTCGCCCAGGTATCCGGCGGCGGCGCGCACCAGCGGCCGCAGATCGCCCGGGCTGGCGCGGAACAGATCGCGGCAGTAACGATACATCAGGTCGTGCATGCGCAGCCACGCCTGTTCGCCCGTTCGCCCGATCTCCACCAGGCTGGCCTGCTCAAGCTCCCCGGTGGTGCGCTCCAGCCCCTCGGGCGCTTCATCCAGCAGCAGCGCCAGCATCTCCATCGAGATGCGCGGCGCGGCCAGCCCGCCCGCCGCCGTCAGCAGCGCCAGCGCCGGCGCCGAAACCTCCGCCACGCTGGCGCCGATCACGCGATCGATGCTCTGGCGCTCGGCCTCCGCGAAGCCGGCGGGCACGGCGATCTCGTGCGTGCCCCGCGCATAACGGGCGCACAGATCGGCTGGCGACAACGCGGGCTGCGTCTTGAGCTGCTTCCCGGCGATCTCCAGCGCGAACGGATGGCAGCCCAGCAGCGCCAGCAGTTCGTTGACCGCAGGGCCGGGCGGCAGCTCGCGCCGGGCATGATACGCCAGCAGCGCGCGCGCATCGTCCGCATGCAGCCGATCGACGGTCAGCACCTCGCCATCCAGCGGGATGCGCTGGCGAGAGGTGACCAGCACGGGCATGCCGTGCGGCACCGCGGCCAGCACCTCGAACAGCGCCGACGCATTCCAGCAGTTGTCCAGCACCAGCAGCCCGCTGTGGCCGGCCAGCATCTCCATGATCAGTGAAGCCGGATTGGGGACGGCCTGCGCCGCCTGTGCCTGGCCGAAGGCGCGCGCCAGCGCCAGAAACAGCTCGCGCGCATTCTGGAAGCCGGCCTCCAGCCACAGCACCGGCTGCCCGCTGCGTTCGAGGTAGCGCGCGCTGATGTCGGCGGCGGCGGCCGTCTTGCCGATGCCGCCCATGCCGGTCAGCAGCACTGCATCGCCCTGCTCCAGCCCGGTCAGCGCACGCTCCACCAGGCGCCTGCGCCCGACGAACTGGCGCGGACGGCCCAGCACAGTCAGCGCGCTGCGATAGAACACGGCGTTCGGGCTGCCCACCGCCTGCGCGCCGGCCACCGGGCGGCTGCGCGCGCGCTGGACAGCGCTCTCCTCCACCGTGCGGCGCAGGGTGTTGGGGCGCAGCAGCGTGTCGTGCAGCGCGGTGAGGGCGGGCGAAGGCGCAGCGCCCAGCTCGCGTTCCAGCAGCGCGGTGTATTCCTGATACAGGCGCATCGCAGTCTGGGCCTGCCCGCTCTCGATGTACAGGCGCATCAGGCGCAGCACCGGCGCTTCCGCCAGCGTATCCATCGCGCGCAGGCGCTCACCCGTCATGATCGCGGAATGGATGTTGCCCACTTCGATATAGCGCTCGGACAGCTCCGTCAGCATGCGGTGCTGCAGCCGCTGAAAATGCGCGGTCTGCGTCCGCTGCCAGTCGTCATAATCGGAGGAGTCGCGCAGCGAGAAGCCGGACAGGAAGCCATCCTGATACAGGTCACTGGCCTGCTGCAGCAGCTCAACGCGCTGCATGGCCTCCAGCGCGGGGGAGGCGGCGGCCTGCATCAGCGCAAGGTATTCGTGGATATCGCACCAAAGCTCGGGGCTGGGGGGAAGCTGCACATCCTGCCGCGACACCACCAGCAGCTCGGGGTCCAGCTTCTTGCGCACCTCCCACAGCGTGGTGCGCAGCGCCGCCAATGCCTGATCGGTCTCCGGCCACAGCAGCGCGGCCAGCCGCTCGCGGCTGTGCGCCTGTCCGCTGACAGCGCAGTAAGACAGCAGCGCGGTCACCTTGCGGTTCTCAAAGCGCACCAGCGTGTCGTCCAGCGTGAACTGCGGTGCGCCGAACAGGCGGAGGGTCGTCAGCACAGTAGTTTGTCGTCGCACCCCGGCATCACAGTTGGGGAGGGGCAGAATTCCTAAGATTATATACGAAATTGAGATATCGACAAGCTTACCGCTGATACAGGACCAAGGTACCACCACACTCCTGAGCGAACTGAATGCGTTTTTCGCGCCGTCAGCGCGCCATGACGCTTTCCTGACGTTTCGCTGATTTGCTGTGTCTATGCTGCTTTGTAACGAATGCAAACGGGAAAGAGCACGGACATGAGCACCCAGGCAGAACGCGAAACCACCGAGATGATCACGCAGGCCGGCGGTCTGTATGATGACGAAACACTGGCGATGCTGCGCCACGACCTGATCAACTGCCTGACCACGATCCGTCTGGCCGTCGCGCTGATTGGCCGCGAAGCCGACCCGCGCAACCCGCACCTGCAGTCGGCGCGCAGCAGCGTCGATCGCATGACGCGCATGCTGGAAGACTGGCGCGATCTGGACCGGCCAGCGCCGCGCACCGCCCCACGAGTGTTCAACCTGGTGAAGCTGGTGCAGAAGCTGTGCGAAGCGCTGCAGCCGGCCTGCGCCCTGAAGGGCCAGTCGCTGGCGGTGTGCCTGCAAAGCGAAGCTGCCTACATGATCGGGCACGAGAACGACATCGCGCGCGCACTGGACAACCTGGTGAGCAACGCCATCAAGTACACCCCGCGCGGCGGCACGGTGCGCGTCAGCGTCGGCCTGTTTGGAGAAACAGCACTGGTGCAGGTGCTCGACGACGGCATCGGCATCCCGCAGGAAGAGCGCGAGCGCCTGGGCCGGCCCTACCAGCGGGCGAGCAATGCCAGCAGCAGCGGCATCCCGGGCACCGGCCTGGGGCTGTGCCAGGCCCGCCAGGCGATCGAGCAGCACGGCGGTGAGCTGCGCCTGCAAGCCGGCCTGAACGGATACGGCACGTGCGTCGAGCTCACGCTGCCGCTGCGCAGCCCCCGCAGCGCGTGAGGCGGCCCGCGATGCGCCGTCAGCCGCTCGTCACCCGCGAGAAGAACTCCCAGGCCACCTGTGCAGCGTCGATGTCCTGCACCGTGACGCCGACGGTCTCGGCAGCGTTGTACTGCGGCCGCCCCGGCCAGCCATGCCCGCCGCCGGCCATGACGAACCACTCCACCGGGCTCTGGCAGCCGACGAAGCGCCGGGCCGTCACGATCGCGCCGTCCTGCGGATCGAGGTCCGGAAGCTGCTCATCGACTGACTGTGCCGAGCAGCCGTTGTTGTTCAGCCACAAGGACACCGTGTCCTGCGCCGAGATCACATCACCGCGCAGATTGAGGACATCACCACCCTCGAACGGCATGCGTGGATCGGTCGTGCTCATCATCATCAGAATGGGCACTGGCCGGCCAGGATCGCAGCTGGCCGCCAGCCACTCCGGCATGTTGGCGACAGCGGTCACCACGGCGGTCACGCGGTCGGCAAGCTCGCACGCCAGCCGGAATGCCATCATCCCGCCGTTGGAGCCGCCCGTGACGAACACCCGCGACGTATCGATCGCGTAGCGCTGGCTGAGCGCATCGATGATCGCGCTGATGAAGCCGACGTCATCCGGCCCGCGCCCGCGCTGTGCCGCCGCCGTCATGCCGGTGTTCCAGGCGCCCGTATCGCCGCGCCCCAGCGCATCGGGATACACGACGATGAAGTTCTCCTGCTCCGCCAGCGCATTGAAGCCCGTCCCCGCCATCATCATCGTCCCGTTCGCCACGCCGCCGTGCAGCGCGAAGACCAGCGGCAGCGGCTGCGCGCCATCTGCCCCACCCGGCACATAGGCCAGCCAGGTGCGCTCCACACCATCGTAGATCAGCGAGCCGTGCTGTACACCCCCCTGCCCCTGCGCCGCCGCCGGAAACGCCAGCGCCAATGCAACGCCCAGTACCCCACACACCATCATCATACGACCGCGCATGTCACCCCTCCCTCGCTCGTGTGCCCACACCCTCAGCGTCAATTCAGGATGTAATGCGCGTGTTTGCAGAGTGTAAAAAAACATAGCCATGCTGCAGGTGGCAATAAAAAACCGCCTTGGTGGCGGTTGTTCGATGGTGATGATGGGGTGTGACCCTAACGGGACTCGAACCCGTGTTTTGGCCTTGAAAGGGCCACGTCCTAGACCGCTAGACGATAGGGCCAGCGCTCAGGACTATATCAGCCGCGCCGACACGCGTCAAGGCGCGGCTTCCCCGGCGGCAAGCACCTCATAGGTCGTCACGCTTTCCGCGCGGCCCTTCACCTTCAGCTCGCCCAGCGCGCGCACCGGCACTGCCCCGTGCAGCTGCGCGCAGGTGGCCCCGCTGATGAGGATCTGCCCGCCCGCCCCCGCAGACTGCAGCCGTGCTGCCAGATTGACCGTGTCTCCGACCGCCGTGTAGTTCATCATTTCCGGCGCGCCCACGTTGCCCACCACCGCCATACCCGTGTGGATGCCCACGTTGAAGCGCATGCGGTAGACCTCCGGAAACTGCAGGTTGAAGCTGGGCAGCTGCGCGCTGATGCTCAGTGCGGTCTGCACCGCGCGCACAGCGTGATCGGGCTGCTCCAGCGGCGTGTTGAACAGCGCCATCACGCCATCGCCCATGAACTTGTCCACCGTGCCGCCATGCTCGCGGATGACATCGACGACCATCGTGTGATACGTGTTGAGCACCTGCAGCAGCTGTTCGGGTTCCGCCCACTCCGAGATGCTGGTGAAGCCCTCCAGATCGATGAACATCACCGTCACTTCCTGCAGGCGGCCGCCCAGCTGCACCCGCGCCGGATCCTGCAGCAGCTGTTCCACCACCGCGGGCGAGACGAACCGCTCGAAGGTGCGCCGGATCTCCTGCTGCATCGCCCGCAGCCCGTCCGACTCCTGCTTGCTGCGCAGGCGGGTGCGCACGCGCTCCATCAGCTCGCGCGGGCTGTACGGCTTGGTCAGATAGTCGTCCGCGCCCAGGCTCAGCCCCTTGACGCGCGAGTCGATGTCCGCCAGCGCAGTCAGCATCAGCACCGGAATCTGCGCGGTGTCCGGGTCCGCCTTCAGCGCCTCCATCACCTGGAAGCCAGTCATGCCGGGCATGTTCACATCCAGCAGCATCAGATCCGGCAAATGCTGCCGCGCCAGCGCAAGCGCCTCAGGTCCATTCGAGGCCTGCACGCAATCCACGCCCATCGAGTTGACGATGTCAATCAGCAGCTGCCGGCTGTCATTAATGTCGTCTGCAACCAGGACCAGCACACAGCCTCCTCGCAGCACCATGCAGTGGAATGGTATTGTACTGAAAACGGCTCAATGCGCACAGCAGCGCAATAATGTCAGTGGGCAGCGGGCGCTGCAGGGCCTGCTATGGCGTGAAACGGGGGCCGTGTGGCCAGTCCACGCTGTCTGCGTCGCCTGGGGGGCGCGCCGATGATGCACGCGGCGGGCCGGCGGAAGGCCGCTGCTCGCCGAACAGCGCCTCAAGCTGGCCGAGTGCAACCGGGGAATACTCGATCAGCCCACACACATCGCATTGCAGCGCCGGCATGGCGGGCACACTGACGAAACTGCCATGCAGCACGCCGGCGAAGACCGTCAGCACCGGCTGCAGGCTGCCGACCATGCACTTCGGGCAGAACTCGTGCACAGACTCACTCATGCCTGATGTTCTCTGGCGCCTGTTTGGCGAGGCGCGCGCTCAAAAGGTATCGTCACGGAAACGCGATCCGCACCACCGAGCCCCAGTCTGCAGGCGGCCAGTAGCGCACGATCGCCTCGCCCACAATGCGGCTGCGCGCCACCGGGCCGAACTCGCGCGAGTCCTTGCTGTGATTGCGGTTGTCGCCCATCATGAAGTACTCGTCCGGGCCCAGCACCAGCTCGCAGTAACGGCGGCAGGTGAAGGGGATGCCATCCTGATTGATGTACGGCTCATTCAGCAGCACATCGTTGACGAACACCTGCCCGTCAGCGATGCGGATGCGGTCTCCCGGCAGCCCGATCAGGCGTTTGATGAGCAGCGGGTTGTTGCTGCTGTTGTCGTCACCCGGTGCATCGAACACCACGATATCGCCATGCGCTGGCTGGCCGAGCAGGTAATGCGCGCGGCTGACGATCAGAAACTGGCCCTCGTGGAAATTCGGCTGCATGCTCGGCCCTTCGATGAAGAAGCGCTGCGAAGCAAGGTTGACCACGGTGAATACCACCACGATCAGCAGCACCAGTTCCAGCCGTTCCTGCCACGCTCCCGGGCGATGCAGCGTCGGGCGCGCGGGCAGCGCAGGGGGCACGGCGGAAACAGCTTCGAAGTTTGTCTGGGTCATTAGCGTCCGTCACCTGTGGAAGTCGCTGTATTATACCCCCGCCGCGAGATGCGCAACAATCGTGGACTGCGAGCGCAGGGCAAGCGCCCGGCATGCGCCCGCCGCAC
>CAZZJW010000032.1:7528-42344 GCA_964654755.1 uncultured Pleurocapsa sp. | reverse complement strand
AGCGGCAGCCTGCGCGAAGGGACCACAGCCACCGACCTGGTGCTGACCATCACGCAGATCCTGCGCCGCAAGGGCGTGGTCGACAAGTTCGTCGAGTTCTTCGGCCCCGGCCTGAGCAACCTGCCCCTGCCCGACCGCGCGACCATCGCCAACATGGCCCCCGAGTACGGCGCGACCATGGGCTTCTTCCCCGTGGACGAGATCACCCTGGGCTACCTGCGCACCTCGGGCCGCGAAGAATCGCTCATCGAGCGGGTCGAGGCCTACAATCGCGAACAGGGCTGGTTCCGCACCGACGACACGCCCGATCCGATGTACACCGACGTCGTCGAGCTCGATCTGGGCGACATCCAGCCCAGCATGGCCGGCCCGAAGCGCCCGCAGGATCGCGTGCTGCTGCGCGACATGAAGCCGACCTTCGAAAAAGCGTTGAATACGCCGGTGGAAGAGCGTGGCTTCGGCCTGGATGCAGCGGCGGCGCAGCGCACTGCCGTCGTGCACGACAACGGCCGCACATCCGAAGTCGGCCACGGCGTGGTGGTGATCGCCGCCATCACCAGCTGCACCAACACCAGCAACTCGCATGTCATGATCGGCGCCGGCCTGCTGGCGAAGAAAGCTGTCGAGAAGGGCCTGCAGGTCAAACCGTTCGTCAAGACCAGCCTCGCCCCCGGCTCGCGCGTGGTCACCGAGTATCTCGATCGCGCCGGCCTCACGCCGTATCTGCAGGCGCTTGGCTTCCACACCGTCGGCTACGGCTGCACCACCTGCATCGGCAACAGCGGCCCGCTGCCGCAGCGCGTGGCAGACGCAATCACCGAAGGCAATCTGGTGGCAGCTGCCGTGCTGAGCGGCAATCGCAACTTCGAGGGTCGCGTCAATCCGTTGGTGAAGGCCAACTTCCTGGCATCGCCCCCGCTCGTCGTCGCCTATGCGCTGGCCGGAAGCGTCGACATCGATCTCTCCAACGATCCCGTCGGCACCGACCGCGATGGCAATCCCGTCTACCTGCGAGACATCTGGCCGACGCAGAAGGAAATCCACGACACCGTCCATGCCGTCATCACGCCAGAGCTGTATCAGCGCCAGTACGGCAACGTCTTCAGCGGCAATCCGGACTGGAATGCCATTCAGGGGACCTCGGGCGATGTCTTCACCTGGGATGCGTCCAGCACCTACATCCAGGAGCCGCCCTTCTTCCTCGAATTCAGCAAGTCCGCCGCCCCGGTGCAGCCCATTCACGGTGCACGCGCGCTGGCCCTGCTGGGCGACTCGATCACCACCGATCACATCTCGCCCGCCGGCAATATCTCCGCCAGCAGCCCCGCCGGCAGCTACCTGCAGGAAAATGGCGTCGCCAAAGCGGACTTCAACCAGTACGGCGCGCGGCGCGGCAATCACGAGGTGATGATCCGCGGCACGTTCGCCAACATCCGCCTGCGCAACCTGCTCGTGCCCGGCAGCGAAGGCGGCATCACCGTCTATCAGCCGACGAACGAGGTGATGAGCATCTACGACGCCTCGATGCGCTACCAGCAGGACAAGACCCCGCTGATCATCCTGGCCGGCGCGGAGTATGGCACCGGCTCCAGCCGCGACTGGGCCGCCAAGGGCACGGCGCTGCTGGGCGTGCGCGCCGTCATCGCGCGAAGCTTCGAGCGCATTCACCGCAGCAATCTGGTGATGATGGGCGTGCTGCCGCTGCAGTTCCACGACGGCGAAAGCGCGCAGTCGCTCGGGCTCACTGGCCGCGAGCGGTTTGATCTGGTGGGCATCGACGACACGCTCACGCCGCGCCAGCACATCACCGTCGTCGCCACCGCAGAAGATGGCAGCCAGAAGACCTTTACCGCCGTCGCCCGCGTCGATACGCCGGTCGAAGTCGAGTACTATCGCAATGGCGGTATTCTGCCCACCGTGCTGCGCAAGTTCCTGAACTAGCCAGCCCGCAGCGCAGTCTTTCGGAGGGGCGCAGCAGCCGCTGCACTCCTCCGTCTTTCAGCCCAGGAGTGACGTTGGCAGAGCCCGCATCTTCCCCGGAATTCGTCATCTTCACGGACGGCGCGTGCTCCGGCAATCCAGGCGTCGGCGGCTGGGCAGCGATTCTGGTAGCCTACGATTCATCCGGCAGCGTGATCCGCGAGGTCGAGATCGCCGGTTTTGAGCCGCACACCACCAACAATCGCATGGAGATCATGGCCGCGGTCGCTGGCCTGCGCCGGCTCACCCGCCCCACCCGCGTGCGCGTGGTCTCCGACTCAACCTATCTGGTCTACACCATGACCCGCGGCTGGAATCGCAAAGCCAATCAAGACCTGTGGGCTGAGCTGGACCTGGCGGCGCGCGGGCATCGCATCACCTGGCAGTATGTGCGTGGTCATGCCGGCCATGCCTACAACGAGCGTTGCGACCGGCTCGCCGTCGCGCAAATCGCCGCCTGCAAAGCCCAGCGGAGCTGAACGCCATGCCCACCCTGTCGCAGAGAGTCGCCGGATTCACCACCACCATCTTCACCGAAATCAACGAGCTGGCGCAGCAGCATCAGGCGCTCAACCTCGGGCAGGGCCGCCCTGATTTCGATGGCCCGCACGAGGTGATCGCTGCCGCCGCAGCCGCCCTCAGCGATCCGGTGTGCAACCAGTATCCGCCCGGGCTGGGCACGCTGGCGCTGCGCAAGGCCATCGCCGATCACACGGCGCGCTTCTATGGGCTGGACATCGACCCGCGAAAGGGCGTGCTCATCACTGCCGGCGCGACAGAAGCGGTGCTCTCGTGCATCCTCGGCACGGTGGATCGCGGAGATGAAGTCATCCTGATCGAGCCGTATTTCGACAGCTACCTGCCCAACCTCACCTTCGTCGGCGCGACGCCGGTCTACCTGCCGCTGCAGCCGCCGGACTGGACGCTGGATCCAGACGCACTGCGCGCCGCCTTCACCCCGAAAACGCGCGCCATCCTGCTCAACACGCCGCATAACCCGACCGGGCGCGTCTTCACCCGCGAAGAACTCGCGCTGATCGCCGAGCTGTGCATCGAACACGATGTGACCGTCATCAGCGATGAGGTGTACGAGCACCTCGTGTTCGATGGCGCGCAGCACATCCCGATCGCCAGCCTGCCCGGCATGATGGAGCGCACCCTGACCGTCAGCAGCCTGGGCAAGTCCTTCAGCGTCACCGGCTGGAAGATCGGCTGGGTGTATGGCCATCCCGACCTGCTGGAAGGCGCCGTGCGCGCGCACCAGTTCGTCACCTTCAGCGCCAACCACCCGGCACAGGTGGCTGCGGTCACCGCGCTCAACCTGCCCGACAGCTACTACGCCGGTCTGCAGGCGATGTACACCAGCAAGCGCGATCTGCTCATGCGCGGGCTGCAGGCTGCCGGCCTCAAGGCGCGCCAGCCCGAAGGCACATACTTCGTCATGGCCGACTTCGCTGATGTGTTCGATGGCGACGATCTGGAGTTCGCACGCTATCTCACCACCGAAATCGGCGTGGCCTGCATCCCGCCCACATTCTTCTACAGCAATTCGCACGCGCATCTCGCCAGCACGCAGGCGCGATTTGCCTTCTGCAAGTCGGATGCGCTGCTGCAGCAGGCCGCCGAGCGCCTCAGCCGGCTGGGGCGCTGAACAGCGTCAGCGGCCCGTCAGCGCAGCGCCGATCGCCAGCGGCGCGGTCAGCAGGCCGATCACCACGCCGACGATGACGCCGGCCACGGCCACCGCCACGAACAGCACGACCACCGTCACCCACTCCTGGGAAGGCGCGGAGAAACGGTGCAGCGCGCGATAGGCCAGGCCAAGCAGATACAGCGCGTACAGATTGAGCGCCAGCGAAATCAGGCTGCCCAGGCCACCCAGCCCAATCACGGTGCTGAGCGCAGACAGCAGCGCGCCGAGCACGGATGCGGGCAGCCAGTGCAGCATCGTCAGATACGCATGCTGCAGCAGCGGGACGCGGCTTCCCTGCTGCGTCGCGTACCAGTGCGAGGCATAGGCGCCAGCGTAGTCCACGATCAGGCCGGCTGGAACACTCACGATCAGCACGATGAGCGTCACAATCACCGTCGAAAACGGCAGTCCCCGGCCAAGCACCGTGCCAAAGAACAGCGCCAGCACTGCGCCGACCGCATTCAGCAGCCCGCTCATCAGCGTCGCCCAGCCCACCATCAGCCAGAAGCGCCACCACGTCGCCTCAGCCAGTTCTTCCTCCACGACGCCCGGCCTACGCTGCAGCACGGCAACACCGCGCATGAACAGCCGGAAGCCGTCGCGCAGCATCTCAACGATACCGACGCGCTCCGGCGCGCCAGGGATCGATACAGGCAGCGCGATCCCGCCCACCGCCGCCACACCCGGCACTCCGGAGACCGGCGGTGGGTTGGTGGCCCACTCGAAAGACGTTGTGCCCCCGGCAGCGCGCGGAGCCTCCTGAGCAGCAGGCGCCGGCCCCATGCGCTCCAGCACTTCGCGCGCGCGTTCGTTGCCGGGGTTGATGATGAGCACGCGCTCCAGACAGGTGCGGCGCATCGCGGGATCATCCTCGGCGGCAGCGCGGTAGTACCACGCCGTTTCGTTCTCCGGCTGCAGGCGTGTGGCCTCTTCCAGCAGCGCACGGGCACGCTCGCGGTCGCCAGCCTGCAGCGCCGCCATTCCTTCATTCAGTGGGTCCGTCGTCATCAGCCGCCTCCCATGCTTCGCAGTCTATATGTGTTTATGCCCAACTTCTGCTTTCTGCGCAACCACCGCGGGCATGCGCCGCAATCGCTGCCGGAGTACAATAGTGGTTCAGGCAGGTTGGCCGCCGCAGGGGGAAGAATGAGCGCGCCAGGCAAAAGATTCATCGGCATCGCCGGCAACATCGGCGCGGGCAAAAGCACGCTCACGCGCCTGCTGGCCGCCGCCTTTGAATGGCAGCCCTTCCTCGAAGCCGCCGCCGAAAACCCGTATCTCGCCGACTTCTACGCCGACATGCAGCGCTGGAGCTTTCACTCGCAGGTGTTCTATCTCGGCAAACGGCTGGAGCATCACCGCCTGCTGGTCGATCACCCCACCAGCGTGGTGCAGGATCGCACGATCTACGAGGATGCCGAGATCTTCGCGCGCAATCTGTATCAGCAGGGCTGGATGAACGAGCGCGACTACGACGCCTACCGCCGGCTGTATTCCGCCATCAGCAGCTTCCTGCCGCCACCCGACCTCATCGTCTATCTCAAGGCCAGCACCCCTGCCCTGATGAAGCACATCCGCCGCCGCGGCCATGAGTACGAGCGCGGCATCGCCAGTGAGTACCTCGAACAGCTCAACACACTCTACGAGGAGTGGATCGGCGGCTGGACGGCCAGCCCCGTGCTCACCATTCAGATGGACGACCTCGACTTTCAGCACAACCTGCTCGATCTGACCGGCATTGCCACTGAAATCCGCGCGGCGCTGGCGCCACATCCTGTGCATTCCGCCTGAATCCATGCATTCGACAGTCACACAGAAGCATGGTATACTGCAAATCGTCGTATTGATATGATTCATCTGATGAATAGGCGCCGTCGTGGCGGATCTCAATCTCGACTCCGAACTCCTCTCCTATATCATCCGCCACGGCTACCAGCCGGGTGACCGCCTGCCGACGATCAGCGAGCTGCAGGATGCCGAGCACCTCGGGATCAGCGTCAGCAAGGTGCGCGAGCAGCTGGAAGTAGCGCGCGCGCTCGGGCTGGTAGAGGTGCGCTCGAAGACCGGCATGAAGCTGCGCGCTTTCAGTTTCACCCCGGCAGTGCGCCTCAGCCTGTTCTACGCGCTGGCCCAGGACCCGTACAGCTTCGAGCAGTTCAGCGAACTCCGAAACCACATCGAAGCCGCTTTCTGGAACGAAGCCTGTGCGCTGCTGACCGGGGACGACCTGGCGCACATGCGCGCCTGCGTCAGCGCCGCGCGCGCCAAGCTCAACGGCCAGACCGTGCGCATCCCCGGCGAAGAACATCGCGACTTTCACCTGACCGTGTTCTCACGGCTCGACAATCCGTTCGTCATGGGCCTGCTCGAAGCCTACTGGGATGCCTACGAGGCAGTCGAGTTCAGCCGCTACGCCGACTACGACTATCTGCAGCGCGTGTGGGATTACCACGAACGCATCCTCGACGCGCTGTGCGCGGGCCAGATTGAGGAAGCGCGCGCGATCTTCATCGAACATACGCAGCTCATTCGCTTTCAGCCGCGTATGCAGCACTTCAGCCGCGCGGAGGAAAGCGCCGCAGCCGGGAAGGAGAACGGACGACACGCCCCATCCGAATAGCTTTTTGCAAGAGTGCATTGATGCCTTGTCCAGCTTCAGCACTGGCTGAAGGGTATGCAGGAGAGATCATGGTCCTCGAATTACAGCCACAGGCCAGCGACGCCGGGCTTGAGCGCGTGGTCAACGACTTCGCGCTGATGGTCGCCACCAAGAACGGGTCTGGCAGCCAAACCTCCAACGAAGTGCTCATCCGCTCACTTTTCCGCATGGGCATTCCCGTCGGTGCGAAGAACCTGTTCCCGTCCAACATCAAGGGTCTGCCCACGTGGTACACCATCCGCGCCAGCAGGGATGGTTACATCGCTCGCAGGCCGGTGACCGAAATCGCGGTCACCTTCAACGAATCGACCGCCGCTGAGGACATCCAGAACCTGCCCGCCGGCGGCGTGTGCATCATCCCCGCTGAATGGAAGTGGGGCCAGAGCCGCAGCGACATCATCTACTACGAGGTCCCGGTCAAGGAAACGGTGACTGCTGCCAGCGTGCCGCAGGAATTCCGCGACCGAATCGCCAACATGGTGTACGTCGGCGTATGCGCCTATCTGTTCGGCATCTCTATGGATGTCGTGCGCCAGGCGCTGCTCGATACCTTCAACGGCAAGGAAAAGCCCGCGCTGATGAACTACGGCGTGGTCGAGCGCGCCTTCAACTGGGCCAGCCAGTCGCTGGTGAAGCGCGATCCGTTCGTCTTCCTTCCGATGGACAAGACACAGGGCAAGATCCTCATCACCGGCAACGAAGCTGCCGCGCTCGGCGCGCTCTTCGGCGGCGTCAGCGTGGTGGCATGGTATCCGATCACACCATCCACCAGCCTGGTGGACTCGGTGCTGGACTACCGGCACGTCCGGCGCGATCCCGACACCGGCAAGGAAACCGTCGCCGTCGTTCAGGCAGAAGATGAACTGGCCGCCATCGGCATGCTGATCGGCGCCGGCTGGGCGGGTGCGCGCTCGATGACCAGCACCAGCGGCCCCGGCATCAGCCTGATGGCCGAATTCACCGGCCTGGCCTATTTCGCCGAAATCCCGTGCGTGATCTGGGATGTCACGCGTGTCGGCCCCAGCACCGGCCTGCCCACGCGCACCAGCCAGGGTGACCTGCTCTTCCTGTATGTGCTCAGCCACGGCGACACCCGTCAGGTCGTGCTGCTCCCCGGCAGCGTGAGCGAGTGCTTCGAGATGGGCTGGAAGGCGCACAATCTGGCCGACCAGCTTCAGACGCCGGTCTTCGTCATGAGCGATCTCGACCTGGGCATGAACATCTGGATGAGCGATCCCTTCGTCTATCCGGATCAGCCGATTGAGCATGGCAAGGTGCTCGACCGCGCCGCCCTCGACGAGTTCATCACGCGCTTCGGCGAGTGGGCGCGCTACAAGGATTACGACGGCGACGGCATCCCCTATCGCACCGTGCCCGGCACCGATCACCCGCGCGCTGGCTACTTCACCCGCGGCACCGGCCACACGCCGCAGGCCACCTACAGCGAGCGCCGCGAGGACTGGGTGAACAACCTTGAGCGTCTGCGCCGCAAGTTCGACAGCGCACGCGCGCTCGTCCCGCAGCCGGTGATCGACTACGATCCCGCCCGTCCGGTGGGCATCATCTCCTACGGCTCGAATGACCCCGCCGTGCAGGAAGCGCGCGATCTGCTGGCCGCCGCCGGCATCCAGACCAACTATCTGCGCATCCGCGCCCTGCCGCTTACCCAGGACGTGTACGACTTCGTCCAGAAGCATGAGCACGTCTACGTCGTCGAGAACAACTTCGACGGCCAGATGTTTGAAATCCTGCAGATGGAAATCTCAGACAATCTGCAGCACATGAGGAAGCTGGCGCTCGGTGACACCCTGCCGATGACCGCTCAGTGGATCGTCGACCGCATCAGCAAGCAGGAGAAGTAATCATGCCTAACGCCATCGGCCTCGAAAGAGCAGACTACAAGGGCGCGCCCAGCACGCTGTGCCCCGGCTGTGGCCACGACTCGATCTCGAACCAGATCATCAGCGTCGCCTACGATCTCAGCCTGCCGATGCACCGCGTGATCAAGCTCAGCGGCATCGGCTGCTCCAGCAAGACGCCGGCCTACTTCCTCGGCCGCTCGCACTCCTTCAACGCAGTGCATGGCCGCATGCCCTCTGTCGTCACCGGTGCCACGCTGGCCAACAGCGACCTGATCGCCATCGCGGTCAGCGGTGACGGCGATACCGGCTCGATCGGCCTCGGCCAGTACAAGCATCTCATCCGCCGCAACGTGCCCATGGTCTACATCATCGAGAACAACGGCGTGTACGGCCTCACCAAGGGCCAGTTCTCGGCCACTTCGGACGAGGGCCAGAAGCTCAAGTACTACGGCCTGAACGAGCTGCCCGCCATCGATCTGTGCCTGGAAGCCGTCGTGGGCGGGGCGACCTTCGTCGCGCGCTCCTTCAGCGGTGACAGCAAGCAGGTGCAGACGCTGCTCAAGGCGGCGCTCAGCCATCGCGGCACCGCCGTCCTCGACATCATCAGCCCGTGCGTCACCTTCAACAACGCGCCGGAGGCCAACAAAAGCTACTCCTACGGCAAGGAGAACGAACAGCCGCTGCACGAGTATGAGTTCATCCCGGTCGGCTACGTGCAGGCGCGTGAGGAAATCACCGCCGATTACGCCGAAGGCGATGCGATCAGTGTGCAGATGCACGACGGCTCCACCATCCGCCTGAAGAAGCTCGATCGCGGCCACGACCCGCGCAACCGCCGCCAGGCGATCGACGTGCTGGAACAGGCGCAGCGCGAGCAGATGTTCCTCACCGGCCTGCTCTACTACGAAGAGCCGCGCCCGGTCCTCGGCGACACGCTCAAGATCGTCGAGCAGCCGCTCGTCAGCCTGCCGGACGCCAAGCTGCGCCCCGCGCCCGAAGCGCTCGACAAGCTGATGCAGAGCTTCATGTAAGCGCAACCCCGCATCACAGCAAACGGGGCAGTCTGCGCTGGCAGGCTGCCCCGTTTGTATTTCTGCAGTCCGTGCGCCTGGACTACGGGTGATTGCCGGAAATCTCCGTCACGTACAACGTGCCGCTGACAGACGCGCCTGAAACATAGCTGCCGATCCAGATGTCGTAGCGGCCGCCCGCCGGCGCGCTGTAATCGATCGAAGGATTGAGCGTGCTGAAGGTATCATCCGCACAGCGGAAGCTGCCATCCGGCCCGTTCACCACCATCGTCGTATCCCCGCTGCCCGCCACGAAATAGAAGCGCAGCAGCGTGCCTCCGCCTGCAGTGTAGGTCACGCTGAAGTCCGGCGCCGACGTGGCGTATCCGGTGCATCCGCCGCCCAGATAGGACACATTCACGCTGCCGCCGGACGTCATTGCGCGGGTGAACGGATCTGGCACGAAGCCCGAAGCCAGCGTCATTGAGCCGTAATTCGGCGTCAGGCTGTAGTTGAGCGTGGGCGGGACAGCAGGAGTCGCGCTGACCACCGGCGTATTGGTCAGCGTCGGAATGACGATGATCGTTCCCGTCGGCAGCACCGGCTGCGCAGTCAGTACCAGCACCGAGGAGCACGTGCCGCCGCTCACCACGACCGACGCGGACACCCAGCCCACTGAGCCGTTCACATTCACCTGGAACCACGTCCCATCCGGGATGCGGGCCAGCACCGGCACGATCAGATTGGGCGCGAGCTGCGCGATCACGGGGTTGCTCAGGCCGGGGCCGCTGCGCACGTTGATCGCCTGCCCGCGCGCGGATGCCACTGAGCACGGGCCATTGCCGGGAATGAATGGTGGCTGGTACGGCGTGGCGGTCGGCGGCTGCAGTGTGACCACCGCCAGCGTCGGCACTGGCGTGACGACGATCGCGGTCGGCAGGGCGACCTGCGCGCCTGCGCCACCCGGGCAGGTGAAGCCGCCGGTCTCCGCCTCCAGACACACGGTGTAGGCCTGCGCGCCCGCCCCGCCGCTGAACGCGATCTCCAGCGTGTACGGAGACTGACCACCGGGCGGCAGACGGTAGCGGCTGCCGATCAGCGCGGACCCGCTGCTGGCCAGCACCTCACCCGCAGCGCCGCCGCGCAGCGTCACCACCGGCCCGGAAGCCGGCACTGCCGCTGTCGTATCGCCTGCCTGCACCACCACATGCAGCGCGGTCAGCGGCGTCGGCAGAAACGTGTAGAAGCTGATCGGCGTCTGCGCGTCCACCACGCCCGAAAGCACCTGTCCGACCATCATCGGCGTGGGCGGCGGCAGCGCAGGCCCCTGCTGCGCGCTCAGCACGAAATCGCCGGCAGCGCCCCCGGCACTGCTCACCTCCAGCGCATACTGGCCGGCGGTTGTCAGCGCGGCGCTGGCCTGTACGACCGATATCCCGCTGGCAGCCGCCGCCTGCTGCACCATCACGCCTGCCGGCGAAATGATGCGCAGCGCCGGCGAAAATGTCTGCGACAGCCCCAGCACCTGAAAAGTCGCCAGCCGCGGCTCCGTCACATTCAGCACGTAGCGGGCGATCGGCTGCGCTGCTGAAAGCGAGCCCGCCTTGTTCTCACCCAGCGCGATCGCCTGCTCCTGCGCCAGCGCCGGCAGGCACAGCAACAGCATGAACAGCGCAGCAATTACCTGGCGAATCAGCGATCTCTTCATTCTGAACTCCCGTGGTTCGCACAACCTCATCTTCACTGTAAGCCCGCTGGCCGATTCCGCAATCTCCACAACCGTAAAACACTGTAGTCACGCCCCGCCCTGCAGGCTGTGCGCTCAGGTGCGAGGGCAGCTATTGCCTGCAGCCGCACTTGAGATTAGCCTTATCTGCAGCGCGGCATGTCGAGGATGCGCCCTGCCCGCGGCGAAGGAGTCTGCATGACCGAGTTCTTCCGTCTGGAACCATCCGCCGTTCTGACCGAGCTCCGCGTGAATCCCCGCACCGGCCTCGATGCCAGCGAGATCGAGGCGCGGCGGGCGCAGGCAGGCCCCAACGCCCTTCCCACCGACGGCGGGCACTCACTGGCCAGAGTCATCCTCAGCCAATTCACCAACATCATGGTGCTGGTGCTCATCGCCGCAGCGGTGATCTCGGTCTTCGTCGGCGATGCGGAAGATGCGCTGGTCATCCTGGTGATCGTCGTGCTGAACGCAGCGCTGGGCACGTATCAGGAATATCGCGCAGAGCAGGCGCTGTCCGCGCTGGGCGCGCTGCAGGTCCCGCTGGTGCGCGTGCGCCGCAGCGGCCACATCATGCAGCTCCCCTCAACGGAGATCGTGCCAGGCGACATCGTGCTGCTGCAGGAAGGCGACCGCGTCCCCGCCGACGGCCGGGTGATCGAAAGCATCAATCTGCAGATCGAGGAAGCCGCGCTCACCGGCGAGTCGCAGGGCGTCTACAAGGAAACGCGCGCCCTCGACGCAGCCGCTCCGGCACTGGGCGAGCGGATCAACATGGCCTACATGGGCACCTCCGTCACCTATGGGCGGGGCGAGGTCGTGATCACCGCCACCGGCCTGAACACCGAGCTGGGCAAGATCGCGCGGATGCTGCTCAGCGTGCAGGACACCGCCACGCCGCTGCAGCAGCGCCTCAATCAGCTCAGCCGCCTGCTGGTGCTCGGCGCAGCATGCGTCGTCGGCGCGGTCTTCGTCGTCGGCGTGCTGCGCGGCATCCCGCTGCAGCAGATGTTCCTCACTGCCATCAGCCTGGCTGTGGCGGCGGTGCCGGAAGGCCTGCCCGCCATCATCACCATCGCGCTGTCGCTCGGCGCCGCCCGCATGGTGCGCCGCAACGCGCTCATCCGCAAGCTGCCCGCCGTGGAAACGCTCGGCTCCGTCACCACGATCTGCACCGACAAGACCGGCACGCTCACCCGCAACGAGATGACCGCCACGCTGCTCTCTCTGCCCGGCCATGATGATGTACGCATCACCGGCATCGGCTACAGCCGCGAAGGTGAATTCCTGGAGAACGGCGCCACGCCGCTGGACCCGCAGACGGATGATGCCGTCGGCAGATTTCTCAAGGCGATGGCCCTCAACACCGATGCCTATCTTGAGGGAGAGGCCGAAGAACTGCGCGTGGTCGGCGATACCACCGAGGGCGCGCTGATCGTCGCCGCAGAAAAGGTCGGCTGGTCGCGCACACAGCTCGAAGCAGCGCTGCCCCGGGTGGCCGAGCTGCCCTTCAGCAGCGAACGTAAGGCGATGACCACCATCCATCGCCTGCTTACTCACGACGAGCGCCAGCTCTTCACCGAGACGCCGTTCGTCGCCATCACCAAGGGCGCGCCCGACCGCCTGCTGAGCTGGGCTGCTGCCGAGCACATGCCAGAGGGCGTCGTGCCGCTGAGCAGCGAACGCCGGCAGAAGTGGCAGAGTCAGATTGAGCTGATCGCGGCGCAGGGCTTGCGCGTGATCGGGCTGGCCTATCGCGCCCTGCACGAGATCCCCGCCGCCATCACGCCAGAGATCGAGCGCGAGCTGGTGCTGGTCGGCCTGGTGGGCATCGTCGATCCGGCGCGGCCAGAGGCCAGGACGGCGATCGCCACGGCGCGCAGCGCTGGCATCCGCTCGATCATGATCACTGGCGATCACGCCCTGACCGCCGAAGCGATCGCGCGGGACCTCGGCATCATCCACGGCGGGCAGTTCGCCATCACCGGCAGCGAGATCGACCGCATGGATGATGATGCGTTGGAGGCCGCGCTGGAGAAAACCTCGGTCTTCGCCCGCGTCGCGCCGGAGCACAAGATGCGCCTGGTGCAGGTGCTCCAGCGCGATGGCGAAGTCGTCGCCATGACGGGCGATGGCGTGAATGATGCGCCCGCGCTCAAACAGGCGGACATCGGCGTGGCGATGGGCATCACCGGCACCGAAGTCAGCAAGGGCGCCGCGGACATGGTGCTGACCGACGACAACTACGCGTCGATCGTCGCCGCCGTCGAGGAAGGCCGGCTGGTCTACGACAACATCCGAAAGTTCGTGCTGTTTCTGCTTAGCTCGAACATCGCGGAGATCCTGGTGATGTTCGTCGGCATCCTGGCCGGGCTGCCCGTGCCGCTGCTGGCCATCCAGATCCTGTGGGTCAATCTGCTGACGGACGGCCTGCCCGCCATCGCGCTCGGCTTCGATCCTCCGCAGGCCGACCTGATGAAGCGCAAGCCGCGCGGCAAGGACGAGAGCCTGTTCGCCGACGGGCTGGGGGCGCGGATCATCGCTCGCGCGCTGCTGCTGGCCGTGCTCACCCTCGGCGCATTCCTGTACGGGCACGTGGCGCACAGGCTGGACCCGCTCAGCCAGACGCTCGGCATCGAGTACATGTCCGCAGCCGAGCTGGGCGTGCTCTCAGACGCCGCCATCCCGCTGGACTGGGACTCGCTCAGCACTGACGACCGGCGCAGCCTGCTGCTTGAGAATCAGGCACAGACCAGCATCAGCGACGAGGAGCAGGGTAAGCACAGCCTGATCGAAGCGGCGGAACGCCTGCCCCGCACGATCGCCTTCACCGTGCTCGCGCTGGGGCAGATCTTCCACGTCATCGCCATTCACGCCGGTGACCGCACGCTGCTGCTGCGCGCAGGCTTCAGCCAGAACCGCTTCCTGCTGATCGCGGTGCTGCTGACCATCGCGCTGCAGCTCGCCGTGATCTACGTGCCGTTCCTGCAAACGCTCTTCCGCACCTACCCCGTGCAGCCGCCTGAGCTGCTCGGTGCGATCGCCATCGCCTCGCTGATGTTCTTCATCGTCGAGGGCGGTAAGCTGCTGCGCGGTGCGCGCTGAACCGCACAGCACGCGCCAGAAAACACACAAGGCCGGGAGTTTGCAGCCCCCGGCCCCGTGCAGCGTCACACCTCAGCATGCGCGCGCCTGAGCGCACTCAGGCGGTGGCCGGCTTGTTCTGCAGGATGGCCTCGATGCGCGCATTCACCTCATCGGTGATCTTGACATCGAGTGCCGCCAGATTGCCCTCAAGCTGCTCGGGCCGCGTCGCGCCGATGATCGCGCTGGCGACATGCGGATGATGCAGCGTCCAGGCGATGGCCAGCGCCGCCGGCGTGGTGCCCATCTCCTGCGCCAGGGCAGTGATCTGGCGCACGCGGCTCAGCCGGTCTTCCGTGAGCTGCTTGCTGAACCACTCCTTGTCGACGTGGTTGTAGCGGCTGTCCTCCGGGATGCCGGCGTTGTACTTGCCCGTCAGCACACCCTGCGCCAGCGGGCTCCACACCACCAGCCCCATGCCGTGGCGGGCCATCGCCGCTTCCAGCGGGCCCTCCACCACCTCGCGATCGAGCATGTTGTACAGCGGCTGCTCCACCACCGGGCGATTGGCATTGACGGCCTGCACCGCCTGTGCGGCAGCGTCGATGTTGTCCGCCGTCCACATGCTGGTGCCCCAGTAGTGGATCTTGCCCTGGCGAATGAGATCGTCGATGGCGCGCACCGTCTCCTCAACCGGAGTCTCCGGATCGAAGCGGTGGCAGAAAAAGATATCGACGTACTCCAGGTCAAAGCGCTTCAGCGACTTGTTCACCGACTCGACGATGTGCTTGCGCGACAGGCCGCGGTCGTTGACATTCTCGCTCATCGGCCAGAACGCCTTCGTGCTGATCACCAGGTCACTGCGCTTCATGCCCCGGATAGCGCGGCCCACAACTTCCTCGGCGGCGCCCGTCGCGTAGATATCGGCCACATCCAGAAAATTGATCCCGCGGTCCACCGCCAGATGGATGATCTTCTCAGCGGTATTGTCCTGCGTGACCGCGCTGCCGTAGTTGATCCATGCGCCCAGCGAAATGGCGCTCACCTTCAGGCCCGATGTGCCCAGACGACGGTATTCCATGCAATACACTCCTCAGATACGTTCCCGCTGCAGACGGCGCAGAGTATACCCTATGCATCCGGCGCCGGCCCGCAGCGGTGCAGCAAAATCATTGTCGCGAATACGGCGAAATTCCTTTACAATACGGCGGGTTGTAATGGATGAATGGGGTCTGCACTTGTCAGCGGATGCAGCGATACAGCAGCCGAAAAAGAAAATGCCGGCACAGGCCGGCACTTTTCTCGACTGTCCTTCAGGCTCCGCGTTAGAGCTTCGCCATCGTCTTGATGCACTTTGCGCACGCACTCTTCTGCACATACGCTCCGTTTTCCCACACGCGCACGCGCTGAATATTCGGATTGAACTTCCGGCGCGACGCACGCATGGAAAAACTGCGGGCGTTGCCGAACAGCGGCTTCTTTCCGCAGATCTCACAAACCGCCATGACGTTGCCTCAACTCTCTACGCTGCCTGCACACCAAAGCTGCATGTTACCATGATGCCCTTCCCTGTTCAAGGCCGCGCCTGCCCGGCGAGTTGGTTGCCCTTATCGTTATCCAGCACATCCAAGGACATGGCATGATTACCCGCAAGGCCTTTCGAGAAAACGCCAACGCCGCCGCCGATGGGTACCTGCTCAAGCAGCTGCTGGGTGCAGGCCTGCTCTGGCTGGAACATCACCGCGACAAGGTCAATCGACTCAATGTGTTCCCGGTTCCGGATGGTGATACCGGGACCAATATGCACCTCACCATGCGCAGCGCCTATCTCGAAATCGCCGAGATGGAAGAGACGCACGTCGGCAAGCTCAGCAAGGCCTTCGCCGAAGGTGCGCTCAAAGGCGCGCGCGGCAACTCCGGCGTCATCCTCTCGCAGATCCTGGCCGGGGCTGCCCACGCGCTCGATGGTCACGACAAGCTGACCGGCGCGCTGTTCGTCTCCGCCTGCCTCAGCGCCACCGAATACGCCTACAAGGCTGTCGAGAAGCCCGTCGAGGGCACCATCCTCACCGTCTCCCGCCACATGGCCCAGGCGGTGGAGAAGAACCGCGGCGAGTCCGATCTGATCGTGCTGCTCAAGCGCATGGTCTTCGCGGGCCGCGCGGCGCTGCGCCGCACGCCAGAGATGATGCCGCTGCTCAAGAAGGCCGGCGTGGTCGACTCGGGTGGGCAGGGGCTGGTGTTCATCTTCGAAGGCATGCTGCGCGCGCTGTGCGGCAAGGAACTGACCGGCGCCAGCATCGAAGCGGTGACCACCGCCGCCCCCGAAACATGGGAAGATGCGCTCATCCCTGAAGACGAGCTTGGCTACGGCTACGACGTGCAGTTCCTCATGCGCGGCAGCAACCTCGACATCACCCGCGTGCGCGCCGACATCCAGGCCATGGGCTGGTCGACGCTGGTCGTTGGCGACAACAACCTCATCAAGGTCCACGTGCATGTGCACAACCCGGCAGATCCGCTCGGCTATGCCATCCAGCTCGGCGCCAGCCTCGACGATATCGTCGTGGAGAACATGCAGCGCCAGTACGAGGACTACGTGCAGACGCGGCAGAGGCGCCAGGGCAGCGTCACCCTCCGCACCGACATCCCCGGCGTGGCAGTGATCACTGTCGCCAATGGCGGCGGCCTGCAGCGCGTGTTCTCCGAACAGTTCAACGCTGCCTTCGTCATCACTGGCGGGCAGACCATGAACCCCAGCACCGGCGACTTCATCACGGCGATCGAAGCCCTGCCCAACGAAGAGATCATCCTGCTGCCCAACAACAAGAACGTGTTGCTGGCCGCGCGCCAGGCCGCCGAGCGTGCCTATGATGGCAAGCGCGTGCATGTCGTGCCCAGCTTCTTCATCCCACAGGGCATCTCCGCCATGCTGGAATACCACAACCTGTGCGCAGATGGCGCGCAGGCCTGCGAACTGCACGAGGTGGCCGAAGCGATGACCGCCGTGCTCTCGCATGTCACCACCTGCGAGATCACGCATGCCACCCGGGCTGTTGATCTCGGGCACATCTCGGTCGAGGCCGGCCAGGTGATCGGGCTGATCAACGACGAGCTGGTGGCCGCCGGCGAGGATATCCCCTCAGTGGCCGTTCACACGCTGGAGAAAGCCGGTGCTGGCCGCCACGAGCGCATCACGCTGTACTACGGCAGCGATATTCACGAGAAGCAGGCGCGCCAGCTCGCAGAGCATCTGCGCGAGCGCTTCCCCCGTCAGGAGTACGAGATCGTCGAAGGCGGGCAGGCGCTGTATCCCTACATCATCAGCGTGGAGTGATGGCCGCCCAGCCGGCGGTGGCGCTCGTCACCGACTCATATGCCTGCTGCAGCGCGCTGATGACGGGCGCGGGCGGCCCGGCGGTGCTCGCGCCGAATGTGCTCACCATCGGCGGGCGCAGCTATCGGGAAGGCGTGGATATCGGCAGTGAGGAAAGCGTGCGCCTGCTGCGCGATCATCCGCGCGAGGCTGCGTTACGGCCACCCAGCGCCGCCGAATATGCCGAGCTGTACGCCGGGCTGGCGCGACAAGCCAGCGCGATCATCTCGATCCACGCCTCGCGCGAGATCAGCGAAAGCTGGGCCAATGCGCGCGCAGGCGCCCTGCAGGTGGGCCACTGCCCGATCACCGTGATCGACTCGCGCACGCTCTCCGCTGGCCAGGCCCTGCTGGTGATGGCCGCGCGGCGCATGATCAATCAGGGCAGAAGCGCTGACAATATCGTGCGCGCCCTGCGCAGCGCCACAGAACAGGTCTACAGTATCTTCTACGTGGAGAACACGGCTGCGCTGTTCGCCAATCGCGTTCTCGAGCCGGCCCACGCCATCCTGAGCGCGATGATCGGCGTAAGGCCCGTGCTCACCGTGGAGAATGGCCGACTGACCGCGATGGAGAAGGTGAAAACCCGCGCGCAAGCGGTCGAACGATTGGTCGAATATGCGGTAGAATTTGGCAATGGGGTGGATGGCGTATTGTTACAGCCTAAAGTGCAGGCGACCGAGCTCACCCGGCAGTTGCTGGAGCGGCTGGCCACTGAAGTGCCCGGCCATCGCTTTCAGACCGCCGCCTGCAGCGGCTCTCTCGCCATGCTGTTAGGAACGGATGTGATGGGTATTGTAATCCTCGACGAAGAAATGGATGGAGACTCATGGCCGCAAAAGTAATTCGCTTCGTGACAGACAGCACCGCAGACATTCCGCAGGAGATCCTCGAGAAGCACAACATCGGCGTGGTGCCGGTGTTCGTGAACTACGGGGGAAACAGCTTCGCCGACGACGGCAAGGAGCTCAATCGCGAGAGCTACTACAATCAGCTCGCCACCTTCCGCCCCTTCCCCACGACTTCCGCAATGCCGCCCAACATGACGGAGCAGGCTCTGCAGAAGGCGCTGGAAGGCGCTGATCATGTCATCGTCCTGACCGTATCCAGCAAGCTGAGCGGCGTCTATAATGCCTTCCGCCTGGGCATGCAGAAGCTGCCCGCCGACCGGATCACACTGATCGATGGCGCGTCCACGTCTGCCGGGCTGGGCATGTCGGTCATCGTGGGCGCGGAAGTGGCCGCGCAAACCGGGGATGTGCAGCAGACCATCCGCGCGATCGAGGCCGTCAAGCAGAACAGCAAGTTGTTCGCCGCGCTCGACACGCTGGAGTTCCTGCACCGCAGCGGCCGCGTGGGTTGGGCGGCGGCGGGCATCGGCGCGCTGCTGCAGATCAAGCCGATCATTGCTGTCGAAAATGGCGAGGTGGTGTCGGTCGCGCGCGTGCGCACCTTCTCGCGTGCCACCGAGGAACTCGTCAACTACGCGCGCCAGTTCGCGCCGCTGGACCGCCTGGCCGTGCTGTACGGCGTAGATTACGAGGCGGCACAGCATCTGCGCGACCGGCTGGCAGATATTGCGCCCGCGGGGAGCATTTTCATCGTCCGCATCAATCCCGCTGTCGGCACGCACATTGGCCCGAAGGGCCTGGGTGTGGTGCCGCTCAGCGCCAAGTGGAAGAGTTAGTACACCGCATCATGCCTTCTGCGCTCGAAACACTGGTCAAGATCCTCAAGCTGGAACGCGAGAAAAGCTTCCAGAACACTGCCGTCAGCGGTGGGCTTTCGGCCTACAGCGCCAACTGGTCAGCACAGGCGCATGGCCAGGCGCGCAAGCCGGAGCATCATGCCCTGGTCGACGAGATCAGCGGCATCATGCTGCGATACGACAGCATCGAGGATCCCGATCAGCGGCGCAGTTCGGTCGAATACATGCTGGGCAGGATCACCGGACGTGTTCCTGCCCCGCCCGAAGCCGCAGCGCGCGTCGCCGAATGGACGGCGCGCCTGCCCGCACAAAGCTCACCGACAACCGAAGACGCACAGCGGGATGAGCAAGCCCCGGCAGAGCGCCCGGAGAAGCGTGAGCGCCGCGAGCGCCCGCCCCGGGAGGCCGGCCCCTCGCCCGCCGCGCAGCAGCAGAGCGCCCGCCCACCGCGCCCACAGCAGGACAACCCGCGCGGCCAACAGCAGCAGCGCCCGCGCCCGCAGCAGGGCAAGCCGGGTGGACGCAGTGGCGGCGAAGGCGGCGAAGAGCGCGAGGGCGGTGGTGAATTCAGCAGCCTCGACGTGATGGAATTCCGCAGCGGCACGCCCGGCCGTCTCGACATTCCCGTCCGGCCGAAGCTCACACGCCCGCCGCGCCAGCCCCGCCGCGCGTTGTCTGAGGCGGAAGCCGCAGACCTGCTGCGTGGGCTGGCGTCCAGCGTCGAGGTCGTGCGCGGCATCGGCCCGGCCAAGGTCGAGCAGCTCAACCGGCTCGGCATCTTCACCATCGGCGATATGCTCACCTTTCTGCCGCGCCGCTACGACGACTACACCCAGATCAGCCTGATCAGCCGGCTGCAGGCCGATCAGATCGCCACCGTCATCGGCACCGTGCGCCATGCGGAGATTCGCGTCGCTCAGCGTGGCCGCAAGGACTTCTTCATGACCGTCGACGATGGCTCGGCGACGCTCAATGTCATGTTCTTCAGCCAGCATTACCTGATTTCCTCATTGCGCCCCGGCACGCAGGTCGTGCTGCACGGCCCGACCGGCCAGTTCCGAGAGCGCATCCAGATGACCAACCCCGAGTGGGATGTGCTGGATGTCGATGATCTGCAGGCGATCGGCATCGTGCCGGTCTATCCGCTCACCGAAGGCCTCAACGGCAAGAGCATGCGCAAGCTGATGAAGCGCGCCGTCGAGTACTGGGCGGAACAGGTTCCCGACTATGTGCCCGAAGCCACGCTGGAGCGCGCAGAGCTGGCAGATCTCGGCTGGGCATACCGCAACCTGCACTTCCCGGAAAGCTTCGATCATCTCGAACATGCCCAGCGCCGCTACGTCTTCGATCAGCTTCTGCTGATGCAGCTCGCCATTCTCGACAGCCGCCGCGTGTGGCAGAGCGCCCCGGCACATGCGCTGCCCATCGACGAAGGCGACCTCGCTGCGCTCACCAGCGCGCTCTTCCCTTATGCGCTCACCGGCGCGCAGCAGCGCGTCATCACCGAGATTCGCGCAGACATCGGCAGCACCCGCCCGATGAACCGGCTGCTTCAGGGGGATGTCGGCAGCGGCAAAACCGCGGTCGCCGCCACGGCGCTGGCGATCGCCAGCCTCAACGGCAGGCAGTCCGTCATCATGGCGCCAACGGGCATCCTCGCCGAGCAGCACTTTCGCAGCATCGGCCAATCGCTGGCGAACATGCCCGGCCCCCAGAAACCAGAGGTCGCTCTGCTCACCAGCGCCCTGCCCGCCGCACAGCGCGCAGACGTGCTGCAGCGCCTGGCCGAAGGCAGCATCCATGTGCTGGTGGGCACGCACGCGCTGCTGGAGGACGACGTGGTCTTCCGCGATCTGGCGCTGGCGATCATCGACGAGCAGCACCGCTTCGGCGTCGAGCAGCGCGGCAAACTGCGCGCCAAGGGCGGCAACCCACACCTGCTGGTGATGACGGCCACGCCCATCCCGCGCACGCTGGCGCTCACGCTGTACGCCGATCTCGATCTGTCGGTGATCGACGAGATGCCACCCGGGCGCGTCCCGGTGCGCACGAAAGTGGTCGAGCCCGCCGCGATGGAGCGCATCCACGACTTCGTCAAGTCACGCGTGGATGCCGGAGAGCAGGCGTTCATCGTCTATCCACTGGTCGAGGCCTCCGAGAGCATCGAGGCGGAAGCCGCCCTCGAGGCCTACGAGCGCCTGCGCCAGGTGTACTACCGCTACCGCGTCGGCCTGCTGCACGGTCGCATGAAGCCCGCGGAGAAAGACGCGGTGATGACCGCCTTCCGCGAGCGCCAGTACGACGTGCTGGTGACCACGTCGGTGGCGGAAGTCGGCGTCGACATCCCGAATGCAAGCGTCGTCGTCATCAACAATGCCAGCCGCTTCGGCCTGGCCTCGCTGCACCAGTTTCGCGGGCGCGTCGGGCGTGGCGGGCTGGAATCGTTCTGCTTCCTCATCAACGACAGCACCGACCAGACTGCGCGCGACCGCCTGAAGGCGATGGAGCTCACCAACGACGGCTTCCGCCTGGCCGAGATCGACTGGAAGCTGCGCGGCCCCGGCGACCTGGTGGGCACGCGCCAGAGCGGCCAGCCGGTGTTCAAGCTGATGGAGGCGATGAACCCGCTGCTGGTCGAGCTGGCCCAGCGCGAAGCCCGCACGATCTACGCCGAAGACCCGCTGCTGGCACTGCCGCACCATCATCTGCTGGCGCAGCGCGTGCAGATGCTGCGCGATGAGCGCGCCGATCTGAGCTGAGTGAGTTCACGAGGAAGCGCGCTGATGCCCGTACGTGCTGTCTATCCCGGCTCCTTCGACCCGATCCATAACGGGCATATCGATATCGCTGCGCGCGCCGCCCGCGTCTTCGACGAGGTCATCGTCGGCGTGTACGATCAGCCGAAGAAGCGCCTGCTGTTTGATGTGGATGCGCGTGTCAGCCTGGCAAGTCAGGTCCTGAAACACATTCCTAACATTAAGGTTGCCAAGTTCTCCGGTTTCACAGTAGACTATGCGAGACAGGTTGGCGCGGTCGTCCTCGTCCGCGGGCTGCGAGTGTTCTCGGATTTCGAGCTCGAGTTTCGCATGGGACTGGCCAACAAGCGCCTGGCGCCGGAGATTGAAACTGTGTCGATCATGACCGAAGAGCGTCACATTGCGGTCAGCTCAAGCACCGTCCGCGAGATCGCGGAGCTGGGGGGAAATGTCTCCAGCATGGTGCCACCAGTGATCGCCGAAGCGCTCGTGGCACGGTATGCAGCACTGCGCGCAGGTGGGTGAGCACGTTCGCAGCTTTGCGTAAGGACAAGGGAGCAGCGATGGATATTCAACATCTGGTGGATCGTCTGGAAGAGCTCATCGACGAAGGGCGGCACATGCCGTTCAGCAAATTCACGATGATCGATGAGGAGCGCGCGCTCGAAATCATCGACCAGATGCGCATCTCCATCCCCGAAGAGATTGAAAAGGCAGCCCGCGTGCTGGCCCAGCGCGATCGCATCCTGGCGCAGGCCAACGAAGAGGCAGCGCGCCTGGTGCAGCTCGCCCGCGAGCGCGGCGAAGCGCTGATCGACCGTGAAGCCACTGTCCAGGCCGCCAGCAGCCGCGCTGCCAACATCGTCGAAGCGGCCCGCCAGGAAGCCGAAGAGCTCACCCGCGAAGCCGACCAGTACATCATGGATCAGTTCGCCGCCATGGAAGCGCAGCTCTCGCGAATGATCGCCATCGCCCGCGCCAGCATCAACCAGGTCGCCAGCACCGACAAGACGGCCTCGGCCAATCCGGCGGGTACGCCTGTGCAGGCCTCGCAGTTCACCCGCGCGACCGTCGATGCGCCCAGGAAGGAAGCCAGCGCCGATTAGCGCTGCCAGCAGGGGGACTCGCCATGCTCATCACTGCAATGCGACAGCCGTAAGGGCTGTCGTTTTCATTTTCGCGCCATGCGCCTGGTCTACGCCAGCCTGATCTGGACCGCCGGACTGCTCTTCGCCGCCGGCAATCCGGGCGGAGCGCCTGCGTTCTGGGCGGCGCTGGCGCTGCTGATGCTGGCCGCCAGCGCGCTTCACCCACGCCTGCGCGTGCTCGGCTGGACGGCCGTGTTCACCCTGGCGGTGCTGCGCATGGCGCTGGTCCCACCGGCAGGAACGCTCGTCAGCTACAACGACGGCGGCGGCGCCACGATCGAGGGCATCGTCCAGGGCTACCCCACACGCACCGAACGCGAAACCCGCCTGCGCGTGCAGGCCGAGCGCATCTTCCGTGCCGGGCTCGACCAGCCGGTGAGTGGCGCAGTGCTGGTGCGCCTGCCCGCAGGGAGTGACACCCCACCCGGAGCCAGGGTGCGCGTGACCGGCGCGCTGGTCAGCCCCGCCGTCACCGACCGCTTCTCGTACGCCGAGACGCTGCTGCGTCAGGGCGTGACCAGCGTGATGACCGGCGCGGTGCTGGCCGAGATCGCTCCCGCGCCGCCGTCGATCATGGCGGAAATCGGCCGCCTGCGCGCCGCGGCACTTGCGCGCATCGACAACGCCCTGCCAGAACCCGCAGCCGGCCTGCTCGCGGGGATCGTGTTCGGCGACACCGGCGGTCTGTCAGACCCCCTGCGCCGCGCCTTCAGCACCACTGGCGTCGCGCACGTGCTGGCCGTCAGCGGCTTCAACATGATCGTGGTGGCCGGGGCGCTCAGCACGCTGCTTCGCCGACTGAACGCCCCGCGTTGGCCCTCCGCGCTGGCCGGGCTGGCGGCGATCGCCCTGTATGCGCTGCTGGCGGGCGGCGGCTCATCGGTCGAACGCGCTGCTCTGATGAGCGCGCTGGTCGTCACCGGAGAAGCGCTGCGCCGCCGCAGCTTCGTGCCGGCATCACTGGCCGCCGCGCTGCTGGGAATCACCCTCTTCAGCCCGCTTGCACTGTGGGACCTGGGCTTTCAGCTCAGCCTGTTCACCACACTGGCGGTCGCCCAGTTCAGCAGCCCGCTCAGCCAGCAGTTCGCGCGTTGGGCGCAGGCGCTGCTGCCGCCCGCCGCCGCACGCGCCAGCGTGTTCTTCTCCGCGCCGCTGGCGGCCACGCTGGCCGCGCAGATCGCCGCCGTCCCGCTGCTGGCGCTGGCCTTCGGCACGCTCTCGGTGGTTGCGCCCATCGTCAACCTGCTGATCGCCCCGCTGCAGCCGCTCACCCTGCTGCTGGGCGGCGCCGCAGTGCTGTGCGCGCTGGTCAGCCCTGCGCTGGCCGCGCCGCTGTTCGCGCTGGAAGGGGTGCTGCTCATGCTCACCATCGAGATCACGCGGCTGTTCGCGGCGCTTCCCGGCGCGTCGGCCGCCATCAATATCGCACCAGCAGCCGTCGTGTTCGCGTTCGCCCTGTGGATTGGATGGAGCATCATGCATGCAGCACAACCCGCCTGGTGGCTGCGGCTGACCAGCGCACTCACCTCGCGCGCAGCCGTCAGCGCCCTGGCGACGGCCGCCGCACTCACGCTGATCCTGCTGATCTCCACGCTCAGCGGCGCGCCGGACGGCATGCTGCATGTGTGGTTTCTCGATGTGGAAGGCGGCAGCGCGGTGCTGGCCCGCACCCCCGGCGGCGCTCACCTGCTCTTCGACGGTGGCGATCGGCCCGCCCGCCTGCTGACCGCCATTGGCGACCGACTTCCCTTCCAGACGGCCTCCCTGGAGGTGCTGGCCGTCAGCCAGCCGGACCCGGCGCGATTCCGTGCGCTTGCAGAAGCGGCGCAGCGCTACACCCCGGGCGTGCTGCTCAGCAGCGGCCAGCCCAGCCTCGACGACGAGTGGACGGCACTGGAGCAGCAGGTCCCGCGCCGCGCCGCCCTGTCCGCCGGCAGCACAGTCGCATTCAGCGATGGCGCACAGCTGCAGGCGCTGCACCCGGCAGACGAGCTGACGCTCGATGGACGGCTCGATCGCAGCGCGCTGGTGCTGCGACTATCCTTCGGCCAGATCGCGTTTCTGCTCACCGGCGATCTTTCCCGAGAAGGTCAGGCGGACATGCTGGCGCGCGGCGCAGTGCCGCCGGCGACCGTACTGCAGATCCCACACCCGGAGCGCGAGAACAGCCTGCTGCCAGAGTGGGTTGCGCAGATCGCGCCCTCAGCCGTCGTGCTGCAGACCAGCGCCAGCACCCGCCAGGACGACCCCGCGCCTGCGCTGCTGGCGCAGTTCGCCGACGCCGACCTGTGGGATAGCGCTGGCGGCAGCCTGCATTTCTGGACGGATGGAACGCGGCTGTGGATGGCTCAGGAGGCCGCCTCGTGACGTCGGGTTCAGGCCCACACCGGGCACCGGGCATTCTGCACGACGATCCAGTAGCCGAAGAAGAACAGCCCGCCCATTATCCCACCCAGGATGAGCGGCACGAACACTGCCGTGCGCTTGCGCGTGCGGATCAGGCCGATCGACAACAGCGGAAACGAAAACATCAGCGCGTTCAGCACCAGCATGCCAAAATCGCACCGGCCGATGATCGGCGCCTGACGCGGACCAACCGACAGGCTGAGCTTGACGATCACCGCGGCGACCAGCACTGCCGTGACGAGCAGCGTGGCGCGCAGATTCCTGTCTGGCATGATGAACAGCGCGATCAGGGCAAGGAAGAAGATCGCGTACAGCAGCAGGTTCCACAGCAGTTCACCACGACCGGGACCGAGGAGCGCGATGATTTCGTTGACGTTGATATTCATCCCGGACTTCCTTTTGCGCTAAATTCACGAAGAGTTTACCGTATTCGCAATCGGCACTTCAACAGATCTGTCTTTAACAATCGAGGGAAAGCATGAGCAACCCATGGTGGCAGGCGCTCGCGATCACGATCAGACGCCGGCTTGCGCCGCCGCGCGCGCGGTTTCTGCGCTGGTGGAGCAGCCTCAGCCCGGCTGCGCAGGCGCTTCCGCCCGTGCTGTGGCAGGCCGTGCAGCGCTTTACCCGCTACGGCGGCCAGCAGGCCAGCGCCCTCGCCTACTATGCCATATTCTCGTTATTCCCGCTCACGCTGCTGATCACCATCGGCGTCAGCCGGCTGATCGGCCCGGCACTGGCGCAGCAGCAGGTCTCGCTTGGCCTGTCTGCACTGCTGCCTCCGAACGCCACCGATGTGCTGAGCACAATCGAATTGAACGTGCAGCAGGCACTCGAACAAAGCCCCTCCTTCACGCTGATCGCGCTCCTCGGCCTGGGCTGGGCCGGGCTGGGGTTATTCGCCGGAATCACCAGCGCCCTCGACGGCATCTTCGAGGCGCCCGCCCGCAGCATCTGGCGGCAGCGGCTGACCGCAGTCGTCATGGCGGTGGTATTGCTGACGCTTCTGGCGCTGTCGTTTGTGATCTCCGCCGTGCTGCGCCTGATCTCCTCGGTGCTGCTCACCAGCAGCTTCTGGGTGAACATCAGCATCCTGGCGCTGCCCATCGGCCTGAACCTGGTGATCTTCGCCATGCTGTTTCGCTATGTGCCCGCCCGGCGCGTACACTGGGATGCGGTGTGGCCGGCGGCGCTGTTCGGGGCCATCGGCTGGGAGCTGGCGAAGGCGGCCTTCAGCTGGTATCTCACCAACATCGCCAACTATCAGTTCGTGTACGGCACGCTGGCCACCGGCATCGTGCTGCTGTTCTGGGCCTTCATCATCGCGTCGATCTTCCTCATCAGCGCGGAATTCTGCGCGTCGCTCAATGCCTGGTACAGCCGCTTCTTCGTCGAACTGCCGCCCGCTGCCATTCCCGCCCCCAGGCGTGCACCGCCTGAAGCGCCCGCACTGCCCGCTGCGGCCAGCGATCCTCGTGCTGGCGCACCGTAGGAAAAGCACGCGCCATGCGCTACACTTCCCCAGTCAGATCGTGAGTGATGACCCATGCTTCAGCGCACACCCAATCTTGATCCCGAGGATTTTGACATCACTGACGTGCCAGCCAGCGACGAACGCAGCATGGCCCGGCGCCTCGTCCTGCAAGTCCTGTATGAGGCGGATGCCGCCCGTCACTATCCGCTGGCGATCATGGCACGCCACCTCGAGGAGCGCCAGCCGATCTCAAGAATCGCCCGCTATGTCAGCGAAGTCGTGCAGGGCATCAGCGAGACGCAGCCCGACATCGACCGCGTGATCAGCCGCTTCGCCCCGGAATTCCCGCTCGATCAGATCGCCGTGATCGACCGCAACATCCTGCGCCTGGCGATCTTTGAGTTTGCCGTCAGTCAGCGCACGCCCGTTGGCGCGGCCATCGACGAAGCGGTTGAACTCGCCAAGCTCTTCGGCGGAGACAGCTCCCCAGCCTTCATCAACGGCGTGCTCGGCGCGATCGCCGATGCGCCAGATGCGATCATTGAACTGAGCTCGGCCAAACCCTCAGAGTAGCCTATGCGTCCCAATTCAAGCAAACCCGCGCTCCCCCAGCCTGCCGCTCCGCCGCCCCCACAGGACAGCGGCAGCGAACTGCGCATGAGTCTGCTTGATCATTTAAACGAGCTGCGCTCGCGCGCGTTCAAGGCGGCGGTTGCCCTGGCGCTCGGTTTCGGCGTGGGCGTGCTCACCGCTGGCCCGGTCCTGGAGTTTCTCAAGCGGCCCTATGGCGCCAATCAGTTCATCGCGCTCGGCCCCACAGACTCCATCGTAGCGGTGTTTCGCGTCGCGCTGCTGATCGGCGGCATCCTGGCGATCCCGGTGATCACCTATCAGCTGCTGATGTTCATCATTCCCGGCCTCACCACCCGCGAACGGCGGATCATCCTCAGCGCCCTGCCCGCCATCTTTCTGCTGTTTCTGCTCGGCGTGCTCTTCACCTGGGCGATCCTCATCCCGCCGGCCATCGGCTTCTTCAACAACTTCATGCCAGAGCTGTTCATCGCCCAGTGGACGGCCGATCGCTATCTGGGCTTCGTCACCGCGCTGCTGTTCTGGATGGGGGTCGCGTTTGAAACGCCGCTGATCTTCTTCATCCTGTCGCTGCTGGGCGTGGTCACGCCGCGCGCGCTCATTCGCAACTGGCGCGTCGCGGTGGTCGGCAGCGCGGTGGCCGCTGCGCTCATCACGCCGACCGTGGACCCGATCAACATGATGCTGGTGATGGGCCCACTGCTGGCCCTTTATACCCTCAGCATCATCCTCGTCTTCATCGGGCAGCGGCTGGCGCGGCTGTCCGGCTAGCCACGCCCCCGAATGCCGGAAGGACTGCACCCATGCCGCTGATTTCTGCACCTGTGCGCGTGTTCGGCGTCCCGATGGATCTGGGCCAGACGCGGCGCGGCGTCGACATGGGCCCCAGCGCCATCCGCTACGCCGGGCTGCAGAGCCGGCTGGAGAGCCTGGGCTACACCGTCAGCGACGGGGGCAACGTGTACGCCCCGGTGGTCGAGGAAGTCGACGATGACCCCGTCGATGGCCTTGCCCACAACGCCCACACCATCGCCAGCGTGTGCAGCGAGGTCTACCGCCGGGCCAGTGCCGCCATGTCTCAGGGTGAGCTGCTGATCTTCCTCGGCGGAGATCACAGCGTGTCGCTGGGCACCATCGCCGCGGCGGCGGAAACGCACCCCCGTCTCGGCGTGCTGTGGGTGGACGCGCATGGTGATTTCAACACGCCCTATACCACGCCTTCCGGCAACGTGCATGGCATGGTGCTGGCGGCGCTGATGGGGCGCTGCCCGCCCCCGCTGCGCGTCGGCAGCGTGCTGCTGCGCGAACAGCAGACGGCGATGATCGGCATCCGTGATCTGGACATCGAGGAGAAGGCGGCCCTGCGCGCCAGCGGCATCTTCGTGCGCACCATGCGCGATGTCGACGAGCACGGCATGGCCGAGACGGTGGCTCAGGTGCTGGCGCACTTCGCCGACTGTGATGCAATACACGTCAGCCTCGATATGGACTCGCTCGATCCGCAGGTCGCCAGCGGCGTGGGCACGCCGGTTCCGGGCGGCCTCACCTACCGCGAAGCCCACCTGCTGATGGAGATGCTCTCCGACGATGGCCGCGTGCGCTCACTCGATATCGTCGAGGTCAACCCCATCCTCGACGAGCGCAACCGCACTGCCAGCGTCGCCGTCGAGCTGGCCGCCAGCCTGTTCGGCCAGCGCATCCTGTGAGGCGCGCCCCCGCCGCAGCACCGCAGACCTGAGCTGGCCACAGCCGGCATCGATATCGATTCCCCGGCGCACGCGCACCGTCGCTGGCACATCGTAGCCCGCCAGAATGCTGATGAACTGCTCGATGCGCCCCGTGGCGCTCGGCCCGCCAGCGAACCCCTCGGTGGGATTGAGCGGGATGACGTTGACATGGCAGTGCAGCCCGTGCAGCAGCCGCCCCAGCGCGTGCGCCTGCCCCGGCGTGTCGTTCTGCCCGTGGATCAGCGTCCACTCGAAGGTCATGCGCCGCCCGCTGGCGCGCACGTATTCGTGGCATGCTGCGATCAGCTCGCGCAGCGGGTAGCGGCGGTTGACTGGCAGCAGCGCGCTGCGCTCCTCATCCGTCGCGGCGTGCAGGCTGACGGCCAGTTTCACCTGCAGCCCCTCCTCGGCGAAGCGACGGATCATCGGGACCAGCCCCACCGTCGAGATGGTGATGTGGCGCGCGCCAATGCCCAGATCCTGCATCAGCCGGCGCACGGCCTCCAGCGAGGCGTCGTAGTTGTGGAACGGCTCGCCCATGCCCATCAGCACGACATTGCTCAGCCGCTCGCCGCGCGCTTCCAGATCGCGCGCAAAGTACAGCGCCTGCTCGAAGATCTCCGCAGCCGTCAGATGCCGGGCGAATCCCATCTGTCCGGTGGCGCAGAACACGCAGCCCATCGCGCAGCCCGCCTGCGTGGAGATGCAGGCCGTGCGCCGCTCATCGTCGTACTCCATCAGCACCGACTCGATCAGCTGGCCGTCATGCAGGCGATACAGCCGCTTGACCGTACCGTCGGTACTTTCCTGCTCCGCTGCCAGCTCCAGGCTGCCCAGGCGCGTCTCCGCCGCCAGCCGGGCGCGCAGGCCTGCCGGCAGATTGGTCATGTGCTCGAACGCGCTCACCCGCCGCGTGTACAGCCACTCCCACACCTGGCGCGCGCGAAAACGTGGCTCGCCCCACTGCTGCAGCAGTTCCGCAAGGGCATCCTGAGAGAGTGCGTACAGATCAATCATTGGGCTTTGCAGGCTCCTCCGCCTGGGTGGTCGTCTCCGGCGCCACAGGTGGCGGCGCGGCTGCGGGCTTCGGCGGCGTCTTCGGGCGCCGGCCCGTCATCAGGAAGATCACGATCAGGGCGGCGATCGCCAGGATCAGCACAGCGAATCCCAGCACGCCCGCCGGCCCGTCCAGCGGACTTTCCGACGCAATAGGCACAGGCGTCGCCTGTGTGCCGATCTCGGCCATCGAACGCGGGGTGTTGGTCGGCAGTCCCGGCTCTGGCGAAGGGGTACGCGTGACCGTCGCCACCCGCCGGGTGAACGTCGGGCTGGGCGTGCGCGTGGGCCCCGGCGTATCGCTGGGCGTGGCCGTCAGCGTATGCGTGCGCGTCGGGGTGTGCGTGCCCGTGGGGGGCAGGTAGGGCGTGAAGCGGTACACCTCCGCCGCTTCGCTGGTGAATACCCAGCGCGCCCAGGCGTCCACCAGTGCCGTTTCCGTCAACCCGTAGCGCTGCATCAGCGCCTCGTCGAGCGGCACGCGGCCCACCTCCGCTGCAGCGGCCTCCAGGTCGGCAGCGCCGCGCATGCTCAGCAGCATCAGCACCATCCCATAGGCCTGCGCGTCCCAGCGCTGCCGGGCGGTGACATCCTCAGGCCGGGTGCGCATCTCCGCCGCGCTGAAGCGCAGGCCCGCGCGCAGCGCATCACGGCTGGTCTGCAGAGCATCACGCGAGAGTTCCGGCGCGTACCAGCGTGCGAGCGCCTCCGGCCACCACGCAGAGACATCGCTGCGCGCCCACTGCCGCCCAAGGGCGCGGCGCAGCAGATCGCGCGTCACTTCCACCTCCAGCCCCGGCCCCTCGCGCAGTTCGACGAATCCGCCGCCCTGATAGGCCGCCGCGGGGGTGCCCGGCATGCAGCGCGTCATATCCAGCAGCAGCGTGTTCTCCAGCACGGCGCATTCCGGCGCGAGCGCATCGT
Organism: uncultured Pleurocapsa sp.; assembly: GCA_964654755.1. Classification (GTDB taxonomy): domain Bacteria; phylum Chloroflexota; class Anaerolineae; order Aggregatilineales; family Phototrophicaceae; genus Flexifilum. The sequence goes on along the minus strand of CAZZJW010000032.1, from coordinate 11,164 downwards.
CAAAGATGATGTAGCGCGCCTCAGGCCGGTTTCCTCCGCCGAGACTTGCCACCCGCTCGTAAACCGGGCCCAGCGCGCGCAGCAGTGCCGGGCGTTGGCGGTCCGCCGTGACGAAAGTCAGGCCGCCTTCTGCACCTTGGCTGAACGTCCAGGCGATGGCCGGATCGGTGAACATCACCTGCCCGGAAACCAGTCCGGCAGAGCCATCCGAGAACGAGAGCGTCCACCGATAGCTGATGACGCTGAAGATCGGCGGCAGATCGTCCTCCGGCGCCAGCCACACATACTCGATCGCCCGGATGTTGGGGTCCGGAGTCAGTTCCTCCAGCGTCGGAAACAGCACGATCGGCGGACGGCCGGGCACACTCAGCTCCAGCCGCACCTCCTGCAGCAGCACCGCCTCACCCATCAGATCGACGCGCAGTCGCAAGCCAGCCGGAAAGACCGGCTCCGCAAGCGCCCCCAGCAGCACGCCCTCTATCACAACAGTCGGAGACGGCGTCAGCGTGATCGTCGGCGTGAGCGTGGGCGGGATGGGCGTCGCGCTTGGGCGCGGCCTGAGCGTGGGCGCCATGGGCACCGGCGTGAGCGTATAGATGAACGCCGTCGCGGTCGGCAGCGGCGTATCGGTGATCGGAGCCTGCGCCGTCGTCCCGGCCAGCGGCACGAGGAGCAGCAGCAGCAACAGCAGTGCGCGATGGTTCATGCAGCCCCCAGCACTGACGCGGCCAGAATAGCCAGGACGAGCTGAACGAAATTATAGATGAAGTGCGCCAGAATGGCCGGCACCGTGCCCCGGCGCTGGCGAAGCACGCCCAGCACCAGCGACACCAGCACGATGCCGAGCGTCGCCGGGGTGAGCGTGTACTGCGTGTGCAGCAGCGCGAAGAACACCGTGGTCAGCCCGATCCCGAACACCGGCTGCAGCGCCCCGCGAAAGAACACTTCCTCGCCCACCGCCACGGCTAGGCTCAGCACAAATGCCGCCGGCACGGTATCGAACGAGCGCGCCAGCATCTGGCTGGCCGCCGTCTGCTGCGCAAGCTGTTCCGGGGTCACCAGCGCCGCCCACAGTGCGGTGAACGCGAACACCACCAGCACCATGCCCAGCCCGGCGCCCAGGCCGCGCGCGACATCCCCTGCGGTCGGCCAGCGCAGCCCCAGGCGCTCTGCCGTCTGTGCCGGCGTCCGGCGGATGAACAGGCCCACGCCCAGCAGCGCCACCAGCAGCCACAACAGTTGGTTGAGCAGCGTCTCACCTATGCCGACACCGCCGCTCTGCTCGATCTGCTGCGCCATGCCCTGCAGGCCGCCGCTCAGCGCCAGCCCGGAAAGCGTATATACCAGCAGCGAAAGCGAGAGCACGATCGCGACGATATGCACCGGAGCGTGCGGGTCAAAGCCGGTGCGGTGCAGCACACGGGCCAGCAGCACGCCCGCGCGCGGGCTGCGCAGCAGCAGCAGGCCGGTCACGGCGGTCAGCACCGTGAGCAGCGCGCACAGCAGGGCGGCGCCTCGATCGACTGGCCCGGCATCTGCCGAGATAGCTGGCTGCAGCGGCCCCGGAAATGCCGCCTCGAACAGCAGAAAGGCGTACAGCACCAGCCCGGCCAGCAGCGCATACAGCAGTGGCCGCGAACGGCGCGGCCCTTCGCCGCCCAGCGCATCAAGGTTGGCGGCATACACGATCGCGCCGACGCACACCAGCAGCGCCAGGGTCAGCAGCAGATTGACAGATTCCATCAGCGGTCAGGCTCTCAGCAAATGACCGCGTCATTATAGCCGAGAACTAGCGCTGGATCAGCGCCCCACCCGCCTTCAGCAGGCCTTCGGCCTCCGCGCGCGTCGTGCGCAGCATGTCGCCATGCTGGCTCAGCATCAGCGCGGCCAACACCGTCCCCATCTCCAGCCCCCGCGCCAGGCTGCCCTGCAGCCAGCCATCCAGCACCCCGGCGGCCAGCGCATCGCCCGCGCCAATCCGGTCGATGATCGTCACCGGGCGGGCCGGCGCATGCAGCACCTCACCGGGTCGCCAGCCGAACACCCCGCGCTCACCCACGGTCATCACCACCTGGCGCGCGCCGGTGCGCTCCGCCAGCTCTGCCAGCACCGCTTCGCTCTCGCCACGGCAGTCAAACAGCAGGTGGGCATCCGCTTCCTTGCAGAACAGGATGTCCGCGCCCTGTGCCAACGCCTGCACGACAGGCCGCGCCTGTTCCGCAGACCACAGGCGTGAGCGATAGTTGACATCAAAGCTAAAGGCAACGCCCGCCGCTGCCGCGCGCTGCTTCGCCTGCAGCGCCGCGTCGGTCAGCGCCCCGGAAAGCGCAGCGGTGATGCCCGTCACGTGCAGCACGCGCGCGTCCAGCAGCGTGGACCACGGCAGATCGTCCGCGGTCAGCGCCGCCGCGCACGACCCCGCGCGATCGTAGACCACCTGTGTCGCGCGCGGCAGGGCAGCGAACTCGACGAAGTACAGCCCGATACGACCGGCCTCGCGCCAGCACATGCCGGAAATATCCATGCCGGTCTCGCGCAGCGCGTTGGCCGCCAGCCGGCCCGTCGCCGAGTCCGGCAGCGCAGAGACGTAGGCACAGCGCCGGCCCAGCCGCGCCAGCGCCGCCATGACGTTCCCCTCAGCGCCGGCCACCTCCACCGCGAGCGTCCGCGCCGCATCCAGCCGCTCGCCGGAGGGCACGCTCAGACGAAGCATGGTCTCGCCAAATGCAGTCACTTCAAAAGTGCTCATCACCAGCATGCTCCTCTTCCGCGCCGCGCCATCATCCCTCGCGATAGCCGCCTGGCGCAATCACGCCCCAGCATCCACCACCAGGGCGCACCGGCACAACTATACTCCGCCGTGCCGGTGAAGGCACGGGTACACCGCCGTCATGGTCCATAAGTGAACAGGAAATGGTGTCGCATCGCACAACCTCCTGATGGTAGACTCATGGCTAATCAAGGGGCGCAGCAGACGCTTCCGCAAATCATCCAGGGAGTTGGCATGGCAGTCATGGTCCGGTTGCCTCAGTTGGGCAACACCGTGGAAAGCACCATCCTCGTACGCTGGCACAAGGCTGTCGGCGACAGCATCGCGGTCGGCGAACCATTGTGCGAAGTCGAGACCGACAAGACCACGATGGAAGTTGAAAGCAGCGCCGCCGGCACGATCCTGAAGCTGCTCTACAGCGAAGGCGATGTCATCCCGATCCTGGTCGATATCGCCGCCGTCGGCGAACCGGGCGAAGCGCTGCCAGCGCCGCAGCCCTCGGCGGCCCAGCCCGCTGCAGCCGCCCAGCCAGAGCCGCAGACGCAGCCGACCAGCGTGCAGCCAGCCGCTGTACCGGCCCCCGCCGCAGACGAGGTGCGCCCGGGGGTATCGCCGCGTGCGCGCAAGCTGGCCGCCCGCTCACAGATCGACGCCGCCGCGCTCACCGGCAGTGGTCCAGGCGGGCGTGTGATCGAACGTGATGTGCAGGCGGCTCAGGCCAGCGCGCCCAAACTCTCGCCGGTCGCACGGGCGATGCTGGCGGGCGGCGAGTTTCAGCTTCCTCAGGATGCCGCGCAAAGCGGACGGCGCATCACCTCCAGAGACCTCACGCCTGCAGCCCGGCCCGAGCCCGCGCCCGCTGCTCC
>CAZZJW010000032.1:0-7428 GCA_964654755.1 uncultured Pleurocapsa sp. | reverse complement strand
CCCGCGCCCGCTGCTCCTGCCCCCGCCGCCAGCGAGGGCGTCGAGATCGTCCCGCTGCGTGGTGCGCGCCGGGTGATCGCCTCGCGCATGCTCGCATCACTGCAGACCACAGCGCAGCTCACCATGACCAGCTGGGCCGATGCCCGCGCGCTGCGTGCGCTGCGCACGCGCATGAAGACGCTGCCCGCAGAACTGGGCCTGCGCGATGTCACCATCAACGATCTGCTGCTGTACGCGGTGGCGCGCACGCTGCCCGCCTTCCCCGCGCTCAACACGCTGCTCATCGACGACGCCATGCACCGCCACGCGGCGGTACATCTGGGCATGGCAGTCGATACCGAGCGCGGCCTGCTCGTGCCCGTCATCCGCGATGCGCACACCCGCACGCTGCCCGCGCTGGCGGCAGAAGCGCACCGGCTGGCGGCGGCCTGCCAGGACGGCTCGATCCACCCGGACGCGCTCAGCGGCGGCACGTTCACCGTCACCAACCTCGGCAGCCTCGGCATCGATAGCTTCACCCCCGTGCTGAATGCGCCGCAGGTCGGCATTCTCGGCGTGGGCACGATCACCCCGCGCCCGGTCGAGACCGCCGACGGGATCGACTTCATCCCGCAGATCTGCCTGTCGCTCACCATCAATCACCAGGTTGTGGACGGCGCCCCGGGCGCGCGCTTCCTGCAGGCGCTCACCCGCGCTGTCGCTCAACTCGATCTGTCCATCATCACCCGCTAACGCACACACAGGAGTGTCGTCGTGCCAAAGTCCATTCCCATCCACCCCGCCGGCATTCGCCAGCCGGGGCGCATCATCAGCCCGGAGATCCCCCTCAACGCCTATCAGCCAGATGCGCAGCACGAGGCGCAGCTCTACGGGCGTGACGGGCTGCACGGAATCTTCCACGACATGGTCGTCATTCGCGAATTCGAGTCGCTGCTGGATCAGGTCAAGCAGCAGAGCCAGTATAAGGGCGTCCCCTACCGCCACGACGGCCCAGCGCATCTGTCCGTCGGTCAGGAAGCCGCCGCCGTCGGCCAGGCCTATCACCTCACACCGGACGACTTCATCCTGGGCTCGCACCGCAGTCACGGCGAAATCCTCGCCAAGGGGCTGTCAGCCATCCGCAAGCTGGATGATGCTGCGCTGCTGCAGGTGATGGAGAGCTACATGGGCGGCGCGCCACTGCGCGTGGTCGAGGCGCTGCCGCACCGCGACACCGTGCGCGATCTCGCCATCAACTACCTGATCTACGGCACCATGGCCGAGATCTTCGGGCGCGCAAACGGTTTCAACAAGGGCATGGGCGGCTCGATGCACACCTTCTTCCCGCCCTTCGGCGTCATGCCCAACAACGCCATCGTCGGCGCATCCGCCGATATCGCCGTCGGCATGGCGCTCTACAAGCGCATCAACCGCCGGCCCGGCATCGTCATCGCCAACATCGGCGACTCCGCGCTCGGCTGCGGCCCGGTGTGGGAAGCGATGACGCTGGCGGCGATGGACCAGTATCGCTCGCTGTGGGATGCCGATCTGGGTGGCGCCCCGCCGATGCTGTTCAACTTCATGAACAACTTCTACGGTATGGGCGGCCAGCCCGTCGGCGAGACCATGGGCATCGGCCTGCTGGCGCGCGCCGGCCTGGGCATCAACCCCGAAGCGATGCATGCCGAGCGCGTCGACGGCCTCAATCCGCTGGCAGTCGCCGATGCCACCGCGCGCAAGAAGCAGGTGCTGCTCGAAGGACGCGGGCCGGTGCTGCTCGATGTCATCACCTACCGCTTCGTCGGGCATTCTCCATCGGATGCCTCGTCCTACCGCGACAAGTCCGAAGTCGACGAATGGCGCGCGATGGACTCGCTGGCAGCTTACCGTGGATATCTGCTGGGCAATCAGCACGCAGACGAGGCTACCCTGGCGCAGACGCAGCACGTCATCGAGGAACGACTGCTGAACGTCTTCAAGGTGGCCACGTCTGTCGAAACCTCACCGCGAATCCCGCCGCAGACCATCAGCGGCATGATGTTCTCCAATGGCATGGAGGATCGGCTGGCCGAGGGCACCCCGGAGACGCTGCTCCCGCTCGGCGAAACCCGCCTCAAGGCCACACAGGAGAAGGCGCGATTCGGCCTCGAGGACGGCAAGCCGCTGCCACGCCTCAAGACCGTCACCTACGCCGAAGCGATCTTCGAAGCGATGATCCACCGCTTCTACGAAGACCCAACCATGATCGCGTACGGTGAGGAGAATCGCGACTGGGGCGGCGCGTTTGGCGCCTACCGCGGGCTGACCGAGGCGCTGCCCTACCACCGTCTGTTCAACTCGTCGATCTCGGAGGGCGCGATCGTCGGCTCAGGTGTGGGCTACGCGCTGGCCGGGGGCCGCGCCGTGGTCGAACTGATGTACTGCGATTTCATGGGCCGCGCCGGAGACGAGATCTTCAACCAGATGGCGAAATGGCAGTCGATGTCCGCCAATGTGCTGCGCATGCCGCTGGTGCTGCGCGTCTCGGTGGGCGCACGCTACGGCGCGCAGCACTCGCAGGACTGGACATCGCTGGTCGCGCACATCCCCGGCCTGAAGGTGATGTTCCCGGCCACCGCCTACGATGCCAAGGGCATGCTCAACCTGGCGCTGCGTGGCACGGATCCGGTCGTGTTCTTCGAGAGCCAGCGGCTCTATCCCGAGCCGGAGACGCTCGTCCCCGGCGGCGTGCCCACCGGCTACTACGAAGTCGAGATGGGCGAGCCGGCCGTGCGCCGCGAAGGCAGCGACCTCACCATCGTCACCATCGGCGCCACGCTCTATCGCGCACTGGAGGCCGCCAACGAGCTGCAGCAGACGTACGGCCTGTCAGCAGAGGTGATCGACGCGCGTTTCATCAACCCGCTCAACTACACGCGCATCCTGCAATCGGTGCGCAAGACCGGACGCTGCGTACTGGCCTCCGATGCCTGCGAGCGCGGCTCCTTCCTGCACACCATGGCCTCCAACATCCAGCAGCTCGCGTTCGACGATCTGGATGCGCCAGTCGTGGTGATCGGTGCGCGCAACTGGATCACCCCACCCGTCGAAATGGAGAAGGACTTCTTCCCGCAGAAGGACTGGATTCTGGATGCCATCCACCGGCGCATTCTGCCGCTGCCTGGCCGCCAGACGGTCACCAGCGAGGCATCGATGGACGTGCTGGCGCTCAACCGACTGGGCGTGTGACGCGCAGCGCGGCCTGCGGAAATACAAACGCGGGGGTGTGCTCCGATCGGTTGAGCACACCCCCGCGCGTTTTTGCGTGGTTTGCAGCGCAGCCCGCCGCTAGCCCTTAAGCGCTCCCGCCATCAGCGCGCGCGAGATATACCGCGTGAACGGGAACGCCACCAGCACCACAGGCAGCGCAGCGATCAGGGTCAGGATCGACATGTACCACCATTCCACGCCGCGCGTATTGTTCTGCCCGGCAATGTAGATGGGCATGGTGATGGCATTGAACGCCGTCAGCATAAAGGCGAACAGGTACTCATTCCACGAGAATATGAACGAGAAGATTCCCGTCGCAAACAGCGCCGGAAGCGCCAGCGGCAGCACGATGCGGAAGAACGTCTGCATGCGCGAGGCGCCATCCACGCGCGCGGAGTCTTCCAGCTCGATCGGAATGGTGTTGAAATTGTCGCGCATGATCCATACCGCGAAGGGGATGTTGAACACGGTATAGGCCAGCGCCAGCCCAAAATGCGTGTCCGTCAGCCCTAATCGGCTGTAGATCAGCAGGAAGGGTACGATCAGCACGGCAGGCGGCAAGAAGCGCTGCGAGATGATCCAGAACGCGATGTTTTCGTTTTTCCACTTCAATGGCTTGAAGTAGTAGTGAAAACGCGAGAGCGCATAGCCCGCCAGCGTGCCGATCAGCGTGGCAGCAATCGCCGAGCCGGTCGCCGCGATCAGGCTGTTGCGGAAGTGCCGGCTGGTCTGATCTGACTGGGTCACCAGCACGAAGTTCCAGTGATCGGTGATCGGCTGATAATCCACGAACGGCACGTAGCGTGGCACGCGGTTGACATCCAGCGGGCGCTTGAACGAGGTCGTCACCAGCCAGTAGACCGGAAACAGCACGATGAACATCCACAGGATCAGGAACAGATAGCGGAATGTCATGTTCCACGAGAAGTGGAAGCGCCGTGCGCGCCGGGTGCTGCCGGCGGCAGGATAGCGGGTGGTGGCTGCGGTCATAATCTGTTGCGCTCCCTTTAGCTGCCCGTCTGCCAGCGCGAAAGACGGCGTGCGCCGCCCAGCAGCAGCGTGGCGAACACGATCACCATGATCAGCACAACGTAGCTGATCGCCGCCGCATAGCTGTAGTCCTGAAACTCAAGCGCCACCGTGCCGATGTACATCACCACGGACTCGGTGGCAGAGCCGGGGCCGCCACCCGTGGCGACGCGCACGATATCGACGATCTTGAACATCTCCAGGCCGCGAATGAGGATGATCGTCGTGGAAACCGGCAGCATCAGCGGAAAGGTGATGCGCCAGAACAGATTCCAGCCGGTCGCGCCATCGACGCGCCCCGCCTCGTAGATTTCCTCAGGAATGGCCTGCATGCCCGCCAGCAGGATCATCATCATGAATGGGATCCACTGCCAGCTGTCGATCAGGATGATCGTCCACGGGGCCCAGGAACCCTGCGTCAGCCATGGCACGACCACGTTCACATCCTGGCCGATCAGGTTGCCCACGCCATCCCCGATCGTGCGAATGAGCTGCGCCAGCGGGGCGATGCTGGGATCGAACATCATGCGCCCCAGGTAACCCGCCGCCACCGGCGTAATCATCATCGGCAGCAGAAACACCGTCTGGAAAAACCAGCGGCCTCTGAATTTTTTGTTCAGCACAATGGCGATGAAGAAGCCCACCACATACTGGATCGTCACACCGACGAACACGTAGAACAGCGTGTTGCGCAGGCTGATCTGGAAGCGCTCGTCGCTGAGCATGCGCAGGTAGTTGTTGACCGTGACATCGAAGCCCAGGCCGAGGAAGCCGGAGGCCTGCACAGCTTCGCCGCTCACCTGCGCCTGATTGGCGATATCGGCATCCGAGCCACGCACATCGGTGAAGCTGATCCCAAGCGACCAGATCAGCGGGACGATTGAGAAGATGAGCAGCAGAATGACCGTCGGCGAAAGAAAAATCCGCTTGACAAGGCGGTCCTCAGGGAATGTCGTCCCCGAGTACCCGGTATCTTCCGGCAGCGGCTTGATCGGCTTCAATTCTGGAGAGGGGACGGTCGCTGAGGCCAAAGGTCTATCCCTGGGAGACAGAATGATAGAAATCGCGCAGGAGAATTCTGAGGAAGCCGGCACAAATGCATGAGCGCCATTCATACCGCTGACCGGGCGCGCAGGGCAGCCCTGCCCCACACGCCCGGCCAGCCCTCCGGCGGGCAGCCTTCACCACGCCGGAGGACAGATGGGGGTCCGATTACAGACCGAGCGAAGCCAGATACGAAGCGAGCTGAGCGTCGCGGCCGTAACGATCGGTGATCTCGTTCCACTTGGCAGCAGCGTTGTCCAGCGCTTCCTGCGGGCTGATTTCACCACTCAGGGCGCGCGCAACTTCGAAGTCCAGGCCCTGGAAGTACTCCGCCGCGCCGGGGATACGCAGGTCCAGCGTCGCGTTCGGGTGATTGATCGTGCTCAGCACCGCATCGAGGTAGTCCGTGGCGGAAGCTTCGCTGAAGCCGGCGTTGGTCCACAGCTCGAGGTTGTCGAACTGGCTCTGGCGCAGCGGGTTGACGCCCGTGCCGCCGGTGGTGGCCAGCGTGCCGGCCAGGTCCTTGCCAGCCATGAAGGCGGCGAAGTCGAGCGCGGCCTCGGAGACATCGCTGTCCGCCGCCACCGAGATGACCCAGCCACCGAAGGCGATGAACGGCGCCTGGTTCACGCCGCTCTCCGGCGTCACCCACTCACCGGTGTTGTAGTCCCAGTACTGATCGCCACCGGGCATCACGCCGAAGCCGGTGAGGCCGTTGACGACCGAGACGTTCGGATCAACCGTGATCGGGCCGACATCGCCCCAGTCGAGGCCGAAGACCGCCTGGCCAGCCGGGAAGACCGCGCGCACGTTGGTCACGTCCATGTTGATCATGTCCGGCGCACCATACGCCTGAATGTCAACCCAGTCCTGCAGCGCGCGCACCCAGCCGGGGTTGTTGATGCGCGGGGTCATCGGGTCCTCAGCCGTGCAGCTGAAGTAGAAGCACGGATCGCCAGGCAGGCGGGCATAGCCAGCGGCGCGGCTCATCAGGAACCAGTAGCTCTGCGCGTCACGGCGCTGCGCTTCCACCACGCCGTAGATCGGGGCCGTCACACCAGCCGTGTCAACTTCGCTGTTGTGGAAGAAGCTGGCGATATCGCGGTACTGATTCCACGTCTGCGGCTCAGCCAGCGGGTAGCCGAACTGCGCTTCGAAGTCGGCAGCATACTGGGACTCCGGGCTGACCAGGTCGCTGCGGTAGTACATCATGTGGCTGTCGCCGTCGAAGGGCAGCGCATAGGTCGTGCCGGCCCAGTTGGCGATGCGCTCGCGGTACAGCGGCAGAATGTCTTCCCAGTCCACGCGCTCCTTGATGTCGTCCGGGATGGGCAGCACATAGCCGCCGCCCATGATGTCGCCGGACCAGTCCGAGGCGTAGATCATCATGTCGAATTCGCCGGTGCCGTTGCGCAGCGCGGTGATGATGCGCTCGTACAGGTCACCGAACGCGAACGCCTGCAGCTCGACCTTGCCGCCGGTCTCAGCTTCCCACTGCGCGCGGTAGGTTTCCACCGGGCCACCGATGGCGGAACCGGTCTGCGTGGTCACGATCACGGTCTGGCCAGCGAACCGGCCTTCCTGGGCGGCAACCGGCGCCATCACCACCATCATGGCGGCGGCGGCGGGAACTAGCAGCGCCAAACGCTTCTTCATTTTTCCCTCACATCACTGATAGATACAGGTCCTGCAATACTGACGAACTTAATGCCGCGACGAGACACTATGTGGTGTTCCAGCCTCCTTTCAGGCGCACCCCGGCGCAAACTGTAACTCCGCCGGGAGATGCTGGCTTTGGGCGTGTGCTACACGATCCCCCTGCAAGTTATCCTGTAGGGACAACTTGCGGATGGAAACATCATCCCGCAGAACGCAGCTCATACATAATGGAGCGCGAACATCTCTGTCCGGAATATATGTTTCAGGTCTGTTAGCACACGTTGCACACTGATTATATCGAACTCGGGCGGATTTTGGAAAAAATCATCCATTTCTTATGTTTCTCGCGCTGGCTTCCAGTCGGCATGACTATTCGTCAGCGATCGCAGAGAGATACAAATGGCTTATCAGGAGGCGCTGCCATCGCGCCCGGGCGGCTCCCGCCTGTCCGGTTGGCCCATGGCACAG
>CAZZJW010000031.1:41937-43272 GCA_964654755.1 uncultured Pleurocapsa sp. | reverse complement strand
CGGGCTGCGTGCCCTGCAGGCCGGTCACGAGCGGTAGGGAGGGTGTGGGGGGAGCCTGTGGTTCAAATGCCGAACAGGCGGAGGTGAGCAGCGAAACTGCGATCAGGCCGAAGACCCCTTTCATGGACAGCACTCCCACGGCTGGTATGATGGCCACCCGGCCAGGCATCTGTTCAGACAGCGCTCGAACGCCCGGAAAGAGACGCCTTTGAGCGCGAACAGCGCCCCAATCGTCACGACTGCACTCGGGGACAGCCTGGCCAGCGGCACTTTGTGCTGTGCTCCCAACCGGTCATCCACCAGACAGAACAAATGCACCCTCATAGCTTCTGTAGTCACGACGCAGCCTCCCTTGGCTTCGACACCCAAAGTGCGGCATGTGCTCGTGACGACTTCAATTCTCCAGCGCAGTGTGCTCTCGCCACGGGTTCATGCTCTGTTGCACACCCGCTCCATCTGATATAGAATAAAGTAAGTGCACATTCCTTAGCATAGAAAGCAAAATCATGTCCGTTGCGGTGGCTTCAAACACACCTGATCGTGTATTTGTCAATCTAAGGCGCTTTAATCTGATTATGGGGGTATTCCACCTCATTCAGGGCATCGCGATGATCGCGCTGAGTTCAGACTTCAGCATCACGCTCAGCACGCAGTATCTTCGCGCTGTCATTTCTGGCAACAGCTTCAGCCTGGAGCAAAACCTGCAACCAGCAGCAAGCATCCCGTTTGGTCCGGCAGTCGCGCTGTTTCTTCTGCTCTCCGCTGGCGCTCACTTTCTGCTTGGTACGGTGCTGTATAACTGGTATGTGAAAAACCTCAAGCGCAAGATCAACCAGGCCCGCTGGTACGAATATGCGCTGAGTTCGTCGCTCATGATCGTCCTGATCGGTATGCTCGTCGGAGTGTACGACGTATCCACACTGATCCTGATGTTCAGCATCAATGCGATGATGAATCTGTTCGGTTTGATGATGGAACTCCACAACCAAACCACGTCCAAAACCGATTGGACAGCGTTTGTTTATGGCTGTATCGCCGGCATCATGCCGTGGATCGTCATCGTGCTGTATATCAGTGGCGCGGCACAATCGGTCAACACTGAAATCCCCGCTTTCGTCTATGCCATTATCGTGACGCTGTTCATCTTCTTCAACATCTTCGCGGTCAACATGTGGCTGCAGTACCGCGGCATTGGACCGTGGAAGAACTACCTGTATGGGGAACGTGTTTACATCATCCTGAGCCTGGTCGCAAAATCGCTGCTTGCCTGGCAAATCTGGGCAGGGCAGCTGCAACCGAGCTAGACGTAGAAGGACCGCTCTTCACCAGTGGCGC
>CAZZJW010000031.1:0-41837 GCA_964654755.1 uncultured Pleurocapsa sp. | reverse complement strand
GCAGGGCAGCTGCAACCGAGCTAGACGTAGAAGGACCGCTCTTCACCAGTGGCGCAGGTGACAAGCACTCATCCGTGATGCTGCATCTGCAGGGGTGGGCGTCCGGGCGCAATTCGTGGTGGAGCGCGCCACAGAGATTGCAGGCAGCGGCCATGTAAGCCGGGTGCGCCTGCGGGTGGTGTGCCGCTCGCAGGGTGACGCCTCTCCACTGAACAGGCGGGACGAACAACCTCACGGTGTCGGCAGGTCGGTGACCCGCAATGCGCCAGCCGCGGGGCGGACGCTCGGTGCGCGAATGGACGAACGCCAGCATCGAGCGCCGGCCCCGCCCCCTACTGCGCGCTGGCGGGCTGCGTGCCCTGCAGGCCGCCCAGGTCCCGTGCGATGCGCTCGGCGGCGGCGGGCCGCGCCCACAGCAGCGAGTCCAGCTGCACGGCAACCGCGCCCGCCTCGATGAAAGTGCGCGCATCCGCCGCGCTGTGGATGCCGCCAGCCGCCACCACCGGCACATCCACCGCCCGCGCGATCTGCCCGACCAGGCGCAGGGTGAGCGGGAAGACCCACGTGCCATACAGCCGCCCCGCCACCAGCCGGCCCGCGCCGTCGCGGGCGGTGCCCCGTGGCGGCGCGCATACTGTCAGCCCGCCAGCGCCAGCATCGGCGGCGGCCCGCGCGAAGTCGGCATCGGCACCGAAGGGCAGCCGGAACAACAGCGGCTTCTCCGTGCGCTGGGCGGCGCGCAGCAGGGACATCGCATCCTGCAGGCGAATATCGTCCTGCACGCCCAGTTCAATCCCGGCGATCACATCGACGCCGTCGAGCAGGTCGAGCACCCGCACCAGTTCATCCGGCGCGCCCGCGGCCACGTGCGCGATCAGCGGCACCGGCAGCCGCCCCCAGGCGGCCTCGTGCTGCTCGACGGTGCGGCGCGCGCCCGCGTTGGGCAGACCGGTGTGCAGCAGCAGCCCCGCCTCGAGCGGGACGATGCGCGTGCCGCCGGCGGGCAGGCGCGGCGCCAGCGTGATCGGGTTGGTCACCAGCGCGCCCAGCGTGTCCAGCGCGAACTGCTGGCGAAGCTCCTCGGCCCAGCCCAGCGTGCCGGCGGCGTTCATCACCGGCCGTTCCACCAGCAGCGGCTGCTTGTCAGGGCGCGTCAGGGCGATCGTCATCCGGGGCCTCCGTGGGGGGTGAGTCCAGCAGCGCGGTCAGCGCATCGGGCGTGCTGCCATGTCGGGCGATCGGGAAAGGGTTCACCCGGCCGCCGTCCACGCCCATCATCTTCTGAATGGCCTGCAGCTCCGCCGTGGTGATCGTGCTCATGATGCCAAATTCGTTGTCGTGCTCCGGGCGGCCAAAAGCGCGATGGAAGGCGATGCGCTGAAACTGCAGCCCGCTCATATCGCGCACGATCAGCAGATTGAGGTTGAGGCTGCGCGGGCGCAGGTCGGCAGCGCGCACCAGCAGCAGGCTGGCCATCAGCAGCAGCCCGCCCGCCGTCTGGGCCAGCGTCAGCCGGTCACCGAAGACCGCGAAGGCCAGCACCAGCGCGACGACGATCTCCAGCGTGGCGATGACGGCGGTGCGCAGGCTGCCGAAGGCGCGCACGCTGGCGAACATCGACAGCCGCGACAGCGCCGTGCTCACGCCCAGCAGCGCGATGGCCGGCAGCGCCCCCTCCAGCGACAGCCCGCCGCCAGGCAGGCCGACGCCGGCCCACACCACCAGCACCAGCACCGCCATGGTCGTCAGAATGTACAGCGCGGCGGTAGGCGACGGGATCTCGTAGATCACGTACTGGCTGAGGATGACCGTGCCGGCGAACATGATGGCGTTGCCCAGGATCAGACCGACGCCCAGCCAGTCCAGCTGCTGCGCGCCGAAGCCGGTGATGAGCACCAGCCCGGCCAGCGCCATCAGCACCCGCGCCAGCGTGCGCGCATCCAGCCGCTCACCGGAAAGCCGCGCCAGCACCACCGCGAAGATCAGATAGCTGCCGTTGAGCAGCTGCACCAGCGAGGCATCCAGCCGGCCCAGCCCGCTGTAGAAGAACAGCGAGCCGATGCCGTTGACCGCGCCGACGACGACGCAGCCCAGCAGCCCGGCGGGATAGATGTACAGGTAGCGGCGGAAGAACAGCCCGTACACGATCCACAGCAGGCCGGCAGCGGCAGCAGTGCGCAGCGCCGCCACGCTGAACGGGTCAGCGCCGCCATCGATCGCCAGCTTGCCGAAGATCGGCGCGACGCCCAGCAGCAGCGGCGTCAGCAGGGCGGAGGCCATCCCACGCTGGTCCTCATTGAGCGGCAGGCGCGTCCGCGCGGGCATCGCGTCAGGCCTTCGAGCTGATGCTGGTGAAGCCGCCCTTCACGCCCTTCTTCGAACTCGCGACCAGGGGGAGGACGATGTTGAAGGTGCTTCCCGGATTGCGCTGCGGATCGTAGCCGGGGCTTTCCGCCCAGATGCGGCCGCCATGCGCCTCGATCACGCCGCGCGCCACCGCCAGCCCCAGCCCGATGCCGCCGCCGCGGAAGGCGGTCTTGCTGGTCGAGTGCAGCATCGGATCGCTGGTGGTGTTGAAGCGCTCGAAGATGCGATCGAGCGAGTCGCGCGGGATGCCGATGCCGCTATCCTGCACGGTGATCTGCACGGTGGTGTCGTCCGGGCTGCGGCCAGGCCGGGCCGTGACGGTGATGCTGATGCGGCCCTTGTCCGGCGTGTACTTGATGGCGTTGCCGACCACGTTGCGCAGCGTCAGTTCGAGCAGGTCGAGATCGGCCATCATCCGGCTGGGCGCGCCCGCCAGATCGGTGCTCAGGTCCAGCCGGCGCTCGCGCAGGGTGCTGGCGTAGTAGTCGATCGTGCGCTGGATGATCTCGACCAGGTTGACCGGCGCGACGGCGATTTCCAACCGGTTGGTGATGATGCGGCTGATGGTGAGGATTTCGTTGATGATGCCCTGCATGCGCGTGATCGACTGCGACATGCCTTCCACCAGCATCTGCGCGCCTTCGTCTGTGGCCAGCACCTCACGGAAGCCGGGGTTTTCCAGCAGCAGGCGGTTGTAGCCGACGAGCAGCGTGAGCGGCGTGCGCAGTTCGTGCGCAGAGATGTTGATGAAAGCATCCTTGATCTGGTCGAGGCGGGTGAGATCCTGGCTGAATTTCTCCAGCTCGCGCACACGCCGCTCCAGCCGGGTGACCACTTCGCGGGCATAGCTGGCCTGTGCGCTGCCCATCCGCGAGCTTTCCAGAAGGTCATGCCCACCGCCGAGATAGAACTCGAGCTGGCGCGGCAGCCGTTCGACATCCAGCGGCTTGGTGAGGTAGCCGTCAATGCCGGCTGCGATCGACATCTGGCGCTGCTCGGTCATGGCCTGCGCGGTGAGCGCGACGATCGGCAGGCGCTCGAAGCGGGGATCGGTGCGCAGCATGGTGGCGACTTCGCGCCCGCTCAGGTCGGGCAGGTTGATATCCACCAGCACCAGGTCCGGCGGAGACTCGCGCGCCAGATCGATGCCCTGCAGCCCGCGCTCTGCCGTGACGACGCGAAAGCCGGCGAAGCGCAGCGTGCGCTCGACCAGGCTGCGGCTGGCGGGATCGTCCTCGATGTAGAGGATGGTGCGCGGCGGCGGCGGCAGGTCGGTCATCGGGTCATCTTCGTGACGAGCGTATCGACCAGCGCATCATCAATCGCGCTGCCCTTCTGCAGCAGCAGCGCTTCCTGTTGGCTCAGCCAGGCGCGTTCGCGCACGCTCAGCTCCTTGGCCGTCAGCACGACGATGGGGATGTGCTGCAGGCGGGCATCGGCCTTCATGCGCTCAATCACAGCGAAGCCATCGACGCCCGGCATCATCAGGTCGGTCAGCACCAGGTCAGGCAGCAGGCTTTCGACCAGCCGCAGCCCGTCTGCGCCCTCCTGGGCGATGTGCACCTCGTAGCTGCCCCGGGCCAGCAGCAGCCGCTCGATCAGCCGCGCTGCATCCGGGTTGTCCTCGATGATGACGATGCGGTGCGCGTGCTGGCTGAACTGGCTGAGCGCAGAGATCAGGCGCTCCTGCGGCAGCACCGGCCCGTGCGCGCTGGCGATATCGAACTGGCGCTGCCACTGCTCGTCGAGGATTTCCAGCTCGACCGGCAGAGTGTGCCCGCTGCAGTTGACCACCACCACCTCATCGGGCTGGATGATGCCCTGCCGCGCCAGCTTGAACAGCCCGGCGAAGGTGACGCCGGTGGCCGGCTCGACAGAGATGCCATCGCTGCGGGCAAGCGTACGCGTGGCCTCGAAGGCCTCCTGATCGCTGGCGCTGACGAATGTGCCGCCGTGCGCCTGCACATAGTCGAACAGCAGCTCGTAGGCGCGGCCCGGATTGCCGGTGGCCAGCGTGGCGATCACCGTGCGCGGATCCTCGACCGGCGTGGCGATGCGCTGGCCGCGCTCAAAGGCGGCGACCATCGGCGCGCAGCCCGCCGACTGCACGATGCCCAGCTTCGGCATGCGGCCCACCAGCCCGAAATGGCGCAGCTCGCGAAAGCCCTTGCCCACGCCGATCGGGCCCATGCCGCCGCTCACGCTCTGGATGAACCAGTCGGGGGCGCGCCAGCCGGGGGCCCCGTCCGCGGCCTGCGGCAGCGCCGTGTCGCCGGCAAGCTGCTCGGCGATCTCGTAGGCCATGGTCTTCATCGCCTCTATCGCGGCGACCGACTTGATGCCGCGTTCGAGGAAGATGCCGCGCCGGGCGGCGAAGGCGGCGGCCAGCTCCTTGGTCTGATCGTAGCTGCCCTGCACGCGGATGACCTGCGCGCCGTACAGCGCGGCCTCGCGCATCTTCTCGTCCGGAGTCAGGCTGGGGAAGAACGCCCACAGGCGGATGCCGGCGCGCGCGCAGTAGGCGGCATAGGCGATGGCGACATTGCCGGTGCTGGCCACCACCAGCTCGTCCACGCCGATCTCGCGCAGCGCCGAGATGGCGACCGTGGCCTGCCGGTCCTTGAAACTGGACGTGGGCCCCTGGCGCTCATCCTTGATATAGAGATGCTTCAGGCCCAGCGCCGCCGCCAGCGCCTCGCTGCGGATGAGCGGCGTATCGCCCTCGCCCAGCGAGACGATATTGCGCTCGTCCAGCACAGGCAGCACGTCGTGATAGCGCCACAGGCTGTGCGGGCGGTGCTGCGCCGGTTCGCGCCACGCGCGGATATCGAGCACGTTCAGGTCGTAACGCGCCTCGAGGATACTCTCGCCACAGCGCGGGCATCCTGCAATCCTGCGGTCAAACGGGATGCGCGTCTGGCAGTTGATGCATTCCAGGTCAAAGTGCTTCACGGGTGCACGCTCACATCTGGCAAGGCGCCCGCCAGCGCCATCTTCACGCCCATCGTGACTTCAGCATACGCGAATTCCAGGCGGATTCGCGCAAAAGCAGTCGTCTCACCGTCATGCTGGCAGCGGCTAGCCCGCCGCACTCTGCAGCGCCGCGGTGAAGCCATCCAGGTCCTCGCGGCGAATCTCGCCGAAATGCGGATAGCGCACATTGCCCGCGCCATCGATCACGTACGTCGTGGGCAGGGCCTGCACAGCGTAAGTATCCGCCGCCGTGTTGTCCTGGTCCAACAGTACATTCAGCCCAGTGATGCCCTGCTGCTGCAGAAAGGTGCGGACGGTCTCGGCGTCTTCGCCCAGGTTGACGGCCAGCACCACCGGGCCATCCGCGCCGCTTTCCGCGCTGTAGGCCGCCAGCGCAGGCAGCTCACGCTTGCACGGCTCGCACCACGTCGCCCAGAAGTTGAGGAAGACGATGCGCCCGGCGTAGTCGGACAGGCGAACGATGCTGCCGTCATCCAGCCGGGGCAGCGCAAAATCGAGCACGGGCGCGCCGACGACCGGGGCCGGCGTCGGCACCTGCGCCAGCGTGACCGGGCGCGGCGTGGGCGGCGCTTCCGGCGTGGGCGCGCCGCCGCTGGCCAGCATCGTGCCGATGGCGATCACCAGGCCGATGACGGGGAAAGCCAGGAACAGCAGCAGCGCCGGCGCGGGGCGACCGTGCGGGGCGGGCTGCGGACTGGGGGAAGGCGAGTCGCTCATGCTCAGCATCCGCTGCGCAGCGCTCAGGCGCCACGCAGATCTGGTCGATCGAAGTGGCGCTAGTGTACTCCCGCCAGGGCATCCTGACTATGGCGCGGCGGTTCAGCGCACAGGTGGCGTGTGGATCGCCAGCAGTTCGAGCGGCGCAGTGCCGGGATTCTCGACGCGGTGGCGTGTGCCCACCGGGATGGTGACGGCCATGCCGGCGCGCAGCGGGTGCGGGGTCTCGTCGTCGTAGATCACCCCTTCGCCCGCGAGCACATAGGCGGTCTCGGTCTCCTGCGCATGTGCGTGCGGCGGGATCTGCCCGCCCGGGGCGACGCGGGCCAGCACCACGCTGGCATGCGGGTGATCCGCACGGCTGGCGAGCAGCTTGAGCGAAACGCTCGGCGAACGTGTATCCGGCTGCCAGTCGATCGTCGTCGTGTCGGTGAACTGCAGCATTGCCAACCCCCTGAGTGCGCGTGAACCTGCGCAAGCCTAACGGATTCGCGCGTGCCATTCAAGCGCTGCGCACAGATTCACGCGCCCGGCGGCAGCAGGCGCTGCAGCAGCGGCAGCAGCTCGTCCATCGCGCGGATGAGATGCTGGCCTTCGCCGCACAGCCCCCAGATCAGGTTGTTGGTCCAGCGCAGATCATCGCTGATGCCGATACATGGCTTGCCGCGGGCATACAGATAGCCCAGCTCCGCCGATGTGCCCGAGTCGTGATCGGCGCCCGTCAGCAGCGCGACGCAGCCATCGCAGATTTCCAGCGCGTGCAGATCGGTGCGGAAGATGCGCGCGCGGTCGAAGGGCGCATCCCTGGAGACCAGCCCGGCATCGCGGTGTGGCAGAAAGGTGGTGTAGCCCGCCGCCTCGACCAGCGCGGTGATCTGCTCGAGATACCAGCGTTCGTGCGTATTGAACAACGGCCCGGCGATATACAGATGCGGCATGATGATCTCCCCGTGCGGATGCAGTGCCAACCATACCATCGGCGCGGGGCTGGCTGCCAGCGCCGCTGTACAACGCGGTACACTGGAAGCACGTAAATAGATTACAGGACCAAATGCGTGCGGGGGCACGAGATCATGCGACAAATCCTGGCCATTGCGTGGAAGGACCTGTATCTGACGTATACAGACCGCAGCCTGCTGCTCATCATGATCGTCACCCCGCTGGCGCTGGCCACCATCATCGGCCTGGCATTCAGCGGCGCCATCCGCGGCTCGGATGTGCCTGTGCGCGATATACCGGTCGCGGTCGTCAATCTGGATGAGGGGGTGGAACAGGGCGGGCAGCTGCTGCGCCTGGGCGACGCCTTCCCCTCGGCGCTGGTGCCGCCCGCGGATGCGCAGCCGGCGGCGCTGGAGGAGAACGCGCTGTTCACGCTCACCAATGCCGTGGCGCTGGACAGCGCAGACAGCGCGCGCGCCGCGGTCGATCGCGGGGAGTACGCCGCCGCCATCATCGTGCCGCCGGAATTCAGCCGCAGCCTGGTCATCACCTCCGCTGCCAGCACGATCACGCCGGTGCAGATCGAGGTGTACACCAGCCCGACCGCGACCATCTCCGGCGGGATCCTTCGCAGTGTCACCGAGCAGATCGCCAACACGATCGCCAGCGGCAGCATCACCGTCGCGGCCACGATCGACGCGATCGTGCAGACGGCCCGCCAGAACCCGTCCTTCGGCATACAGCAGCTGGCGGCCAGCGCGCGCGGAGAGTTCCCGCCAGACTTCAGCGCAGCGTTCAGTGCGCAGGAGCCAGCCATCCCGATCGCACAGCAGACGATCAGCGGTAATCAGGTCACGTTCAATCCGCTGGTGCTGTTCGGCTCGGCGCAGGCGATCTTCTTCATGATGTTCACCGCGATGAACAGCGCGATCTCGATGCTGGAGGAACAGCGCAACGGCACACTGCCGCGCATGCTGACCACGCCCACGCGCCGCAGCCACATCCTGATCGGCAAGATGCTGGGCACGCTGGCCAACTGCGTGGTGCAGGTGCTGATCCTGGTGCTGGCCCTCACGCTGGTGGGCAGCCTGCTCAGCGGGCAGGTGCAGTTCATCTGGGGCACGAATGTGCTGCTGGTGCTGGCGGTGATCCTGGCGGTGTCGCTGGCGGCCAGCGGGCTGGGCGCGCTGGTGACCGCGCTGGTGCGCACGCCGGAACAGGGCAACGTGATCGGCGGGCTGATCTCGATGGTCTTCGGCCTGCTGGGCGGCGCCTTCTTCTCGACAGGGGCGCTGGGGCCGGTGGCGCAGCTCGGCCTGCTCACCCCGAACCGCTGGGGCGTGGACGCGCTCAGCCGCCTGTCGGTGGGCGATACCGACATCGGCCTGAACCTGCTCGTGCTGACGGTGTTCGGCGCGATCTTCTTCGTCATGGGGATTGTGGTGTTCAACCGCCGTCTGGAGGGGTAGGCCATGCGCGCCATTCTCGATATCGCGATGCACGAACTGCGGCTGATCTTCAACGACCGCAGCATCTGGGTCAATCTGGTGCTGCTGCCGATCGTGATCTCGGTCGCGGTGGGGGCGGCCAACGGTGCGTTTCAGGGGCCGGGCAGCGGGCCTGCCATCCGCGTGGATGTGCTCGATCTCGATCAAAGCGCCACCTCGCAGGCCTTCAGCGCGCGCATCGCCGCGGCCAACAGCGCGCTGACGCTGTGCCCGGGGGCCGGCGCGGAAGCATGCCGGCTGGATGACGCCGGGCTGACGGCAGACGGAGCGCAGGCGCGGCTGGCGGACGGCGATACGCTGGCGCTGGTGGAGATCCCGGCGGGCTTCGGCGCAGCGCTGGCCGCTGGCGAAACAGCCGGCATCCGCTACCGCTCGGATGAGGATGCCACAGCACCCAGCTACATCCTGCAGGCGGTGCAGGCGGCGGCAGCGCAGACAGGCGGCGCGGTGCAGGCGCAGCGGCTGGGCGCGGCGGCGGCTGGCCAGCTCGACTACGTGGCCGCGCTCAACGAGAGCGAACGCGCCGCCTTCGATGCGCGCATCGGCCAGACGGCGGCGGCGCTGTGGGAGAGCTCACCGGTGCAGGTGGTGCAGGTGCAGGCGACAGCGCCGGCCAGCAGCGGCACGGCGGTCGGCAGCGGCTTCCAGCAGTCGATCACCGGCATCGGCAGCATGTACGTGCTGTTTGCGGTGTTCGGCGCGGTCTCGGCGCTCATCCGCGAGCGCCAGCAGGGGACGTTCGGGCGCATGCTGAGCATGCCGGTCACGCGCGCGCAGATCATCAGCGGCAAGATGCTCGGTCGCTTCGTGATCGGCATGATGCAGTACGGCGTGATGTTCGGCTTCGGCCTGCTGATGGGCGTGCGCTACGGCAGCGATCCGCTGGCGCTGGCACTGCTGATGATGCTCTTCGTGCTGAGCATCACCGCGCTCACGCTGATGCTCACCACCTTCATCCATAACGAAGCGCAGGCCAGCGGGATCACGCTGTTCGTCGTGCTGACGCTGGCGCCGCTGGGCGGGGCGTGGTGGCCGCTGGAGATCGTGCCGGAGTGGATGCGCGCCATCGGGCACATTTCGCCGATCGCCTGGGTGATGGATGGCTTCAACAGCCTGATGTACTTCGGCGGCAGCCTGGGCACGGTGCTGCCCTCGCTGGCAGTGCTGGCGGCCTTCACGGTCGCCTTCTTCGGAGTAGCGCTGCTGCGCTTCCGCCAGGAATAGCGCGGGGGGCGGCGGCGCCGGCCCGCCAATACCGGCCATGCAACACCTCGGGCACAGACGGCTGTCCGCGGAGTAGCCGTATGTCGCGCGCAGACCAGGCGTCATTCACGCCAGATCAATGCTAGACTATTGTTCAGATAGCACTTAGGACTGCGCAACACCGCAATCGAGCCATAGCGGTGCTGCATGGCGATACAAGTGTCTGATCGCCAGTTCTTATGTCAAATCTGTGCCGCTTTGAGATACCCGCTGCAGAGAGCAGGATGATGATCGGCTTCAGCTGCCAGCCCACTTCGCTGGGCGTATTGTACCGCGCCGCCACAATGCTGCTCGTCACACTGATCGTGCTGATGGCGGCCAGCGCGCAGGCGCAGGAAATCTCGAACACGCCCCCCGTGATGTTGTGGGCAGACTCCGTGCCGCCCGCTGAAGCCACGGCTACTGCTGCGCCGCCGCCGATCGGCCCGCAGACGCCCCTCGCGCCCGATCTGGTCAGCACACAGGGGCGTGTGCTGATCGCCATCCTGAGCGAGTTCCGGCTCTTCGCCTATGAGGACGGCAGACTGGTACACAGCTCGATCATCGCCCACGGGCGCGTCAACATGAGCACCATCACCGGAACCTACGATGTACAGCGCAAGGCCGTCGCTGCCGATCTGACATTCCGCGGCAACACGGTCGAGGATGTGCCATTCGTGATCGCGTATGACGATGCCTTCGCCATTCACGGGGCGTACTGGCTGGAACAGTCGCAATGGGGCACGCGGGCCTCCAGCGGATGTATCAATCTGCCGGTGGCTGAAGCCGCCTGGTTCTACGAATTCACCACACTTGGCACGCCCGTGATCATCCTCGAGTGACGCCTGTGCCCCCGCCCGGGTGAGCAGGGCGGGCGCATCACATCTGAATTTCGTGTGAAATCATTGATTTTTGCACGCAAAAATACGCTACCTTAATGAAATCAGACAAAAAGTTGATTTAACATAAAGAGCAAGCACGGCCACCAGTGCTTAGGATCGTCGATGACCATTCATATCTCCTGGAGTGCACAGCACCACGACGTTATACAGGCGCGTTACCCCGGAAACTGGACCTGGGAAGAGGTCTGGCAGGCCAAGCTTATCGGGGACGCGATGGTCGAGCAGGTGCCATGGCCGTGCGGCATGCTGATCGTGCTGGATGATCCGATGCGCATCCCCCCCGGGGTGCTGACGAACGGGGCGCAGATTATGGATTGCATGCATCCGCGCATGCGCCATGTCGTGCTGGTTTCGGACAACCTGCTGGTGCGCAATCTGGTGCGCCTGCTGGCCGGGGTGTTCCCCACCATGCCGTTCACGCTCAGCATGGTGCCCACGATCGACCAGGCGGTGCTGCAGCTGCGCAATGCCGGCTTCTACAGCGCGCGCAAACCGGAGCTGGCGGTGGTCAGCGCAGCGGCGGTGGCTGGCGATAGCAGTACGTATGTGCGCGCGTGAAGCCGAGCGAGGCATACAGCGCCAGCGCCGGCAGATTGCTGGCCATCACCTGCAAATAGGCCTGCCGCGCCCCCTGAGCAGCAGCCCAGGCCATCAGGCGCAGCAGCATCTGCCGTCCATAGCCCTTGCCCCGCCAGCGCGGCGCGATGATGACATCATAGATGCCCAGCCAGCCGCGCTCCAGCACCCCCAGCGCCACCCCGATTGAGTCGCCTTCCACCAGCAGACGCACGTAGCAGGTGCGCAGCGCAAGCTGCATCTGCATGCGCGTGAACACCGAGCGCTCGTGATCGTCCAGCGGGCGCAGACGCGCGAAGTCCTCCAGCCATGCTGGCGTGAGAAAGCCATCGAACACCGCCCAGGCGTCTCCTGAAGCCGGGGGCACGTGGGCCAGCGAGGCCGTCTGCACGAAGGTGTCGCCGCTGCGCTGATAGCCGCGGGCATCCAGCGCGCGATCGAGCGCAGGCGAAGAAGCGCCCTCCACCAGCTTGAACACCGTCGGCATTCCGGCTTCGGAATACACCTGCTCGCAGACGGCGATCTTCTCCTCCAGTGGAAGCACGCCGGGGTAGAGCGACTGCACCGAATTGGCCCGCCGCGTGAAGCCTTCGCTTTGGCACAGCAGCCAGCCATCGTAATGCAGCACGCGCAGCGCCGGCAGCGCATTCAGCGTCAGCTCTTCCAGATGCACCACCTGCGCCATCGCATCCCCTCTCCATCGGCGGCCTGCGGCAAGCATACCACCGCGCCTGCAACCCGCCACCCGCCGCCTGCGTATCCGCTGACAGGCACATCCTGCAGGCTGCGCCGGCCCGCAGAGACAGACGAGGTGAGTAGTGCTAGAATCAATGCATGTGAGGATGCAGGGGAAAGGGCTGTGGCTTATGCCATCCTGGTGGGGAACGCGGGACGCCGTCTCGACGCGGCTGCGCCTGGAAGTGGAGGCGATGCGCGCCACCTTCGGCAGCACCTTCCGGCTGATCGTGCCGCCCTCCGCGCCGCAATCGCTGCTCTACTGGGAGGGGATCGTCGAGCTCAACCTGGCGACGCTGACCCAGCCGCAGCATGTACTCAGGATCACCTATCCCGCCGACTACCCCAACCGCCCGGCGGAAGCCTATGTGCTGCGCCCGCGCATCTACAGCCAGAAACACCAGTTCGAGGACGGGCAGTTGTGCCTGTTCAACCCGCGCGATGGCGAACAGTACGGCTGGAACCCCTCCACCTCGACCGCCGTCACCGTGGCGGCGTGGGCGGTGCAGTGGCTGTACGCCTACTACACCTGGCGCGCCACCGGCGAGTGGCCCGGCCAGGAGGAGCGCATCAATCCCCAGAGCGGCGAGCCGCCGCGCAGGCCGAGGAGCTGACGCATGCGCACACGATCGCATTCCACCGTTCCCAATCTGGTGGTGGCACAGCGCGTGCTCGATCAGATGGCCGCTGCCGCCCGGCATCACCTGGTCGACGAGACCGGCGAGGCGATGGTCGGGCTGTGCCTGCCGCCGGGCAGCGCCAGCAGCCTGCCGACGCTGTATGTGCTCGACACCATCGCGCCGGACGAGAGCGCCGTGCGCCAGTATATGACCTTTCAGCAGGGCGATGCGCGCCAGGACGAGCTGATCTGGTGGCTGCAGGAGAACTGGCAGATCGGGCGCAGCCAGCGCGGCGGCCTGCTGCGCCGGCTGGCCGGCCCCGCCAACCGCTGGGATGCCCCGCTGCGCTACCTGGGCGACTGGCACAAACAGCCCGGCCACATGATCCAGCCCAGCGGTGGCGACCTGCAGACCGCACTCGCCTGGCTGCTGGACCCGGACAACGAGAGTGAGTTCATGCTCGCGCCGATCGTCACGCTCGGCCACCCCGCCACGGTGCAGTCGCGCAGCACCTCCAGCAATTACGTTATGCTGGCGCTGAATGACAGCGAAGCGATGCGCGTGGACTTCTGGTACATCGACCGCGCCACGCCGCTCTTTCAGCCGATCTCGCCCACCGTCTACCCGGACGATCAGCTTCCGGCGCTGGCCCCATATCCCTGGCACCTGCTGGACGAGACGCGCTACGAAGCCGAGATGCAGTTGTTCCGCCGCGAGGGGCTGTTTCAGGCGCTGTCGTTCTGGGAAGCGGATGATGAGCCGCCGCTGGAGATCTGCTTTCTGACCGGACGCGTGGGCGCCGACCATCTTCTGCTGCTGATCACGCCGCACGACTACCCGCGCCGGCCACCGCAGGTGCGCGTCGCACCGTTCATCCCGATGGGCGCGGGCGATGATCTGTACGGCGTGTTCGAGACCGCCTTCCGGCGCGCCGAACCGCTGAATGTGGCGCTGGACTGGTCGCCTGCGATGTACCTGGCCGACGTGGTGCGCGCTGCCGAAGCGCAGATTCAGCCGGCGACGGTGCGCGCTGCGCCAGCCGCCAGCGCGACCGCCTCGCCCCAGCCGCCCGGCACAGACAGCGCGCCGGAACCCCGCAGCAAAGGGGAGACACCATGAGCCTTGATCGCATCGAGCGCCTGATCGGGCGCGGCAACCTGGATTGGCTGGCCACGCGCCGGGTGGGAATCGTCGGGCTGGGCAGCGGCGGCAGCTTCGTCGCCGTCAGCCTGGCGATGAGCGGCGTGTGCCAGTTCGTGCTGGTCGACGATGATGTGCTGGAGGCGGGCAACATCATGCGGCACGCCGCCGACGCCCGCGATCTGGGCCGGCCCAAAGCCGAGGCCGTCGCCGACCTCATCCGCCAGCGCAGCCCGGGCGCGCGCATCGAAACGCACATCGGACGCATCGAACAGCACATGGACGCGCTCGACGGCCTCGACCTGCTGATCGTGGCGGTGGATGGCGAGCTGGCCAAGTACAGCATCAACGAAGCCTGCCTCGATCGCGGGCTGCCCGCCGTGTATGCCGGCGTGTACGCGCGCGGCGAAGGCGGCGATGTCGTGCACATCCAGCCGGCAGAAGGGCCGTGCTATGCCTGCTGGGCGGCGGAACTGCGCGGCGAAATCCTGGTGCAGCGGGGCGACGCCGACGCGCTGGACTACGGCATGATCGGCGAAGCGGGCACGCTGGAGGCGGAGCCCGGCCTGTGGCTGCATGTGGTGCGCGTGGCCTCGGTGCAGGCGGATGTGGCGCTGAACGCGCTGCTGGCGGGCACCAGCGCTCACCGCGACCTGCCCGGCAACACCGTCATCCTCGCCAACACCAGCCTTGAGATCATCGAGGGCGAGGAGACCCCGCCCTACAGCGCCGTATGGGCCACCATCATGCGAGACCCCGCCTGCCTGGTGTGCGGGCCGCGGCGGATGGCCCGGCAGGCAGAAGCAGCACTTTCGCTGGAGTCGCTGAGCGCGGCCTCCGGCATCGAGATCCTCCCGGAAGACGCGGCTGAACAGCCGCCCATGCACGACGAGCGAGCAGGAGCCCCTCATGACGGATGACATGCGCCCGACCGGGTCCAACCCCACCGATGCGCAGGACGACTCGCCTTCCACCGACCAGGACTACTCGGTGCGGCTGGAGCGGCTGGGCGGAGAGCCCGCCCCGGTGATCACGCCGGAAGAATTCGCGCGGCTGCAGCGCGCCGGCCAGGTGCACATCGATGCGCGCGGGCGGGTGTACGCCGCGCGGCGCGCCGATGCCGAGGCGGGCGTTTCACTGCGCAAGCGGCGCGCGTGGTACGCGCGGGCATGAGCGGAAGCCGACCTTCGGCGCAATCGCTGGTCGACCAGCTTCGGGAGCGCGGTGAACTGACCGACGCCCGGCTGGAGCGGGCCTTCCTGCGCATCCCGCGCGAGGCGTTCCTGCCCGGCCTGCCGCCGGAGCAGGTATATCAGGACGAGGCGATCCCGATCCAGCGCGCGCCGGATGGCACGGTGCTCAGTTCATCCAGCCAGCCGAGCATGATGGCGCTGATGATCGGGCAGATGCGCCTGTCCGCCGGCATGAACGTGCTGGAGATCGGCACGGGCTCTGGCTACAACGCCGCCATTCTGCAGGAGATCGTCGGGCCTTCGGGCCGCGTGACCACGGTCGAGGTGGACCCGGTGATCGCAGCGCAGGCGCGGGACAACCTGCAGCGCGCGGCGGTAGGCGGCCAGATCATGGTGATCACCGGCGATGGCGCGGCTGGCTATGCCCCGCGCGCCGCCTATGACCGCGTGATCGCGACGGCTGGCATCTGGGATGTGCCGCGGGCATGGGTGCGCCAGCTCAGGCCGCGCGGGGGGATCGTCGCGCCGCTGTGGCTGGAGGGCTTCCAGTACAGCGCGGCGCTGCAGCTGCAGCCGGATGGCTCGCTCTACAGCGACCGCAACCTGCCGTGCGGCTTCGTGCGGCTGCGCGGCACCGCCGCCGGCCCGCGCGTCGAAGTGCAGATCGGCTCGGCGATGGTGGTATACAGCAGCAGCGCCGGGCAGTTGGACGCGGCCACGATCAGCGCGCTGGGAAGCGACAGCAGCGAGGGCTACGTGGGCGCGCATCTCGACTACCGCGCATGGAATTTCGGCGCGCTGCTGTACGTCATGCTCACCCTGCCGCCGGAATACACCATCGGCTCGTACTATGTGGCGGCGGGGCAGCGCGCCTTCGGTGTGGAAGGCAGCGGCACGGTGGTGGCCAGCCGGGGCAGCGTGTGCTTCGTCCCGGCGGGCAGCCACGGTGAGGCGCAGCTTCTGGGCGGGGCCGATGCGCTGCTGGCGCTTCAGGACTGCGTGGCGGCGTGGGAGCGGGCGGGCCGCCCCGGGCTGGACCGGCTGCGCCTGCGCCTCACCCCGCTCGATCGTCCGCAGCCCACGCCGGGCGGCGTCGCAGGGCGGGTGTACGCGCGCGCGGAGCATCATCTGGAGGCGTGGCTGGCGTAGGCGGTTTCAGGGCAGCGGACACGGGCGCGGCGCGGGCCGGCCCGGCGGACACGAGACATCCAGCGGCTGCGGCAGGGGGCGGGCGGGCTGCGCGTCTGCATCGGCGGCCGGCAGCAGATAGTAGCGCTCCCACGAGCCCTCAGCCGCCCAACCGCGCAGGCCCCGCGTCGTCTCGACACGCCACCAGCGGTAACGCCCGTTGCAGCTGGGCCCCGCCAGCACAGTCAGCCGGCTTCCCGAATAGAGCGGCGCTTCAATGCCGGTGTCGACGGCGGGCAGCGCGCGCAGGTTGACGCGCCCCACCTCCGGCGAGACCACCGCCGTCATGCCAACGCGCAGGCGCGAAGCGGGGGCGGCAGCACAGCGCTGCGCGGCGGCGCCAGTCTGCGCCAGCACGCCGGAAGCGAGGGCGGCCAGCACCAGCGCGAGGGCGGCCAGGCGCGCAGCACGCGACATGGCCAGACGCTCAGCCCTCGCTGCCGGCGGCCAGCTTTTCGGCCTGATCCTGCGCGATCAGCTCGTCGATGAACACGTCCAGATCGCCATCCATCACCGCCGGCAGGTTGTACGAGGTGATGTTGCAGCGGTGATCGCTGACGCGGTTCTGCGGGAAGTTGTACGTGCGGATCTTCTCGGCGCGTTCGCCCGTGCCCACCTGCGTGCGGCGCTCACTCTCCTGCGCGCTGCGCTGGCGGTCGATCTCCATCTCATACAGCCGCGCCACCAGAATCTGCCGGGCGCGAATGCGGTTCTGAAGCTGGCTGCGCTCGTCCTGCACCGCCACCACCAGCCCGGTGGGGATGTGCGTCATGCGCACCGCGCTGTCGGTGGTGTTGACGGACTGGCCGCCCGCGCCGCCGCTGCGATAGACATCGACGCGCACATCGTTCATGTCGAGCTGCACGTCCACCTCATCCATCTCCGCGAGCACCGCCACGGTGACGGTGCTGGTGTGCACGCGGCCCTGGCTCTCGGTCTCGGGGACGCGCTGCACGCGGTGCACGCCGCTCTCGAACTTGAGGCGGCTGAAGGCGCCTTCCCCGCGCACCTCGAAGCGGATTTCCTTGAAGCCGCCGATGCCGGTCTCGCTCTGGTCGATCACCTCGATCTTCCAGCCGCGGCCGCTGGCGTAGTAGCTGTACATGCGGAAGAGATCCGCCGCGAACAACCCCGCCTCATCACCGCCGGTGCCGGCGCGGATTTCCATGATGACGTTCTTGTCGTCGCGGGCGTCCCGGGGCAGCAGCAGCACGCGCAGGCGTTCCTCCAGCGCGGCGGTGCTGGCGGTGAGCGACTCGAGCTCCTCCTGCGCCATTGCGCGCAGCTCAGCATCGCTCTCCATCTCCAGCATCTCGCGCGCCTGGTCAAGCTGGTCGCGCTGGCTGCGGTAG
Organism: uncultured Pleurocapsa sp.; assembly: GCA_964654755.1. Classification (GTDB taxonomy): domain Bacteria; phylum Chloroflexota; class Anaerolineae; order Aggregatilineales; family Phototrophicaceae; genus Flexifilum. The sequence continues at coordinate 24,364 of CAZZJW010000031.1, read as the reverse complement.
GCGCGGTAGGCCTCGACGATCTCGGTCAGGCCGGAACGCTCGCGACTGAGATCGGCCACGCGCGTGTAGTCAGACGTGACTTCCGGATCGCTCAACAGGCGGTCGAGTTCGTCGAAACGCGCTTCAATCTGGGCGAGCTTGTCAAACATACTCATGGCGCATGATCCGTAGTGGATGCGGGAGGCAGGCAAACTGCCAGGATTGATTATACGGGCGGAAGCGCCAGCGCGGGTAGGGCCGCCGGACTGGCTGAAGGACGCAGGCTGCGCGTACAATCCGGCCATCGCGCAGTGCTGCGCATGCCCCTGCACACCAGATTGAGGTCGCGCCATGTCCCTGTATTCCGATCTGTTCAGTCAGCGCCAGCCGGTCATCGGCATGGTGCATCTGCCGCCGCTGCCGGGCAGCCCCGCCTACGGGGGCACGCTGGAAGCGATTTATGCACGTGCGCACGAGGACGCGGCGGCGCTGCTGGAATGCGGCATCGACGCGCTGATCGTGGAGAATTTCGGCGATGAGCCGTTCCGCATCGGCGAGCCCGACGCGCGCACGCTGGCGCTGATGGCCGCCATCACCCGCGAGATCACCCGGCTGTCGCGTGTGCCGGTGGGCGTGAATGTGCAGTTCAATGCCTGGGAAGCGGAGATGAGCATCGCGCATGTGTGCGGGGCGCACTTCTGCCGCGTCGAGGTGTTCGTCGATACCGTGGTGAGTGCGCAGGGGCTGGTGATGCCGTGTTCCGCCGGCATCACGCGGCTGCGGGCGGCGCTGGGCGCGCGCGTGGCGATCTTCGCCGACATCCAGACCAAGTACACCAGCAATCTGGTGGCGCAGCCGCTGGCGCAGTCGGCGAAAGACGCGCAGGCGGCGGGGGCCGATGCGCTGATCGTGACGGGCAGCGCCACGGGCAGCGCCACCCCGCTGGAAGCCGTGCGCGAGGCGAAAGGCGCGGTCCGCCTGCCGGTGCTGGTGGGCAGCGGCGCGACGGAGGCGGCTATCCCGGCCATCCTGCAGGTGGCGGATGGCGCGATCGTCGGCTCGGCGATCAAGCAGGACGGCGTGGTCACGCAGCCGGTCTCGCGAGAGCGCACGGCAGCGTTCCTGCGCGCAGCGCGCGGCGGGCGCTGATGGTTCGCCGGCTGCTGGAAGCGACCGCCAGCGACTTTGCCACGTGGACAGGGCGCGAGCTGGCCGAGGCGATCCGCCTGAGCGAAGGGCGCACGCTGGCGGCGGAGGTGCTGCTGAGCGCCGCCCCGCCCGTCGACGGGGTGACGCATGGCGAGCTGGCAGCCGCGATGGGCGCGGACATCATCGCGCTGGACGGCTATGACGTGAGCGCGCCGCGCATCCCCGGCTGGGACGCGCCGGCGGAAGCGCCGCTGGCCGCCTACAGTCTGCTGCTCGGCCTGCCCGTCGGCATCAACCTGGTCGTGGCTGCGCCGCAGGCCCCGCTGGGCGGCAAGCGGGCCACGCCAGCAGCGCTGGAAGCGGCAGCAGACCAGGGCGCGGACGTGCTCTTCGTGTATGCGCGCCCGCACATGGGCGGCACGCTGGCGCTGCATGTCGAGGCGGTGCAGCAGGCAGTGCGCCACTGTGGTGAGCGCGTGCTGCTGGTGGCCGTGCCGCCGTTTGCGCTGCCCCCGCCGCGTGATGCGGCCAGCAGCGCGGCGCTGCGCGACTATACCGCGGCGCTGCTGGATGCCGGGGCCGGCGCTGTCGCCTTCCCCATGCCCGGCACGCGCCAGGGCTGGACGCTGGACGCAGCGGCGGCGCGCATCGATCAGGCGCAGGCGGCCGGCGCGCTGGCCTGGCTGTTCGTGACCGGCAGCATCGAGAGCGCCCCCGCCGAGGCGATGACCGCGCTGGCGCTGCAGGCCAAGCAGATCGGCGCGGATGCCGTGCGGCTGGACGAGGCCGGGCTGGCGGGCCTGCCGGCGCCGGAGAACATCCTCGCGTTCTCGCTGGCGCTGCGCGGCGCGCGCCACACCTACCGGCGCATGGCGCTGGGCAGCCGCCGCTAGCGCGCATCCCCCCGGAAAAAGGGCGTCACAGACTCACGCTTTCGTCGCATGATATGACGACGTGGAATGTTCAAGGAGCGAGTGATGACCCCAGCAAATCCCCCGGCGGATGCAGGCGGCGTTTCAACACTGATCGCTTTCCTGCTGGACGAGACCGGCTCGATGATGCCGGTGCGCGATGCCACCATCAGCGGCTTCAACGAGTACGTGCAGACGGTGCAGCGCACCTATCCCGACGCGCTGCTGACGCTGATGCTGTTCAGCACCGAGCGCTACAGCGGCCCGTACCGCATGACGCCGCTGCGCTACGTCGCGCCGCTGACGACGCAGAATTACCAGCCCTCCGGCGGCACCCCGCTGTACGACTGCATCGCACAGCTGATCGATGGCACGGAAAAAGCGGCGGCCAACATGCGTCCCGCGCCGGTCGTGCTGTTCGTCATCATGACCGATGGTGAGGAGAACAGCTCGCGCGACTACAACCGCGAGCGCATCTTCGCCCGCATCCAGCAGAAGGAGGACGAGGGCTGGACGTTCGTGTACCTCGGCGCGAACCAGGACGCGTGGGAGGTGGGCGCGTCGATCGGCGTGCAGGCCTCGCGCGCGATGACATTTGATGCGGACGACCAGGGCGTGCAGGAGGTGCTGCGCGTGTCAGCCGATGCCTCGGTGCGGCATTTGTTTGTGAGCCACGCGTCCCGCGCCACCATGCCGCCAGACCGTGCCCCGTCGCGCACAAGCGGGGAGTTCTTCACCGATGAGGAAGCGGCCCGGCTGGGCAAACGCAAGCCGAAGAACCCGAATCGCAAGGCCTAGCCGGAAATCGCGCGAGCGCAGGGGGTTGGCTCCTGCGCTCGCGGGGATGAATGCCTGATTGAAACGCGCGGGCGTTCAGAACGGGATCTGGTCGAAGCCGCTGCCGCCCTCGGACGGGCCGCCCGAACCCTCATCGAAGTTGCCGCCGCCGCCGCTGCTGCCGCCGCCCTCGCGGCTGCCCAGAAAGCGCACATCGCGCGCGGTCATCTCCAGCGAAGCCTGCGGCTGACCGCTGTTGTCGGTGTAGGCGCGCACATCCACCGTGCCGATCACCATCACCTGGCGGCCCTTGGCGAGATACTGCTGGCAGCGCTCGCCCAGCTCGCGCCAGGCGGCCACGCGGAACCAGGTGGTCTTCTCCTGGCGCTGCTCCCCCTGGCCTGAGACCGAGGAGACTGCGACCGTGAAGTTGCAGACGGCCACACCGCTCTGAAGGTACTTTGTCTCAGGATCGCGGCCGAGATTGCCGACGATAATCACCTGCTGAAAACCTGCCATCGTATCCTCTCCTGTCCCGGTCGCGTTTGTCTGGCATACGGGCGCTGATTCAGAACAAAAATTCTATCACAGCCTGTGCGCGCTGGCAATGACCGACCTGCCGCCGCCACATGCTTCGATTGTAAGCGAAAACGGACGCTGCGCCAGTCAGGCGGCTACACCGGGCTGGGCACGACGAATCTGCCGCCCGGGTCCAGCACGATGGGCACAGCGCTGGTCTCGCTGCTCACGCGGTTGGCCCAGCCGCTGGCATCCTGCTGGATGATCGGGAAGGTGTTGTAGTGCATCGGCACGACGAAACGTGGGCGCAGGTAGCGGATGGCGCGGATGGAGTCCGCGATGCCCATGGTGAAGTAGTCGCCGATGGGCAGGAACGCGACATCGATGCGCTCATCGCCAATCAGCTCCATGTCCGAGAACAGCGCGGTATCGCCGGCGAAGTACATCCGCTGGCCGCTGGCGGTAGCGGTGAGGATGAAGCCGTTCGGGCTGCCGCCGTAGCTGCCATCGGGCATGGACGAGCTGTGAAAGGCGACCGTGAGCCGGGCGGTGAGGAAGCCGTAGCTGGCGCTGCCGCCGGTGTTCATCCCGCGTACTTCCGGCGCGCCCTTGCTCTGCAGCCAGTGGCACACCTCGACATTGCCGATGATGATAGCGTTGGACTGGCGCGCGATGGACACCGCATCGCTGACGTGATCGCTGTGCCCGTGCGACACCACGATCAGCTCAGGATGCAGGGTTTCCGGCGCAGCGGCCGCCAGCGGATTGCCGCGCAGAAAGGGATCGGTCAGCACCACATGGCCGTCCACGTCCAGCAGAAATGTCGAGTGACCCAGCCACTGAAACCCGATCGCCATGATCTGATCTCCTGTCGTTATCCGCCGCGCTAGGGCAGCGGCAGCGCTATCGTGATGGTCGTACCCTGGTTGAGGCCGGCGCTGGCCGCCCAGATGCGGCCGCCGTGCGCCTGCACCATGCTGCGCGCGATGCTCAGGCCAATACCCAGCCCGCCGTTCTGCCGCGTCATGTGGTCCTCAAGCTGCACGAAACGCTCAAAGATGCGCTCCAGATCAACGGGCGGAATGCCGATACCGGTATCGCGCACGCGGATCCACAGCTCATGGCCATGCTCCTCGGCCTCCACGGTGATTTTGCCGCCATCCGGGGTGAAGCGCACAGCGTTGTTGAGCACGTTCACCAGCGCCATACCCAGGCGCAGCCGGTCGATGTTGAGCTCGATCGGCCGCTGCGGCGTTTTGACCAGCAGCTTGTGCCCTTTCGCCTCGGCCAGCGGACGAATTTCCTGCAGGGTGACGCGCAGGAATTCGGTCAGCAGCACGTTTTCCCGGTCGAGCGAGGAGGTGCCGACCTCAAAATACTGCAGATTGGTCAGGTCCTCGATGATGCGGCGAAGCTGCGTCGCGCTGCTGATCACCTTGCCGGCCAGCTCATTGACCTGCGGATCGCCGCTCTCCTGCAGAAAGCTGGCATATCCAAGGATGATGCCCAGGGGCGTGCGCAGCTCGTGGCTGGCGATGGCGATGAAGTCCCCCTTGAGCTTGTCGAGCTGGCTGAGCTCGTCGTTGGCCTTCTGCAGCGCGCTGACGAGCTGTGTGTTCTCGATGGCGACCGCGGCCTGCGCAGCCAGGATCGAGAGATAGCGTTCGTCGTCTTTGGTCCACGGAAGCGTGCGCTTGTTGACGGCCTCCAGCACGCCGATCACACGATCCTTGGCGCGCATCGGCACGCCGATCACCGAGCGCGTCTGGAAAGCGATGGCCTTGTCGATCTTGTCATAGTGCGCGGTCTGGCGGGTGCTGTCGACGATGACGATGCGGTCCTCGCGCATCACCCTGCCTGCGATGCTGCCGTCCATCGGCACCACCTTGCCGATGATCTGCGAGCCGCCACCCTCGTCGGTCGACGTGGCTGCAAAACGCAGCTCATTGAGGTTGGCGTCCCACAGCAGCACCGACGCCGCTTCCGAGTCGGCAATTTCCACAGCCGCATCCATCAGCGTGTTGAGAAGCTGCTTGAGCTTGAAGGTGGAATTGAGCGCAGTGCTGATCTCGGCCAGGCGCGTGAGGATCTGTACGCGCCGCTCAAGTTCAGAAACCGCCGTCAACTGTGCCATGCCTGCTGCATCCCTGCTGATTGACACTTGCCTAGTGTAGTGTATCACCGTCATCTCAAAACGAGTCGGCAAGAGCCATGCGTGTTGATGAAGAATTCACACCTTCAGGAATCAGGATTTCTTCTTCGTAGTCATCGTAGGGCCTGTCGAAACTGTCGACAACGCCGTCCGTTAAATGAGATATCACCAGTTTAACGCATGTTTATCGGTTTCGTCCGGCTGATATGCGATATCTTTGCGATACACAGAACAGATGAGCGGATTCCGGTCAACAGGTGCCTGTGCAAAACCCGGGCAGTTTTTCGACAGCGCCGCCCACCTGTGCAAAACCTGCAGCCGCTGCGGATGGTGAATGCGCCTGCTTTCGACATGCAGCCCGCTTTATCGACAATCTGTGCACCCGTTTTCGACAGCTTTCCCGTTGTTTTCGACAGCTTGTCGACAGGCTTTCCGACACCCGCTTGCGATATCCGCGGCCCTGCTGCGATCCGGATATCGCAACTTTTGGGTTATCCTGCGAAATCCTCGCGAAATATCCCAAACTCAGCGCGCACACTGGCGCACTCCGGAGCGTTTCGACGAACAGACATTCGCCTTATATAAGATCATTTGTTCTATTCTTGAAGTTCAGCGCGGGGCGGTGGCGCGGACGGATCATGCCTTTACAGCGAGACAGCCGTGGCCGCCAGTCAGCCGGATGGCGAGCTGCCGCCCCGCACTGTGCAGCGAAAGGAGAGCACAGGTTGGCAACACGCAGGCGTCGCCCCCGCAAGGGCGACACACAGGAGTTGGCGCTGCTGCGCCAGCGGCTGCTGGACAACGCGCATCTGCTGGCCGCCGGGCTGGAGGAGGCTGTGGCGGAGAGCTCGCTGCGCGAACGCGCCAGCGCGCTGGGCACGCTCGTCGACCGTCTGATCCGGCTGCAGCAGCTACTACAGCAGGCGCAGGAGAAACCCGATGGTCCCACGGAAGAACAGGTCGTCCGCGTCGAATATCAGTATCCCGACGGCACTGCACATGACGCCCCACCCTGGGCAAATGCGGATTATGGATTCCAGGGCGCGCTTCCGAGTGGTCGCCTGCGGAAGACGTTTCGGAAAGACGGAGGTGGGGAAGTGGCTGATCCTTGAGGCGGCCATGCACGGCGCGGACTGCTGGTGGCTGGCCCCCACCTATCGTATGGCGCAGCAGGTCTGGCGCGATCTGCGCCGGGCGTGCCGCGCTTTCCCACGCCTGCAGGTATCGCAGGCGGAGATGCGCATCGATGGCATCGAGAACGGCGCGCGGCGCGGCTCCATCAGCGTGCGCAGCGCCCACCTGCCCGATCTGCTGCGCGGGGCCGGGCTGGACCTGGTGGTGCTGGATGAGGCAGCCTACATCGCCGATGGCGTGTGGCGCGAAGTCGTGCGGCCGATGCTGCTCGAACGGCAGGGCGGCGCGCTCTTCCTGTCCACGCCCTGCGGCCGCAACAGCTTCTACGAGCTGTACCTGCAGGCCAGCGCCGGCGACTCGCCGGACTGGCAGGCGTTTCACTTCACCAGCTACGACAACCCGCTGATCGACCGCGCCGAGCTGGAGGCGGTGCGCGCGCAGACGCCGGAAGCGGTCTTTCGTGCCGAGTACATGGCCGAGTTCATCGACGATGCCGGCGCGGTCTTCCGCGGGGTGCGCCAGGCGGCCACCGCTCCCGCTGGCGTGCCGCGGCCCGGTGCGCGCATCGTCGGCGGCATCGACTGGGGCCGCCACCGCGATTACACCGTGGTCACGCTGATCGATGCTGAGGCGCAGGCGGTGGTGGCGGTGGAACGCTTTCATCAGCTGGGCTGGGCGCTGCAGCGCGGGCGCATCGCGGCATTGTGCGCGCAGTGGCAGCCGGCGCTGCTGTGGGGCGAGGAGAACAGCATCGGCGGGGCGAACATCGAGGCGCTGCAGGCGGAAGGGCTGCCGGTGCGCCCGTTTCGCATGACGGCCGTCAGCAAGACCCCGCTGATTGAGGCGCTGGCGCTGGCGCTGGAACGCGGCGAGCTGCGCCTGCTGCAGCCCGACGCGCCGAACGGCGAAGTGGTGCTGCGCGAGCTGGCCGCCTTCACGCAGACGCGGCTGCCCGGCGGCGGCGTGCGCTTCAGCGCGCCGGCTGGCCTGCACGATGACTGCGTGATCAGCCTGGCGCTGGCCTGGCACGGTCTGCGCGCTTCCGGGCCGGGCATCGCCTGGGCATGAGCGCGCGAAGGAGGAGCGATGATCGAAGTGCATGTCGATGCCGCCGCTGACGGCACGTTCAGCGAGTCCTGGACGGCGCGCGCGCTGCGGCTGTCGTGGCGGCTGGGCGGCCCGCCGGAGCGCAGCATGGCCGCGCCGGGCCGCGCTGAATGTGTGCTGGATAACGCCGACGGGCTGTTTTCGCCGCTGCGCGCGGGCCGGCCGCTGGTCGGGCTGTGGCTGCGCCTGAGCGAAGCGGGGCAGCCGCGCTTCACCGGGGTGATCGCGCAGGTGGAGGTGCAGCCGGGCGCGTACGGCGCGCGCACTGCCCGTGTGCTGGCCGTCACCGCCGAGGCCGGGCTTGGCCAGCAGATGGCGCTGCTCGAACCGCGCGCCGATGAGCCCGCCGACTCCATGCTGCGCCGGCTGCTGGCCGGCAGTGCGCTGCCCCGGCTGGCGCTGCGCACGCTGACGGTGGCCGACGCCGCCTGGTCCACGCTGGGGAGCGCGCGCCTGGCCGACGAGGTGCCGCTGGTCACACGCCTGCAACCGGCGCGGTCGGTGATCACCGGGGCGCTGTTCGTGCGCGATCTGAGCGCGGCGGCGGCGGCATCTGAGGTCGTCGCCGCTGAGCGTGGACGGCTGTACGCCGATCGTGATGGCGCGCTGGTGCTGCTTAACCGGCATGCGCTGCTGCTCAGCCCGGCGCTGGCGTTCATGCTGACGGATGGCTTCGCTGATGCGCGCTGGGCGGCCAGCCCGCCGGTCAACCGGGTGAGCGTGCGCTGCCTGCCGCGCAGCGCCGGAGCGCCGGAGAGCGCGTTGTGGACGCTGGCGCAGCCCCAGCGCATCCCGCCGGGCATGAGCGCGCTCAATGCGCACTTCACCGATGTCGCTGGCCAGCCGGTGGCCGCGCTCTCGCTCAGCCGCATCGACTTCAGCGCCAACCTGCGCGCCGATGGCAGCGGGCCGGCGGCGGCGCTCACCATCCGCCTGCAGCCGCTGGGCGCGACGGCCGCCCGGCTGGAGATCGACAATCCCTCGGCGGGGGAGGTGTTTCTGCTGGCGGGGGCGGTGGTGCGCGGCCAGCCCGTCAGCCTGGGCGCGCCGCTGGAGGTGATGTTCGAAAACCCCGCTGCGCTGCCCGTGCACGGCCCGGTGCCGCTGGCGCTGGACCTGCCGCTGCTGGAAGATGCCGCGCAGGCCGAGTCGATCGCGCGGTTCGAGCTGGCGCGCAGCACCGCCGCCTGTCTGACGCAGGTCTCGCTGGACCGGCGCGATCTGGCTGCGCTGCCTGCGCTGTTCAGCCGGGTGCGCCTTGTCGAAAGCCAGACCGGCGAGGCGGCTGACTACTGGCTGTGCGGCGAAGCGCACACTGTCGAGGCCGGCGGCGCGCGCCATCGCATCACCTGGGATGTGATGCTGGCCGCCCCCGGTCCGTTCTGGGAGCTTGGCGCCGCCGCGCTCGGCAGCGGCACCGTGCCCGCCTTCTGACCTACACTGACCCATCCTGATGAGGAATACACACCATGACCGCGATCTGGACCACGCCCCGCACCTGGGTGACGGGCGAAGTGATCACCGCCGCACAGCTGAACACGCACGTGCGCGACAATTTCGACTACTGCAGGCAGCGCCTGGACGCAGCGCGGCCGCTGGTGAGCGCCGTCAGCGCCGCCGTTCACAACACCGCGTCGACCACCTTCGTCGACATCGACCCGGGCACGTATGTGCTGAGCATCACCACCGGTGGCGCGCCGCTGCTGATCGGGCTGGCCGGGCAGTGGCGGGCCAACACCAGCGGGGTGGACTGCTGCATCGATGTCGAGCTGAACGGGACGCGCATCGGCCACGCCGGATTCGGCCTGGCGTACATGCAGCAGCCGGGCGCCGGGCTGACGCAGCAGATCAGCTTCGCGCTGGTGCGCACGGCCGCCGCCGGAACGCACAGTCTGCGCCTGCAGTGGCGGGTGTCCTCAGGCACGCTCACCTTCAATCCGATCGGCGGCAGCCAGTTCTACGCGCTCGAGCTGCGCTGAGGGACGCTTGACAGCGGGCCGGCTTTGCGCCATGCTTCTGGCATGATCCACTTTTCCGGTTCACGCATCCTCTCCCGCGCCCAGATGACATCCACGCTGGCCGCCCCTGGGAGAGATTGCGCCTGCTGACCGGTCGGTAATTCCGCGTTTCTGTTTCGCATTTGCACCGGCTCTGAGCGCACTCAGGGCCGGTTTATTTTCACCGTCCGGGTGCGCCGGGCCTCAGTTCACGGAGGCAGTGTCCCATGCACCTGATGCAGCTTCACCATATCACCGTCAATCTGGCAGGCCGCGAGGTGTTCCGCGATCTCTCGTGGGCCATCGGCGAGCGCGAGCGCGTCGGGCTGGTCGGGGCCAACGGCGCGGGCAAGTCGACGCTGGTGCGCCTGCTGGCGGGCGATCTGCAGCCCACGCGCGGCACGATCACGCAGCGGCGCGGCTGCAGCGTCGGCCATCTGCCGCAGGAAGTGCGCCTGCCGCCTGGCACGCTGTTCGAGGCGGCCTGCGTGCCCTCTCCGGAGCTGGAAGCGGCGCTGGTGGCGCTGGCGGACGTGGAAGCGCGCATGGCCAACCCGGCAGTCTACAACGATGCCGATGCGCTGGAAGCGGTGCTGGCCGAGCAGGATCTCGCGCTGCAGCGCTGTGAACGGCTGGATGCGCACCGGCAGGTCAGCCGCGTGCGCGAGCTGCTGGCGGCGCTGGGCTTCACCCCGGCGGATCACGCGCTGCCGACGCATGTGCTCAGCGGCGGGCAGGCCAAGCTGGTGGCGCTGGCCCGGCTGGCGGCATGGTCCCCGGATGTGCTGCTGCTGGACGAGCCGGACAATCATCTCGATCTCACGGCCAAGGCGGCGCTGGAACGCTTTCTGCGCGCCTATCCCGGGGCGGTGGTGCTGGTCTCGCACGATCGCTACCTGCTCGATGCGGTGGTGACGCACATCGCGGAGCTGGAAGGTGGCGCGCTTGCGGCCTACACCGGTGACTACTCCAGCTACACCGTCCAGCGCGATCTGCGCCGGCTGCGCCAGCAGCAGCAGTACAACACCCAGCAGCGCGAGGTGGCGCGCATCGAGGCGATGATCCGCGAGTGGGAGCTCAAGGCCGCCAGCGACCTGAGCGAGCGCCATGCCCGCCAGGCCGCCAGCCGGCGCAGGATGCTGGCGCGCATGCAGGCGGGCGAGGACTGGCTGGAGCCGCAGCGCGAGCAGCGCCTGATGGATCTGCAGGTGGAGGGCGGGCGCGGCAGCACCAACGCCATCTCGCTGCGCGGCGTGTCGATGGGCTTTGGCGATGATCTGCTCTTTCTCGGCGTCGATCTGCTGGTGCGCCACGGCGAGCGCGTCGGGCTGATCGGGCGCAACGGCGCGGGAAAGTCGGTGCTCTTCCGGCTGATCCTGGGCGAGCTGGAGCCGCTGGAGGGCATCGTCCGGCTGGGGCCGAGCACGCGCGTCGGCTACTATGCGCAGCGCCACGAGACGCTGGCCGCCTGGGCAGCGCGCACGCCGGTCGAGCTGGTGCGCGATGCCCAGCCGATGACCGAAGGCGCGGCGGTGCAGTGGCTGCTGCGCTTCGCCTTCAGCTACGAGCAGGCCCGCCAGCCGATCGCCAGCTTCAGCGGCGGCGAGCGCAGCCGGCTGCAGCTTCTCGCGCTGGTGCTGGGCCGGCCCAACCTGCTGCTGCTGGACGAGCCGACCAACAATCTCGATATCGCCTCGGCGGATGTGCTGGAGGGGGCGCTGCAGGAGTTCGAGGGCGCGATCCTGACCATCTCGCACGATCGCTACTTCCTCGACCGGCTGTGCACGCGCATCGTCGAGCTGGAAGATGGGGCGCTGCACGCGTACAGCGGCGGCTACAGCGATCATCTCGCGCAGAAGGCGGCGCGCCAGGCAGCCGCGCAGGCGGCGGCAGAAGCGGCAGCCCGGCGCGCGGCGAACGCCGGCAGGAAGCGCCGCCCCGGCTGAGGGCGCATTCAGCGCGGACGGATCACCGCTGGCGCAAGCCGGAAAGCGCGTGCGCCGGCGGTCGATTCGTCAAGAAATCTTTAACGAAATATTCGCATTTACATTTCGCGAAGAATAAAAACTCTTCACAATTCATGCGATGATCCTTATCGATCCTGCCCCGAAGGTTTAACGGCACACGCGTTACCGTAGCGTTGCGCTGACAGCCTGGGGCTTGCGGCGCTATTTCAGCCTCAAGTGACAGGAGTCGAAACCGACATGAAGCGCATCACCCTTCTCGCAGTGATCCTCGCCGCGCTCGCGCTGTTCACCAGCGCAGCGATGGCCCAGGAGCCGGTCACCGGCCCGTATGCCGGCGAATCCCAGCAGCTGAACGGCTCGGGCGCCACCTTCCCGCTCAACATCTACAACGCGTGGAATGCCGACTATCGCAACCTGACCGGCGTGCAGGTCAACTACGCGGGCGGCGGCTCGGGCCGCGGCCAGCGCGACATCATCTCGGGTGTGGTCGATTTCGGCGGCACCGACCAGTTCATGCACGATGGTCAGCTCGCCCAGGCCAGCTGCCCGCTGGTGCACGTGCCCACGGTCATGGGCGGCATCGTGGTGGTGTACAACATCCCCGAGCTGCGCGGCCAGACCCCGCTCAACCTGCGCGGCAACGAAATTGCCAAGATTTACCTCGGCCAGATCACCCGCTGGAATGACCCGCTGCTGGTGGAACTGAACCCGCAGCTGGCGAACGTGAACCAGGCCATCCTGCCCGTGTTCCGCGCGGATGCCTCCGGCACGACCTACAACTTCACCTACTTCCTCGCCAGCGAGAACCAGCAGTGGCTGAATGACCGCCGCGTCGGTACGTCGATCAACTGGCTGGCCGGCCAGAGTGCGCAGGGCAACCCCGGCGTCGCCAACCTGGTCACGGCTTCGGCCTACTCGCTCGGCTATGTCGAGCTGTCGTTCGCCGGCAACCTGGATTACGCCAACATCAAGAACCCGACCGGTGGTTTCGTGCGCGCCACCCCCCAGACGATTGCGCTGGCGGCTGAAGGCGTGGACATCCCGGCCGACACCCGCATTGTGCTGATCTACCGCTCGGCCAATCCGGAAGCTTATCCGATCTCGACCTTCACGTGGCTGGTGACCTGCCGTACGCAGCGCGACTCGGCCCGTGGCCGCGCGATGGCGCGCTACCTGTACTGGGCTGTGACCAGCGGCCAGGCCTATGCTTCCCGCCTGGGCTACGCGCCGCTCTCGGACTCGGCGCGCGCGCTGGCGATCAACATCATCAGCAGCATCACGCTGCCGGATGGTTCGCGCGCACTGCCGTGAGGCGCGGTGCACTCGCCTGAACAATCATTCGCAGCAGGTGCGGCGGGGCAGTCATACGGCTGCCCCGCCGCCGCCATTTGAGCAGAGAGGGTGTATGGCTGTAGTACGCAATGCTTCCCCCCGCGCCATGCCCGTGGTCAACCGTGCAGACCAGCGCTTCAACCGTATCGTGCGCGGGGCCTCGCTGGTGGCAGTGATCCTGATCGTGCTGATCGCGGGGGTGATGTTCATCAACTCGCGCCTGGCGCTCAACGAATACGGACTGGGCCTGTTCACCGGCACGCTGTGGGATGTGCCGAATGCGCGCTTCGGTTCGCTGTCCTTCATCTACGGCACGGTCATGACCTCGCTGATCGCGCTGCTGCTGGCGACGCCTGTCGGAGTGGGCGCGGCGATCTTCGTCACCGAGTATGCGCCCGCCTGGCTGGCGCGCCCGGTGGCCTTTCTGGTCGAGCTGCTGGTGGCGATCCCCAGCGTGGTGTACGGCCTGTGGGGCGCGGCGGTGCTGGTGCCCTTCATGCGCGCCAATGTCGACCCGATCATCCAGAGCACGCTCGCGCAGATCCCGCTCATCGGCCCGACGCTGTTCGGCGGCCCGGACAACGGCGGGCGCAATCTGCTCACCTCCGGCGTCATCCTGGCCATCATGATCCTGCCGATCGTGCTGTCGATCTCCCGCGAGGTGATCGCCCAGGTACCGCGCCTGCACAAGGAAGGCATGATGGCGCTCGGCGCGACGCGCTGGGAAGTGATCCGCCTGACGGTGCTGCCTTATGCGCGGGCCGGCATCCTGGGCGCGGCGCTGCTTGGGCTGGCGCGCGCGCTGGGCGAAACGATGGCGGTGCTGATGATCGGCGGCGGCGGCGTCACCCGCGAGGGCGGCATTGACCTGTCGCTGTTCTCCACCGGCACGACCATCGCCAGCCGCATCGCCAGCTCCGCGACCGAATCCGTCATGCCGCTCGACTTCAGCGCGTTCGTCTCGCTGGGCCTGGTGCTGATGCTGGTCGCTTCCATCGTCAATATCATCGCACGGCAGCTGGTCCGCCGCGCGGGCATGCTGCCAGGGGAGGGCTGATCCATGGCGAATGTTCTGGAACGAGACCGCGCGCGCGCCGCAGAATTCCTCTCCGAGGATGAGCGCCCGCGCTATCTGTGGCGCCAGTCGTTCAGCGCCTTCATGGTGCTGCTGATGACGCTGCTGGCGGCCATCGGCGTGAGCGTGCTGCTGCTGATCGTGCTGGACCTGCTCGCCAAGGGCGTGTCGTCGATCAATCTCGATCTGTTCACCAAAGATGCGCTGGCGGGGGGCATCCTCAACGCCATCATCGGCACCACGCTGATGGTGGGCGTGGGCGCGCTGATGGCGGTGCCGGTCGGCATTCTCACGGCGATCTTCCTGACCGAATTCGGGCAGACCAGCCGCCTGGCCGTGATCGTGCGTTTCGCGCTGGACCTGATGGCTCAGCTGCCCTCGATCGTGATCGGTCTGTTCATCTGGCTGGCGGTCGTCGACTACCGCATCCTCAATCCGACGGGCATCACCGGCGCGATGGCGCTGGCGATCATCATGCTGCCGATCGTCGCCCGCACGGTCGAGGAGATCCTGCGCCTGGTTCCGGGCACGCTGCGCGAGGCCGCGCTGGCGCTGGGTGCGCCGCGCTGGCGTGTGGTGGTGTTCGTGGTCATCCCTACCGTGCTGCCCGGCATCGTCACCGGCGTGCTGCTGGCGCTGGCCCGTGCCTCCGGAGAGACCGCGCCGATCCTGCTGGTGGCGGGCAACGACTTCGTCAACTTCCACATGTTTGAAAACCCGATGGGCGCGGTGCCGCTGCAGATCTACAAGGATACGACGGCTGGCAACTTCCCGCGCGCGTACGCGGCGGCGCTGGTGCTCATCTCTGTGATCGCCATGTTCAGCGCGGCGGCGCGCTTCTCCACCCGTCGTGCCCGTATCGAATACTAGCCTACTGCGGAGCGCAATAGCTATGTCTACCCTCAGCCTGGATCTTTCCGCCGTCGGCACGCCGGTGCAGCGCGATGTCGTTCGCCATTCGCACGACCTGGAGGTCGTCGGACTGACGGCGTATTACGGCGCCACGCGCGCGCTGGAGGACGTCAATCTGCACTATCGCCGTAATCACATCACCGCCATGATCGGCCCCTCCGGCTGCGGCAAATCCACGCTCATCCGCTGCCTCAACCGGATGCACGAGGTGATCCGTGGCGCGCATGTCCAGGGCCAGGTGCTGCTGGACAAGAACGATATCTACGCCAGCGATGCCGACCCGGTGCAGATCCGCCGGCGCATCGGCATGGTGTTTCAGAAGCCCAACCCGTTTCCGACCATGACGATCTACGACAACGTCATCGCGGGCTTCCGCCTGAACGCTGGCCGCAGGAGCCGCGCCGAGTACGACGAGATCGTTGAGCGCTCGCTGCGTTCTGTCGGCCTGTGGGACGAGGTCAAGGACAAGCTGCGCGTCTCGGGCGGCGCGCTGTCGGGCGGGCAGCAGCAGCGCCTGTGCATCGCCCGGGCGATCGCGGTGGAGCCGGCGGTCATCCTGTTCGATGAGCCGTGCTCGGCGCTGGACCCGATCTCGACCATCAAGATCGAGCAGCTCATGACCGAGCTGGTGCGCGAGTACACCCTGGTGCTGGTGACGCACAATATGCAGCAGGCGATGCGCGTCTCTGACTACACCGCGTTCTTCCTTGCCGGCGAGCAGCGCGTGGGCCGCCTGATCGAGTACGGGCCGACGGCGCAGATCTTCAGCGCGCCGCAGCGCAAGGAAACGCTGGATTACGTCTCAGGGCGCTTCGGCTAGCCATTCGGCAGCGCCAGATCGTCCTGCGGCAGGCTGGCGCTCTCGCGTGGGAAAATCGCGATCACGCTGGGCACGGGGTAGATCGGATCGATCACGAACGTGCTCAGCGCCGGGTCGAAGGCCATCAGCGAGGACGAGCCGCCATCGAGATTGACCGCATTCTCGATGCCAAGGTCGCTTTCGGCCAGAAACTGCGCGAAATCGAGCAGGCGGATGCCCGGATACGTGGTCGCGATGAGCAGCACGCGCCCCTGCCGGTCGTGCGCGGCGGCGGTGCGGCGCGTTTGCTCATCTCGCGCGATCTCCTCGAAGGCAGCGGCCCCATTCCGCACCAGCATCGGAAACGCCTGCACAGCCTGTTCCAGCATTTCACCATGATAGGGCTCGGAGACCACCGAGCGCACGCGCGCCTGCCCGCTGCGGATCTGGAAGATCGCCCCGAAAGACTCGATGGCCGGTTCATGCGGAACGCCATCTGAGACCAGCAGCCCGCGGGCGATGTTCTCCGGCGTGAAGAAGCTGGCGTTGACCAGCGCCAGCGCCCCCGGAAGCGCCTGCTGCCAGCCCGGGAGGTCAAGCGGTGCGCCAGGATGATAGCGCACGCGCAGCGTGAAGTGCGCCAGATCGACGCGCAGCACGGCAACCTCCACGCCCGGCACAGCCGGCGGAAAGTAAAAGCCGAGATCCATACCTGGTGCCAGCGCTCGCCATACCGCTGCGTAGATCTGGCCGGGCGGAGCCGCGCTGACATGCGCTGTGCACAGCGCGATCAGCAGCAGGGCAGCGGGTACGACCCTGAGGATGGGTTTGGGCAGTGTGGGCATCGAGGATCGCGATCCGTGCGCAGGCGGCGGATGTGCCGAACGATACGAGAGTATGCGCTGCTACGGCGTTACGGTCTATCGATGTTTCTTAATACGTGCGCGGTCCTCTGCCCTGGCTGAGGGCATTCAGCGGGGGAAGCTCTCCAGCAGCTCCAGCATCACGCCGAGCGCGCCTTCGCTGCCGACGTAGGTATAGATGCCGCTGCCGTCGGCGTACAGGCCCTGCTGCACTACGGGGATTCCCTGCGCCGCCAGCGCATCGGTGGTGTGCTGCGTGTTCTGCACCTGCAGCGCGATGTGCTGCACGCCTTCACCCTTCTCGTCCAGGAAGGCGCGCCACACGCTCGGCTGGTCGTCTGGCTCGATCAGCTCGATCTGCACCTGGCCGAAGTTCAGGAACGCCAGCTTCGCCGTGGCTTCTGATGGCTGGCCGTGGAACGTGGTGCGGGCGGTGGCATAGCCGGGCGTGACGAGGATGTCGGGCACGGGCAGGCCGAACAGCGCGCAGTAGCGGCGGGCGCTGGCTTCGATATCGCGCACGATCACGGCCAGCTGCACGACGACAGGCTGGGGGAAGACGGGGGTGGTGGACATGGCATTCGCTCCTTCAACCGCACCGGGGCGCGGCATCGCTGCTCTTCGCCAGAGGATAGCGGCATCCCGCCGCCGCGCCAAAAACCATCTGATCGCGAAAATGTTGACAAGGCGTTATAATCCTGTTAGAACCAGATAGGATAAAGGGTGCAGGGCATGCCTCGCAGGGCTGCGCCGCCCTCTCATCGCTGGACATGCCGCGCAGGCCTTTTACGGACGCGGCACAAGTGAGCAGCAGGAGAACAGGCCATGAAGCGCTGGCTCGCAGTGATCGCTGCGATTGCCCTGATCGTGCTGATGAGCAGCGCCGCCTCGGCGCAGGCCAGCGGCCAGACGTATCACATCGTCGGGCCGGGCGAGACCCTCAACAGCATCGCCGCGCTGTTCGGCACCACGGCCCAGGCGATTGCGCAGGCCAACGGGCTGCCGAACATCAACCAGATCACCGTCGGCCAGCAGCTGCTGATCCCGGCGCCGCAGCCGCCCACGCCACCCCCGCCGCTCCCCCCGACGTGCAATGTGTACTACACCGTGCAGCGCGGGGACTGGCTGTCGCGCATCGCGCAGCGCTTCGGCGTGACGGTGCAGAGCATCGTGACGGCCAATGCCATCGCCAACCCCAGCCTGATCTATGCGGGGCAGTCGCTCTACATCCCCTGCCAGGTCACCGTCGTGCACATCGTGCAGGCGGGCGAGCGCCTGTCCACCATCGCTCCACGTTACAACACCACGGTCAGCGCCATCGTCCGTGCCAACAACATCGCCAATCCGAACCTGATCTATCCGGGGCAGCGCCTGCTGATCCCGGTCAATCAGCACTAGGGCCAGCCGCGCGATGAACCGAACGTATTTATCCTCAAGGAGTGCTTCATGAAGCAGCGGTTATTTGTCCTGTTGTGCGCATTCGTCCTGCTCGCGGTGGTCCTTCCCGCCGGCCTGGTCAGCGCCGGCCCGCAGGAACAGCAGAGCTACGTGGTGCAGCGTGGCGACAATCTCTATCGCATCGCGCTGCGCTTCGGCACCACGGTCGATGCGATCGTGCGGGCCAACGGCCTCGCCAATCCCAGCGTGATCTTCGCCGGGCAGACGCTGATCATCCCGCCGCCGGGTGGTGTTCAGCCCACTCCGGCGCCCACACAGCCCCCGACCGGGCAGACCTTCTATGTCGTCGCGCGCGGGGACTTCCTCGCGGCGATTGCGCGGCGCTTCAACGTCACCGTCAGCGCGATCGTGCAGGCCAACAACCTGGCCAATCCCAGCCTGATCTATCCGGGGCAGCGCCTGACCATTCCGCTGGGCCCCACGCCGCCCCCACCGACGGGCGTGCCGCCCACCGCGGTGCCGCCCACCGCCGCCCCGACGCAGACGGTGCATGTCGTGCAGCCGGGCGATACGCTGGCGCGACTGGCCAGCCGCTACAGCACCACCGTTCAGGCGATCTCGCAGGCCAACGGCATCGTCAACCCCAACCTGATCTATGTCGGCCAGCGACTCATCATCCCCACCGGCGGCGGTCCGCTCCCGACCGTGGTCCCGACCGTCCGTCCGACCGGGCAGGCGACGGCTGTGCCGACGACCCCGCCGGGCGTGACCTTCGAACTGGGCGGGCAGGTGGCTGGCTTCGGCTATCCCGATCAGATGCGCCAGGCCGGCATGACCTGGGCCAAGCTGCAGGTGCGCCACAACCAGGGCGATAACCCGTCCAGTGCGCAGGGCGCGATCGATGCAGCGCGCAGCCGTGGCTTCAAGGTGCTGCTGAGCGTGATCGGCAACAAGGATCAGCTGCGCGCCAACGTCAGCGGATACATCGCCGACTTCGCCAACTTCCTCGGCGGCGTGGCGGCGCTCGGCCCGAACGCGATCGAGGTGTGGAACGAGCAGAATATCGACCGCGAGTGGCCGGGCGGCCTGATCAGCCCCACCACTTACACGCAGATGCTGCAGGCTTCGTTCAACGCCATCAAGGCCCGCAACTCCAGCGTGCTGGTCATCAGCGGCGCGCCCGCCCCGACCGGCTTCTTTGGCGGGCGCTGCACCGGCCTGGGCTGCGACGATGACGCCTTCATCCGCGGCATGGCGGCGGCGGGCGCGGGCAACTTCGCCGACTGCATCGGCATCCACTACAACGAGGGTGTGCTGCCGCCGACGGCCTCCAGCGGCGATCCGCGCGGCAACCCGAATCACTACACGCGCTACTTCCCGACGATGGTCAATCTGTACGCCAGCGTTTTCCCCAACAAGATGCTGTGCTGGACGGAACTGGGCTACCTGAGCGGTGAAGGCTATCCTCCGCTGCCGCCGTCCTTCGCCTGGGCCGCCACCACCTCGGCGCAGGAGCAGGCCGAGTGGCTGGCTCAGGCGGTATCGCTCTCGCGCCAGACTGGCCGCTTCCGCCTGATGATCGTCTTCAACGTCGACTTCACCGTCTACAACGCGGATCCGCAGGCGGGCTTCGCCATGATCCGGCCCGGCAATCAGTGCCTCGCCTGCCTCACCCTGGGCAGCGTGATGGGCCGCTGAGCCGGTGCTGCAGTCGAAGAGGATGCAAAAAGGCGGGCCCTGTGCGGTCCGCCTTTTGCGTTACCGCGCCGGCTGTGCCTGGTGGTTCTGAGACTGGCAAACTAATCTCTTGACATCGTTTAGTAAACGGCGTATATTATACACAAGGGGTCAGGACGCCGGGGAGTTGTGAGATGCCACGCCAGCGCAATCCGCACGAATACGCTGCCAACATTGAGGCGATCAAGGCGGCAGCGCGCGCGCAGATGCGGGTGGAGGGCACTGCAGCGCTTTCGCTGCGGGCGATCGCCCGGGCGCTGGATGTGACCGCGCCAGCGCTGTACAGCTACTTCCCCAACCGCGACGCGCTGATCACCGCGCTGGTGCTGGACGGCTTCAACGCGCTGGCCGCCGCGCTGGAAGCCGCCGACGCCGCCATGCCGCGCGAGGACTATCGCGGACGGCTGGCGGCCGTCTACCGCGCCTACCGCGACTATGCGCTGTGCAACCCGATCGATTTCCAGCTCATCTACGGCAACCCGATTCCGGGCTACGAAGCGCCGCAGGAGCTGACGGTGCCGGCGGTCGTGCGCGGCTTCCGGGTGATCGGCGCCATCCTGGTGGAAGCGCAGCTGGCCGGGGCGTGTACGCCGGCCTTTGGTGATCTGCCCGCCACGATAGAGCACACGCTGGCGGCGCTGGTCGCTGAGCAGCACGTCCCGGCAGAGCCGCGCGCACTGTACGGCCTGTTCGTGGGCTGGACTCGGCTGCACGGCATCGTCATCCTGGAGCTGCACGGCCATCTTGGGCCGTCGGTGGGCAGTAGTGAGCAGTTCTTCGAACACGAGCTGGACCGACTGCTGAGGGATCTCGGCTTCCCGTAGCGCGCGGTGCCGGGCGGCGCACCCCTTCTCTCCCGCTGCACCATCCATCTGCATCCGCGTCGCGGCTGTCCGCGAACGCGTAGCTGTCTCTTTGCCTGTGACCTGTATCTGGATTGAGGAGCGAACATCATGACTTCTGCAGAACTGCACGTCGTCTTCGGCACTGGCCCCGTCGGCCAGGCAACGGCCCGCGCGCTGGTGGCGCTGGGGAAAACGGTACGCATGATCAACCGCAGCGGGCGCGCCCCGGATGCGCCGCAGGGCGTGACGATCGTGGCCGCTGACGCCAATACGCCCTCGGCGGCGCTGGAGGCAGCGCGCGGCGCTGTGGCCGTCTATCAGTGTGCGCAGCCGGGTTACGCCGAGTGGGTGGACAAATTCCCGGCGCTGCAGGCGAGCATCCTGGCGGCGGCTGCCGGGGCCGGCGCGCGCTTCGTCGTGGCCGACAACCTGTACATGTACGGCGAAGTGGACGGCCCCATTCACGAGGATCTGCCCTACACCGCGACCACGCGCAAGGGCCGGGTGCGCGCTGCCATGGCCGAAGCGGTGCTCAGCGCTCACCGTGCGGGCAAGGTGCGCGCTGCCATCGCCCGCGCTTCGGACTTCTACGGGCCGGGGGTGCTGGGGTCGGCATATGGCGAGCGCATGATCCAGCCGCTGCTGGCCGGCAAGGCCGCGTCGCTGGCTGGCGGGCTGGATGTGCCGCACAGCGCGACCTACATCGACGACTTCGGCATCGTGCTGGCGGTGCTGGGCACGCGGGATGCCGCGCTCGGCCAGGTGTGGCACGTTCCCAACGCGCCGGCGGTCACGCAGCGCGAGCTGGTGCGGCTGGCGGCCCAGGCAGCCGGCGTCGCGCCGAAAGTGAACGCGGCCAGCCGAATGATGATGCGCTTCTTCGGCCTGTTCGTCCGCGAGGCGGGCGAGATCGTCGAGATGATGTACGAATTCGAGAAGCCATACGTGGTGGCAGACGACAAGTTCCGCCGCGCCTTCCCCGATGTGCTCAGCGCGCACATGCCCATGCCGCTGGACGAGGGCATGCGCCGCACGGTGGCGTGGTATCGCAAGCACGCCGGCTAGACGCGCTATACTGTGCGCTGTCGTTCACACTCCGCGAATGCAACGGGCCGCCCGGTCATCGCGGCGGCCCGTCTCAGGAGGGAGAAATTTGTCGCCCGTTCTGTACACTCTGCCCTCATATTCGCCTGCGCGCCTGAAGGCTGCTTTAGCCCCGTCTGAGCCGTCTGTAAATGCCGCGCTTGCCGCCGGGAGCCCGCCATGAACGCCAGCCTGACCGTGCGCTACGACAATGTCACGCTGCCGGACGACGCGCAGATCGGGCCGTTCGTCGTGCTGGGCGAGCCGCCGCGCGGGGCTGCGCCGGGTGCGCTGGCGCTGGTGCTGGGGGCGGGCGCCGTCATCCGCTCGCACAGCGTGCTCTACGCGGGCAGCAGCATCGGCCCCGGCCTGCAGACCGGGCATCACGTCACCATCCGCGAGCACAATCAGATCGGCGCGCAGGTGAGCATCGGCACCAGCTCGATCGTCGAGCATCATGTGCAGATCGGCGATGGCGTGCGCCTGCACAGCCGGGTGTTCGTGCCGGAATACTGCGTGCTGGAGGAGGGCTGCTGGCTGGGGCCGGGCGTGCTGCTCACCAATGCGCGCTACCCGCGCAGCGCCGGCGTGAAGGAGCGGCTGCAAGGTGCGCACATCGCCCGGGGCGCGATGATCGGCGCCGGCGCGGTGCTGCTGCCGGGCGTGCGCATCGGGGCGCGCGCGCTGGTGGGCGCCGGCGCAGTGGTGACGGCGGATGTCGAACCGGGGGCGGTGGTGGCGGGCAATCCTGCGCGTTTCGTGCGCTGGCTGCGCGATATTCCGGCGTACGGGCCGCCGGAGGAGTGACGGTTAGGACTGCCCGGTCCAGCGGTGCTGAAACAGCACCAGCAGGCTGAGCTTGCTCAGCAGGATCTCGTCTCCGTGGCGCAGGATGGCGGTGGCGCGGCTTTCCAGCCGCTCACCGTTCAGCCATGTGCCGTTGCGGCTGTCCAGGTCGGCGATGATCAGCCGCTCGTGCGCCGGCTCGTACTGAACAGACATGTGCGCCCGCGAGATGCCGCGCTGTGCGCCGTGATGGCCCAGCAGGTCGACATCCGGCATGTTGGCGAACAGGTCAGACGAGCGCCCGACCAGCAGGCTGCGCGCCTGCGTCTGTGGTTGCAGCTGGAAGGTATTGCCGCTTTCCCTCAGCACCAGCAGCAGCAGCGACTGTGGGCCGTAGAACGCCGGGTCAACATCCGGCTGCAGCGGGTACACCGGCAGGGGCGCGCCGGTCTCCGCCGCCAGAAAGTGCAGCGGCCAGCGGCAGTCGGCACACAGGCGGTCGTCCATGCGGCAGGTGGCGCCGCAGTGCACGCACACCACCTTGCCCGCCAGACGCGCGGTGGAATGGATGGTGCGCCGGTCCTTCTGCGCGTGCTCCCAGTTCTGCACATCGCTGACCAGCGACATGCGCTCCAGCGCGGGCAGGCGGCTGACTTCGGCGCGCAGTTGGTCGAGCGCCTGCGTGGCGCTGTAATGCGCGCGGCGCAGCTTGACATACTGCTCGAAGATCGTCGTCGTGCTCACCATCATTGCCTCGAAGGCCTGCTGCTTTGTCTAGTCTGATTGTGCGGGCGAATCGGTGTGGAATGACGGAGTTTTGCGTGAAATCTGTATGAAATACATTTCAATGACCGTTTCTGGCAAAGCTGCGCCAATCGGGCTACACTGCTGGCGCTGCAGTGCATATTGCTGCAGTTAGTACTGAGATTGCGTCCGGTAAAGCTGCATTATCTGTGGAGGCAACGAAGAGATGAGACGTATCGCCATCGTCCTCGGCGGCATCGCGGCGCTCAGCCTGAGTGTGAGCGCGGCTTTTGCCCAGGATCCCACTCCGACCCCGACCCCGCTGCCCATTCCTGATGTCGGTTCCGTCACCCAGCGCATCATTGATCGTGGCAGCCTGATCTGCGGCGTCAACCAGGCGCTGCCGGGCTTCGGCGCACCGAACGATGCCGGTGAATTCGAAGGCTTCGACGTCGATATCTGCCGTGCAGTGGCCGCCGCCATCCTGGGCGATGCGTCCGCCGTCACTTATCGCCCGATCACCGCAGCCGAGCGCCAGCCGGTGCTCGCTTCGGGTGAGGTGGACCTGATCTCGCGCAACACCACCTTCACGCTCACCCGCGACACGCTGTGGGGGGCCAGCTTCGCGCCGACCACCTTCTACGATGGCCAGGGCGTGATGGTCTACACCGAAAGCAGTATCGCTTCGCTGGAAGATCTGGAAGGCGGGACGATCTGCTTGGAGATTTGGGGTTCTTTGACCTTGAGCGCTTTGCTCAATGGCAAGACGAAGGCGTGGATTGGGTGACACGCTATAAGGCGCGCACACTGCTCTTTGACGGGGATGGGCGGGCAGTCTCGCTGCTGGATAGGCTGCGTGCGCCTGCGCTGAGCC
Source organism: uncultured Pleurocapsa sp. (assembly GCA_964654755.1). GTDB lineage: Bacteria > Chloroflexota > Anaerolineae > Aggregatilineales > Phototrophicaceae > Flexifilum. The sequence goes on along the minus strand of CAZZJW010000031.1, from coordinate 224 downwards.
TGCAGATGTCCGTGCTTGTCGGCAAGCAACAAGTGCCGATGTGGTTGGTGGCGCAGCGGGTGCCTGCGGCGGTCTATCGTCAGCGCTTACGTCAATTGGCCCACAAGGCGCGACGTAAACAAAAGTCAGTCAGTCGTTTACAGAAAACCCCATAGGCACCAGGTTTAATGGGAACATCAGTAAGCGCCCACAGGTCACCGCACCGGCATTGGGCGCTTTTTTGC
>CAZZJW010000030.1:44190-44798 GCA_964654755.1 uncultured Pleurocapsa sp. | reverse complement strand
CCGTCCCACCCTTGCAGAAATCGGGTCAGGCAGTCTGGCGCACGGGTCCGCGGGCAGCGCTTGCCCCCGTACTCGCTCCCGCCGCAGTGCAGCGCGCCCCGGAACCAGCGGACATCGCGCCGCCGCCGCCGCCTCCCTCTGCGTCGCCATCAGCGGCCAGCCTTCGTCCGATGGCCCAGATCAGCGAGGTTGTGAGCCCGCAGCGCGTCGCTCAGCCGCCGCCCGCCTTCACCCCTTCGGCGGAGTTGGCGCCAGAACCCCCGGTCTTCAGCGCCGCGCCTTCGCCCTGGCTGAACCTCGTCCCCGCTGCCAGTGCACCGCCAGCACCGGATGCTCCGCGCCCCGCGCGGGGATCCAGCATTGTGCAGCGCATGCCTGCCAGCAGCGCCAGCACGCCGATGCCGACCGCATCGGTCCAGCGCGCGCCTGCCAGCAGCGACAGCGGGCCCGATCTGCCGCAGCAGCCCGTCGATCTCATGGCCGCCCTGCGGGGTGCGCCGCCCGCCAGCACGCCGACCGCATCGGTCCAGCGCGCGCCTGCCAGCTCCAGCGCGCCCGATCTGCCGCAGCAGCCCGTCGATCTCATGGCCGCCCTGCGGGGTGCGCCG
>CAZZJW010000030.1:0-44090 GCA_964654755.1 uncultured Pleurocapsa sp. | reverse complement strand
CCCGCCAGCACGCCGACCGCATCGGTCCAGCGCGCGCCTGCCAGCAGCGACAGTGCGTTCGACGATCTCACCCGGCTGATCGATGTGCCGCCCGGAACGCGGCTGTCCATCCCCGCTCCTGCCCCGGCACCGGTCCAGCGCACGCCCGCAGTACCGCCGCCCCCTGTGGCTGCGGAGCAGGTGCAGCGCGCAGTGGAGATTGATCAGATCGAGACGAATGTGGAAACCGGCCAGACACAGAGCGGCACGCAGGCCGCCGGCCCGGACATCGACAAGCTCGCCAGAGAAGTCTACGCGATCCTGCGCGCGCGACTGCGCACTGAACATGAGCGCCGCGGCCAGCGTTAGCCGGGCGGGCAAGGAAAGGATGCGAAAATGCCATCGCTGACGCGTGGCGGGCTGCAGCCCGCAAAAATCATCAACCTCCAGACCAATGAGGAGGTAAGCTGCATGTTCAACCCGTTCGAGTACTCGATCGCCAAGCAGAACACATGGCAGTCGGCGAACGTCACCGGCCGCAACGCGCCCAGGCTGACCTTTCAGCAGGGCGGCGCGCGCACCATCACGCTCAATCTCTATTTCGACACCATGGCCGAGCGGACCAACGTCACCAGCCATACCGCGAAGCTGTGGAAGATGACGATGATCGACGAGGGGCTCACCGAGAGCCAGACCACCATCGGCCGCCCGCCGGATGTCGCCTTCAAGTGGGGCGCGCTGTACTTCCGCGCCATCATCACGCAGATGACTGAGGCGTTCTCGATCTTTCTGCCCGATGGCACACCTGTGCGCAGCAAAGTCACGATCAACCTGCAGGAACGCCTGCCGGAGGACGATGTCGCGGCGCAGACCCCTGACAGCGGCAGCGCCACATCGCCGGCGCCCAGCACCACGGCGACCGAAGGCAGCCGTCCCGACAACATGAGCAGCAACCCGAACGATATGCGCTCGACGATGGCCGCCAACAACATCGACAATCCGCTCAATGTGCCCAACGGCACCGTGATGCAGGGGAGATAGTTATGCCTCCTGCCGCCACCCCCATCGCCGTCGACTCCGTCCTGATCAAGATCGCGGGCCAGCCGCTGCAGGCCACCCGCATGGAGCAGCTCTTCCGGGTGGAGGTGGAGAGCTCGCTCGACCTGCCCAGCATGGCCGCCATCACCTTCCACGACAACGACACCGTCATCTCCAGCGGATCAGACTTCGCCATCGGCGGCGCGCTGGAAGTACATTTCCCGACGCCGGCCAATCCGAACACCAAAGTCGCGGTCTTCAAGGGTGAAATCACCGCCATCGAGCCGCACTTCGAGGAGGACTTCACCGCCACGGTCGTCATCCGCGCCTACGACAAAAGCCACCGCCTCAACCGTGCCTCGCAGATCCGGACATTCACCAACGTCAAGGCCAGCGATGTCGTCCAGCAGCTCATCAGCGATGCCGGCCTCACGCCCGATGTCACCGCCACCAGCGAAGTGTTCGATTATCTGATCGTTCGCGGTCAGACTGCGCTGCAGTTCATCACCGGGATGGCCGCGCGTTACAACTTCGAAGCAGGGTTCGACGGCGACAAGTACTTCTTTCGCCCGCAGCAGATCGGCACCGAAGTCACTACGCTGGCATGGGGCGAGAATCTCAAGACGTTCTACCCCCGGCTGAGCGCCGCAGCCCAGCCGGCCAAGGCGCTCACGCGCGGCTGGGACACCAAAAAGGGAGATGTGGTCGTTGGCGAAGCGAGCAGCGCCACGAACCATGTCAGCATTGGTGAGGGAAAGACCGGCCCGCAGCGCGCCTCCTCCTTCGGAGATGCCAAGTACTACACGCTGGCCGTGCCCGTCAGCAGTCAAAGCGAGGCTGGCAAGCTGGCGCAGGGCGCACTGGATGCCGTCAACGCCGATTCGTTCGACGCGGACGGCACGCTGTTTGGCGATCCCAGCGTGGTGGCCGGCAAAACCATCAAGATCGACAAGGTCGGCACGCGCTTCAACGGCAAGTACCGCGTCACCTCCGCCACGCACAGCTTCTCGCCGGAGGGCGGCTACCTCACCACATTCCGCGTGGAAGGCGCGCGCCGCCGCACGCTCTCCGCGCTGCTCGGCACCGGCGCTGGCGCAGACGACATGCAGCAGGCGCTGGCCCACATCATGCCGGCGATCGTCACCGACAACAACGACCCGGACAGTCTGGGCCGCGTAAAGGTCAGGTATCCGCTGCTCGGCGATACGCTCGACAGCTTCTGGGCGCCGGTCGTCACCGTCGGCGGCGGCCAGAACACCGGCCTGTTCTGGCTGCCCTCCATCAACGATCATGTGCTGGTGGCATTCCAGCAGGGCGATATCAACCGCCCGTTCGTGCTGGGCGGGCTGTACTCGCAGAAGCATCAGCCCCCGCTCAAATCCGGTGATGCGGTCGCCAGCGGCGCTGTCAAGCAGTATCTGTTCAAGACGCGCAGCGGGCATCAGATCACCTTCAGCGATGACTCCGGCAAGTCGTTCATGGAAATCAAATCGAAGGCCGGCGATACCATCACGATCGATGACACGGCCAAAGCGATGGAGATGAAGACTGGCGGCAAGTTCAGCGGCCAGAGCACGCAGGATATGGAGCTCAAGTCGAGCGCCGGCCTGACGGCGAAGGCCAACAGCACCATCACCATCGAGTCCAGCGGCTCGCTCACCATCAAGGGAGCGACCATCAGCGTGGAAGCCAGCGGCCCGCTCACCCTGAAGGGCGCGGTCGTGCAGATCAACTGAACCGCGATGTGGAGAAGGCGAGAACATGAGTAGTATCACCGGAAAAGGATGGGCGTTCCCGCCGCGCCTGGACAAGCGTGACCGGGTGGAGATGGCCGAAGACGACACCGATATTCGCCAGGCGATCCGCATCATCGTCGGAACGGCGCTGGGCGAGCGCGTGATGCACCCGGATTTCGGCTGCCGCATTCACGAGCTGATCTTCGACCCATGCAACGATGAGACGGCCATCACTGCCGAGCGCTACGTCCGCGAGGCGATCACGCGCTGGGAGCCGCGCATCCGACTGGAGAGCATCACCGCCCGCCCGGACTACGACAGCGGCTCGCTGACGATTGAGCTGGTGTACGAGATCAAGAACCAGAATGACCGCCGCAATCTGGTCTTTCCGTTTTACCTGACACCACAGCAAAGCTAGGAGGGGGCCAGCATGGGCTTTGAGACACCGCAGTTGGATGACCGCAGCTTCCGCGACCTGGTGGATGAGGCCCGGCAGCGCATCCCGCTGTACTGCCCGGAGTGGACGGACCACAACCTGAGCGATCCCGGCATCACCCTGGTCGAGCTGTTCGCCTGGATGACGGATATCGTGCTGTACCGGCTCAACCGCGTGCCAGACAAGATGTATGTCAAGTTCATGGAACTGGTCGGGATGACGCTGCAGGAAGCCGAGCCTGCCCGCGTCCCCATCACCTTCTGGCTGTCTGCGCCGCAGGAGAACACCATCACGCTTCCGGAAGGCACAGAAGTCGCCACCGTGCGCACGGAGACTGACCCGGCCACTACCTTCAGCACGGATGTCGCCACCGAAATCCGGGTGCCGATCCTCGCGCACATCCTCACCAGCGCCACCAACCGCGGCGGCCAGCGCGAGTTCAAGGCCTACCCCGCGAGGCGCCTGCTTAGCGGCACAGAGACCTTCCCCGCCTTCGAGTCCAACCCGCCGCGGCAGAACGATGCCTTCTACATCGGGTTTGAGGAGGATCTCAGCCAGCACATCCTCGGCGTACAGATCGGCGTGGCCCGCGCGGAAGGCGCAGGCATTGACCCCACCAACCCGCCGTATGTGTGGGAGGTGATGGGCGGCGATGCCGAGCAGAACTGGACGCCCGTGACCGTCGATCATGACGGCACGCTCGGCCTCAACACGTCCGGACTGGTGCGCCTGCACATGCCGGTACTGCAGCGCGGCACGCGCAATGGGGTCACGGCGTACTGGGTGCGCTGCCGCCTCGATCCATCGCGCTCACCGCGCAGCTACGGCGTCAGCCCCACCATCACCCAGCTGCGCATCGACAGCTGGGGCATCACCACCGACACCACCAACGTCACCCGCGTGCGCAACGAAATCCTGGGCCGCTCGGAAGGCACGCCGGGCCAGCGGTACTACCTCACGCACACGCCGATCGTGCCGCGCCTCAAGGGCAGCGAGTACGTCGTGGTGCGTCACGAAGATGGCCGCGAAGAGCGCTGGACCGAGGTGAGCGATTTCTCGTCGTCGCTGCCCGATGACAAGCACTATATGCTCGACGGCAGCAACGGCGAGGTGCGCTTTGGGCCCGCCCTGCCCCAGCGCGATGGCACCGTGCTGTCATATGGCGCAGTGCCGGCCAAAGGCGCGCTGATCGCCATGCGCGCCTATCGTTACGGCGGTGGCCAGGCCGGAAATCTGGCGGCCAACACCATCACGGTCCTCAAGACCAGCATCCCGTACATCGCCAGGGTCGGCAATCTCACGCCGGCCAAAGGCGGCCTGGACGCCGAGAAGCTGGAGAACGCCCGCCAGCGTGTGCCCGGCTTCCTGCGGTCGCTCGATCGCGCCGTCACCGCCGCCGACTTCGAGCATCTGGTCGCCGAGGCGGCGCCCGGCCTGGTGGCGCGTGCGCACTGCATCCAACCGCCAAACACCGGGCGGGGCGAGATCAAGGTGCTGGTCATCCCGCGCATCCAGAAGCCCGAGTCGTACATCCCGCCGGAAAGCCTGGCGCTGCCCGCCGAGCTGCGCCAGCGCGTCTTCGCCTATCTGGACGAACGCCGGCTGCTGGGCACGCAGCTCGATGTGCTGCCCCCCGCCTATCAGTTCGTCGAGACCGAGGTGAGCGTGCGCGTGCTGTCCACCTACTCTGCTGAGGAAACCCGCCAGCGCGTCGAAGACCGGCTGTACGCCTTCCTCAATCCGATCACTGGCGGCCACGATGGCAAGGGCTGGCCCTTCGGCAGAGACCTCAACATCGGCGATATCATGGCCGCGCTGCTGGCCGTGCCCGGCGTCGAGTCAGTGCGCGGGACGGCGCTCTACCCGGTCAATTACGACCGCGGTGGCTTTGTGCGCGCCGAGGCCGTCAGCGTGGTGCCGCTGCCCGTGCAGGGCGTGGTCGCCTCCTACCGCCATGAAGTGAAGCTGGCATAGGGCCAATCATGGACGAGATCACAGCGGTATTTCGCGTCACAGGTCCCAACCTCGAGCGCGAAAGCATCACGGTGCCGCAGACCGGCATCCGCGTCGGGCGCTCCGGCGACAACGATCTGGTGCTGCCCAGCAGCGAGATCAGCCGCCATCACATGCGCCTGGAATGGATCAACGGCGAGATTCATGCGCGCGATCTGAACAGCAGCAACGGCATCTGGTTCAACGATGAGCGCGTACGGCCCGATGCCACGCAGGTGCTGCGCCCCGGCGAGTCCATTCGGCTGGGCCCGTTCCTGATGACGCTCGAGCGCATCGACACGCCGAAGAAGGGCCGCGCTGCCGCCGCACACACACAGCTCGATCAGCCTGCCCCGCCGCCGCCCGCGCCTGAACCCGAGCCGACGCCGGCGACCACGCCGCCGATGCCCGAGCCTGCGCCCGTGCCGGCTGAACCGCCCTACGCCGCCGTGACCGCGCCGCCAGAACCGCCCGCGCCCGCCGAAAAACCACCGGCGCCACCGCCCGTCGAAAAGCCGCCGCGCACCGGCGAAGCGCCGCGCGTCGAGTTCAGCGTGCCTGCCCCGCCGCCGGTTGAAGCGCCGCCGCCTGCAGAAAAAGAGAAGTCCTTTCTGTTCGCGCCGGTCGAGCCGGAGGCAGAGAAGCCGGCGCCGCCGCCAGCGCGTGAGCGCAAGGCCGCAAAGCCGGAGCCACCGCCAGCCCCCGCGCAGCCTCCTCCGCCGCCCAGGCCGCCTGCGCCGCCCGCCAGCGGACCGCCCCGCATCGGGGGAGATGGTGCATCGCTGTCGCCAGAGCAGCCGCTGCCTCCGCTGCCCCCGCTGCCACTGGGAGATGGTCGCTCATATCCGGTCGGCATCCCGCGAGACTACAGCTCATGGCTGAAGTACTTGCCAGCCATCTACCAGGACGAGCCGTTCGTCGGTCGATTCCTGCTGATCTTCGAGGCGATGATGAGCCCGTCGATCTGGACGATCGATAACATCGAGCTGTACTTCACGCCGGACATCGCGCCGCTGGAATGGGTACGCTGGATCGCCGGGTGGTTCGACATCGTCATCCCGCCGGAACTGCCGGCCAGCCGCCAGCGGCTGATCCTGAGCCAGGTGGGATGGCTGGCCTCGCGCCGCGGCACGCGCGCTGGCATGGAGCGCCTGCTGGAGCTGTACTGCGGCGTGCGACCAGAGATCGTCGAGGAACCTGCGCATTTCATCGTGCGGCTGCCGCTGAGCGAAAGCAGCGTGCAGCTTCCGCGTGAAACCCTTGATCAGCTCATTCTGGCGCACAAGCCGGCCTTCGCCACTTATGCACTCGAAATCAGCTAGTGCTATACTTGATTCTGCAGGGTTGAGCAGCAGGAGTAGAGACTATGGCGGGTTTTCAGCACACCCACGATACACGTCCGGCTCAGCCGCAGCGCACGCGCGTGCCGGAACCCGCGCGGCCCGCTCCGGCGCCATTCCAGCTCGATACCGCCAGCGTGATCGATCTGCAGCGCGTGATCGGCAACCAGGCGGTGCAGCGGCTGATGGCCGATGCCGGCATCCAGGCCAAGATGACGGTGGGCGCGGCGGATGATGCCTACGAGCGTGAGGCAGATGCCGTCGCCAATCAGGTGATCAGCGCATCCGCGCAGGCCCCGGTGCAGCGTGCTGCGCTCGGCGAGGAAGAGGAAGAGCCGCTGCAGATGATGCGCATTCAGCGCGCCGGCCCCGAAGAGGAAGAGCTGCAGATGAGCCGCGACAGCATCCAGCGACAGGCGTCTCCTGAAGAGGAAGAGCTGCAGATGAGCCGCGCCAGCATTCAGCGTGCGGGCGGCGACCTGAGCGGTTCCTTCGACGTCGAGAGCGGCATCGAGCAGCAGATCCAGAAGAGCCAGGGCAGCGGCCAGGCCCTGCCGGACACGGCCACCTCGCAGTTCGCGCAGACGATGGGCCATGACTTCTCCGGAGTCAACATCCACACGGACTCCTCTGCCGACACGCTCAACCGCTCACTGGGCGCGCGCGCCTTCACCACCGGCAGCGATATCTACTTCCGCAGCGGCGAATACAACCCGGGCAGCAGTGACGGTCAGCGCCTGCTGGCGCACGAGCTCACGCATGTCGTGCAGCAGACGGGCGGCAGCCCGGTGCAGACCAGGCGCAAGAAGGATGACGACTGCGCCGATTGCGGCTGAGCGACGCTGTCCCGCGCCACACACCAGGCCGCCCCCGCATTTCAACGGCCGCCGCGTAACCCGTTCGCGCGGCGGCTGCGTTTTCGTGGTACATTTCGAGTGGCTACCGCAACCCGACTGAGGCTCGCATGACCGACAGCGACATGATTGGCAAGGTCGTCGCGCATTACCGCATCGACAAGGTGCTCGGCCAGGGCGGCATGGGCGCCGTCTATCTCGCCACCGATCTCAATCTGCAGCGGCAGGTCGCGCTCAAGGTGATGCATCCCCACCTCAGCGGCCAGGAGCAGTTCCAGAAGCGCTTTCTGCAGGAAGCGCGCGCCGCCGCCAATCTCGATCACCCCGGCATCGTGCGCATCCTCTCCTTCGACCACACCGAAGGTGTGCTGCTGCTGGTGATGGAGCTGGTGCCGGGCGGCAGCCTGCGCGACTACATCGATGCGCAGCGGGCGCAGGGCAAAACGATCGACTACACTCTCGCGGTCGAGTACTCACGCCAGATCGCCGATGCGCTGCACTATGCGCACCAGCAGGGTATGACGCATCGCGACATCAAGCCAGACAACATCCTGCTCAAGGCCGACAGCGCCAGCCCCGGCGGCTATCGCTGCCTCATCACCGATTTCGGCCTGGCCAAGCTGGCGGAGAGCAATGTGCATTCGCTCAGCGGCGTGCCGATGGGCACGTTCGCCTACATGTCTCCGGAGCAGGCCGAAGCTGAGAAGGTCGACAACCGCGCCGATATCTACGCCATGGGCATCATGCTCTATGAGCTGACCGTCGGCAAGCTGCCGTATCAGCCGCGATCGATCACCGAGGCGATCCGCATGCACTCGCGCGAGCCGCTGCCCAAACCGGGGGAACAGCGTCCCGGCTTCCCGGCTGATCTCGAGCGCGTCATCATCAAGGCGACTCAGAAAAGCCCGAACGACCGCTATCAGACCGCCGGCGACATGTCGCGCGATCTGGGCCGGCTGAAGTCCGCCGGAGGCAGCGCGCCTGCCGCCAGCGCCGCCGCTCCCGCCGCGCCGCCCTCCCCCACCTTCGTGGTCACGCCACCGCCTGCCGCCAGCGCAGCGCCGCCACCGGCCCCGGCCAGCCCGCCGCCCGCCCCAGTGGTCAGCCCGCCGCCGGTCACCCCGGCAGATGCTGCCTACGACCGACTGCTCATCACCGGCCCCGATGGCGCGACGCGCGCACTCCCGCTGGCCAAGGAGGTCTACATCATCGGCCGCGATGACGACCGCGATATCGTGCTGCCCGGCGGCAAGGTGTCGCGCTCGCATGCCCGGCTGGAGCGCGCCTTCGATGGCAAGTACCGACTGATCGATCTGGGCTCCACCAACGGCACGTTCGTCAACGAGCAGCGCATCCCGGCCAACGCGCCAGAAAGCATGCCCGCCGGCCAGCGCTTCCGCATCGGAGACTTCTGGATGCAGATCGAGCTGGCCAATCGCGCCGCTGCCGATCAGTTCGCCCAGCTCAGCTTCACCCAGCTGGAGAACCAGGCAGCGCCGCCGCCGCAGGCCGCACCCCCTCCTCCACAGGCCGCGCCGCCCGGGATCCCCTTCCAGGCGCCAGCGCCGCAGCCCGTCCCCGGGTGGCCCGCGCCGCCACCTCCGCTGCAGCAGCCGCCGGTGCCGCAGGGAGGCGCTTTCGTACCTGGCGGCGCGTATGTGCCAGGCCAGTCACAGCCAGCGTATCCACCGCCAGCGCCACCGCCCCAGCCAGCTGCCGCGCCGTATGGCAGCACCCCCGGCTATGCGGGCAGCCAGTACGGGCCGCCCGGAAGCGGATACCCCGGCAGCATGGAGCAGGCCGCCGCCGAACGCGAACAGATCGTGCTCACGCTGCTTCAGACCAGCGTGCGCATCGATGCTGGCTCGCGCATGACGCTCAGTCTGGAAGTGCTCAACGACAGCAATCTGGTCGATCACTTCACCATTCAGGTGATCGGGCTGGACGAGGACTGGTATTCTCCACCGCCGCAGACGCTCTACCTCATGCCCAAATCGCGCGACACCGCGCAGATCACCTTCCACCCACCGCGCCGCCCCAGCAGCAAGGCAGGGGCGCATCCCTTCGAGGTGCGCGCCACCGCCCGCGCCCAGGGCCTGCAGTCCGCCGCCATGCAGGCGGTGCTGCAGATCAACCCCTATCACAACTACGTCTCCAAGATCGAGCCGCAGCGCGTCAAGCGCCGGCGCGGCACGGTCGACCTGGTGGTGACCAACAACGGCAACGCCATCGCCACCTACGACATCGGCGCGCGCGACCGCGAGGAGCTGCTCAACTTCAAGCTGGCGAAGAAGCAGTTCGTGCTGCAGCCCGGTGAGGAAACGCACGTCCCGATCGAGCTTTCGGCCAAGAACACCATCATCATCGGCTCGCCCACCTCGATCCCGTTCGAGGTCGCCATCCGCCCGCAGGATGAGGGGGTGTCTCCGCAGCAGCACAGCGGCGATCTCGTCAACCCGCCTATCCTGCCGCGCTGGATCCTCGGCCTGTTCGGCATTTCGCTGGCGGGCATCCTCGCGCTGGGGATCGGCGCAGTGCAAAGCCTGATCGCACAGGAGAACGCCCGCGCCACCGCCACCATGGCCGCCACCATCAACATGGCCACGCAGACCGCCGCCTTCTTCCAGACGGCTACGCCGCTGGCCGCCACCGCCATCGCTGCCGATGACCCCGACGGGGACGGGCTGAGCACGGCCCGCGAGCTTGGGCTGGAGAACCCGACCAACCCGGACAACCCGGATACCGATGGCGACGGCGTCAGCGATGGAGACGAGCTGAATGCCTACAGGACCGACCCGCTCAACCGCGACAGCGACGGTGACCGCCTGACCGATGGCGAAGAGGTCAACCAGTACGGCACGGACCCCAATAAGCCCGATACCGACGACGACGGCGTGAGCGACTACGTCGAAGTCGTGGAGAACAACACCGATCCGAATATCGCCGCCACGCCCACGCCCACGCCACAACCGACCGTCGATCCGGCGGTGGGCTGCGTCGGCGGGCCACCGCCACAGCTTCGCGTGGGGATGAACGCCAGCGTCACCAAAGATGGCGATCCGCTGCGCCTGCGCGGAGAGCCGTCGCTGGACGGCAACGTGCTGCTGCAGATGAACGAGAATTCGCGCGTCCGCGTCATTGGCGGCCCGGTATGCGACGATGAGGCCAGCCTGACATGGTGGAACGTCTCCACGCAAGGCGGCACCGAAGGCTGGGCCGCAGAGGGTGAGCTGCCAGACACGTACTTCCTGGCGCCCGTCACGCCTGCGCCAGCCGGCGGTGGCTGAGCGCCGGCAGGACATGGTAGGCCGGGAGTCGCGCTCAGGGCATTTCGGGCCTATCATCAGAGTCGTAGTGTGAATGCACCGACCGTGTGTTTCTGGAAAGGATGGGAAAGATGGAAGGTGGAGAACTGCTTGCACGGCTGACCGAAATGCGCGAAGCGGCCAACACCATCGGCAACAGCGCGCAGCGCGTTAACGACGCGGTCGACGCCGTCGATGCGCAGGTGCGCGCTGTCGGCCCCGATCGTTTCGCCGGCGCTTCCGCAGATGCCTTCCGCGCGGAATACAACCGCCTCACCCCGGCGCTGCGCGAGGCCTACGACAATCTGCTGCTGTTCCGGGAGAAGCTGCTCCAGTCCGCCGACGAGATCGAAGCGGCCTCCCGCCCGACCGCCTAGCCTGAGAAGAGAGGAACACGATGAGCGATCTGATTCGCGTCCCCTATACCGAGCTGTTTCAGCGGGCGGCATCGATCCGGCAGCAGGCTGAGATCGTGCGTCAGGAGATCAACACGCTGAACGAGACCGTACAGTCCATCAACTGGATGGGCCGCCGCGCCGAGCGTTTCTTCAACATGTGGGAGGAAGCCCGTCCGCAGATGCAGAACTGGGTGACCATTCTCGAGAGCTTCGCCAGCGACCTGGAGAATCAGGCGCGGCGTATGCAGACCGCCGACGAGTCGTTCTAGCGGGCCCTCGGGCGCCCGCCTGCCCTGCCACGGCGCCGCCGGCTGCCTGCCCGGCGCTGTGGCGCGCAATTTGCCGCTGCTGCAGATCAGGATGAACGATGGCCGCTGGGGAAGACCGCGCACATTCCGCCAATTTTAACCGCCCGCCACGCCTGCGCTTCCCCGCCATGGAGGCGGAGGAGGTCGGCATTCCCGGCCCGCCCACCGTGCAGGAACAGCAGGACCAGAGCATGCTGGTCTCGCTCATTCCGGTGCTGGGCATCGCGGTCATGGCGATCTTCTACGTCTTCCGCGGCGCGTCCGCCGGCGGCGAGGGCCTGGGCTTCGCCCTACCGATGCTCGTGCTGGGATTCTTCACCATCGGCGGTACGGTGTACGCGCAGCGCTCACGCAAGCGCGATACCGCGAAGCGCCGCCACGAGAACGAGATCAACTATCTCCGCATGCTGGACAAGAAGCGCGTGCGCCTGCAGGCCGCCCATGACGCCCAGCAGGCCATCCTCGAATACGACTTCCCCCGCCCGGACGACTGGCTGAATGCTGCGCTCACACGCGATGCACGCCTGTGGGAGCGCCGCCCCGCGGACGACGACTTCACCGCATTCCGCATCGGTGAGGGGCGCGTGCCCTCCGCCGTGCGCATCAACGCGCCGGATCCGGACCTCGACAACCCGCTGCTCGATCGCGCACTACGCCTGGTGGACGAGTACCGCAATCTGCCCGGCGCACCGATCGTCGCTTCGCTGGCGAAGGATGTCTCGCTGGGCATGTGCGGCAAGCGCGCCAGCCTGCTCAAGGCGGCCCGCGCCGCCATCTGCAATATCGCGCTCACCCATGCGCCGCAGGAAGTGCACATCCACCTCATCACCTCGCAGTCCAATGCTGAGGACTGGCGCTGGATGGAGTGGCTGCCACATGCCAGCCAGAGCCACCGGGGCGGCGCGCCCGATCTGATCGCCACGGATACCAGCAGCATCCGCAATCTGATGGGTCTGCTCGGCCAGGTGATCGACGAACGCAAGGAGTCCAAAGGCGCGAAGACACCGTTCCTCTTCCTGGTGATCGACGATCCCACGCTCGTGGACAGCGAGTCGGTCTTCACCACCATCCTCAGGGACGGCGGACTGGTGGGCGCATCGGCGTTGTGCCTGGTGAGCGCCTTCGAGAGCATCCCCAGCCTGTGCAGCGCCATCATCGATATCGAAGCCGACGACAGCTTCCGCTACGCCCGCACTGGCGCGGATGGCTACGCTGTCGAAGGTCGTCAGATCGACGGGCTGTCACCGCAGGATGCCGAGCATCTCGCGCGGGCGCTCTCCGCGGTGGTCGTGCGCGAGACCGGTGGCGCAGGCCGCATCCCGCGCCGCGTCGACTTCTTGGAGATGGTCGGCGTGCGCTACGTGGACGAGCTGCGCCCACGGCTGAAAGAGCGCTGGCGGCGGCCTATCCGCAAAGGCGTGCTGCCGTTTGGTGCCCCGATCGGCCGCGAGAGCCTGGCCGTGTCCACCGAGATCCTGCTGGACGAGGATCATCACGGCCCACACGGCATGCTGGCCGGCACGACCGGCTCCGGCAAGTCTGAGCTGCTGCAAACGCTGATCTGCGCGCTGATCCTGGAACACGATCCGCGCCTGCTCACACTGCTGCTGATCGACTTCAAGGGTGGCGCGACGTTCAACGTCTTCGCCAACCTGCCGCACACCGTCGGCACCGTCACCAACCTCGACTCGATCCGCGTCAGCCGTGCGCTGGAGGCGCTCAAGGCGGAGACCAGCTTCCGCCAGCAGTTCCTCGACAGCATGAACGTGCGCGACATCAACCAGTATCATCGCTTCTTCGTCTCCAATCCGGCGCGGCTGGACGACCCGACGTTCAGGCCGCTGCCACATCTGTTCATCATCGTCGACGAGTTCGCCCAGCTCGCCAAGGAGATGCCCGACTTCATGCGTGAGCTGGTGCGCACGGTGCAGGTCGGTCGTTCGCTCGGCCTGCATCTGCTGCTGGGCACGCAGAGCCCGATGGACGTCATCACCGACGAGATGAACGCCAACCTGCAGTTCCGCATCTGCCTGCGCGTGCAGAACATCGAAGCCAGCCGCGCCATGCTGCGCCGGCCAGACGCCGCCTTCCTCCCGCCCGGCTGGCCGGGACGCGGCTACTTCCAGGTGGGCGCGCAGGGCATGTTCAAGCAGTTCCAGACGGCCTACGTCGGCGGTGACTACGAGAAGAAGCAGGACGATGCCGCCCCGCAGGAGGCGCTCGTGCTTGAAGTGATCACCGGGCGCGGCGAGACCGTCAACCTCATGCCCGATACGCGCACCTCCTTCCAGGGCGCAGGCGACCCGGCGCACGCCAATGGCGCCGGCCCGGTCGAGATCCAGCAGCCGTATACCGTGGCGCGCGCGCTGGTGGATACCGTCGTCAGCTACGCCAAGGACGAGGGCGTGCCATGGATGAAGCCGCTGCTGCTGCCGCCGCTGGAGGAACGCATCACCCTCGGCAAGCCGTTCGCCAGGGCCAACACCGTCGGGTGGGATGGCTTCACCTGGTCCGACCCCGGCACAGATCATGACGGCAACCCCGTGCGCACCGGCAGCGCGCCCGTCGGCATCCTCGACGATGTGTACAACCGCACGCAGAACCCGTACTGGATCCACCTCAACACCAGCGCCGGTGAGGGCGGCAAGACCGGCCGTCGCGATGGACACGTACTGGTCATGGGCAGCCCCGGCACCGGCAAGACCATGTTCGTGCGCACGCTCGCCATCAGCATGGCGCTGCTGCACGCACCTGAGAAGCTGCACATGTACTTCGTCTCGTTCACCGGCACCGGCCTGGAGGATCTGGGCAGGCTGCCGCATGCCGAGCGCGTGATCTATGGCAACGAACCTGAGCGCATCCGCCGGCTGTTCAACCGCCTCATCCAGCTCCTTGAGGATCGCCAGGCGGGCCGTGCCGAGGCCTTCGCGCCGGTAGTTATGGTCGCCATCGATCAGTACGAGCAGTTCCGCGACAGCTACCGTGAGCAGCACATGGCAGACCTGGACCGGCTGGTGAACGAAGGCCGCGCCGTCGGCATCTTCGTCGTGCTCACCGCCAATTCGCCCAACGTCGTGCCCGATCGCGTGCGCTCGCTCATTCAGCAGCGGTTCGCGCTGGAGCTGGGCGATCCGGCGGACTACCTGATCGCAGTTGGCCGCGTCAACGCCGGCGGAGATCTGCCCGGCGGGCGTGGTTTCGCCGCTGGAACGCCGCCGCTGGCCGGCCAGATCGCGCTGCCCACGCTGCGCGCCGTCGAGGACGAGCAGGACGCGCTGGCCGCCACTGCCGACATCGTGCAGCAGCTTCGCAGCGGCTACCTTGCGAGCAAGCAGCTTCCGCCAGACACGGTGGGCGCGGAGGCGCAGGCCCCCGCCCCGATCGAACCGCTGCCCGCGATCATCCCACTCTACACGCTGGCGACGCCGCTCACGCGCCGCAACGACTATCACATCGTCACCCCGCTGGGCCGCTACGACGACGACGCGCAGTCGGTGTTCGTGCTGGACTGGTGGGCGCAGGGACCGCAGTTCATCGTCACCGGCCCGCCGGGCTCCGGCAAGAGCAATCTGCTGCAGGCCGCCGTGCTCTCCGCTGCCCAGCTGCACTCGCCCCAGCAGCTGCGCTTCCTGCTGGTGGACTTCAACGGACGCAGCCTGCGGGCGCTCTCCGGCCTCAAGCATGTCATCCGCCGCGTCACCGACGTGATCGAGCTGCAGGCGCAGATGCTCAACCTGCAGGCGGAGATGAACGCCTTCTACACCTCCCTGCGCGATCACGCGCTTGAAAGCCCAGATCCGCCGCCGCTTCCCGCCACGGTGATCGTCATCGACGACTACGACCAGACCAGCGAGGCGCTGAGCAATAATCCGGAACTGCTCGCCCAGCTGCGCGATCACGTGCGCCTGCACAGCGATCTTGGGCTGTACATGTGGGTGGCGGGCTACCTTGAGCGCACGAGCGACCCGCTGATCAAGCAGCTTCTGCTGCGCCGCAGCGGCTTCGGGCTGATGATCAAGGAAAGCCTGCAGAAGCTGAACGTGCGCACCACCGGCCTGCCCAACGAGGCCATGCCCGAAGGCCGTATGTACGTGCCGCAGATGAACCAGATCCGCGTGGTGCAGACGGCGCTGATTGAGACGCCGCAGGGCTACGTCAGCCAGATCAACGACAAGCTGTGGGGCAAATTCAGCCGCGCCGACTGGCGCACGCCGGCTTCCGCCGAGCAGGCGCAGGCGATGCGCCGTTCGTCGGCAGGCGGCGCGCGTGGCGATGCCTCGCTCAGCATCGACACCGCCGGACTGATCGATGATCTGATCGGCCGCAATTTACCGGCCGCGAAACGGAAGTAGCGCTGTGAACCCGACACTGATCAAGGCCAACATCGCGCTCTTCAACGGCAGTCGCTCGGAAGCGCGCCGCCTGCTGGACGAGTTCCGCGCCGGAAATCCGCGGCTGGAGCCGGAAGACAGCACCTTTCTGATGTGGCTGGATGCCCAGGCGCAGGATGAGCGCGCGGCCCGGCTGGAGAAACTGCGCCTGCTGGCCGACAAGGGCGTGAAGAGCAGCCGCTATGTCACCATGGCACAGGAAACGCTGGCCGTGGAGGAACAGGCGAAGGTGGGTGGCCGCGACGTACCTGAAGGGGATGTCGTGCCGGGCAAGCCGGGACGCCAGCTGCCGCAGCTGCTCGGCGTCGAGCTGTGGAAAGTCGGCACGTTCGCGGTGGCCGGCATCGTCGTCGGCGCGCTGCTGTGGGCGATCGTCGGTGGCCGGCCCCCCTCCAGCGCACAGCAGACGGCGGCCCCGCTGCCCGATTCCGCGGCCACCAGCGCACCGCCCACCGCCGGCCCGGACCGCAGCGTGCGCATCGCGCCTGAAGACCACCAGGCGCAGTACCCGCAGGGAATCGTCGAGGTGTCCGCTTTCGAGGACGGCTCGCAGCGCGTCGGCAACCTGAACGGCGTACCGCTGACGCCGGTGCAGGGCACGCGCTTCTATGCGCTGCGCGTGCGCTTCGAGTGCCGCAACCGCGGGGTGTGCAGCCGCCCGCCAGAAGCCTCCGTCGTGCTGCTCACCGATGGCAACGCCGCCATTCCGCCCGTCGACAACGCCGGCATCATCGGCGAGTCGCTGCTGCAGCCGATCGGAAACCTTTCCAGCACCACTGGCTGGCTGGTGTTCGAACTGCCGGAGAACAGCCAGGCCGCCGCGCTCGTGCTCACCCCGCCTGCAGCGACCGGCGAGACGCCGCAGCCCATCCTCATCCCGCTGACACAGGCCACTTCCGCGACAGAAGGGAATGGCGATGTCCACGCTTGAAGCCCGCCTGCATCAACTGCGCGATGCTTCCACCTCGCTCAACCAGACGGCGGAAACCGTGCGAAATGCGGTGCTGCGCGCCAACGCCGATGTCGATGCGCTGCTTGCGCGCGGCTTCGAAAGCCCGGCGGCCACGGTGTTCTTCGAGACCTTCCGCCGCCAGAGAAGCATCATGGACGAGTGGCCCACCGAGCTGGAGCAGTTCTCGCACGGGCTGGACTCCGCCGCAGACGCGATCGAGGAGGCCGCACACGCCGATCAGAACACCACTGGCGGAGAGGAAAGCGGTGGCAGCGACGATGGCTCCGCTTCCACCGGCGGCACGCCTCCTCCTCCGCCTGTAGTGCCACCGGCTTCGAGCAGCAGCACAGGGACGGGCACAGGCACGTCCGGAACCGGGACGGGCACGTCTGGCACGGGCACAGGCACCTCATCATCCGGCTCTCATGGGCGCGGGCGCGGTGACACCCCCTCGGATGCGGGAAGCAGCAGCGGGAGCACGGCGTCTGCGCCAGAAGCGCCACCACCCGAAGCGCCGCCGCTGGACGCCTACACCAATGCCCACAATCAGCAGCTGCTCACCGAAATGGACGGCAAGCAGCAGGAACTGACGCAGACGCAGAGCCAGATTACCCAGCTGCAAGACCGCCGCGCCGCGCTGCAGACCGAGCTGGACAACCTCACCGCCGCCCTCACCACCCCGTCCGGCGTCGTGCCCAATGCGCGTATGCGCGGGCTGCAGGAGCAGATCAACGCGCTCGACGGGCAGATCAGCAGCCTGCAGCAGCACGCCAATGACCTGCAGTCCGGCATTCAGGACCTCCAGACCCGGCTGGAGCGCGTCAGCCCGGCGGCTGGCGCGGACCTGCAGCTCATCTCCGGGCTGGAGGGCGAGCACACCATCGATGCCATCCTCAACGCCACCCGCCAGGCCGACAACTCCGTCAACTGCGTCAACTGGGTGTGCAATCGCATGCCGATCCCGCCCGGCATCCCCAACAACGCCTATCTGTGGCCAGAAAACGCGCGCCGCCACCCGGAATACGGCATCCGCATGGGCGATGTGCCGCTGGCCGGCTCGGTGCTCGTCATGCAGCCCGATCATCCCTTCGCCGACGACCGCTTCGGCCACGTGATGTATGTCGAGCGCGTGGACTCCGGCGGCGGCGTGTGGATCACGGATAACTTTCATCACGAACCTGTGCTACTATCAACACTCACCAATGTCACGACCGGTCCCGACATCACCTACATGTACTTCCCCTGGCAGACGCAAGGCTGACCAGAACCGCGGCCACCACGCCGCCCAGTCAGGAGACGCATGCAATACTTCCGCCTGCTGCAGCGCAATCCGGATTATGCTCGTCTGTGGTCCGCGCAGATCATCAGCCTGATCGGGGACTGGTTCAACACCATCGTCCTCGGCGTGCTCGTCACCAAATACAGCAACGGCTCCGGGCTGGCCATCAGCCTGCTGCTGCTGGCGCGCTTCCTGCCGCCGCTGCTGCTCAGCCCGCTGGCCGGCGTGCTGCTCGATCACTTCGACCGCCGCCGCTTGCTCATCCTCTCCGATGTCACCCGGGTGTTCGTCGTCCTCGGCTTCCTGCTGGTGGACAGTGCAGACCGCCTGTGGCTGGTCTACCTGCTCACCGTGCTGCAGTTCAGCTTCTCCGCGGTTTTCGAGCCGGGGCGGTCTGCGCTCATCCCCAGCCTGGTGCGGCGCGATGATCTGGTGCCCGCCAACATCCTCGGAAGCATCACCTGGTCGGTCTCGCTGGCGATCGGCGGGGCACTGGGTGGGCTGATCTCCGGCGCGTTCGGCGCCAGCACCGCACTCATCCTCGACGCTGCTACCTTCGCCATCTCCGCGCTGCTGCTCTGGCAGATCCGCACCGTGATCGCCCATCCGCAGGGCGAAGGCAAGCGCGGCATGTCGATGCACGACTACATCGACGGGCTGCGCTTCGCCCGGCGCAATCCCGGCATCCTGGCGGCGCTCACCGTCAAGGCGGGCGGAAGCGTCGGCAATATCGACGCGCTGATGATCATCTATGCCACCGTGCTGTTTGTGATTGGCCAGGATGGCAGCCTGTCGCTCGGGATCATGTGGTGCGCCTTCGGCGTGGGCGCGGTGCTGGGGCCGATCGTCATCGACCGCTGGAGCAGCGGCACCGTGCCCGCCATGCGCCGGCTGATCCTTGCGGGCTACGCGCTGATCAGCGCCGGCTGGTTCGTGCTGGCAGGCGCGCCCACGCTCGCCATCGCCGCGCTCGCCATCATCATCAAGGCGATGGGGAGCAGCGTGTACTGGACGTATAGTTCCGCCATCCTCCAGCAGACCGTTCCGGATGCCTACCTCGGACGCATCTTCTCGCTGGATACCGCCGGCTTCCAGTTCATGAGCGTGGTCAGCATCGTGTTCACTGGTATCGCGCTCGAACACTTCGGCGCGGGCCAGGTTCGTGAGATCACCGCAGCATCCGGGCTGTTCTCGCTGCTGCCACTGCTCAGCTGGCTGCTGGTGCTGCGCTGGCTGGGCCGGCAGCGCGAACCGGCCACCCTGGAAGCGGCAGCCTGACGCCGCACATTGCAGCCCATCACGGAGAGTCACGATGCTCGAACTGCTCAGGATCCTCGTCATCGGCCTGATCGAAGGCGTCACGGAGTTCCTGCCCATCTCGTCGACAGGCCATCTGATCGTCGCGGTGTCCATCCTGCAGCCCGCCCTCAGCGCGGGCGCGCGCGACACCTTCGAGATCTTCATCCAGTTCGGGGCAGTCGTGGCCGTTGTGGCCTACTTCTGGCGGGATCTGGTGGCGAAAGCGCGCGCGCTGCCGCATGATCGCGGCACACAGCGGTTTGTCCTGGCGCTGGCGGTAGCGTGCGTGCCGGCGGCGGCCATCGGCTTCGTCTTTCGCGACGCCATCAAGGCGACGTTCTTCAATCCGCTGACCGTTGCAATCACGCTGATCGCCGGCGGCGTCGTCCTGATCGTGATCGAGCGCGTGCCCACCATCCGCGCGCGGGCTTCGGGCGGCGTCGACTTCAGCCAGGTCAGCCTGCGCCGCGCGATCGGCATCGGCGTGCTGCAGACGCTGGCGCTCATCCCCGGCGTCTCGCGCTCGGCAGCGGCGATCGTCGGCGGCATGGCGGGCGGCCTCAACCGCGAGACCGCGACGGCCTTCTCGTTCTACCTCGCCATCCCCATCCTCGGCGGCGCCACGCTGCTCGAGCTGGTCCTCAGCCTGGATGCACTGGCGCCCTCTGACATGCCCTACTTCCTGCTGGGCGCACTCGTCTCAGGTATCGTCGCCTGGGTCTCCATCCGCTGGTTGCTGCGCTACGTCTCCACGCACACCTTCATCCCATTTGGCATCTACCGCATTCTGGCGGGTGCGGCGCTGCTGATCCTGATCGCCGCAGGTTGGCAGCTTTAACAATGCAGAATGAAATTCTCGCTATAATTTGGATGTAAACGTCGCAGTAATGCATCACAGGCATGGCAGCGTGCAACCAACGGAAACCGATCCCAGGCGAAGTCAGCATCTTGCAGCGCTACTGCGCCAGACGGGGTATGCGCACCGCCTGTTCGCCAGCGCTGAGTCCCACCACGCGGATCCGCCGCTGCCCGTACTTCTGCTGCGCTGCCCGCACGAACCTGTGCCGGGTGGTGCCAACACCTCCACCGCACAAGCAGACTGTTGTCGCTGGTGGCTGGCGGCTCGCGCCGAAACATCCCTCATGCGCGTTGGTGATGCCGGCATCTGCATTCCGCAGGGAGCCGGGAACAAGGCGGCACTGGTTTCGCGTTTTGCCTGCCGGTACCGGCTGCAAGGATGAACTGATGACGCGCATCCTGGTCATCGAAGATGCCGCTTCGCTGCGGTCAGACATCGTCGAGATGCTCGGATTTGAGGGCTACGAGGTACAGGGGGCTGAAAACGGCCGTGCCGGCGTCGAGGCCGCGCGCCAGTTCCACCCGGATCTCATCATCTCCGACATCATGATGCCGCTGCTGGATGGTTACGGCGTGCTTGCCGAGCTGCGTGAAGACCCGCAGACGGCCACCATCCCCTTCATCTTCCTGACGGCGCGCACCGACCGGATGGACGTACGTCAGGGGATGACGCTCGGCGCGGATGATTACGTCACCAAACCCTTCACCATCGCCGAGCTGATGAGCGCAGTCCGCGCTCGCCTGCACAAGCATGCCGCGATCGAGCGAAGCATGGCGCGCCGGATGGATAACCTGCGCGGCAGCATCATCCTGGCACTGCCACATGAAATGCGCACCCCGCTCAACGTCATCCTCGGTTTTTCCGAGCTCATGCTCACTGAGGGCTCGGAGATTACGGCGGCGCAAACGCAGGAAATGGCGGGGCACATCAACAGCGCCGCCAGGCGGCTGTACCATCTGATCGAGAATTACCTGACCTATGCGCAGACCGAGATTGTCCTGAGCGATCCGCAGGCACGCGCTGCCTACAAGGCCGGAGTCGCGCTTTACCCGGGTGAGGCAATCCGCTTGTGCGCCGACGAGGTGGCAGCGCGGCATCACCGCGCAGGCGATCTGTCTGTCGATCTCGAAGCCGTGTCCGGCATTGACCTGAGCGAAGACTCGGCGTGCAAGATCGTACACGAGCTGATCGACAACGCGTTCAAATTCTCGGAGCCTGGCACGCCGGTCTTGCTGACGGGGTGCCGGGAGGACGAGAACTATCATCTGGTGATCAGCGACCACGGCCGCGGCATGACGCGCCAGCAGATCGACGAGATCGGCGCATACAATCAGTTTGAGCGTGCCCAGCTCGAAGATCAGGGCAGCGGCCTGGGCCTGGTGATCGCCCTGCGCCTCGTCGAGCTGGCGCACGGGCACACACGCCTCACCAGCACGCACGGCGAAGGCACGGAGGTGCATGTTTGGCTGCCCGTGCATCCCGGCTGATGCGTGTCCCCTGCGCAAGCGAACCGCTCAGGTTGTCGTTTAAGGGATGAACGTTATAATCAGGTTGAGTTGCGCATCTGTCTGCGGGATGGAGTTGAGAATGCTGCTTGCCAATCAACTGCTGATGCGGCGCGTAGGACTGCCTGTCTTATGCATGCTGGCCTGCCTGATGGCCGCCTGCCACCAGCCCCAGGGCAGTTCGCTCCCCGCGACCGACACGGCCAACCTGCTGGCTACTTTCACTATGCCTCCCTCGTCCACGCCTGATGTGCTGGTGCAGATCGTCACCTCGACGCCAGAACCGATCGCGCTGATCGCCTACACCAACACGCCCGATCCCCGTCTGTTCGCGCCCACTGAGGTCGCCTTCGCGGCCCAGGTTGTCACGGATCCGCTGCTGCAGACGGCGACCGCGCTGGCGGTACTGGCGAACCAGGCGCAGAACATGCCCACGCTCGCCCCGCCGATGGTCTCTGACCCGCTGCTGCAGACAGCCACAGCCATGGCGTTCGGCGCGCAGTCCGATTCAGCCCAGGGCAACGTGGCACCGCTTGAAATTGACCCACTCTTCATGACGGCAACGGCGTTCATCGTCAATGCCACAGGTACAGCCGGCGCCCCCATGACGCAGACCATGGACGCCATTCTGGGCCCCAGCCCCACGCCCACGCTCGATCCGATGTTCGCCACGCCTACGCCCAACGTGCCCATCGGGACCTGCCAGCACACCGTCGTCGCAGGGGAAAACCTCTTCCGCATCTCACTGCGCTACAACACCACGGTCGCCGCGCTGGCCGCCGCCAACGGCATCGTCAACCCGGCGCTGATCATCGTCGGCCAGACGCTGAACATCTCTGGCTGCGGCGGCGTCGCGCCTACTCCAGACCCCGGGATTGGTGGCGGCGGTACCAGCGGCAACTGGAGCTGCACCGGCCAGAACTACAACGTGCAGCAGGGAGAGAGCCTGTTCGAAATCTCACTGCGCTTCAACGTGCCCGTCGATGCGCTTGTGCAGTGCAACAACATCAGCAACCCCGGGATGATCTTCATCGATCAGCCTCTGGTGATCCCGACGCGCATCGGCTGAACGCGAAGCAGCGCACTGGTTTCCCCTGAGGGCGGGCATCTCCGCCCTCAGTCCATTTACACAGGAGGCAGCATGCAGCAGCAGGACAGCCCCGGCGCAGAAATCTCGCTGGGCGAACATGACATCTACCAGGGCCGCGTCATCCACGTCGTGGTCGCTGATGTGCGCCTGCCCAACGGCGCGATGGGACGCCGTGAGCTGGTGCGCCACCCCGGCGCTGTCGCCATCGTTGCGCTCGATGCGCAGGAACACGTGCTGCTGGTTCGCCAGTTTCGCTTCGCTGCCGGGCGCGTGCTCAGCGAGATCCCAGCGGGCACACTCAATCCGGGAGAAGACCCGCTGCTGTGCGCAGAGCGCGAGCTGCAGGAGGAGACCGGGCACGCGCCAGGCCGGCTGCAGCCGCTGGGCGGAATCTTCGTCGCGCCGGGCTACACGACCGAGTTCATCCACCTGTTTCTGGCGACTGACCTGCGCGAGTCCCGGCTGGAGATGGACGACGACGAGTTCATCAGCCTCGATCGCGTGCCGCTGACCGAAGCCCTGGCGATGATCGACCGGGGTGAGATCATCGACGGCAAGAGCATCGCCGGCCTGCTGCGGGTGGCGCGCACACTCGGTCGCTAGCCCTTGATCGCCGGGAGCGCCGGCTGATATAATGTTCGCCTGCAAGGCAACCAAGAGAATTGCGCAGCACGGGCGCCAGGCTCAGCCGGAGTCTCTTTCGACAAGCGGCTGCAAGGGCGTGGACGGCGGCGCTGTTGGCAAAGGAATTCACACTCATGCACGAACTGATCCAGGCGCTGCAGGCGCCCTCCCGCCAACACCCGGAGTTCGGGGCCGGCGATACCATCAAGGTGCATGTGCGCGTGATCGAAGGCGATCGCGAGCGCGTGCAGATCTATCAGGGGGTTGTGCTGCGCCTGCGCGGCGGTGGCAATGAAGCGAACTTCACTGTGCGCCGCATCGCCTCGCACAACGTCGGCGTGGAGCGCTCGTTCCTGCTGCACAGCCCGCGCATCGACAAGATTGAAGTCGTGCGCCGTGCCAAGGTCCGCCGTGCGCAGCTTTACTACCTGCGCAACGTGCGTGGCAAGGCCGCGCGCCTCAAGGAAAAGCGCTAGGCGCGCACTCTTTTCGCACGCGATCGGGGCGGCTGCTGCAGCTGCCCCGTTTGTTTTTCCAGAGCGCCAACCATGACCCGCCCGCTGATCGGCATCACCTCCGCCTACGTCCAGATGGATGGCCGTCCGTACAACCGCATGTACGCGCCCAATGCGCGCGCCATCGCGGCGGCCGGCGGCCTGCCCGTGTTCATCCCCACCCACCTCGACGACGACACGCTGCACGCACTGTACGAGCAGCTCGATGCGGTGCTGCTGCCCGGCGGCCCTGATGTCGACCCGGCGGTGTATGGCCGTGAACGCCACCCCCTCACCATCCATATCGATGACCCGCGCGATCAGCTCGAACTACGCATCGCGCGCTGGGCCGTCGCCGAAGATATCCCGGTGCTGGGCATCTGCCGCGGCCACCAGGTGCTGAACGTCGCGCTGGGCGGCACACTGGTGCAGGACATCCCGTCCGAAGTGCAGACGAGCATGGTGCACGACCAGCCCAATGGGCTGCCGCGCTCGCAGCGCCTGCACAGCGTGCGCATCGCCCCTGAAAGCCGCCTGGCGGCCATCCTCGGCGCGAATGAGGTGCAGGTCAACAGCCTGCATCATCAGGCAGTCGACACGCCAGCGCCGGGCGTCATCATCACCGCAACAGCGCCGGATGGCGTAGCGGAGGCGCTGGAGATGCCCGGCAAGCCGTTCGTCCTCAGCGTACAGTGGCACCCGGAGGATCTGTACACCGAGGACGACTCCATGCGCCGGCTGTTCGTGGCCTTCGTGGAGGCGGCCCGCCAGCGCCGCGCATCCCGTGAGCACGCCCACACTGGCTGAACTGCCGCTGCCCGCCGCGTTCGTCGGCATGCTGGACTCGGGCATCGGCGGGCTGTCGGTCCTGCGCGAGGTACGGCGTGCGCTGCCCCATCTGCCCATCGTGTATTACGCCGATCAGGCGCACTTTCCCTACGGCCCACAGCCCGCGCAGGCCCTGCACGGATATGTAAGCGCCATCGCATGGTGGATGATCGGGCATGGCGCGCGCCTGATCGCCCTGCCGTGCCACAGCGCCAGCGCCGCCAGCCTGATGCTTCTGCGCGAGATGCTGCCTGAAACACCGTTCGTTGGGCTGGAGCCGGCGGTCAAGCCCGCCGCACAGGCCAGCCGGACGGGCGTGATCGGCGTGCTCACCACACAGGTCACCGCCAGCGGCGCGCTCTACCGCGGCGTGGTCGAGCGCTTCGCCGGCGACGTGCGCGTGATCACCCAGATCGCCCCGGCGCTGGTGGAGCTGGCAGAGCACGGCGACCCATCGTCACCGGAAGGCGCGGCCATCATCCGCGACTCGCTCGCGCCGATCCATGCCGCAGGCGCAGACCAGATCGTGCTGGCCTGCACGCACTTCCCGTTTCTCGAAGCCGCGATCCGCGCACAGACCCACGCAGCGCTGGTGGACCCGGCAGGCGGCGTAGCGAGGCAGATCGGGCGGCTGACGGCGGACATCGCGTTCCCGCCCGGCGACGTGCTCTACCTCACCAGCGGGGATCCCGCGCATTTCACCGCGCAGATCACCCGACTGCTGGGCGATGCCGCGCCACGCGTGTTCGCAGCGCCGGCGCTCACTTGAGGATGTAGTACGTTCCCTTTTTGGAACCCACCTTCAGCAGAATACCGCGCTCGACCATGTCGGCCAGGTCCAGTCGCAGCGTCTCGGCAGACACGCCCTGGCACAGCGAGCGATACTCGCGGTTGGTGATGGAGCCATGATCGCGGATGTACTGCAGCGCGCGCGACTGGCGGTGGTTGGTGTTTCGCACCCAGTCCGGCATCTGCTGGCGCTCGCGCGAGTTGTACAGCGACACAGCGAAGCTGTACGGGCGCGCGTCGAAACTGGGCGGCAGGTGACCCGCCTGCTCCATCACTTCCATCATGCGGTCGATGCCCAGCCCCAGCTCTTCGATGTAGCCCCACTGAAACAGACCGTTGACGATGCGTGGATTGCGGCTGAAGTGCTCATCGACGATGTTTTCGATGGTGATGAAGCCGGGCAGGCCGCCCGGTGAGATCACTTCCAGCCGGTCAGAGTACATGCGAATTTCGATGCGGCGGCCCCGCAGCCGGTAATCGCGGTGGCACACGGCGTTGACGATCGCCTCGCGCACGGCGAACTGCGGATACTCCGTCTGCTCCTCGCGCTCCAGCCCCTTCACCACCGCGCCGACGGCCATCTCGCTCCAGATCAGATTCCACGAGAGCTCGATCAGGCGTGGCAGCGGGCCGGTCAGCTCCTCACGGCGCGTATAGCCGGCGAGCCCGTTCTCACCGCGCGGCGTCTTGCCGACGAACTTGGCGAAGACGATGCCGCTTTGCGGCAGCCACTGCTGCGGGTACTCGGTGAAGAGCAGCACGCCGCTCACCGTGGGCCGGCCCGCCGCGTCAATCGCGCCGATCTCGCGCAGCAGATCGTCGATCCGCCCGTTGTACGGACGCTTCGAGCGCTCGGCGCGCTTGGCGAGATACTCCTCGATGATCTTCTTGCTGAAATCGTCACGGGTGACGCCGCTCACCTGCTCCGACTCGAAGTCACCGGTGCTCTTGGCGCTCGCCAGCTTGAGGATCTCCTGACCGCCGAGCGGGCGCTGCGCCTTGTCACCGCGGATGAGCACGCGCCCATCCGTCATGGCGTGCAGCTCGATCGAGCGCGGCACGCGCAGCGCATACACCGTGGCGCTCTCCAGCTCCACCGGCTCCCAGCTTCCGGTGACGACCAGCGGGCTGGTGAGCGCATCGGCCTCGCGCAGGGCAGCCGCCAGCACCTCGGGGTCCAGCTTGCCGATGGGCTCGCCGTTCTCACGCACACCCACCACCAGCGTCCCGCCCTCGGTGTTGGCAAACGCCACCAACGCCTCGGCGATCAGCCGTGCGTCAGCCGCCTCCAGAAAGGACAGCCGCGGGCCAGGCCCGTTCTTGAGAAACTCCGGATTGAGCATGTGCGATCTGCGTGCGCCCCATGGCAGGATCGGCTCACATTGTAACACGATGCGGGCATGCGCGGTACAAAGGCGCACGACGGTTGCAGCCGGCGCAGCAGACCTGGGCCGGTTGCCCACGCACCACAACCGCATCTATACTGTGGGTATGAGTATGATCCATCTGCAGAACCTGCTCGGCCCGCGCCTGCGCACCCTCCCCATCCTGATCGTCTACCTTACGGATGGGTGCAACAGCCGCTGCGTCATGTGCGACATCTGGAAAAGCCCGCGCCGCAACATCAGCGAAGACAGCCTCAGCCGGCTGGCCTCCAGCATCCGCCCGCTGCATACGCGCTGGGTGGTGCTCAGCGGCGGGGAGGCGATGCAGCACCCCGGCTGGCCGGCGGCGGCGGCCCGATTCCGCGCCGAGGGGGCGCGCGTCATCCTGCTCACCAACGGGCTGTACCTGCGCCGGCAGGCCGACGATGTGATCGCGAACATCGATGAGGTCGTCGTCAGTCTCGACGCCGGAGACGCGCCCACCTACGCCGCCATTCGCGGAGTCGACGCGTTTGACGCCGTGCTGGAGGGCATCGCCCGCATCAGCGCTGCCGGCGTGCCGGTCACCACGCGGACCACCGTGCAGCAGGCCAATTTCCGCCAGTTGGACGGAGTCATACGCGCCGCCAGCGCCGCCGGGGCGCAGCGCATCAGCTTCCTCACCATCGACGTGGGCAATGCGGTGGCGTTTGGTCCGCGCTTCGCCGACGGGCTGGCGATCCCCGTGCTCAACGCGCATGAACCGCCGGCGGGCGCGCTGTCCCCTGCCGAAGCCGACGAATTCGAGCGGCTGCTGGAGTCGCTGTTCGTCACGTTCGCCGCGGACTTCGCCAGCGGGCACATCGCCGAGCCGCCAGACAAACTGCGGCGCATGCCGGCCTACTTCCGCGGGCTGGCCAGCGGCGAATTCCCGCCCGTACGCTGCAATGCGCCGCACATCTCCGCCGTGGTCGAAGTCGATGGCCGGCTGCGACCCTGCTACTTCCTGCCGGAAATGGCGGCGCTCAATGACGCGAACGATCTGCCCGCCGCACTCAACACGCCGCAGGCGCTGGCGCTGCGCCAGGCCTATCAGGCGGGCGAGCGCGCGGAATGCGCCCGCTGCGTGTGCCCACTGCACAAGGGGCCCCGCGCACTGCTCGCGCTGTAGACGGGGGACAAAACTGCCATGATCACCGTCCTGCTGATCGGCCCGCCCGCTCTGGTGTGCATCGCCCAGATCGCCCGGCTGGTGCTGCAGATGAGCGGGCGCTGGAAAGGGCCGATCCTCATCGCATGGACGCGCTACCAGCCGGAGGAGGCGCAGTTCGACCCGCTGCCCGCGCTGACGCTGTGGGCGGGGCTGCTGATCACGATCATCGGCATGGCCGCCGTCAACGTTTCCAGCGTGGAAGCACCCCTGTATGCCATCGGGCTGCTGCTGCTGGCGCTGGCGCGCGTGCTGCACGGCTGGCGCGGGCGCGCCCGCCTGCGCGCAGCGCTCGGCCTGCCGCGCTGGATGAGGGCGCTGGAGGCGCGCAGCACGCGCGAGGAGCGCCGACATCTCGGCTGGATGTGGCAGCGCCTGCCCGCCGCCACACGACGGCATTTCAACGAGGACGACCGCGCCTTCGCCATGTGGACCGATCTGGTGATGCTGACCACTATTCAGCAGACCGTGTACGACCCGCAGATCGAGCACGTGATGCAAACCGAGCTGTATGAACCCAGGAGAGATCGTGAAGCGGCTGCCGTTCTTCGCCCAAAAAGCCCCCGTGCTCACATCGCTGCAGGCCTACTCGCGCTGGGCAGCAAGCTACCCTCCGCAAGCGCACAACGCGCTGATGCGGCACGAGGAGCACCTGCTCAGCACGCTGCTGCCGGCCATGAACGGCGGCACGGCGCTTGACCTGGCGGGTGGCAGTGGGCGCGGCGGACGGCTGCTGCTGGAACGCGGCGCAGCGCGCGTGATCAGCCTCGACAACAGCCTGCCCATGCTGCGCGCCAGCACGCTGCCCGAGCGCTGCGCCGCTGCACTACAGGCGCTCCCCCTGCCGGCGTGCTGCGCCGATGGCGTGTTGTGCGCGCTCGCGATCGGCCACCTGCCGCGCCTGAGCGAGGCGTTCGCGGAGATAGCGCGCGTGCTCCCGCCCGGCGGCTGGGCCGTGCTGAGCGACTTTCATCCGTTCGCATTTCTCAACGGGGCCCAGCGAACCTTCACGGCGGCTGACGGCACGACCTACGCGGTCGAACATCATGTACATCTGTTCAGCGAGGTATTCGCTGCGGCCCGCGAAGCCGGCCTGCAGCTCGATGCGGTGGAGGAAGCGCGGCTGACTCAGGCGGACGGGCCGCTGCCCGCCAACGCCCGCTCAGGCATGCCGGTCGTCATCGCCTACCGGCTGATCCGGACGTGATGACGCGGGACGCAGCAGCGCATACCCGCCGACGATCACACCGATCACCAGCGGCGGCACGCACATCGCCGCGAACAGGCGCGGCGCATTGCTCACGCCGGCGCTGCCCAGCCCCGCCCACAGACCGACAAACAGCACCACACCCAGCACGGCCAGCCCGGCGCCGACCAGCGCCACCCGCGAGATGTTGACTCCCTGCATCGCCCTGCCCTTCACCTGCCCGCCAACCGCACGCGTAGTGTAGTGGCTGGCCGGCAGCGGATCAAGCCCGCTTCACCCGTGGCCGGTCCGCGCCCGGGGTGCGCTCAATCCCGTGGATGACGTAGCGCACATGCCCGCCAGGGGTATCGACGTCGATCACGTCGCCCCTGCGCCTGCCCATCAGCGCCAGACCCACCGGTGAGTCGCTGGAGACACCAGTGCGCCCGTAACGCAGTTCTTCCGGCGCGATCACGTCGTAATGCTCCTGCTCGCCATCGGTCAGGTTGTCCAGCGTCACCCGGTCGCCCAGGTCCACGGTCTCAGGATCCGGGTCCTCGTCCAGCACTCTTGCGGCGCGCAGAATGCGCTCGAGGCTGTCGATGCGCGCATCCATCCAGTCGCGCATGCTGTCGGCCTCGATCTCGGCGGCTTCCTCCGGGTAGTTCTCGTGAGCGCCGCCGTGCACATCCGCCAGCTCCTCCTGCTGGCGCGCGCGCCGCTCGCGATACTCCGCCAGCTCACGCGCAAGGCGCTCGTACCCGGCTCGGGTGAGGATGGTGTCAGGCTGCTCAGTCATGGGCGACCCTCGCAGACTCTATGCCGGCATCCATCCTAATCGTACGCCGCTTCTGCCGCCGTGGCATCAGACCACTGGCGCTCAGCCCGGGGCGGCCATCTGCGCGAACAACGCCTTCAGCGCGGGATAGGCGGCGCGGAAGTGCGCGTACTGCCGCTGATAGTGCTCGCGCGGGGCGGCCTGCGGCATGAGCGTCTCTCCGGGCTGGCGGGTGTCCGGCAGGCTGTAGTCCGCACAGTCACCGCGTGCCACGCGGGCCGCCAGCAGCGCACCGCACAGCCCGACATTGGCCGCGTCCGGCGCGATGCTGACCGACACACCGCACACATCGGCGATCATCTGGCACCAGCCCGCAGAGCGCGTCCCGCCGCCCGTCAGCACAAGATGTTCGACGGGCGCCTGGATCAGGCTGTCCAGCGCATGGCGATAGGCGAAGGCCACGCCTTCCAGCACCGCCCGCGCCAGATCCGCCTGTGTGTGATGCGCCTCCAGACCGATGAACGCGCCGCGCGCAAACGGATCGCTGAAGGGCGAGCGCTCGCCGTTCAGATATGGCAGATACAGCAGCCGCGCCGGGGGCTGCGCCAGCGCCGCCTCCACTATCTGGCTGTGACTGTGCGCGCCAAACACGGCCTTCGCCCAATCGAGATTACCGGCGGCAGTGAGCAGCGGCGCAACGCAGATGGTGTGCCGCGCGAGCGGGTGCGCCAGCGTGAACACGCCATTCTCCGGGCTGCCCGGCTGCTGCGCGGTGTAAGCCACCCAGCCGCTCGTCCCGATGTAGGCATACGGCCGCCTGGGGATGCCGCTGCCCGCCCCCAGCGTGGCCGCGCCCGCATCGCCCGGCGCAAGGAATACCGGCGTGCCCACGCGCACACCCCATTCCGCCGCCGCCGCCGGCTGTACCGCGCCCACCTGCGCGCCGCCGGGGACCAGCTCGCCCAGCAGGGCGCGGGCATCGCGAACGCCGCAGCGTTCCCACTGCGCCGCGCTCAGCCACGCGCGCGCCGCCAGGTCCATCAGGCCAGTGGTGGACGCGGTGGTGGTGTCGCTGCATGCCCGTCCGGTCAGCCGGAACACCACGGCATCAGCAGCGCCGATCAGCAGATGCGCAGCACGGCGCAGCGACTCCGACTCATGCGCGGCCAGCCAGCGCAGCCTGGCGATCAGGCTGCCCGCCCCCTGATCGTTGCCCGTCAGCTCACGCAGCCAGTCAGAGCCGACACTCTCGTTCAGCGCAGCGGCCTCAGCGTGCGCACGGCTGTCGCTGTACAGCATGACCGGGCGCACCGGCTCGCCCTGCGCATCCAGCAGCACGATATCCTGCATCTGGCCGGTGATCACGATCCCCTGCACGTCACCGGGGGCAAGCTCGCGCGCGGCGCTGGCGGCTGCCCGCCACCAGTCGCGCACATCCTGCTCGGCCACACCGCCCTCAGCCGCATGCGTCGGGTAGTCGCGGTAACTGCTGCGCAGCGCGCGGCCATCCGAATCCAGCAGCGCGGCCTTCGCGCCCGTCGTGCCGATATCCAGCGCCAGCCAGCCCGTCATCCGCCGCTCCTCACCCGCCATAATCGGCTGCCGCCCGCATCTCGCGCAGATAGGCGATCATCGCCTCATCCCCCTGCGCCACCTTCTCGACGAGGCGCGTGCCGATCACCGCCATGTCCACCCCAAGCCGCCCCAGCGCCGCCACCTGCTCCGGGCGCTGGATGCCGATGCCGACGGCGACCGGCAGTTCCGGGCGCAGCGCCCGAATCCGCCCGATGATCGCCTCCAGGCGCGCCGCCAGCTCGCCCTCCAGCACCGCCGCCGTCCCGGTAGCGCCCGGTGCCGCCTTGAGGTAGATGATGTCGCCCAGCCGCACGACGCGCTCAATCGTCGCCGCATCCGCCCGCGAGTCCAGCAGGCGCACCACCGCGAGGTTGAGCGCGCGCATGATGGTGGCGACGAAGCGCGTCTCCTCCTCGTCCATGTCTGGCGCCAGCATCCCGTGCAGGCCGTTGGTCAGGCACAGCCGCAGGAACCCGTCCAGCTCGCGCCCCACCACCGAGTAGGTCATGGCGAAGCGCGGCTGGCGAATGTCCTGCAGGCCGCCGATCAGCGCCAGCGCAGTCTCCGCGCCCAACCCGCGCTCACGGATCACCGTGGTGTGCGCGCTGGCAATCACCTGCCCGTCCATCGACGGATTGTCGGCAGGAATGCCGTATTCGATCACATCCAGCGGCTCCGCCGCCCGAACCGCGCGGTAGAACAGCTCAGGTGACGGATATCCGGCCAGGAAGTAGCCGCACAGCGCGACGCGCTTGCTGGCGCGCGCTTCCTGAAGTACACGCAGCAGCCGGTTGGGCGCATGCATCGGACTACCGTCCCCTGCGGCTGAGGCTGCTTGACGTGACCGCGCCGATGATGATCGCGCCGATCAGCACCTCGCGCACGTAGCTGTCCACCCGCATCTGCGTCAGCCCGTTGTCCAGCACGCCCAGGATCGCGATGCCCAGCAGCGTGCCAGCCACATGCGGCTCGCCCTCCTCGCTCAGCGTCATGCCGAGGAACACCGCCGCAATCGCATCGAGCATCAGCCCCGCACCCTGCGTGGGATTGGCAGAGGCCACACGGCTGGCGTACATCAGCCCGCCCAGCGCCGCGCCCAGCCCGGTCAGCATGAACGCGCTCAGCCGCAGGGTGCGCACGCGCACGCCGCCCAGCCGCGCCGCTTCCACGTTGCCGCCAATCGCGTACAGCCGCCTGCCGAATGCCGTCTGCTCCAGCACCACCCACACGATGACGAACACCACCAGCGCCATGATCGTCAGGTTGGGCAGCAGCAGCGGCCGTTCATTCATCATGCCGAGCTGCAGGCCGCCCCGCGCAAACCCGCTGAAATCGGCGGGGATGTCCCTGCCGAAGATCGTCTCGCCGCCGCCGAGCAGGAATGCCGCGCCGCTGAACACTGTCAGCGTGCCCAGCGTCGCCACGAACGGCGTGATGCCGATCGTGCTGACCAGCACGCCATTGATCAGCCCGCCCAGCAGCCCGACGGCCAGCGCCGCGGCGATGCCCACCCACACCGGCTGCCCGTCGCGAAAGAGCAGCGCCGCGACGATCCCCGCCAGGCTCGCCATCGAGCCCACGCTCAGATCGAAGTCACCCATCACCATCACGATCGTCATGGTGAACGCGACGACCGCCAGCATGCTCACCTGCTGCGAAATATTCAGCCAGTTGGGAAGCGTGAGGAATGTGCCGGGGATGTTGATGGTGAAGTACGCGATCACCACCACAAAGCCCACCAGCGTCCCTGAGCGGCGCAGCCAGCGGCCCAGTCGTGCCCCGGTTGACACGCTCGTTTTCTCCGTTCTGTTCACCGTCTACACCGCATCCTCATAGCACAGCCCCAGTAGTTCATGCGCGCTCAGCCCGGCGGCCTGCACCACGGCGGCCTGTCGACGGTGGCGCATCACCAGCACGCGATCGCACAGGCCGAGCAGCTCGCCCGGGTCGGACGATGCGACGATCACCGCCGCGCCACGTTCGCTGATCTGGCGGATCAGCGTGTAGATATCGTACTTCGCGCCCACATCCACCCCGCGCGTCGGCTCGTCCAGCAGCAGTACGCGCGGCGGCTGCACCAGCGCGCGCGCGAACAGCACCTTCTGCTGATTGCCGCCGCTGAGCTGGCGCGTGATTTGTGCAGCGCCGGTCGCGCGAAGCTGTACCGCCCCGCCCATCTCCGCAGAGACGCGCATCTCCGAGGCGTGGTCCAGAAACACCCCACCACGGCTGAAGCGCCCCAGGTGCGGCAGCATGATGTTGTCGCGGATGGTGCGCGAGAGCATCAGCCCCTGTGTGCGGCGCTCCTCAGGCACATAGGCGAAGCCATGCGCCCAGGCGCGCGCCGGGGTCAGCGGTGGCAGCAGCTTGCCATCCAGCCACACCTCGTGCGTCAGCCGCCGATCAGCGCCGATCAGCGCCGCCAGCAGTTCGCTGCAACCGGAGCCCGTCAGCCCGGCCACGCCGAGGATCTCGCCGGCGCGCAGCGCGAACTGCACCCCGCTGATCTTCCGCGTGGAGAGCGCGCGCACATCCAGCGTGACCGCCTCGCCGATCGCGGCGGTACGCGGCGGATAGGCCTGCTCCAGCGCGCGCCCGGTCATCATCCGGATCAGCTCGCTCTGCGTGGTCTGCGCCACCGATCGCGTATCCACCACGCGGCCATCGCGCATCACGGTCACGGTATCGCAGATCTCGAACACCTCGCGCATGCGGTGCGTCACATACAGAATGCCGCAGCCCTTCCCGCTGAGCTGCGCGATCACGCGGAACAGGCGCGCGGTCTCGTCTGCGGTGAGCGCAGCGGTCGGCTCATCCATCACATATACCGAGGCGGCAGCGCGGTCAGCGCCCCAGAATGCGCTGGCGATGCGCATCAGCATCTGATCGCCCGGGCTGAGGCGCGCGGCCTTCTGGCGCGGATCGATGTGATGAATGCCGAGCTGCGCCAGCACCTGTTCAGCATCCCGATGCAGCCGGCGCCAATCCACCAGAAAGCCGGCGCGGCGCGGATACGGCAGGCTGACGAAGATGTTCTCCGCCACCGAAAGCTGCGGCACGATGTTGAGTTCCTGATGGATGAAGCGCAGGCCGGCAGCGAAAGCATCCTGCGGGTTGCGGATGTGTACGGCCTTGCCCGACAGCGTGATCTGCGCGCTGTCCGGCGCGACGACGCCCGCCAGGATGCGGATCAGCGTGCTCTTGCCCGCGCCGTTCTCGCCCATCAGCGCATGCACCTGCCCCGGCAGGATCTCCAGGCGCGCATCGATCAGCGCACGGCTGCTGCCGTACGTTTTGCTGGCATTGGCGATCATCAGCAGAGGGACGGACATGCTTTGCAGCACCGCTTTCGCGCAGGCTGAACGGAGGAGGCGTGGTCAGGGAGCGCACGCCCCCTGACCACGCCGTTGATGACGAAGATTACTGGCCGAGGAATTCCGCCACGTTGGCCGCGGTCACAAGGCGCGTCGAAACGTAGATCACGCCCTGGTTGATGGTCTCGCCCGCCAGATGACGCGCAACCGCATCCGCCGTCGCAGCGCCGATGCCGGCGAAATCCTGCGCGACCGAGGCCTCAAAGTTGCCGCCTGCCGCGATCGCATCCAGCGCCTGAGGATTGGCATCGATGCCGACGATCACGATGCCCTCGTTCTGGCGTCCGGCAGCTTCGATCGCCTGCAGCGCGCCGAGCGCCGGCTGATCCCAGGCCGCCCATACCGCCTTGATGCTGCCCGGCTCCGGATTGGCCGCGAGCACAGCTTCCATCTGCGCGCGCGAGTCCGCGATGCCGCCGTCGGTGACATCCGGCGTGATGCGGTCGATGATCTGGATGTCCGGGCTGTTGGCGAAAATCGCGTCGGCGATGATGCCGCGCTTCTGCACCGGCGGGTACGGGTCGAAGACGAACATCACCACGCCGCCCGATCCGCCGATACGGTCGGTCACGTAGGTCGCGGTCTCGGCAGCCATGGCGTAGCCGTTGCTGGTCACATTGGTCACCAGCAGCGCATCGGCACCAGCATCCATACCGAACACCGGAACGCCGGCAGCAGCGGCCGTCTCGAGGCCAGCGCTGACCTGCGCAGGATCGACGTTGATGACGATGGCATCGACGCCCTGATTGACCACATCCTCAATCCGGCTGATGACAGCGGCCACATCGCCCGCCGTGTCGATCACATTCACTTCCCAGCCTTTTTCGGTGGCCGAGGCCTGGAAGCCTTCGACCAGGAACTGCGTGCCCGGCTGCGCCAGGTAAGGGGTGATGACGGCTACGGTGGGCGCGTCCTGCGCCACCGCCGCCCCAGACAGGCTGAAGATGACGGCAAGCAGGGCGGCTGTGAACAGGGTAAGTCGTCGCATCTGTACTGCTCCTTCTCAAAGGTCGTCTGTCCGGCAAAGCAATAGCATCATGCAGGGACAGACACTAACACACAACCCCACCTGAGGAAAAGGGGACGGCAGATGGAGATTCCTCAGCCGGTTGTGCGCCGCCCTATCCCTTGATGCCAGTCGTGGCGATGCTGGTGATGAATGCACGCTGCAGCGACAGGTACAGGATCAGCACCGGGATGGTGATCAGCGAGAGATACGCCATGATCTCGCCCCACGCGATATCGAGCTGGAAGAAGTACTGCAGACCCACCATCACCGGCCGGTACTGCTCAGACTGCACCACCATCAGCGGCCACAGATACTGGTTCCACATGTCGAGGAAGCGCAGGATAGCGGCGGTCGCAAACACCGGGCCGGAGATCGGAATGATGACGCGGTAGTAGATCTGGAACAGGCTGGCGCCGTCGATGCGCGCGGCCTGCACCAGCTCCGCAGGCAGGTCGCGGAAGAACTGGTAGAACAGGAAGATCTGGAATGCGCTCACCAGAAACGGGATGATCTGCACATGCAGCGAGTTCAGCCAGCCAATCTGCAGACCATCTGCGCCGATCCACGGCAGCGAATTCACAATCAGCAGCAGCGGAATGGCGATCGCCTCAAACGGAATGATGAACGTGGCGATCACGATCGCCAGCACAACACTCTTTCCGCGCCAGCGCAGGATGGCGAACGCATACGCTGCCATCGAGTTGATCACCAGCCCGGCCAGCACCGTCACCGTCGTGACGAACACCGAGTTGAAGACGAACGTACCGATCGGCACACGGGCGAAGGCGTTGACATAGTTGTCCAGCGAGATATCGCCGATGGGCAGGAAGGCGTTGAGCGAACCCGTGTCGCGCAGCAGCTGCATATCCGGCTTGAGCGAAGACACCACCATGAACACGATCGGGAAAACGAACACGAACGCCAGAATGCCGAGCAGCGCGTAGTTGCCCAGCACCACCCATTGATAGCTGCGAGCACGCACAGGCTGCGCGTTCATGCTTCTTTCTCCCGTGTCAGATAGCGCTGGATCAGCGAGACGAACAGCACAACCATGAAGAAGATGACGGAGATCGCCGAACCGCCAGAGATATCCTGTCCCTGATACCCGCGCTGCACCGCCTGAAACATGACCGACTGCGTGGAGTCCAGCGGGCCGCCACGCGTCATCACATCGACCTGCGTGAACAGACCGAATGCCTGCATCGTGATGATCACCAGCACGAAGATCGCCGTGTTGCGCAACCCCGGCCACGTCACGAAGCGGAACTTCTGCCACCGCCCGGCCCCATCCAGCGAAGCCGCCTCGTACAGGCTCTCCGGGATGTTCTGCAGCCCTGCCAGCCAGATCACCATATGGAAGCCCACGCCCTGCCATGCCGACATCACCATCAGCGAGGGAAATGCGGTCGAGGTGTTGCCCAGCCAGTCCACATGCTGAAAGCTACCCAGCGTGATGATGCTCAGCAGAGTATTGAGCAGCCCGTTGTTGCCATCGTAGATGAAGCGCCACAGCAGCGAGACCACCACCATCGACACCACGACGGGCATGAAATAAATGGTGCGGAATACGTTGATGCCGCGCAGTTTCTGATTGATCAGCAGCGCCAGCAGCAGCGCCAGGCCGCCCTGCCCCGGCACGATGCACACGACGAAGATGATCGTGTTGAGCAGCGCGCGCATGAATACGACATCGCTGGCCAGCAGCACCACACGCTGCGTCCCGGAACTCCACGATGCGAGCTCCTGCATCCCATCCAGTTCGGGATAGTCGGGATTGTTGCGCGTATAGGTGCGCAGGCGCGGATAGGTCAGATTGCCATCCTCATCCAGCACCGGTTGGCCGCTGTCGTCCAGCACCGGGTCGAGGGTGAGCGTGCGCATGTTCAGCAGATCAGCAAAGTTTTTTGTCCCGACGAATTCGGTCGGATTGGGGGAGATCAGGCGCTGGTTGGTAAACGAAAGCACAAACGCCATGATGAATGGGATGATCAGAAAAATCAGCAGCAGCACGATCGCCGGCGCTGCCATCAGCCAGCCGACGAGATTCTCGTGCTGGCGCACACCTGTCTCACGTCTTGCGCTGCTCATCGGGGCCACCCCTCGTCGGCTAAGTGACGGGGCAGCATGCAGCCGCCCCGTCTCCTCAGATCACCTGTCAGGCGCCGAAACCGTAGCCGCTGTTGGCCTCGATGTCCGCGTCAATCGTATCGACCGCCGCGTCGAGCGCATCCTGCACGTCAGCGCCATTGGCGATGTCGGCAGCCGCCTTCTCGAAGGCCAGCGCGATGTTCGCGTAGCCGGGGGTCGGCGGGCGGATCAGGCCCTGCGCTTCGCTCAGGCCGAAGAACACTTCCAGCGGGCCGCCGGGCGCGTAGTTCTCGGTCATAGCCGCCGCACCGCGGGTCGCCGGGATCAGGCCAATGCCGTTGGAGAACTGGGCCAGGTACTTGTCCTGGATGGCGAAGGCGATGAAGGCGTTCGCGCCATCCTGATGTTCGCTGGTGGCCGACACGCCGAACTGCCACGACGCCGCACCGATGACGGAGCCGGCACCGAAGTCCGGCGCAGGCAGGAACAGCATGTCGTCACCGAAGGCTTCCAGCGCGGGCAGCGCCGCCCAGTTGCCGTTCCACTGCAGCGCATAGCGGCCGTCGATGAAGCCGGTCTCGCGATCGGCGCCGTCCTGCGACGTGCCGGGGGCCAGACCGCGATCGAACACGCTCTGCCACCAATCACCCCAGGCCACCGCGGCCTCGCCATTCAGCACACCTTCCGCCGTCAGATAAGTGCTGCGGTCGATCAGGTCAGCGCCGAAGCTCTGCAGCAGGGGCGAGAAGGCATACGGGTACCACTCGCCGGTCCACGCCATGCCCAGGTCCAGCGCATATTCGTATTCGCCGGTGCCCTGCAGCGTGACCAGCGCGGCATCGAATTCCTCGCCCGTCCACGGCTCATCCAGCGTCGGGATACGGATGCCGTTGGCTTCCAGCACCGAGCGGCGCGCGAACACGGCCACTGCCGCATCCCACAGGCCGACCGAATACACTTCGCCGTTCCACACGCCGATCGCGCCGGGCAGGAAATCATCCAGCGCACCCTCGGGAAGGCTCAGCGGGGCCATGTAGCCGGCCCACGCCCAACCGGGCATCACCGGGCCATCGACGTCGATGATGTCCGGCAGACTGCCAGCGACAGCCGCCGCCGTGACCGACTCGTTGTACGAAGCCTGCGGGAACTCCTCCAGCTCGACCGCCCAGTCGCTCTGCGAAGCGTTGAAATCTTCGATGATGCTGACCAGGATTCCGCGCTCTACCTCGTTGCCCGCGCCGTGGTACCACAGGCTGAGCGTCGTCGGCGTCTGCGCATGAATGCCGCCGACCAGCGCCAGCATCAGCACCACTGCGACAAACCCGAAGCGCATCTTGCTATTCATGGGTCTTCTTCCTCTCTGAAACATGCTCTGTCAAAACTCAATGACGCGATGTTGAATGCCGGGCACAATCGTATCGAATGGAATGCGGTCTCCTCCCTCTGTGTCCAGTGATCCAGACCATGCGTGCTTCAGTACGCTGGCGTGTGCCAGATCGTTTGCATCTCCCACAGGTCAAGTGCGCGTATGCTGGCGCCCTGCCCCTCCACACGGATATCGCCGCTCGCCGCCGACGGGTACAGGCGGTGCGTCAGGCTGGTGCGCTCGTTGGCGATCACCTCCAGCACCGAGCCATCCAGCAGCACGCGCAGGCTGAGCGCCTCGCCGGCGTCCAGATGGTGTGGCACCGCGCGGCTTTGCGTGATGCGCATACTGCCGATGCCCGGCGTCACCGTCTCGACCGCCAGCATATGCTTCGCCGAATCGTAGACAATCCGCGTGCGCTCGCCGGTGGTGTCGTCGCAGGCGACGGACAGCGCGAACCGGCCGTCCGGCGCCATCTCGACGGCGGCGGCCATGTCCCAGGCCAGCCCGTTCAGCCCCAGCGACTGTTCCGCACCCATGGCCAACGCGCTGAAGCGATGATGCGCGCCACGGATCGCTTCCACCTCGGCGACCGGGCGCATCAGCACGCGCTTGCGCTCGTCCAGCGCGAGCACGCGCGGAATGGACTGCGCGCCAGACCAGCCCGCCCGGCGCATGTCGCCGGCAGAGCGCGTCTCACGGATCCAGCCGGCCAGCAGGCGCCGCCCGTTCGCATCGCTGGTGGTCAGCGGCGCGTACATCGCCGAATAGTCCAGCACGCCTTCGCTATGTGGAGTGAAATGCAGGTTCTCGAAGCTGCCGACAAAGTACAACACGTGCCCGGTCTCGGCGCCGATGATTGCCGACAGGATGAGGATCCACTCGTCGCCGATCGGGAAGAAGTTCGGGCATTCCCAGATCACACCGTTGCGCGCCTTGTCGCCGGTCAGCAGCGGGTGCAGATACTCCCAGCGGATGAGATCCGACGATCGATAGAGGAAGATCGCGCCGCCCTGCCCGCGTATCTCCGAAGCGAGCACCATGTACCACCACTCCCCGTCGCGCCAGACGAACGGATCGCGGAAGTTCTCCGTCTGCCCGGCGACTGCCGGGACCTCGCTCAGCACCGGGTTATGCGGGCTTTTCTCCCATATGAAGAGCCCATCATCGCGGCTGATGGCGAGGTTCTGCGTCTGCACATCGTAGCGCTCGCCGCGCGCGCCCGTGTAGATCACGGTAGGAACGCCGTCGTCGACCACCGCGCAGCCTGAGAACACGCCCGTCTCGTCAGCACCACCGGGCGTCGGCGCGAGCGCGATCGGCAGGTCCCGCCAGTGGATGAGATCGTCGCTGACGGCATGCCCCCAGTGCATGTTGCCCCACACTGAGTCCGTCGGGTTGTACTGGTAGAACAGGTGATACTGTCCGTTCCAGTGGATGAATCCGTTTGGATCATTCATCCAGTTGGAGGGAGGCAGAAAGTGATAGCTCGGCCTGTGAAAGTCCGAAGCCAGACGCTGGCGGGTGGAGAGGATTTCGGAAAAAGTCATGCGCTGGTCTCTCAACAAACGGATCAGAACGCAACGAGATGCCCGGCTGTACCAGACTCACGCGGCGCAGACAGAGCCACGCGCGCGGAATATGGGAACGATCCCAAGTACTTCATCTGCCAACAGAGCGAGTCTGTCGGGCACGTGCATCAGGAGTGTGGATCACCGATTATGGAAACGATCCCACGTCTGCAAATTACTGTAGCACAGATCGCGCGCAGATTGCAAGGGGGTGTATCATTGCTGCGCTGAGGCTGCGCGTTCCGCCTTTGCATTGGCAAGAGTGAGCCAGAGAGTCGACCATGAGTCCCCGCAAATCGCTGCAGAATGCAGAGCGAATAACGATCGCCGACATCGCACGCCTGGCGGATGTCGGACGCGGCACCGTCTCCCGCGTGCTCAACGATCACCCAGCGGTCAGCGACGCCACCCGCGCACGGGTGCAGGCGGTGATCGAGCAGCTGAACTACAGCCCGAACTACAGCGCCCGCCAGATGCGCACCGCCAGCTCCAACCTGATCGGGTTCGTCGCGGATGAAGTCATCACCACGCCCTACGCGGTCGACATGATCGCTGGGGCGCAGGACGTGCTGCGCGATGTCGGCAAGATCCTGCTGGTGGTGAACGCCGGCTATGACAGCGAGGACACCCGCTCGTCGGTACGCGCGTTGCTGGAACGGCGCGTGGAGGGCATCATCTATGCCGCCATGTTTCACCGATCCGTCGTGCTTCCCGCTGGGCTCGATCACGAGCGAACGGTGCTGGCCAACTGTTTCGTGGCGGATAGAAGCCTGCCATCGGTCGTCCCGGACGAATTCGCCGGCGGCTACAATGCCACGCGGCACCTGCTGCAGAAGGGGCACCGGCGCATCGCCTTCATCAATCTCGGGCAGCCCAGGCCGCCGCGCCTCGCGCCGGTCGCAGCTGCAGAAGGCCGCCTGCGCGGGTATCGCCATGCGCTCGAGGAATACAGCGTCCCGTTTGACGATGCCCTGCTGTGCTACACCGATCAGTCACCGGCCAGCAACTACGCCTGGACCCGGCACATGATGCGGCTGCCCGATCCGCCGACGGCCTTCTTCTGTGGCAATG
The DNA here is from genome assembly GCA_964654755.1 of uncultured Pleurocapsa sp. Taxonomy (GTDB): domain Bacteria; phylum Chloroflexota; class Anaerolineae; order Aggregatilineales; family Phototrophicaceae; genus Flexifilum. The sequence continues at coordinate 2,002 of CAZZJW010000030.1, read as the reverse complement.
ACCGCGCTGCCATGGGCTGCTACAGCGCGCTGGCGGCGCTGGGGCTGCGCATCCCCAACGATATCGCCGTCGTTGGCTTCGACAACCACCTGCTGATTGCTGAAGCGCTGGAGCCCACCCTGACGACCATGCAGCTGCCGCACTACGAAATGGGCAAATGGGCAGTGGACTACCTGCTGGCCGATCCCCCGCCTGGCCCGCCCGTGCAGCACCAGATCGAGTGCAGCCTGGTCGAGCGTCTGTCCGCCTGATCGCAGTCGGTGCGCTCAGCGCGCGGCCTGCTCGCGCATGTGATCCGCCAGGCGCAGCGCCAGCGCCACGATGGTCAGCGTCGGATTGGCAAACCCGCCCGTTGGGAACACGCCGCACCCCGCGATGTACAGGTTGTCGACGGTGTGCACGCGCGAGTTTGCATCAACCACGCCGTCTTCGGCATGGCGTGCCATGCGCAGCGCGCCCATGTGATGATCGCCGGTCGCCAGCGCGCCTTCTTCCGGCGGAAATGTCCACGCATCCGCGCCGCCGCCCACTTCCGTGAGCAGGCGGAAATCGACCGCGCCCTTGCGCCGCAGGAAGCCCTCCACCAGCTCCAGGCCGCGCGCCAGCGTGCGTTTGTCCGCCATCAGCATCTGCCAGTTCAGATGCGTCACCGGCTGGCCAAAGACCGGGTCGGTGCGCGCCGGATTGAGCGTGATTCGGCTTTCCTCATTAGGGATCTGTTCCCAGTTGATGTTGATGACCGCCTCGTCCCCCTGCGGCGTGAAGCGCAGGATGATGCGAAAGTTGCCGATGCGCTCGGCATCCAGCGCGTGCTCGGTGGGGACGAGAACCCCCCATGCGTTGAACATGCAGTATCCGGCCACATCTTCCGGGTTGACCAGCGGCATGGAGACATGCCGGTACGGCTCCTCGCCACTGCTGGTGGGCTCCAGCCGCACCTGCTGATCGCGGAAGAAGCCGCGCACATCCGCCGCCTGCGCACTGGCGAAACGCACTTTTGCGGCGCTGGTGACGAGCGGGTGCACCATGAAGCCCTGCCCAAGATGGCCACTGCGGTTATCCCCCAGGCCACCGGAGAGCAGCAGCGCGCGCACATTCTCGATGCCGCCCATCGCCAATGCATATGAGCGCGCGCGCACGGTGAAGGTTCGCCCCGGCTTGCCCTGCTCGATGCTGGCGCACTGCAGGCCGGTCACGTGGTCTCGCGCACTGTTGGTGGTCACCTGAAGCAGACAGGCGTTGAAGAGCACCGTGACATTCTCGGCAGCGCGCAGGTCCGCGTCAAACTGCACCTGGAAGTCGTGCAGCGTCTCCTCGTACTGAGCGTGCATGATGGCCGGCTGCAGCGCATCCCCGCGCTCCTGTGGAAATCCGCTGGCAAACAACACGCGTTCCCAGAATGGCAGATCGTCGTAGTTGAACGGCCCAAAGTGCCCGAAGTGGTGCGCATCCCGGTAGTACGGCGTGAGCTCGTCCAGCCCAAACGGCCAGGCGGCATCACGATAGCCCGGGCGCGAGCGAAAGTCCACCGGGTCCAGCGGACGCGCCCAGAAGCCGAAGTGATTGGTCGTGCCGCCGTGCATGTGCAGGCGTGAGCGATCGAGAAAGATCGGATCGACCTTCTCCAGCAGCGGACCGACCGTCCCGCGGTAAATCGCCTGGCGCTGCGGCAGCGGACGTCCGCGGTCGCTGGGCGCGCCGCTGGAGAGCAGCAGCACGCGCACCGGTGCGCCGACCAGCCGCCGGGCCATGGCGATGCCCGCCGCCCCCGCACCGACGATGCAGATGTCGTAGTCGTCAGGCATCCCACGGTCAGGAAGGCTGTCCGCGTTGAGATACATCGCTGTCGCTCCTTGAAGTCAATAACGCTTCTGCCAGAATACGCCGCACGGGCCATTCCCGGCTCGCGGCGCGCATGATTATCGCGCCTGCTACCGCGCCGCGCCAGCAATCCGCGCGCACGCGGCGCTGAGCCTCAGCCGGGCCGCGCCTGCACTTCCGC
>CAZZJW010000029.1:0-45409 GCA_964654755.1 uncultured Pleurocapsa sp. | reverse complement strand
TGTCTTCGCACTGGTGCCCGGTGCGACACCAAAAAAGCCCGCTTCGGGGTTGATCGCACGCAGCCGTCCATGCGAATCTGGTTTGATCCAGGCGATATCATCCCCCACAGTCCAGACCTTCCAGCCTTCCTTCTGGAAGTGCGGCGGCGGTATTAACATTGCGAAATTTGTTTTGCCGCAAGCACTGGGAAACGCCGCTGCAACGTAGGTCTTTCGCCCCTCGGGATCTTCGACCCCCAGGATCAGCATATGCTCTGCCATCCAGCCATCGTCTCGGGCCATGGCCGAGGCAATTCGGAGCGCAAAGCATTTCTTACCGAGAAGTGCGTTGCCCCCATAGCCCGAGCCATACGACCAGATCGAGCGCTCCTCCGGGAAGTGCACGATGTATTTGACCGTCGGGTTGCATGGCCACGCCACATCCTTCTGGCCGGGCTGCAGCGGCGCGCCCACGGTGTGCACGCACGGCACGAAGAAATCGTCGCCCAGCGCTGCCCACACCTGGCGGCCCATCCGCGTCATGATCTGCATGTTGACCACGACATACGGCGAATCCGTCAGCTCAATGCCGATGATCGACAGCGGTGAGCCGACCGGCCCCATGCTGAACGGGATGACGTACATCGTGCGGCCACGCATCGCGCCCTGGAACAGCGGGTCGAGCGTGGCATGCATCTCACGCGGATCCATCCAGTTGTTGGTCGGGCCAGCGTCCCCCTTGCTCAGCGAGCAGATGTAGGTGCGGTCTTCCACGCGCGCCACATCGCTCACATCCGAACGGGCCAGGAAGCTGTTGGGCCGCTTCTCAGGATTGAGCGGTGTGAAGGTGCCGCTGTCCACCAGCGCCCGGCACATGTGCTGATACTCTGCTTCGGAACCATCGCACCAGTACACGCTGTCCGGCTGCATATGGTTCGCCATCGCCTGCACCCATGCCCTGACGCGCGCGTTCGTGACGTAGGCCGGCGCGTTCAGCGGCACCGTCGTGCCGGGATTGGCGGTGGTCTCAGGGACATAGATCCCCATCAGCGTGGCGGTCGGGTTCACTTCCGGTTGTTGATGCATATGCGCTGTTCTCCCTCAGCTTCTGTCGATTCGCCTGTACGGCGCACACCCGATTGCCGTGCGCGCCAGCAAGAAACGAACACAAAGAAGTCTCTCTTGCACTGCTTTGATTGTGCGGGCCAGCTTTCTCATCCCGCGCTCATGTTACCACACGGATTTCGCACCCCCCATGTGGAATCCCGATTCGCAGTGCAGATTTGTGCAAATTGTCACAAGGCATTGCTGTGAGGAGCTTCCCTGCGCAGATGCGGCGTCTCCACCAGCCCAATCAGATGCTGGCTCTCCGCCGTGGCGTCGATCGTGGTGATCGAGGTGTTGAGGATCCTGACGTGTTCGAACTCGTCGCGTTCGCCGAACAACCCCAGCAGCAGCAGGCGGATGGGCCCACCGTGCATGATGAAGGCGAAATGCCCGTCCTGCTCCAGCGCCATCACCTCGCGCCACAGCGCCAGCGCGCGATCGCGCACCTGCCCGCGGGACTCGCCCTGGGGGAAGACGAAGCCCCAGTAGTCGTGGTACATAATGTCGACGAGCTCGGGGAACTGCTCGCGGTGTTCCTCGTGCGTCAGGCCCTGAAACACGCCCATGTTCATTTCGCGCAGGCGCTGGTCGTAGCGCGGAGTCAGGCCGGTCAGTCGTGAGATCGGCGCGGCCGTCTCGACAGCGCGCGACAGATCGCTGCAATAGATCGCCTTCAGCGGTCTCCGGCTGAGATATGCAGCCAGATCATCCGCCTGCTGCCTGCCCGTATCGCTTAGCGGCACGTCGAGCACGCCCTGCCAGCGCCCCTCCGCATTCCATGCCGTCTGCCCATGTCGAATCAGATATATCCGCTTCACCCATTCCTCCTTGGCGCCGTGCTGCAAGCGTCGGGTTGACGCGCCCCCGCAGACAAGGCAGAATCGTAGCATATCCGGGCTCGTGAGTGAACACGATTACAGGAGCTGCAGCGCCGTGAAATACAACTTCAAGACCACGAACAATCCGCTGCTGTTTGGCCTGGCGATGGTGGCCGGCATCGGGCTGGTGCTGATGATCATCGCGCTCGGGGCGGGCGTGACGACGGATACACAGGGCGGCGACGGCCTGCTATTCGTCTTCCTGGTCGGCTTGGCCATGCTGGTCATCGGCGTCGGCGCGTGGGTGGTCGTGGTGCAGCCGTTCCGGCACTTCGACGACATCAACCGGCCGCTGGACGACGGCCACGGGCACAGCCACAGCACCGCGGTCGTACCGCATGACGAGGGAGCCGGGCACGCGCTGGACACGTCCGCCGGCGCACATTCGTCGCACTGAGCTGCGCGCTGTGCCACGCCCTGCCATCCCGGAACGCGCGCCCATCGGCGACTCCGTTTCGGGCTGGGTGGTGGCCGCCGACAACAACGCCTGCGCGCTGCTGATCGAACCGCCACCGGCGCATGTCCGTGTCGTGCTCAGCGGCCTGATCACCCTGCGCTACGGCCTGCGCTTCCACGGTAAACCGCAGCTCTCGATCGTCCCCGGGCTGGTGGCGATCGACTACGGGCGCATGCTCACCGGCGAAGCGGCCTGGGAATTCCTGCTGCGCCAGAGCAATCTGTATCCGCGTGCGGAGGTGTTCGGCTATCGCCACGATGGCCGCGACGAGATGATGCTGGTGCGCGCGCTCGATCTCGCGCTCGCGCCGCATGTGCTGGCCTACACCACGCCGGCAGACACAACCCCCGCCGCGCGCGTGGATGCGCTCATCGGGGACGGCGCAGCCCTGCCCGAGCGTGCGCGCCCCTTGCTTACCCCTTTTGCCTCTCTGGATGAATGGTTGGCAGCACTGCCATGACAGATCTTGACAGCATTTTCGTCGATGATGTTCCGCCGGATCATCGCTCGGGCGTCGTCGCGGTGGTGGGCCGGCCCAATGTCGGCAAGTCCACGCTCATCAACCGGCTGATCGGCCAGAAGATCGCCATCGTCAGCCCCCGGCCGCAGACCACCCGCCGGCAGCAGCTCGGCATCTTCACCAGCGACACGGCACAGGTGCTGTTTGTCGACACGCCCGGCCTGCACGCCCCGCAGAACAAGCTGGGCGAGTTCATGGTGCGCAATGCCGAGGCGGCCTTCCGCGATGCCGATCTCATCCTCGTGTTGATGGATCTCTCCGAGTCGCCCGGTACGGCAGACAAGCTGCTGGCCGAGACCATCTCGCGGCTGCGCGGCGACACCCCGGTGATGCTGGCGCTGAACAAGCGCGATCTGCTCAGCGACAGCGAAGCGCAGTACAGCATTCGCGAGTACGCCGCGCTGCTGCCGCACGACGAGGAGCACATCATCAGCGCGCAGCACGGCGACGGCGTCGCGGAGATGCTCGACGCGATCGTCGCGCGTATGCCGCCCGGCCCGCGCTATTACCCGGTCGACCAGGTGAGCGAAGTCAACATGCGCTTCATCGCCGCCGAAACTGTGCGCGAAAAGGTGATGCTGCATACCGAGGACGAAATCCCCTATTCCGTCGCGGTGGAGATCGACAGCTACCGCGAGCGCAGCGCCGACCTGACCTATATCAGCGCGGTGATCTACGTCGAACGCGACTCGCAGAAGGGCATCATCATCGGCCGCAACGGCGAGATGATCAAGCGCATCGGCTCGGAAGCGCGGTCGGAACTCGGAACAATGCTGGGCACGCGCGTCTACCTTGATCTCAACGTCAAGGTGGCGAAGAACTGGCGCAGCGACGAGACGCTGCTGCGCCGCCTCGGATACCGCATCCGGGAAGACAAGTAGTCCTTTGCAGACTCACTTTCGGAGACCAACATGAGAATACTGCGGATTGTTTTGCTGCTGGTGCTGCTGCTGCTGATCGCGCTGGTCGTGGGTGGTGTGGTGGTCTACAACGATCTCACGCGCAGCCCGCTGCCCCAGACGGACGGCAGCCTGAGCGTCGCCGGCCTGGACGGCCCGGTCGAAGTGCTGCGCGAAGCGAACGGCATCGCGCATATCTACGCCAGCACCACACACGATCTGTTCTTCGCGCAGGGCTTCACGCACGCCCAGGACCGCTGGTGGCAGATGGAGTTCTCGCGGCACATCGGCCGTGGGGCGATTCAGGAGCTGACCGGCCAGAACGCCAGCGTGATGGGCACGGATGTGTTCGTCCGCACAGCAGGCTGGCTGCAGGCCGCCGAGCGAGATCTCGCCCAGGCCGATCCCGAAAGCGTCGCCATCCTGCAGGCCTTCGCCGATGGCGTCAACGCCTACATCACCAGCCGGCCCGCCAGCCAGCTTGCGCTGGAATACCGCGTGCTGGGCGTCACCGGCGTCACCATCCCGATCGAGCCATGGACGCCAGTCGACTCGGTGGTGTGGGGCAAGGTGCTGGCGTGGAACCTCACGTCCAGCTGGAGCCAGGACGCAGACCGCGCGACCGTGCTGGATGCGCTGGGCGCGGAGATGCTGAACGCGTTCAATCCGCCCTACCCATACGGCGAGCGCACGACCATCCTGCACGACGAAGATCTGCCCATCGGCCCGGCCAGCGCCGGCGCAGCGCTTGCGCCCGCCGTCGTCCAGGCGGCCAGAGGCATGCGCCCGGTGGCCGCCGGCAGCATCAGCGGGGAGCTGGCCTTCCTCACCAGCCGTGGATCAAACAGCGGCATCGGCAGCAACAACTGGGTCGCCACCGGGGCGATGACCGACAGCGGCACGCCGCTGCTGGCCAATGATCCGCATCTGGGCATCCAGATGCCCGCCATCTGGTATGAGATCGGCCTGCACTGCCAGCCTGTCAGCGCAGACTGCCCGTTCGATGTGCGAGGCTTCACCTTCCCCGCCAACCCCGGCGTAGTGATTGGCCACAACGGCGCAATCGCCTGGGGCGTGACCAACGTCGGCGCGGATGTGCAGGATCTCTACCGGCTGGAAGTTAACCCCGACAATCCGCTGCAGTACCGCTGGGATGGCGCGTGGCGCGACATGACCGTGCGCGAAGAGACCGTGCGCTTCGGCGATGGCGGGGACCCCGTCACCTTCCAGGTGCGCGAAACCCATCTTGGCCCGATCATCAACGACAATACGCTCGATGACGCCGGCATGCCCACCGGCTTCAACAACAACACGCCGACGGTGCTGCGCTGGACGGCGCACGACCCGGGCACGCTGCTCACCGCCGTGCTCAGGCTGAACCGCGCCCAGAACTGGCAGCAGTTCCGCGAAGCGCTCACACTGTGGGACGTGCCTGCGCAGAACTTCGTGTATGCCGACACCGAAGGCAACATCGGCTATCAGACGCCCGGCCGCCTGCCCATTCGCCCGGCAGGAAACGACGGCACACTGCCAGTGCTGGCCACCTCCGATGCCGATGTCTGGCAGGGCTTCATCCCATTCGACTCGCTGCCGCGCATCTACAACCCCGACCGCGACTACATCGCCACCGCCAATCAGGCGGTGGTCCCACCCGCCTACTACGATCAGCTCGCCAGTGAGCTGGGCGAAGACGCCAGCTACCTGCTCAGCTACGACTGGGCCTACGGGCAGCGCGGCCAGCGCATCGAAGACCAGCTGAACGCACTGGCCCCACTCAATGCTGACGATTATCGCACCATCCAGGGCGATATTTTCGACACCAACGCCTCGGTCATCCTGCCGCGAATCGCTGCGATCGACATGGGCAGCGCCGAGCTGAACGCGCTGCGCGACTGGCTGACGGGCTGGGACACCATGACCAGCGCAGACAGCCCGCAGGCGGCGCTGTGGAACGCGTTCGCGGCGCATCTGGTCGACCGCGTGTTCAACGATCAGCTCCCCGACTCCATCCGGGCGTCCAACGAACAGGTCTACAGCGTCAGCCTGCTGCTGGGCCAGCCCGACAGCCCGTGGTGGGACGACAGCGCCACCGACGGCTACGTCGAGACTGCGCCGGAGATCGTCGCGCAGGCCTTCAGCGCCGCACAGCAGCAGATCGTACGACTGCTCGGCGCCGACCGCGACGCATGGCGCTGGGGGGCGCTGCACCGCGCCACCTTCGTCAGCAACCCGCTCGGACTGAGCGGCATCGATCTGATCGAGAACATGGTCAATCGCGGACCCGTAGAGGTGAGCGGCGGCATCGACACGGTCAATGCCATCGGCTTCCGCGTGGAAAATGTGCTGGAGGATGACTTCTCCGCGCCCTGGCTGCCGTCAATGAGGCAGGTGATCGATCCGGCCAACTGGGATGCCAGCCGCAGCATCATCACCACCGGCCAGAGCGGCCACCCCTTCAGCCCGCACTACAGCGATCAGATCGCGCAGTGGGCCGCGACAGAGTATCATCCGATGCTGTTCACGCGCGGCGCTGTCGAGGCAGCAGCGGTCCAGCGACTGCTGCTGCAGCCCGCTTCCTGACAGCCGGCTGGTGCGCGGCAGGGCTGCGTTGATCGCGGCTCTGCTGCGCGCCGGCGTTCACGCAAAAAACAGGGCCTGCATGATGCAGGCCCTGTGCGTTGTACGCGATAGTGCAGGTGGCGTGAGGATCGGAGCGGGACTAGCCCTCGATATCCTCTTCGTCGACCTTACCCTTCTTCACGACTTCCGGCTCAGCGCTGGTGATCGTTTCCTCGGTCACCTCCGGCTGCTCCTGCTGCAGCGTCACGCGCACGATCATATCGTCAGCATCGCTGAGCACGGTCAGCCGGTCACTCAGGCGCAGATCACGCACATGCAGCGAGTCGTTGAGCGCCTTCAGGCTGGACAGATCGACTTCCACGCGATCGATCAGATCGCTGGGCAGCGCTTCAATCTCGACCGACTGGATGCCGTTGAGCAGCACGCCCACGCCAGCCTTGACCGCCGGGGACTCACCGACGAGGACGAGCGGAACCACCGTGGTGATGCGCGTCGAGGCATCGACCGCCAGGAAGTCCACATGCAGGATATCGCCCTTGATGACATCGCGCTGCACCGAGCGCGCCAGCACCATCTGCGAGCGGCCATCGTCGATATTCAGGCTGATGATATGGGTACCACCCGCCTTCAGCAGGGCCAGCTGCAGCGCGCGATACGGGATCTGCAGCGCCATCGGCTCGCTCTTGGGGCCGTACACGATCACCGGCACCAGACCTGCACGGCGAAGCTGGCCGACCTTCTTGCCGGTCACGGAGCGCGGCTGCGCTTCCAGGGTAAAGGTGTCTGCCACGATTGATTTCTCCACAACCCGATTGGGCGGCCGCAGCCGCATGCGGTTTCTCGTCAGAAGCGTCGCAATTGTAGGATATCCCGGCTTGCCCGGTCAATCTGGAAATTGCGACAAACAGAAACGCCCGAACCGCACGTTCAGGCGTCTGAGAGCGGGTGATGGGATTCGAACCCACGACATTTTGCTTGGGAAGCAAACGCTCTGCCAGCTGAGCTACACCCGCATTGATGAATGATTATACGGACGCGCCTGCGAGGATGTCAAGACACCCGCACATCGCCAGCAGGGCGGCGCAGAACGTTCATGTTATAATGACCGCGGTAGTGCTGAGGCGAAAATCGATTGCGCACAGTTGGCAAATACTGGCGGGTGCTGCTGCTCGGCGGGCTGGTCAGCGCCGCGGCCATCTATCTCGTCTTCCATCAGATTGACCTGCGTGCGCTGGGCCTGGCGCTGGCGGGCGCTGATTACATCTACATCGTGCCATCCGCGCTGTTCATCCTGATCGGGCTGGGCGCGCGCACGGTACGCTGGCGGGTGCTGCTCGACTCGCGCCTGCCGGCTGGCCGCGCCTTCAACATCATCAACATCACCTATCTGCTCAACGGGCTGCTGCCCTTCCGCCTCGGCGAACTGGGGCGCGCCTATCTGGCGACGCGCGCACAGCCCCCCGTGCCGGTCTTCACCACGCTCAGCACGATCATCGTCGAGCGACTGCTGGATACGCTGGCGGTGCTGGTTATCATCGGGCTGGTGCTGCCGATCGCGCCGGTCCCGCCCGAGCTGCAGGCCGCCGCGTTCGCCTTCCTGCCCGCGCTGCTGCTCGGCTTCGCTGTCGTGCTGGTGCTGGCAGCGCACCCGGCCCGCACGCTGGTTATCGCCCATCGCGTGCTGCCCGCCAGGCTCCCCCCGCGCCAGCGCATCCTCGGCTGGCTGGAGCACTTCCTGCTGGGGCTGCGCCCGCTCACCCGCCCGCGCACGCTGGCGCTGCTGTTGTTCTGGACGGCGGCGTCCTGGGCGCTGTCGGTGCTTTCCGGCCTGGTGCTGATGCGGGCATTTTTCGACAGCGGAGACCTGGGCGCGACCGCGCTGTTCACTGCGGCTGCCTCGTTTGCCGTGGCGCTGCCCGCCGTACCCGGCAACGTCGGCCCGTATGAGGCGTCGATCCTCATCGCCCTCAGCGCGATGGGGTATGGCACGAATGCCGAAACTGCGCTCGCCTTCGCCATCGTCGTGCACTTTCTGAATCTGGGGGTGGTGGCGATTCTCGGTGTATCAGGGTTCATCGCCGAAGGCGTGAGCCTGGAACAGCTTTCCCAGGGCGTGCGCAGTGTACGCCAGCAGGAATCCGCCGCAGGATAACCGTGATGACCGCCGCACCCGAACGCAGCCAGCGCAAACTGAAGATCCTGATCTGCCTGCTGTACTATTTCCCGCATCGCACTGGCCTGACCATTCATGTGCAGCGCATCGCCGAGGAACTGGTGCGGCGCGGACACGAAGTGACTGTGCTGACAGCGCGCTACCGCAGCGATCTGCCGCGAGACGAAGTCAGCATGCACGAGGGCGTGCGCGTCGTGCGCCTGTGGGCCCCCATCCGCCTCAGCCGCGGCATGGTGATGCCGGCCTATCCGCTGGCCGCCTGGCGCCTGATGCAATCGCACGACGTGGTCTCCATCCACACGCCGATGGCCGAGACCGCCATGATCGCTGCGCTCAGCAAGCTGACGGGCTGCCGGCTGGTCATCACGCATCATGGCGATCTGGTGCTGCCGGAAGGCCTGGCCAACCGCCTCATCCGCGGCATGATGTTCGGCATGTACCGGCTGGCGGCCAGGCGCGCCTCGCACATCATCGCCTACTCCGAAGACTACGCCCGTCACTCGTACTATCTGCAGCCGTTCATGGACAAGGTCACGCACAATTACCCGCCGATCGACATGCCCGCGCCAGACCCCGTGCATGTGCAGGCGCTGCGCCGCGAATGGTCGAAGGATGGCGGCCCGATCATCGGCTTCGCTGGCCGCTTTGTGCAGGAGAAGCGTCCCGATCTGCTCATCCGCGCGCTGGAAGTGATCAACACGCGCTACCCCAACGCACGCGTGGTCTTCGCCGGAGAGTACGACATCCGCTACGAGGACACGTGGGAACGCCACCAGGCGCTGGTGCAGCAGTACCGCGATCAGCTCATCTTCCTCGGCCTGCTGCAGGACACGCAGCACATCGCGGATTTCTACGCCGCCTGCGATGTGCTGGCCCTCACCAGCGACACCGAGTGCTTCGCGCTGGTGCAGGTCGAGGCGATGCTGTGCGGCACGCCCGTGGTCATGACCGATACGCCGGGCGGGCGTGTGCCCGTGCAGGTGACAGGCATGGGCAAGCTGGCGCACATGGGCGACTGGCGTTCGATCGGCGAGGCGATCGTCGACGTGCTCGATCATCCGCACGAGTACCGCAAGCCGCGCGAAGTCATTCAGCAAATCTTTTCGTTCAGCAAGACGGTGGACACGTATGAGCAGTTCTTCTACGACAGCGCCCGGCCCCGCGATGGCCGCTAAACCGCCTGTCACGGTGGAGACCATCGCCTTCATGACGCGCAACGAAGCCGACATGGCGTTCAGGAAGCGCGTGCAGACAGTGTTCGACTGGGTCGAGCCGGCTGCGGGCAAACTCATCCTCGACGTGCCGTGCGGGCGCGGCTTCTACCTGAATATGCTGCGCTATGCCAGCGATGCCCGCCTGGTGGGCGCCGAGCTCGACTGGGATGTGCTGCTCAAGGCGCAGCGCAACACGCGCGGGCTGGACGATGTGGCCCTGCACAGCGCCAACGTCTACGCCCTGCCCTACCCGGACAACACCTTCGATGCCGTCATCATGTCGGAAATCCTCGAACACGTTGATGACGACCGGGCGGCGCTGCGCGAAGCCTGGCGTGTGCTGCGGCCCGGCGGCGTGGTCGCTGTCACCGTGCCCAACGCCGACTACCCCTTCCTGTGGGACCCGATCAACAAGACGCTGGAGATGCTCTTCCAGACTCACATCCAGCACGGAACGTTCGCCGGCATCTGGGCCAACCACGTGCGCCTGTACTGGCGCGACGACCTGCGCGCAGCCGTGCTGGACTCAGGCTTCGTCGTCGAGGAAGAGCGCTCATTCACCCACGCGTGCTTTCCATTCATCCACAATATCGTGTATGGTATCGGCAAGCCACTGCTGGAAAGCGGCCTGCTGCCCGGCAATCTGGCTGCGGCGGCAGACCGCACCACATTCACGCAGGAAAGCAGCGGCTTCAACCCGATCTCCCTGGGGCTGAAGGTGCTGAACTATTTTGATCGACCGAACACCATCAGCGAACCACCCAACCGATCGACCGTGAACCTGGCGATCAAGGGCCGTAAGCCGGAGTAGATGACGATGAACGATCAGTACGGGCTGACAGGCGACGAGGAAAACGGCGCAGCACCGGCATCCGAACCCTCTGCCACGGGTGCTGTGCCCCAGCCGGCAGATGATGCGCCTGCGACACCACTGACCGATGCAGAAGCCGCGGAATCCGCCGCGCCAGCGGAGGACTGGCGGATGCCAGACGAAGGCGCACCGGAAACGCTGATCCCGCTGGAAGCCGCGCCCGCCGAGCCGATTCCGCTCGCGGAGATTCCGGTGGAAGAAGCGCTGCCTCGGCAGGAGATGCAGCCCACTGGCACATCGTCACCGGAGGAAGAGACGCCTGCCGCAGTCGAGTTGTTGCCTTTTGAGGACTACCTGGTCTATGGCAGCCCGGCCGATGAACCGCTGCCGCTGGACCCCCTTCCCTTCGACAGCACGCCGGTCGACGCGGACGTGGCAGCGGCCTCAGCCGCCCGCCAGCACGACGCGCCGCCGGCCAGTGCACCGCACGCACCGGAGCCCGCCGCTGCCGCCCCAGAGTCGCCTGCGCCAGCCGCCCCGCCCAGGATGGCCGCTGACCAGCCGCCGGAACAGTGGTTTGTCTCGCAGCCGCCCGCCGCGCCGGCACAGCCTGCATCTGATGAGACGCCTGCGCCAGAGCCAGTCCGTCCGCCCGCCTACGTGTTCGTCTCGCCTGCGCCAGCCGCCGCGCCCCAGCCGCATGCCGATGAACTGCCAGCCGCCGAGCCGCCCGCGCCGGAACCAGAGCCAGCGCCAGCACCAGTCTACGAGCCAGACGAAGCCTTCGAGGCGCTGACCGTCGCCGAAGCGCTCGGCCAGGCGCGGCGCGCTCCGCGGCGCACCGTGCGGGCCTTCTGGGCGGTGCTGCGCACGCCGGCGCACGAACCAGCGCCAGCGATCGAGGCCATGCCGCCTGAAGCGCTTCCATCCGCCGAGGCGGTGCAGGCTGCCGCGGTCGCCCATCGCATCCCCAGCGCGCCGCGCCCGCCGATGGCCCGCCCCCGGCCGCAGCAGGCGGTGATCGCCGCCGCCACGCCGGGCGGCCCGGTTGTCGATTTCATCGCCCAGGACGAGGCGGAAAGCGGCCGCCTGCGCGAAGCGTTGCTACTGGCGGGGCGCATCGGCGCATGGCTGATCGCCGTCGTCGGCTGCCTGCGCATGGTCGGCCCGGATATCGCCAACGACGACATGGGGCTGGCCGCCGGGCTGGGCTGGATCGTGCTGGGCATGGTGCTGTGGCTGATCATCGAGCTGGCGAACATGCTCATCCGCCCTGCGGAAGGCCGCGTCTGGCTGTTTCAGCGCACGACGATCCCGGCCATCGCCGGCGCAGCGCTCAGCCGTCAGGGCAGGCAGCAGCGTGTGTTCTTCATGGTGGCTGGGCTGGTGCTGGCCTTCCTCAGCGTGCTGATGAACGCGAACAACCGCTTCACCTTCGGCGGCGTCGCGGCGTGGGCGGGCAGCATCGCCCTGGTGTTCTTCGCGCTGGCGCCCGCCGGCTGGTCCGTGGTGTCCTGCGCCCGGGCGGCGCGGCGTGCGCTGCGTCCGCACTTCTCATGGGCACTGGTGGCTGTGCTGGCGCTCATGGCGGCGGCGCTCATCATCCGGCTGATTCAGTTCAGCGTGGTCCCCAGCGAGATGTCCAGCGACCACGTCGAGATGCTGCTGGATACTGCCAACGTGCAGCGCGGGCAGTATGACGTGTTCTTCGCCAACAATGGCGGCCGCGAGGCGATGCAGTTCTACCTGCTGTCGATCTTCGGTTCACTGCCGGGGCTGGGCGTCAACTTCGACACGCTCAAGCTGCTCGGCGTGATCGAGGGCGTGCTGACGATCCCGATGATCTTCTGGATGGCACGCGAGATCATCGGCCGCGAACAGCGCCGGCTGAGCACACTGGTGGGGCTGTGCGCCGCCGGGCTGGTGGTGGTGAGCATGTGGCACATCACGCTCAGCCGGCAGGGTGAGCGCATCGTGCTGATGCCGCTGTTCACCGCGCTGTTTGTGCTGTACTTCGCCCGGGCGATGCGCTATGGCCGGCGCATGGACTACCTCTACGCGGGGCTGGCGCTGGGCTTCGGCATGTACACCTACCAGGCCTTCCGCGTCATGCCGGTCGTGGTCATCATCGGCGCGCTGATCACACTGTTCTTTCAGGCACGCGCCGACCGCGCTGTGCGCGCACTGATCGTCAATACCGTGATGCTGGCGCTGATGGCCTTCATCGTCTTTCTGCCGCTGTTCAGCTTCTCGCTGCAGTACCCGAACGACTTCTGGCGGCGCACCAGCGGCCGCATCTTCGGCGAAGACGTGATCGTCACCACCAACGACGCCGGCGAGACGGTCACCCGCGATGCCACGTTCGAGGAGCGCGTGGCCGCCTTCGGCCAGAACGTCGGCGTGTTCGCCAGCAATCTGCGCGGTGCGCTCTTCAGCTTCAACCTGCGAGGCGATGTCGCCTGGTTCAACAACCCTCCCAATCAGCCGTTCTTCGATCCCGTCAGCGGCGGCCTGCTGGTCGTCGGCGTAGCGGGCTGGACGGTGCTGATGGTGCGCCGGCGCGATCCGGTGATCTGGCTGATGCCGGCGTTCGTCTTCGTGATGATCCTGCCCTCCGCGCTGGCGATCGCCTTTCCCATCGAGAACCCGAGCGCCACGCGCATGAGCGGCTCGCTGCCCGCGGTGTACGTCATGGCCGGCTCGGCGATGGCGGTGCTGATTCTGGGCGCTGTCCGCATCATCCGCGGGATCCCCGGCTGGGCGTTCGGGGCAGCGGCAGTGGCGGCAGTGCTGGCCGCCAGCTTCAGCGGCAACTACACGCGCTATTTCGTCGATTATCCGATCGACTATCAGGGCAGCTCGTTGGCCTACAGCGATGCCGCGCGCGTGCTGCGCGAGTTTGCGCAGAAACCCACCGGCGGGTGGGGCAACGCATTCATCATCAATATCCCCTACTGGTGGGATCACCGCGCCGTCGGCATCGAAGCCGGACGACCAGACTGGCCGAACGGCATCCTGTCGCTGGCCGAGACGCCGCGCTTCCTCGCAGACGCCCTCCAGCGCGGCGGGGAATACCGGCTGGACCCGACACACGACCTGCTGTTCTTCTACAGCACCCGGGATCCGCTGACGCATGACTGGCTGCTGATGACCTTCCCGCAGGGCGAATGGCAGGAGTGGCCGACTTCCGACCCGACTGAGTTCTTCCGAACCTACACCGTGCCCGCCATCGGTGAAGACGGCATGCAGCGCTTTCTGCAGATGACGCTGCCAGCGCCCTGACTTGCCGGGCGCTGAGGGATACTGGACATCGACGTGTATAACGCCCCAGGGAGCGGGTAGTCCGGGGCTGATGGGAAACGTATGGACAATCTTTACAGCCAGAGCAGTCCTGCCGAACAGCCGTCACTGCGTGCGCGCCTGCGTGGGCTTTCCCGCGCCGACCTGTTCATCGGCATCGCCCTCGTGGTCACCATGCTACTCGGCGGCGCCTTCCGCTTCGTCGGGCTGAACTGGGACGACTTCACCCATCTGCATCCCGACGAACGCTTCCTGACCGATGTCACGCAGGGGCTGGGCATGCGCCTGACACCCAGCGACAGCAGCAGCGACAACATCACGCCCGACGAGCAGGTCAGCCTGTGCGTGGCGCGTTACCCGGCCACCGGCGGCCTGGGCGGCTACTTCGACGCGCTGTGCTCGCCGTGGAACCCGCACAACGCCAATTCCGGCCACGGCATGTACGTGTACGGCACGCTGCCGGTGTTCATGACCCGCGTCGTGGCCGAGGTCGTCGCCCCATTCTCCGAGTGGTGGGGCCGCACGATCTCCGCGCGCTTCGATCCCACACTCAGCGATTACAGCGGCGGGCAGTGGCGCACCTACGACGGCGTGCATCTGATCTGGCGCTATCTCTCGGCGCTGGCGGAGATGGCCGTCGTGCTGGTGTGCTTCTTCACCGGGCTGCGCCTGCACAACCGCTGGGTCGGGCTGATCGCCGCATGGCTGTACGCCAGCGTGGTGTTCTCGATCCAGCTCTCACACTTCGCCACCACCGATGCCATCAGCAGCATGTTCACAGCCGTGGCGATCCTGTTCGCCGTGTGCGTGCAGCGCGAGGGGAAGCTGCGCGACTATGTGCTGTTCGGGCTGTTCTTCGGCTTCGCGCTCGCCAGCCGCATCAACCTGCTGCCGCTGGTCGGGGTGATCGTGCTGGCGGCCATGGTGCGTGTGCTGCCGTTTATCGGGCGCGGCGCGCTGCGCGGGGAGTTTGAGCGCCAGCTCGGCAGCGCTTTCGCCGGACTGGTGGTGGCCGGGCTGGTGACCGTGGTGGTCTTCCGCCTGACCAATCCATACGCCTTCATGGGGCCGGGCATCCTCGGCCTGCAGCCCAATCAGCGCTTCCTGCAGGACCTCGCCACCGCACAAAGCCTGGTGAGCGGGGCCATCGACAGCCCGCCCAACTTCCAGTGGGCCGGGCGCACATCCTACATCTTCCCGTGGTGGAACATGGTGATGTGGGGCATGGGCCTGCCGCTCGGGCTGATGGCCTGGGGCGCGCTGGTCTGGGCGATCTACCGCCTGTTTGCGGGCAAGCGCGGCGCGCTGCTCAACATCCTGCTCATCGCCTGGGTAGTCGCGTACTTCCTGTTCATGGGCCGCAACTGGGTCATGACGATGCGCTACTTCATCCCGCTGTACAGCTCGCTGGTGGTGCTGGCCGCCTGGGCGCTGTACACGCTGGTGATCCAGGCGCGCGCCGCCGCCGAACGCCGCCAGCAGCGCGGCGTCACCGTGCGCAAGGGCCTCGCCTGGGGCGCGCTGATCGGCGTGACTGCATTCACCGCCATCTGGGCGCTGATGTACACCAATGTCTATCGCGGCCTGCTCACCCGGGTGCAGGCCGGCTACTGGGTGTGGGAGTCGCTGCCGGGCGACTTCGCCATGCGCGTGGAAACGCCCGATGGCCGCGGCGACGATCTCGTGCCGATGAACGGCGGGCAATACAGCGCGCGCGCCGTCCCGCTCATCAACATCGGCATGGTCAACCGGCTGAGTGCTGACGAGAACGACCTGGTGGGCAAGGCGACGCGCTTTGATGACAGTATGCCCTCCGCCAGCGAGATGTTCACGGTACCGGAAAGCGGCGTCATCCGCACTATTCAGGCGCCGCACCTGGGCGACCCGAATGACGACCCTGAGCCGGAAGTGCTGCAGATCCACATCCTCGACATGCAGGGCACCATCGTCGCCAGCACGCGCATCGATCAGAACCTCACCCGCAGCACGCACATCACCGGTGATCCCGTAGAGATCCCTCTCGATCAGCCGCTGCAGGTGGAGGCCGGCCAGCGCTATCGCTTCGAGGTCGAGCTGGTCAGCGGCGGGCCGGTCATCAGCGGCGGCACCATCTTCACATGGGAAGGCGCCTGGGATGACCCGGTTCCGGCCAAGGTGTGCACGCCGCCGCTGGGCATTTCGCTGGTGGACGATCCGCCCGCCGGCATGATCGGCGACGGACGCGCCTGCAATGGCCGCGATCCGTGGTTCGGCCTGGTGATCGGCTTCGAGCAGAATGTCGTGTACGAGGACGACTACAACAAGCTCGACTCGCTGCTGCGCTCGCTCGATCACAGCGACTACATCGGCATCAGCAGCAACCGGTTCTACGACACGCTCAATCGTAATCCGCTGCGCTGGCCGCTGACCAACACCTACTATGATGCGCTCTTCAACGGGGAACTGGGCTGGGAGCTGGTCGCCACCTTCCAGGAGACCTATCAGCTCGGCCCGCTCCAGATCAGCGACCAGTACCTGCCCACTTACCACAACACCGCCTTCGGAGACATGCTCAACGAGTTCGAATCCGAAGAAGCCTTCAGCGTGTACGATCACCCGGTGGTATTCATCTTCCGCAAGAGCGCGGACTATGACCCCAGCCGCGTGCGCGAAATTCTGGGCAGCGTGCCGCTGACGCGCGTCAACGACCCCAGCCCGTACAACATGTGCCCGGAAGACCCGGACCTGATGTTCTGCAGCGCGCAGCTGGTCGGCGTCGCCACCTGGAGCACTGAGGATGCCGCCCGCGCCCCGACCGCGCTGCAGTTCACCAGCGAGCAGCGCCAGACGCAGCAGGACGGAGGCACATGGTCGGAGCGCTTCGCCAGCGAGAGCCCGGTCAACACCCAGGTCGCCGTCACGATCATCGCGTGGTATCTGGCGATCTTCGCCTTCGGCGCGGCTGCCTTCCCGCTGCTGTTCGTGCTCTTCCCGCGGCTGGCGGACCGGGGCTATGGCGTGGCGCGCATCAGCGGGCTGTTCGTGGTGTCGTTCGCCGCCTGGTATCTCGCCAGCATCCGCATTCCGCTGTGGTCGCAGCTGGGCGTGGCCCTCGGTCTGATCGGGCTGGCGGGCCTCAGCGCCGCCGCCGTGTGGCATCAGCGCGCACGCTTCGTGCGCTGGCTGCGACTGCACTGGCGCAGGCTGCTGGCGATCGAGGCCCTGATGCTGGCCTTCTTCCTCGCCTTCGTCACCTACCGCATGCTCAACCCGGATCTGTGGCACGACTCGTTCGGTGGCGAAAAACCGATGGACTTCGCCTACTGGAATGGCGTGCTGCGCAGCACGGTGTTCCCGCCGATTGATCCGTGGTTCTCCGGCGGCTACATCAACTACTACTACTTCGGCTTCGTCATCATCGGCTCGCCGGTGCTGCTGCTGAAGATGCTGCCCTCGATCGCCTACAACCTGGTGCTGCCGACGTGGTTCGCGCTGACGGCCGTCGGCGCATTCAGCGTGGCGTTCAGCGCCATGCACGCGCTCAATCACCACATCCGTGCGCGGGGTGGGCGCTGGCTGGGCAACAAGTGGCTGGCGGGCGTGGCGGCGGCACTGCTGTGCGTGGTGCTGGGCAATCTGGACACCCCGCGCGTGTTCCTCTCCGGGCTGGCGCAGGCCGCCGGCTATACCCGCCCCTCCGGCATGCAGGAGTTCCTGATCGACGAATACGTGCGCGAGCACGACGGCCAGTCCCCGGACGAGGGCACGCTCGCCTCGATCATCGACCGCGCAGGGAGCAATTCGGTTGGCGACCGCCTGCGCTACGAGCTGTACAACGCAGGCGAGCAGATCACCAGCGTGATGACCGGGCTGGGCCAGCTTCTCGGCGGCCAGGAGGTCTACATCAGCCCCGATCGCTGGTTCTGGGGGCCCAGCCGTGTGCTGGCGGAGACGCCCGGTGTCGAAGGCTCGGCCATCACCGAGATGCCCGCATTCACCTTCATCTACGCCGACCCGCACGCGCACATGATCTCGATGCCCATGCAGTTCCTCGTGCTGGCGTTCCTGATGAACGAGCTGCTGAGCGCCGGCACCGACACCCGCCGCCGCTGGGCGCGCTTCCTGGCGCTGGCGCTGGGCGCGGCGGTCGTCGGCATGCTGCGCGCCACCAACACTTGGGACTGGATCACCTACATGCTGCTGGGGGCAGCCGGGCTGGCCTTCGCCTGGTGGCTGCGCTGGCGAACGATCCACCGCGCCTCTGTCATCAATCTGGCGCTGCGCGTGGGCGGTTTCCTCGTGCTCACTTTCCTCGCCGTGCTGCCCTTCACCACATGGTACGCCTCCGAATACAACAGCATCCGGCCATGGACGGACGGCAAAACCCCGCTCTGGGCGCTGTTCGACATCCACGGCCTGTTCCTGTTCCTGATCGGCTCGCTGCTGGTGTGGGAGACCGGGCGCTGGCTGCGCGCAGTGCACGTACGCACGCTGCGCGGCGCGTGGCTGCCAGTGGTCATCCTCGGCGTCGTCGGGCTGGCGGTGCTGCTGGCCTCTGTGCTGCTCTCAGCGGTGGCCTACCAGGTGACGCTGGTCGCGCTGCCCATGCTGGCGTGGACGGTCGCGCTGTTCTTCCGCCAGGGGCAGACCCGCGCAATGCAGTATCTGCTGGCGTTGACCGGGCTGTCGCTCGGCATCATCCTCGGCGTGGAATACATCGTGCTCGATGGCGACATCGGCCGCCAGAACACCATCTTCAAGTTCTATATTCAGGTGTGGCTGATGCTGAGCGCCGTGGGCGGCGTGGCGCTGGCGGTGCTGTGGCGCGCTTCCGAGCGCTGGCGCGCATGGCTGCGCATCCCGTGGACGGTGGCGCTGGTCGTGCTGGTCGCCATCGCCTCACTCTTCCCGATCATGGCCGCGCGCGGCAAGCTCGCCTTCCGCATGCAGCCGGCGACCGCCGCGGATGGCTCGCGCCTTGAGCCGCCCATGGGCACGCTCGACGGCATGCTGTTCATGACCTGGGCGCAGCGCTGGGAGGGCGACTCCAACGTGCTGGCAGCAGACCCGACCCGCTCGCCCTTCGCGCTGGCGGAGGACTACCAGATGATCCGCTGGCTGCAGGAGAACGTGCAGGGCTCGCCCACCATCATCGAGGGCCTGGGCGATGACACGCAGTACCGCTGGAATGGCCGCGTCGCCATCTACACCGGGCTGCCCGCCGTCATCGGCTGGAACTTCCATCAGCGCCAGCAGCGCACCTTCGACCCCTTCGGACGCATCGTCGAATTCCGTAACAGCAACGTCAACGCCTTCTACGAGACAGCGGACATCGACACCGCCTGGACGATGCTCACCCATTACGGCGTCGAATACGTCATCGTTGGCCGGTACGAGCGCGCCAACACCAATGATGCCGGGCTCGCCAAGTTCCCGGAGATGGCGGCACTGGGCCTGCTCAACCCGGTCTTCACCACCGGCGAGTCCACCATCTATCAGGTCAATCATGATGCGGCCTTCGATCCGCAGACGAGGGATGTAGGCTAATGTTCGAATGGCTGATCCGCGAAGGCGGTCTGGTCCTGAGCTGGTGGCTGCTGGTGACGCTGGCGGGGCTGGCGGCGTGGCCGCTGCTCATGCGCCTGCTGGGCGGACTGCCCGATCGTGGGTACACGCTGGCGCGTGCGGCAGGCCTGCTGCTGGTGGCCTTCGTGTACTGGCTGCTGGCGATCCTCGGCTTTCTGCGCAACACCACCGGAGGCATGCTGCTGGCCTGGCTGATCGTGCTGGGCATCGGCGTGGCGGCCTATCTGCGCGGGCCACGCATCGACTGGCGCGCATGGTGGCGCAGCAATCGCGGCATCGTCATCGCTGCTGAGATCGTGTTCTTCAGCCTGTTTCTGCTGTGGACCGCAGTGCGCGCACACCAGAACGGCCTGCTGGCAACCGAGAAGCCGATGGAGCTGGCCTTCATCAGCGCCACCATGCGCAGCGGCACCTTCCCCCCGAACGACCCGTGGATGGCCGGCTATGCCATCAGCTACTACTACTTCGGCTATGTGATCACCGCCATGCTGGCGCTGCTCAGCGGCGTCGCCAGCACAGTCGCCTTCAACCTGATGATCGCGTTGCTGTTCGCACTGACCGGCCTGACAGCCTTCGGCGTGGTCGCCAATCTGGTGCGGGCGGCCAGCAGCGGCACGCGCGCCGGGCCGGCCATCGCCACCGGGCTGTTCGCCGCCGTGCTGATCGCGATCATGGGCAATTATCAGGTGCCGCTGATCGAGATCCCGTACGAGACCGGCGTGGCCGCGCCCGGCTATCTGGAAGCGATCGACTCTGAGGAACGCCTCGCCCCGCGCGCCGTGCCGGCCAACAGCCCGGAGGAGTGGGACTACTGGTGGTTCTTCCGCGCTGCACGGGTACTCAACGATCGCAATCTGGATGGCAGCCGCAACGAAGTCATCGACGAATTCCCGCAGTTCAGCTTCCTGCTGGCCGACGTGCATCCGCATGTTCTGGCGCTGCCTTTCGCCGTGCTCGCGCTGGGGCTGGCGCTCAACGTCGTGCTTTCGCGCCGGCGTCCGAGCGGTGCGGAAACGGTGCTGTACGGCGTGATGCTGGGCGGTCTGGTGTTCCTCAATACGTGGGACGGGCCGATCTACATCGCCGTGCTGATCGGCGCGGACGGACTGCGCCGGCTGATGGGCAACGGGCGCGGCAGGCTGAGCGGGGCGGATGTGCGCGGCATGGCGCTGCTGGGCGCCGCAGTGGCCGGCATCGCAATACTCGCCTACCTGCCCTTCCTGCTCTCTTTCCGTTCGCAGCTTGGTGGCGCACTGCCGAACGTCATGCATCCCACGTCCTTCGTGCAGTTCTTCATCATGTTCGGGCCGCTGCTGCTGCTGCTGGCCGCATGGCTGGCCGTCGAGAGCTGGCGCGCACGCGCACAGATGAACTGGAAGCTCGGCCTGCAGGGCGCGCTGCTCATCCTCGGTGTGCTGCTGGCGGTGATGTTCGCGCTGACCGTGGTCGGTTACATCCTGCCGGATGTGCGCGGCGTGGCGCTCGGCTTCGTCGAGGGCAGCGGTGGCTGGGGTGCAGTGCTGCCCCAGCTGCTAAGCAAGCGGCTGACGCACATCTTCACCACGCTGGCGCTGGTGATCGGGCTGGTTGTGGTCATCGCACGGCTGTTCCCGCGGCTGCCCCGGGGCAGTGCATTCGCGCACGATGACGAACGCCGCGTCGTGCGCTACTCCGCATCCGCCGGCTTCGCACTGCTGCTGGTGGGCGCCGGGCTGATGCTGACGCTGACCCCCGAATACGTGTATCTGCGCGACAACTTCGGCATGCGCATGAACACTGTGTTCAAGTTCTACTACCAGGCGTGGGTGCTGTGGGGCATCGCCGCCGCGTTCGGCGCGTACGCCGTGCTGGGTGGGGCGGCAGATCGCACTTCGACGCCGCTGCGCGCTGCCTACTCCACCTTCGCGGTGTTCGTCGTCGGTCTGGGACTGATCTACCCGGTGCTGGGTGTGCACTACCGCACGCAGATCGAAACGGGCCGAGCCGCCGGCTTCAACGCTGAGCCGCTCACGCTCGACGGCGGTCCCGACTCGGCGACGCCGTCCGATTATCAGGCGACGCTATGCCTCGGCCAACTGGTGCAGGGGGACGATGTCACGGTCGCGTCGGCTGTCGGCGGCTCGTACGACGTGCGCAATCCGGCCACCGGCCTCAGCGGACGGCTGGTCGGGCTGCCAAACCTGCTCAACTGGCCTGGTCACCAGTCGCAGTGGCGCGGCGCTACGTACAGCGCAGTCGCCGGCACGCGCGAGCAGGACATCGACCAGTTGTACAGCGACTCCGGCTGGCCGGCGGTGCAGGCGATCATCGCGCGCTACGGGATCGACTTCATCTTCTTCGGCGAGGCTGAACGCGCAAAGTACGGCAGCGAGTCCGAAACGCGCCTGCTGCAGTGGCTGCCCATAGCCTGCGAGTCTGGCAGCAGCCGCTACTTCCGCGCCGATCTTCCGCCCGCATCTATCACCACCCCGGTCGGCTAGGCCACGAAAAGGATCAAGACGATGCAGACGGTGATGCCACCGCTCTCTCAAAGCAGCGAAAGCAGCAGCCCGGCGCGGGCGCTCACCTGGGAATGGCTGGTCTACCTCGCGCTGATCGGCGTGGCGCTGGCGCTGCGTCTCGGCGGACTGGGCGATGCTCCGATGAGCATCACCGAGATTCCGCAGGCACTGGCCGCCTGGCGCGCCGTCACACCGCAGGCCCCGGGCGATGCGCTGCTGAGCAGCAGTCCGCTGCTGCTGCTGCTGCAGGCCGCGAGCTTCACCTCGCTGGGCGGCACGGAGTTCGCCGCCCGCCTCGTGATCGCGGCGCTGGGTAGCGTGCTGGTGGCCGCGCCACTGCTGTTCCGCAGGCAGCTCGGTGTGACCGTCACGTTCCTCTTCAGCCTGCTGCTGGCGTTTTCGCCGGTGATGCTGGTCAGCGCGCGCTTCAGCAGCCCGGCGGTGCTCTCAGCGGCGCTGGCGATTGTGCTGCTGTGGGCCGCAGAGCGCTGCCTGCGCACGCGCTCTGGCGCGCATGGCGTGGCAGCGGTGGTCGCGCTGGCGGCGCTTGTCCTGCTCAGCGAGCCGGGCGGGCCTGTGCTGGCCGTGGTGCTCGGCGCCGCGATGCTCATCACCCGGGCTTGGCAGCGGACGGCAGATCGGCGCGGCTTCGCGTTCGAAGACGAGGACCCCCGCGAGAGCGCGCCGCCCGCACCCCCTGCGCCTTTCCCGTGGACGCTGGCAGTCTCCATCGCCGCGCTGGTCGTCTTTCTGGTCGCTACCGTATTGATGTTGTATCCATCCGGCCTGTCGAACATCGGTGAGCTGCTCGGCGGCACGCTGCGCGGCTTCCTGCAGCGCGAGCTACTGCGACCGGCGGCCTTCCCGCTGACGACCGCGCTGTTCTACGAGCCGTTCATCATCGGGCTGGGCCTGGTCGGGGCGATCGTGCAGTGGCGGCGCGGCGGGCTCACGCCGTCGGATCGCTTCCTGTGCGCCTGGGCGCTTGCCGGCGCCGTCGCGGCGGCACTGTTCGGCGGCGGAGAACCCGCGCACGCGCTCTGGCTGGTGCTGCCCGTCACCGGGCTGGCGGCGCGCCTCGCAGCAGAAGTACTGCGCCCGGACAGCGGTCCTCGCGGCTGGGACATCCCGTACTTCATGCGCTTTCTCGCGGCGGCCGTCGCGCTGGCCGTGTTGTTCATCTTCACCTTTGCGCTGCAGGCCGTCTCGCGCGATCTCACGCTGGCCAGCGGCGGGCAGCTCTCCACCGCGCCAGTCGACCCCGGCAGCATGATCCTGCTGCTGGTCGGTGCGCTGCTGATGGTGATTTCCGCCTTTCTGGGCGCGAGCCTGCTGGACTGGCGCACGGTGCTGCGTGCCGCAGCGCTGGCGCTGCTGGTATTCGGCGCGTTCACCTCGCTGGGTTCCGGCTGGCGCGCGGCGGTGACGGCGGTGGAGAGCCCGTATGAATTCTGGCATCCCATCGCCACGGACCGCGACAGCGAACTGGTGAGCGCCAGCCTGGATGATCTCGACGACCGCCAGTCTCGCGGGTTCACGCTCATGCCGCTGGCGGTCATGAGCCGTCAGGACGCGCTCTCCGCCTGGCTGACCCGCGCCTATCCCAATGCCCGCTTCGTCACCGACCCGTTCGAAGCGCGTGGAGATGCGGTCGTGGTGATCGAGTCCAACATCGTGCCAGACCTGGGCGGGCCGTACGTCGGGCAGGATTTCACCGTGCTGCGCGCCTGGCCTCACAGTGCGCTGCCGCTGACCGATGTGCTGGCGTGGTGGACGCAGGGGCGCGTCAGCCTGACCGCCCTCACCGCCGAACAGATCACGACTGCCTACCTGTGGGTGCGCCAGGATGTGTGGCAGGGGACCGATGACCCCTACCGCTGAGGAATCCGCCAGCCAGATGTGTATAAACAGGCTGGAACGATGGAGACTGCCATGACGGACAGCGCCACATTGAGCGCCGGGGATGTGCAGGCCCTGGTGACACAATGCCTGCAGGGGGACCAGGCGGGCTATGCTGCGCTGTATGACAGCTACGCGCCCGGGCTGTACCGGCTGTGCTACAGTCTGCTGCTGCACCGCGAGGATGCGGAAGACGTCGCGCAGGATTCGTTCGTCTACGCCTTCCGCAACCTGTACCGCTTCGACGCCCGTCTGTCGTCTTTCAGGACGTGGCTGTACACCATCGCCATCTGCCGCTGCCGCAACAACTATCGCAAGCACCGCGTGCCCATGCTCGATCTGGACATCCTGCTCAACATCGGCCTGCCCGCGCCGCTGCGCGAAACGCCGGAAGCGGCGCTGGCCCGCAGCGATGCCCGAGAGGCGATCGGCAGGGCGCTGGCGGCGCTCAATCCACGCCTGCGCGAGGCGATCGTGCTGCGCTACGGCCAGGGCATGGCCTATCGCGAAATTGCCGAGGTGATGGACTGCCCGCAGAAGACCGCGGAAAGCCGCGTGCGCCTGGCGCACGACACCCTGCGCGGCATGCTTGGCCGTCACGGTCAAAGCCTGCTGGACGATCTGCTGACATGGAATCAGGAGTGAGCGCCCCGGCTATGAACCGCACGATCGATTCCCTCTCCTGCGCCGAATGCCGTGGCCTGCTGCCGCGCTACACCGCGCGTGAGCTGCCGCTGGAACTGCGCTCGCGGGTCGCGGCGCACCTCGACGGCTGCGATACGTGCTACCGGCAGGTGCAGCTTGAGCGCGAGCTCAGCCGCGAGCTGCGGCAGGCGCTGCCCGCCTTCGGCCAGATCGACCGCTACGGCCTGCAGCACATGTGGAGCCGCGTGCAGCACGGGCTGGCGCAGCCCCGGCCCACTGCCACCCCACGCGAGGCCGCGCGACTGGGCCTGTGCGCTGCGATGATCGCTGCTGCCCTCGTCTTCACCACGCTCTTCACCCCAGACCGGCTGGCGCTGCCGCTGCCGCTGCCGCCGACTCCACTAGCCGTGCACGCAGCGCAGACGCAGACCTTCGTGCTGACTGCCTTCGCTACGCCAGCGGCGCAGGCCACGCTCCCGGATGGGCCAATGCTTCCGCCCACCTCCAGCGCTACCGAATCACCTCAGTTTCCCTGATCTCGTTTGCTGATTGTAGAGGATCAAGGCATGGCAACCACGTCCTACGCTTCGCAGCAGCGCCCGGATTTCATCAGCCGGATGCTTTCGCGTCCGCTGACGATCAATTGGTATCTGGTCGCCTGGACGGTCATCCTGGTGGCCGCCATCATCACCCGCTTCGTCATGCTGGGCGAACGTGCCATGAGCCACGACGAAAGCCTGCACACGTACTACTCGTGGAAGCTGTACACCGACGGGGACTTTCAGCACACCCCGCTGATGCACGGCCCGGTGCTCTTCCACATGGTAGCGCTCAGCTACGCGCTGTTCGGCGTCAGCGATTTCAGTGCGCGCATCTACCCGGCGGTGCTGGGTGTGCTGATGGTGCTCTTCCCGCTGCTTTTCCGGCGCTGGCTGGGCCGTACCGGGGCGCTGCTGGCGGGCATCGGCATCCTCATCTCGCCGATCCTGCTGTTCCACCACCGCTATATCCGCGAGGACATCCCCAACATCTTCTACACGATGGTGATGGTGTGGTGCGCCTTCCAGTACATCGACGGTCCGGCGAGCATCCGGCGCAAAGCCCGCTGGCTGTACATCTTCGCCGGCGCCATGGTGCTCAGCCTGGGCTCAAAAGAGACCGCCTTCATGTACGTGGCCATCTTCGGCCTGTTCATGACGCTGTACTGGCTGGCGCGGCTGTATCAGCACTTTGCCCGGCGGCCAGCGCGCACGATCTTCTACCACATGATCTTTCCCGCGCTGCTCGGCGGCACGATCTCCCTGTTCATGTTCGCGGTGCTCTCGATCGCCCTCTACACGTACTCCACGCTCGAAGGCCGCGTCGACTACCTGATCTCGACCATCCTCAACATCGGCACGACCACGCCATCGCTGGAATTCAGCATGGCGCTCGGCTGGTCGCTGGTACTCATCCTGGCGCTGGCGCTGCTGGTCATCGGTACGGCCGCATGGGCCTTCCGCCACAGCCGCACGCGCATCCCCTGGCGCGAGATCGCGCTGATGATCGCGCTCACGCTGGCCGTCACCACCGTGCTGGTGGTCTTCGAGGAAGTCTCCAAAGTGCCCTCGCGGGCGGAGCAGCTTCAACAGGATCCGGACTACGACATCATCGACAGCGTCGCCGAAAGCTGGACGCCCATGATCATCAACTGGGTGGTGTGCGGCGCAGTCGTGGCGCTGCTGATCGTCAGCAAGCGGCGCGGTTGGCTGACGACGATGCAGCGCTTCGCCGAATTCGACATCCTGGTACTGATGGGCACGCTCATCCTACCGTGGCTGGCTGCGCTGCCGATCTATCTGATGGGCGCCAGCCCGCGCGACACCTCCCCGGATGGGGTCATGCGCACGGTGCTTTCCTTCGCCCCGCTCATGTCGGTCTCGATCCTGTTCGGCGTGCTGTGGAACTGGAAGCGGTGGCTGATCAGCGCGGCCATCTTCTACAGCCTGTTCGTCTTCTTCTTCACCACCATGTTCACCAACCCCAACGGCCTGGTCACTGGCATCATCGGCAGCCTGGGCTACTGGCTGGACCAGCAGGGCGTGCGCCGCGGCGGGCAGCCGCAGTACTACTATCAGCTCGTCATCATGCCGATTTACGAGTACCTGCCGATGATCGGCAGTTTCCTCGCCAGCATCGCCGGGCTGGTCGGCTTCTGGGCCTTCCGCCGCGAACGGCTGACGGCACGGCGCCTGCGTGAGTCGACGCTGGCCGACATGGTCAGCAGCTCACCGGAACCCGGGGAGATCGTCGAAGTCCCCGGTATCGATGGCGAGACGGCGGCCCCGGCCATGGAGACCGTCGAGGAGATGCGCCGCCGCGAGTTGTGGGGCCCGAACCGGCTGCGCCGCATGCCGTTCACGCTGTTCGTCGCCTTCTGGGCGATCATGATTTTCCTGGCGCTGACGCTGGCGGGCGAGAAGATGCCCTGGCTGGGCACGCACATGACGCTGCCCATGATCCTGCTGACGGCATGGCTGTTCGGGCGCATCTTCGACCGCGTGGAGTGGTCGCGCTTCCTGCAGGGCGGGTGGATGTACCTGCTGCTGCTGCCGCCGCTGGCGATCGCGCTCTTCCAGGTGCTCTCGCCGTTCCTGTTCAACCAGTGGTCCACACTGTTCACTGGCCTGTCGCAATTTGAGCAGCAGCAGCGCAATCTGTGGATCGCCGTGGTCGCCATCTGTGCCCTGATCATCGTGCTGATCTGGCAGCTGGCGCGCCGCACCACCTGGCGTCACTTCCGCTCGGTATTCGCGATGTTCTTCCTCGGCGGGCTTTCGCTGCTGACCGCGCGTGCTGCGTGGATGGCCTCTTACATCAATTACGATTACGCCGTGGAGTACATGGTCTACGCGCACGCCGGCCCCGGCATCAAGCTCATGACCAGCCAGATCGAGGAGATCAGCCGGCGCACTGCGGGCGAGCTCAACATGCGATTTGCGTGGGGCGGCAACGCCTGGCCGGTATCATGGTACTTCCGCGATCTCACCAACGCCGTGTTCTTCGGCGACAACCCCACCCCGGATGCGCTGCGCGATGCGGTCGCCGTCTATGCCAGCGAGGATGTGCGCGCGCGCGTCGAGCCGCTGCTGGGCGACAACTACTATCGCTTCGAGTACATGCGCATGTGGTGGCCCAGCTGGAACTACTACAACCTCTCTGCTGATCGCGTCGCCAACGCATGGGACTTCAACGCCACCAACACGCAGGCGGGCCAGCTTCGCCGCGGCCTGTTCGACATCTGGCTCAACCGCGATTTCACCGCCTACGGTCAGGCCACAGGCGAGAGCTACAGCCTCACCAACTGGAACCCGGGCGAGAAGCTGTACTTCTACGTGCGCAAGGATATCGCGCAGCAGATCTGGAACCTCGGCGTGGGCGAAGGCAGCTCCGCCAGTACAACGACCGCCAGCAACAACCAATGCGTGGACAACTGGCAGCTTCTGGCGGCGCAGCGCGCCTTCGGCACGGCAGACAGCCAGCCGGTCGGGCTCAACCACCCGATCGACACCGTCACCGGCCCGGATGGCAGCGTGTACGTGGCAGACGAGTTCAACAATCGCGTGGTGCGTTACGACGCCTCCGGCCAGTACGTCGGCGAGATCACCGGCGCCGGCGGCCCACTGCCGCTGCAGCGCCCCAATGGCCTTGCCATGGACGCTGAAGGCATGCTGTGGGTGGCTGACACCTGGAACTACCGAATCGCCCGCTTCGATCCGAACACCGGCGAGCTGCTGGCCAGCTGGGGCCAGCCCGGCCTGTACGGCGACACCGCACAGAGCGAGCCGACCGACGGCCTGTGGGGCCCGCGTGACATCGCAGTTGGCCCGGATGGCAACATCTACGTTGCCGACACTGGCAACAAGCGCATCCGCGTGTACACGCCTGCCGGCGAGTGGCTGCGCGACATCGGCTCCTCCGGCAGCCAGCTCGGCCAGCTCAACGAGCCGGCGGGCATCGGCTTCAGCAGCGACCGGCTGTACGTCGCCGACACGTGGAACCGGCGCATCTCGGTCTTCAGCCTGGAAGGCACGCCGCTGTACGCCTTCACCGTCGGCGGCTGGTTCGAGGATCAGGGCGATCGCCCCTTCCTCGATATCGACCTTGGCCGTGGACTGGTCTACGTCGGCGATCCGCCATCCGGCCGCGTGCTGGTCTACGATCTGCAGGGCGCATGCGTGGGCGCCTTCGGCCAGGCCGCTGATCAGCCGTTCGACCTGACACAGCTCCGGTCGGTCGGCGGCATTCACGTCAACCCTGATGGCTCTGTGACCGTGATCGACTCGGGCGCAAACCGCGTGCTGACCTTCCCCGCCTTCCCGACGGGGGAGGCCAGCGCCTCCGCACCCGTGGCGCAGGGCGGCGCGGTGGACGCGGTACAGGGCGCCGTCGTCGAGGAGGTCACCGCCGAGGTGATCACCGGGGATCAGGCGGCGCCAGCAGAGACCGCGCAAGTGGGGTCTTGAAAGCGCCCCTGATCGTGCTATACTGAATTTTGTTGTGGGGAAAAGTGGG
Source organism: uncultured Pleurocapsa sp. (assembly GCA_964654755.1). GTDB lineage: Bacteria > Chloroflexota > Anaerolineae > Aggregatilineales > Phototrophicaceae > Flexifilum. Next base: position 16,327 of record CAZZJW010000029.1, on the reverse strand, counting down.
CTTCGACCCACTTTTTCGTTAGATAGCCCGGTTACGTGCTGTCCCGGCCCCTGCCTGTATCTTTGGAGTGATGAGCACTTCCCATGAAGAGTGAGTTTGAACTCGCATTCAACGAAATCTCGGATATTCGCGCGCTCCCCCGCGATATCGTGCTGGAGGCGCTGCGCAATGCGCTCGTCTCGGCCTATCAGCGGGAAGCTGGGATCGGAAAGTCGCAGCGCGTCGAAGCGCAGATCGACTCCAACGGCCGGCCAAAGATTTTCGTCGAGAAGGAAGTCGTCGAGTCGGTGCAGGACGACCGCACTGAGGTCGAACTGGACAACGCGCGCTTCTACGAGCCGGAGTGTCAGCTGGGCGACCTCGTCATGGTGCAGGTCGAGCGCACCACCAAGAACTTCGGGCGCATCGCCGCGCAGACCGCCAAGCAGGTCATCCTGCAGAAGATCCGCGATGCCGAGCGCAACACGCTCTTCGACGAGTTCAGCTCGCGCGAAGGCGATCTGATCAACGGCACCGTGCAGGCGATCAACCCGACAATGATCACCGTCGGGCTGGGCCGCGCCGAAGCCGTGCTGCCGCGCAATCAGTGGATCCCGGGCGAGCGCTACAAGCCGCACGACAAGCTGCGCGCCTACATCCTTGAGGTGAAGCGCAGCAATCGCGGGCCGCAGATCGTGCTCAGCCGCAGTCACCGCAATATGCTGCGCCGCCTGCTTGAGCTCGAAGTGCCGGAAATCTACAACGGCCAGGTCGAGATCAAGAACATCGCGCGCGAAGCGGGGTATCGCTCCAAGGTGGCCGTGGCCGCCCTGCAGGAGGGCATCGACCCGGTCGGCGCGTGCGTGGGTATGCGCGGCAACCGCATCCAGAACATCGTCAAGGAACTGCACGACGAGAAAATCGACGTCATCGAGTGGAATGCCAATCAGGAGACGTTCATCGCCAAGGCGCTAAGCCCGGCGCGGGTGAGCGGCGTGTACCTCGAAGACGATCCGGATGCCGGCCGCACCGCTGTAGTGATCGTGCCGGAAGATCAGCTCTCGCTGGCCATCGGCAAGGAGGGGCAGAATGCCCGCCTGGCGGCCAAGCTCACCGGCTGGCGCATCGACATCAAGAGTGTGCCGGAAGCCGTGGGCGATGTACTGGAGAACATGGCCGAGCCGCAGTATAAGGATGTGCGCCCGAACACCGACATGATTGCGGAAGTGCAGCGCATCATGGAGAAGAAGGCCAACAACCGCGCGGTCATGCCCGAAGAATACCAGATGCTCAATCGCTTCGTGGATTTCGCGCAGCGCCGCGCCATCGCCTACCGCGATCAGCAGCGCAAGGTGCGCCTCGAAGAGATCAACGCCGTCAAGAAGACGCTGCCCATCGCGGCCTTCCAGCTCCCGATATCGGCGCTGGCCATCCCCGATGCCATGGTCGAGGCGCTGTTGTCGCTGGAAAACGTTGGCGAAGTGATGCTGCGCTTCCTGATCGACGAGAAGCGCATCCAGACGCTACTGGCCAATCTGCCGCCAGACTCGGTGCAGCAGCTTCAGGCCGCGCTGGAACAGGTCGTGCTGCCAGAAGCTCCTGCCCTGCCGGAAGGTGAGGAAGGCGCTGAGGCCGAAGGCGAACCTGGCGAAGTCGCGCTCGACGAAAACGGCATGCCGATCGCTGCTGGCCAGCGCCGTGAGTTCCGCGCTGTGCAGCCCGCCGGCGAAACCGAAGCCTTCGAGAGCGAAGACGACGAAGACTTCGACGAGAGCAAGGGCGGCAAGAAGAAGAAGGAAAAGAAGAAGGGCCGTACGCTGATCTACGACGAGAAGCGCGGCGGCGTGGTCATGAAGCGTCAGCGCAAGCAGCGCGGCGGCCAGGGAACGTGGGGTCCCTGGGACGACGAGGAATGAACCGGCATGTTCCGGTGCGGACCTGTGTGGTGTGCAAAGAAAAAGCGGGCAAACGCACGCTCACCCGCCTGGTCCGCACCGAACAGGGCGTCGTTGCAGACGCCACCGGCAAGCTGAACGGCCGCGGCGCGTATCTGTGCAGCCGCGAAAGCTGCTGGTCAACCGCCCTGCGAGGGGGTATACTAGAAAGTGCGTTGCGTGTAACGCTTACAGACGATGATCGAGTGCGATTACAGCAGTGCCGCCCAGCCCATGACTAGTCTGCGTGTGATTTCCCTACGGTCTCTACGCCATGACATCGCTTAACGGCGTCATGGCTGCACGTCTCTATCACTCCAGTTCCTTGGCGGTGGGCCAGGTTTAGCAGCCGCACGTTTCTCCTGCCCATCACCGCTGCCCTCCAGGAGGCATTGATGGCTCAGGAAAAACAGGCAATCCTCATCCCCGATTTTCTCACCGTACGTGAGCTTGCAGACCTGATCGGCGCCAGCCCGATCGAGGTGATGAAGAAGCTGATCGCCAGCGGCATCATGGCGTCGATCAATCAGCAGATTGACTACGACACGGCGGCGATCGTCGTCGAAGACCTGGGCTACGAAGCCCAGAGCGCCAGCGCCGCCGCGGCGCAAAAGGAGCGCGAACACCGCGCTGAAACCGCGCAGACCTGGCGCAAGGTCTACACCAAAGAGAAAGCGGAGGCGCTGCGCCAGCGCCCGCCCATCATCACCATCCTCGGCCATGTGGACCACGGCAAGACCACTCTGCTCGACACCATCCGCAAGGCGCGCGTCGCTGAAGGCGAGGCCGGCGGCATCACCCAGCACATCGGCGCGTACCGCGTGACGCATAACGGGCGCGCGCTCACCTTCCTCGACACTCCCGGCCACGAGGCCTTCACCGCCATGCGTGCGCGCGGCGCCCAGGGCGCGGATATCGCCATCCTGGTCGTCGCCGCCGACGACGGCGTAATGCCCACCACCCGCGAGGCGCTCAACCATGCCCGCGCCGCCAACGTGCCGATCGTCGTGGCGCTCACCAAGATCGACAAGCGCAACGCCAATCCGGAGAAGGTCAAGCAGGAGCTGGCAGAGATCGGCCTGACGCCGATGGACTGGGACGGCGATACCTTCGTCGTGCCAGTGTCGGCCGTCAAGGGCGAAGGCATCGACGACCTGCTTGAGGCGCTGGTGCTGACCGCAGACGAACACGAAATCATCGCCAACCCGGCGGGCGCGCCCTTCGGCACGGTGCTGGAAGCGCGCATGGACAAGTTCCGCGGCGCGGTTTCCACCTTCCTGGTGCTCAACGGCACGCTCTCGGCAGGCGACATGGTAGTCGCGGGGAGCACCTACGGCCGCGTCAAGGCGATGTTCGACGAAGCCGGCAAGACGGTGCGCACTGCAGGCCCATCGATGCCGGTGCAGGTGCTCGGCCTGCACGAGCTGCCCCAGCCGGGAGACAGCTTCGAGGTGGTGAAGAACGAGAAGGATGCGCGCGCGCTGGTCGAGTCCCGCCGTCTGCCGGAGAAGGTCGCGGCAGGGCGCAGCGCCGTCTCGCTGGAAGACTTCTTCAAGCAGTTCAGCGCTGGCGAAACCAAAGAAATGCTCATCATCCTCAAGGTCGATGTGCAGGGTTCGCTGCAGCCGATCGTGGACTCGCTCACTCAGCTTTCCGAGAACAACAAGGAAGGTGTGCGGCTGCGTATCCTGCAGGCCGATGCCGGCAACATCAGCGAGAGCGATGTCATGCTCGCCAGCGCGTCCGGTGCGATCGTCTTTGGCTTCAACGTCGACATCGACAACGCCGCCCGGCGCTCTGCCGACTCGCGCGGCGTGGAAATCCGCATGTACACCATCATCTACAAGCTGCTGGAAGATGTCGAGCTGGCGCTGAAGGGTATGCTGGAGCCGGTGTACGAGGAAAAGACCATCGGCGTGGCCGAAGTGCGCCAGGTATTCCGCATCTCCAAGGTCGGCACGATCGCCGGCTGCATGATCCGCGATGGCGAAGCCCGCCGCAATGCGCGGGCGCGCGTGCGGCGCGGAAGCCAGATCCTCGCCACCAACCAGAGCGTGTCGTCGCTCAAGCGCGTTCAGGACGACGTGCGCGAAGTGCGCACCGGCTTCGAATGCGGCATCGGTCTGTCGGACTTCGAGGCCTTCGAGACCGGCGATCTGATCGAGTTCTACATCTCCGAGCGGGTGAGCTAGGCCCCGCCCTGCCCACGGCCGGTGGCCCTGCTGCCGGCCGTGCGATTCCCGGCCATGGCCGTGGAGGACCATCATGAGTATCAAGCAAGACCGCATGGCCGGGCGTATCCGGCAGATCCTGAGCGAGCTCATCCTGCGCGAGATCAGCGATCCACGCCTGCAGGGGCTGACGATCAGCGAGGTCGAGATCGACAGCGAGCTCACCTTCGCCCGTGTGTATGTCAATGCGCTGGGCGAAGAAGCGCGCAAGGCCGAGATCCTCGCCGCGCTGGTCCGCGCCAAAGGTTTTCTGCGCCGCGAAGTGGGCAAGCGCGTGCGCCTGCGCGTCACCCCCGATCTGACGTTCGTGTGGGATGCGCGCTTCGATCGCGCCGATCAGATCGACCAGCTCATCTCGTCGCTCGACATCCCGAAGTTGCCCGCAGCGGAGCCCGCCGATGACGACCCCGACGCCTGAAGCGCTGCCCGCGCCGCAGTTCGCTGCCGCGTGGCACGCGATGGCGCAGGCCGAGCGCATCCTGATCGTCACGCACGTCAAGCCGGATGGCGATGCGATCGGCGCGTTGTGCGGGCTGGCGCTGGCACTGCGTGAGCTGGGCAAGACGCCGCTGGCCGTCGTCGACGGCAGCGTCCCGGAGTATCTGCGCTTCATCCCCGGCAGCGACGCCACGGTCCCTCGAGTCACCGCCGGCGACTTCGACGTGATGATCTCCGTCGATGCCAGCGATGAGGAGCGCACGGGAGCTCCCGGCGTATACGGCAGGGCGCACAGCGCACTGGTCATCAACATCGATCACCACCCCACCAACACGGCCTTCGGCGCGCTGCATGTCATCGTCCCGGATGCCGTCTCCACCACCCAGATCCTGTTCGATCTGCTCAGCATCGCCGACCGCCCGATCTCGCAGGCCGTGGCCGGGGCGTTGCTGGCCGGCATGGTCACCGATACCATCGGCTTCCGCACCAACAACGTCACCCCGCGCACGCTGGAGATCGCGCAGGCGCTGATGCGCGCGGGCGCTTCGCTGCACGAGATCATGACGCGCACGCTGGGCACGATGAGCTGGCGCAACGTCGAGCTGTGGAAGTACGCGCTGCAGACGGTGGCGCTGGAGAAAGGCGTGATCTCGGCAGCGATCACCCGCGAGGCGATCAAACTGGCGCACATGAGCCAGCCCAGCGACAGCGGCGGCTTCGTCGGCTTCCTTAACTCGACGGAAGAGGCGCGCATCGCCGCCGTGTTCAAGGAGGTCGAAGACGGCAAGGTCGAGATGAGCTTCCGCGCCAAACCCGGCTTCGATGTCGCCACGCTGGCGCTCAGCCTGGGCGGCGGCGGGCACCGCCTGGCAGCTGGCGTCACGCTGAGCGGGACGCTGGAGGAAGTGCAGGCGCGCGTGCTGCCGCTGCTTCAGCAGGCTGCGGCTGACGGGGCTTCATGACCGGGCTGCACGGCTTCCTGTGCATCGACAAGCCGCTCGGCATCACCAGCCACGACGCGGTCAACATCGCCCGGCGCGCACTGCACGAGAAGAAGATCGGCCACGCCGGCACGCTTGACCCGCTGGCCTCAGGCGTGCTGGTGCTGTGCGTGGGCGCCGCCGCCCGGCTGAGCGAATACGTGATGGCCTCCAGCAAGCGCTACCACGCGTCCGTCCACCTGGGCCGCGAGACCACCACATACGACGGCGAAGGCGAAATCGTCAGCGAAGTCGATCCCTCGGCAGTGCGCGAAAGCGATATCCGCGCGGCGCTCGTGCCGTTCATCGGCGAGATCGAGCAGCGCCCGCCGGCCTACAGCGCCATCAAACAGGGCGGCCAGCGGCTGTACGAGCTGGCGCGCGCAGGCAAGACCGTGGAAGTGCCCGCACGGCGCATCCGCATCGACTCGATCACGCTGCTGGACTGGCAGCCGCCCATCCTGCAGCTCGACATCCGCTGCGGCCCCGGCACATACATCCGCAGCCTGGCCCATGATATCGGCGCTGTGCTGAGCATCGGCGGGTCGCTGGCGGCGCTGGTGCGCACGGCCAGCGGGCAATTCACGCTGGAACAGGCCGTCGCGCTCGAAACGCTGCGCTCCGATCCGCACCCGGAGCGCTGGCTCATTCCACCGGCGCTGGGGCTGGCGGACTGGCCGACGCTGGCCCTCGGGCAGGAGGCAGCAGCACGCGTGCGCCGCGGTCTGGCGGTGGATGGCCCCGCCGCGGCGCCAGACCGCCTGGCGCTCGGCCTCGATGAGACTGGCGCGCTGATCGCCGTGCTGCGCGCCGTGGACGGACGCTGGGCTCCACACAAGGTCCTCGTGGTCTAGGGCGGACGCGCGCAGTTCTGGTACACTCAGTGATGCAGCGCCGCAGCCCTCGACCGGCATCTCGATAAAGGCGAACACCGCATGACGCATGCGCGCAGCCTGGACAGCGTGCACCTCAGCACCCCCTCCATCGTCTCGATCGGCGTGTTCGATGGCCTGCACCTCGGCCACCAGCACCTCGTGCGCCATCTGGTGGCTGAAGCGCGCGCCAGCGGCCGCAGCGCGGTCGTCATCAGCTTCCATCCGCACCCTGATGCCGTGATCCACGGCATCACCGGGCGTTACTACCTCACCACCCCGGAAGAACGCGCCGCCATGCTGCTGGCGCTGGGCGTGGACACCGTCATCACCCTGCCCTTCGACGAGGCGCTGCGCCGCGTGCGCGCCGCTGATTTCGTCGATCAGCTCGTCCATCACGTCAGCATGACGTCGCTCTGGGTGGGCTCGGACTTCGCGCTGGGCTACCGGCGCGAGGGCAACGTCGCGCTGCTCAGCGAGCTGGGCACTGCACGCGGATTCAGCGTGCACACCGTCGATCTGCTGCTGGCGCAGAACGCCGCCATCAGCGCCACCGGCATCCGCCAGGCGTTGGCGGAAGGCGCGGTGGAACAGGCAGCCGCATGGCTGGGCCGCCCCTACGCCGTCAGCGGCGAGGTCGTGCATGGGCTGGCGCGCGGGCGCACCATCGGCTTCCCCACCGCCAATGTCGATGTCTGGGACGGGCTGGTGCTGCCTGCCAACGGCATCTACGCTGGCTGGGCGTCTTTCGACGGACAGCGTTACATGTCCGCGACCAACGTCGGCCTGCGACCGACGTTCAACGGCAGCCATGTGACCGTCGAGGCCTATCTGCTCGATTTCGACGGCGATCTGTATGGCCGGCAGATCACCGTCACTTTCGAGGCGCGGCTGCGGCCTGAACAGCGCTTCAGCGGGGTGGACGCGCTGATCGCGCAGATCCGCGCTGATGTCGAGGCCGCGCGCGCCTTGCTGCAGGCCCGGCCCTGAAAGGAGCGTGTCATGCAGCGACGAGGACTACAGCGCACGTCGCGGCGACTTCGCATCGGCTTCTGGGTGATGCTGGCGCTGATGATCGCGGCGCTGGCGATCGCCTTCTTCGATACCCGCCTCGGCCAGACAGTGGTGCTGGCCTGCTGCGGCGGGATCGTGCTGCTGATCGTCATCGGGCTGCTCAGCGAGCGCGGCATGCGCCGCTGACCGCCAGCCTGCACCGAAAGGAGAGAGCCTGCCATGCCAGAGACACTCGTTCTGCACCAGGACGCCCCCTTTGCACGCATCACCCTGAACCGCCCTGAAGCGCGCAACGCCATGGACTTCGCGATGGTCGACGAGCTGATCACCGCATTCACCGCGCTGGGCCGCCGCGACGACATCCGCGCCGTGGTGATCGACGGCGCCGGGGAGCACTTCTGCAGCGGAAGCGATCTGGGCGATCTTCAGCTCACAGAGGGCCTGGGCGATGACCAGGCGGATGCCATCGTCGCGCGCCTCGATCATCTGCTGCGCATGGTTCAGAACCTGCCGCAGGTCGTCATCACGCGCGTTCATGGCGCAGCGCTCGGCGGGGGCCTGGGCCTGGTGTGCGTCAGCGATATCGCCATCGCTGCGGCGGACGCGCAATTCGGGCTTCCCGAGGTGCGCTTCGGACTGGCCGCATCCGTCATCCTGCCATATGTGGTCGCCCGCATTGGCCGCAGCCGCGCCAGCGTCGTCATGCTGACCGGCGCGCGATTTGACGGGGTCTCCGCGCACGAGTACGGGCTGGTGCACGAAGTGTGCCCGGCCAGCATCCTCGACGCGTGCGTGGACGCCATCCTCGGCGAGATCGCGCAGTGCGCACCCGCCGCGCTGCGCACGTGCAAAGCACTGCTGGCCTCGGCGGAGCAGCCGCCCGACGGCACACTGGCGCTGCGTGTGCGCGCCTTCAATCGCCTGCACGCCAGCGCTGAAGCCCGCGAAGGGGTGGCCGCGCTGCTCGAACAACGTCCGCCGGCCTGGGCGATCCATACCGACTGAGTCCGGCGCCGCCAACTACCACGCGGAGTGCGCTATACTGCGCCATGTATCATCGGGGCCGGCCATTCACGCCGGCCGGGAAAGCTCCGCGGCAGCGCGCGCGTCTGAAGGAATACGCGTGTACGCCGCCTCTGCACTGCCCGGGCAATACCACAGGAGTTAAGATGACCCTTCATCGTCTGGCCGTTCGATTGATCGTGATCCTCACCGCCGCGCTGCTGCTGGCCACAGCCGCTGTCGCACAGGACGACGCCACCGTGCTGCGCGTGGGCAGCAACGCCCCCGTCCAGCTTGACCCCGCGCTGGGCTCGAATGACCCGGAGATCGCCCTCAACCGCGCCATCTACGATTATCTCGTCGATGTGCTGCCCGATGCGTCCATCGCGCCGAACCTCGCCCAGTCATGGTCGATCAGTGAGGACGGGCTGGTGTATGCCTTCGCACTGCAGCAGGGCGTGCGCTTCCACGACGGTTCGGCCTTCACCGCAGCTGACGTCGTCTTCACCTTCAACCGTCTGCGCGAGGTCGGCTCGCCAGCGCTCAATCTGCTGGGCAGCGACTTCAGCGTGAGCGCGCCCGATGCGGCGACCGTGGTGTTCACCCTGCCCGCCGTCAACGCCGACTTCCTGTATGGCGTCGGCTCGCGCTGGGCGGCGATCGTGCGCGATGGCGCCGCCGCGCCCAATCTGCTGACAGACGGTCTCAATCCCTACATCAACTTCAACGGCACCGGCCCGTTCGTGCTGACGGAGTTCCGCCCGGACGACCGCGCGGTGCTGGCGGCCAACCTCAATTACTGGCGTGCCGGCCAGCCCGCCGTGAGCGGCCTGGAGTTCATCTTCTTTGACGATCCGGTGGCGCAGGTGGATGCGCTGCAGAGCGGCGCGCTCGACTTCATCTACAAAATCCCCAGCGATCTGTTCAGCGGCCTGGAAGGCGCCGCCGGGGTCCAGCTCCTGCAGATCCCGACCAGCCAGCACCCGGTCATCCGACTGCGCGCAGATGCAGGTTTCGCCGGCGCAGACCCCAACATCCGGCTGGCGTTCAAGCTGGCGACCGACCGCGCAGCGCTCAATGATCTGCTGCTGCAGGGGCGCGGCGTCGTCGGCCACAACGACCCGATCAGCCCGGTTTACGGGGCGTTCTACGACTCCACCGCGACAGACCAGCCCTACGATCCAGCGCAGAGCTGTGCGCTGCTCACAGAAGCCGGCTATCCCGACGGGCTGGCGCTCACGCTCTACACGCCAGACTCGCTCGGCTATCCGGATCTGGCGACCGTGCTGCAGCAGATGTGGGCTGAAGCGTGCATCAACGTCAGCATCGAAGTGCGCCCTGAAAATGTGTACTATGCCACCGTCGATCAGCCGGAGGACTGGTTCAGCGTTGAGCTGGGCATCACCGGCTACGGCGCGCGGCCCGTCCCCCAGCAGTTCCTCGTCGAGGCCTACGCCAGCACCGGCGTGTACAACGAAACCCATTGGGCCGATGCCGAACTGGACACGCTGATTGCCCAGGCGGGCATCACCACCGATCCCGTACAGCGCGCGGGCATCTACAGCCAGATCAGCGCCATCTTCCGCGAACGCGGGCCGATCATCATCCCGTGGTTCGCGCCCATGCTCGGCGCAGCCAGCGCGCGCGTGCAGGGGCTGGAGATGAATCCGTTCCCCGGCCTGACCGATTTCCGCACCGTCACACTGGCCGGCTGAAGCCGCCGGCACGGGGCGCAGCCAACCCTGCGCCTCGTGCCCATCCGCATCATGTCTGACACCGACCCGCGCCCGTCAGATGCACGCGCCGGACAGCGCACCAGCGAGCGCATGGCGATACATGCTGCGCGCGAGGGGGCGCGCCTGCTGCGTACGCTGGCGGCGCGCCCGCTGGCGCTGGCCGGCTTCGTGGTGCTGGTCGGTTTCGTGCTGCTAGCGGTGTTCGCGCCGGTGATCGCGCCCTATCGCTTCGATGAACTCATCCGGGGTGCGGCCCGCCAGCCTCCTTCGGCAGCGCACTGGTTCGGCACGGACACGCTGGGCCGCGACATCTTCAGCCGCGTGGTGTACGGCTCGCGCGAAATCATGCTCATCCCGCTGCTCACCTCCGCGCTGTCCGTCGTGCTGGGGGCGGCGCTCGGACTGCTGATCGGCTATCGCGGCGGCTGGCTGGACAGCATCGTCTCGCGCGTGCTGGATGCGCTGCTGGCGCTGCCCGCGCTGCTGCTGGCGCTGGTCATGCTGGCGACCATCGGATCTTCGCCCGCCGGGCTGATCGTCGTCATCATTGTGCTCTACACGCCGATCGTCGCCCGCGTCACGCGCTCGGCGGCGCTCGGCCTGCGCAGCGCCGGGTACGTTGAGGCGGCGCGCATGCGCGGCGAGTCGCTTGGCTACATCCTGGCGGGCGAGATTCTGCCGGCAGTGCTGCCCGTGCTGATCGTCGAAGGAGCGCTGCGCTTCTCGTACGCCATCTTCCTGACTGCGTCGCTCGGCTTTCTCGGGCTGGGCGTGCAGCCGCCATCGCCGGACTGGGGGCGTATGGTCAACGAAGCGCGCGACGCCTACCGACAGACGCCGTGGGCGCTGTGGTTTCCGTCCGCGGCCATCGCCCTGCTGATCGTCAGCGTCAACCTGTTCTCAGACGGTCTGCGCCGCATCTATCACCGCGAAGGACAACTGCTGTGAACGCCGCGCCGGTGATCGCCGCGGAGGCGCTCTCGGTCGAGTATCGCCTCGCCGCGGGCTGGACGAGCGTGCTGCGCGATGTCTCGCTGCAGATTGCGCCCGGCGAAATCCACGGCCTCGTCGGCGAAAGCGGCAGCGGCAAAAGCACCCTGGCGCTGGCGCTGATGCGCTTCCTCGCCCCGAATGCGCGCATCAGCGGCGGGCGCATCCTGTTCGGCGGCGAGGACCTCGTGACCGCCGACGCGGACGCGCTGCGCCAGCTGTGGGGCAAGGCGATCAGCATGGTCCCGCAGGATGCGCTGGATGCGCTCAACCCGTCCATGCGCATCGGCCAGCAGATCGCCGAGATCGTGCGCCTGCACGACGGGGTCTCCGCGGCGGAGGGCAGCCGGCAGGCCATCGCCATGCTCGAGCACGTCAGGATCGCCGATGCTGCCGCCGTCGCCCGGCGCTATCCGCATCAGCTCAGCGGTGGCATGCAGCAGCGCGTGTGCATCGCCATGGCGCTGATCGCCCGGCCACGGCTGCTGATCCTCGACGAACCGACGACTTCGCTGGACGTCACCACGCAGGCGGCCATCCTCGATCTGGTGCGCGCGCTCATCCGCGAAGCAGGCGCCGCTGCGCTGTACGTGTCGCACGATCTCGGGCTGGTGGCGCAGCTGTGCGACCGCGTGACGGTGCTGTACGGGGGCGAGGTGATGTCCAGCGGGCCGGTCGAGGCGCTCTACTCGCAGCCGCTGCACCCCTACACCATCCGACTGCTCACCAGCATGCCGCGCCTCCTGCGCGACCGCGATGCGCGCCTGCCAGCCATCGAGGGTGCAGCGCCGGCGCTGGGCGAGCGCCCGCCCGGCTGCGTCTTCGCCGCGCGCTGCCCCGCAGCCCAGCCGCGCTGCGCCATTGAGAAGCCGCCGCTGCAGCCGGTGGGCGACGGCAGGCTCGTGCGCTGCCACCGCTGGCCGGAGATCGCCGAAGGCGCGCTCCATCTGGACGATGCGCCGCCCGCTGCAGCGGAAACAGCCGCCCCTGCCGATGACAGGCCGCAGCGCGTGCTGCAGGCCGTGCATGTGCGCAAGCGCTTCGGCGGACGCGGTGGCGTGCAGGCGCTCGGCGATGTCTCGCTCGAGATCGGCGCTGGAGGGACGCTGGGTGTGGTCGGTGAGAGCGGCAGCGGCAAAAGCACGCTTGCGCGCTGCATCATCGGGCTGGAGACGGCGGATGCCGGGGAGCTGGCGCTGCTCGATCTGCCGCTCGATCTGCGCCTGTCACGACGGCCGCAGGCCACCCTGCGCCGCCTGCAGATGATCTTCCAGAACCCAACCGACTCGCTCAATCCCTATCGCACGGTGGGCGCGGCGCTGGCGCGCGCGGTGCGCCGCCTCTCCCCTGAGCTGCCGCCGCTGGCGGTGCGCGAGCGCGTCTTCGCGCTGCTGCAGGCAGTGCGCCTGCCTGCCGGGTACGCAGCCCGCTATCCCGGCGCGCTCAGCGGCGGCGAGAAACAGCGCGTCGGCATCGCCCGCGCCTTCGCCGCCAGCCCGGCGCTTGTGCTGGCCGACGAGCCCACCTCAGCGCTGGATGTGAGCGTGCAGGCGGTCGTGCTCAATCTGCTGCGCGATCTGCGCGCCGAACAGGGCGTGAGCTATCTGTTCATCTCGCACGACCTGCGGGCGGTCAGCGCCATTGCCGATCATATCATCGTGATGCTGCTCGGTCAGGTCGTCGAGCAAGGCACGCCCGCACAGGTGTACGGCCTGCCCGCCCACCCCTACACCGAAGCGCTGCTCTCCGCCCTGCCCGGGCCCGGCCCGCAGCATCTGAGGCAGCCCATCCGCCTGGAAGGTGACCCGCCCGGCCCGCGTGCGATCGTGACCGGCTGTCCGTTTCACACGCGCTGCCCGCGCAGGCTGGGCCCGGTTTGCGACGCGCACACGCCGCCGTGGCAGGACGCCGGAGACGGCCACCGCATCCGCTGTCACATCCCGCCCGCCGAACTGGCCGCCATGCAACAGCCGCTTCAGGACGCGCCATGACGCAGTTTCTCATTCGCCGCCTCGGACTGATGGCGCTCACCCTGCTGCTCACCTCGGCGCTGATCTTCGCGCTCACGCAGGTGCTGCCCGGCGACCCCGCCCGGCTGATCCTCGGACGGGATGCCCGGCCCGAGGCGATCGCGCAGCTGCGCGCGCAGCTCGGCCTGGATGACCCCGCTCCGCTGCAATATGCGCGCTGGCTGGCACGTTTCGCCGGCGGAGACTGGGGCCTCGCCTACACCGTCGGCAGCGCCCCGATCCGCCCACTGGTGCTGGAGCGACTGGGGCATTCGCTGCAGCTCACCGCGCTCACCGCGCTGATCGCCATCCCGGTGTCGCTCGTGCTCGGAGTGCTGGCCGGCCTGCGCGAAGGACGCGCCGCCGATGCGGTGATCTCGCTGCTCACGCTGGCAGTGGTGGGTCTGCCGGAATTCGTCACCGGGCTGGTGCTGATCAACGTGTTCGCGCTCGGGCTGGGCTGGTTCCCGACGGCCTCGAGTCCACCAGACACTGCCGCGCCCGGGGAATGGCTGCGCCAGCTCATGCTGCCGGCGCTGACGGCGTCATTCGTGCTGATGGCCTATATCGTGCGCATGACGCGCGCCGGCGTGATCGCCGAGCTCAGCCGGACATATGTGCGCACCGCACTGCTCAAGGGCCTGCCCTATCGCGTGGTGATCGTGCGCCACGTGCTGCGCAATGCCCTGCTGCCCACCATCACCGTGATCGCGCTCTCGCTGGGCTGGCTGGTGGGCGGGCTGATCGTCATCGAAAACGTGTTCAACTATCCGGGGCTGGGCCGGCTGATGACCGCCGCCGTCGAGCGCAAGGACCTGCCGCTGCTGCAGGCCAGCGTGATGACGGTGATCTTCTTCTTCGCCCTCGCCAACCTGCTGGCAGATATCCTCTACGCCCTGCTCAATCCACGCATCCGGCTGGAGTAACAGACGCTTTTTGCGCGTACAATAGAAGCAGAATGTCCGTGGAGGCCCGATGGCGCTGCGCAGCCCGCTCACCCCCGCCCGGCTGACGCCCGAACAGTTCGAGGCGTTCGCCGCGCTGCCCGAAAACCGTGAACGCCGCGTTGAGTACGTGCTCGGAGAACTCGTCGAGATGGTGTCGAATGATCGTTCTTCAGCGCTGGCCCTGGCCCTCGGCAGCGCACTCTACACCTACCTGCAGCAGCACCCGATCGGCTGGATGACCGGTGCGGACGGCGGCTACGCGCTGGGAGACAACCGCGTCATCCCGGACGCCGCGGTGATCCTGTTCTCACGACGCGCCGGCCCGGTCGGGCAGGCATGGAGCACCAGCGGACTCGATCTGGCCGTCGAAGTACTCTCCCCCAGCGACCGCACCCCCGACGTCGCCGCGAAGCTCCGGATTTACGCACAGGCTGGCGTGCTGGTATGGCTGGTTGACCCGGAAGACAAATCGCTCACTGTACTGCCGCCCGCCGGCCTGCCGACCGTGCTGCACGCGGACGACACGCTGGATGGCGGCGATGTGCTGCCCGGCTTTCGCCTGCCGCTGCGCGCGCTGTTCGGTTAGGAGGCCGCCCGATGGCGCTGCGCAGCCCGCTCACCCCCGCCCGGCTGACGCCCGAACAGTTCGAGGCGTTCGCCGCGCTGCCCGAAAACCGTGAACGCAGGCTGGAACTGTTCAATGGAATGGTGTGCGACATGGTCTCCAACTCCATCTCCGCGCAGATCAGCGCGCGGCTGATCATGGCGATTGGCCGCGCGCTCACCGATGACCAGATCGGCCTGCTCACCGGGCCCGACGGCGGTTATCAGATTGGCCAGCACCGGCTCATGCCCGATCTTGCCTTCACTTCGCCCGGTCGCGCTGATGCGCCTCCCGGCGAAACCTGGATCTCCATCCCGCCAGACATTGTGGCGGAGGTGCTTTCCCCAACCGACCGCGTCTCCATGATGGCGGCCAAGGTGAACGTTTATCTGCGCGCCGGCGTCCGCGTCTGGCTGATCGACCCGGAGGACCGCACCGTCACCGTCTTTGCGCCCGCCGGCCTGCCGACCGTGCTGCACGCGGACGACACGCTGGATGGCGGCGATGTGCTGCCCGGCTTTCGCCTGCCGCTGCGCGCGCTGTTCCCGGAGAACTGACCATGCCCCTGTACGACTATCACTGTCCCGCCTGTGGCGCGCGATTCGAAGCCCGCCACGGCTTTGACGACCCCGCGCCCGCCTGCGCGGCCTGTGGCGCCGCCGGGCCGCAGCGCCAGATCACGCGCGCGCCCGCCCAACTCAACGGCATGACCGCCAGCGCTGGCCGCGGCGGCACGGCCACCAAAGAGCAGCTTCGCAACAAGTGGAGCGAGGAAACGCCCAAACTGCGCGACAAGCTGGTGGGCAAGCTGGGTGAGGATACCGTGCGCCGCAACGCGCCTTCGCTGTTCAACGAGTGACGGACGTGCGCTGGCAGCGCTTCGCGCCCCGCATCAACGCGCACGACCACCTCGAACTCAACCACTATCCGCGCACCCGCTATCAGCCGGTATACGCCAGCGCGCACGACTGGGGCGAGCAGGTCAGCACCCGACTGAATGACCCGCCGCTGGGGCCGCTTCGCGCGCTGCCCCTGCGCGACCGGCTGCTCATCGGCGGGCTGAAGAACCTGCTGTGCGGCGCATGCATCGTCGTCCATCACAATCCACCGCACCGCGCGCTCTTTCAGCGCGACTTCCCCGTCAGCGTGCTGCGGCGCTACCACTGGGCGCACTCACTGCATTTCAGCAGCGCCGACGAGCTGCGCCGCTTCGTGCAGGCCGCGCCGGGCACGCCGCGCATCATCCATCTGGCGGAAGGGACGGACGACGCAGCCGCCCGGGAGTACGACCGGCTGCGCGCTGCCGGCGGCATCAGCCGCGACACCGTGCTGGTCCACGGCGTCGGCCTCAGCGCCGCGCAGATCGAGCATGCCACGCACGCGTGCGCCGGGCTGGTGTGGTGTCCGACGACCAACGCATATCTGCTGGGTGCTACCGCCGATATCGAGCGCTGGTGCGCCTGCGGCGGACGGCTGGCGCTGGGCAGCGACTCGCGGCTGACCGCGGATGGCGACTGGCTGGACGAGTACCGAGCCGCCTCCCTGCTGGCCCCGCCGCCGATCGCCCGGCAGTTGTGGGAGGGCGCGGATG
>CAZZJW010000028.1:0-45959 GCA_964654755.1 uncultured Pleurocapsa sp. | reverse complement strand
ACCCCGGCTACGGCTTCGCTGCGCACAAGGGCTACGGCACGGCGGCGCATCAGCGTGCGCTGACCCAGCACGGCCCGTGCCACGCCCACCGGCGCTCGTTTGCTCCGCTGCGCGCGGCGCTGTGGTGAGCGCTATGCGCCTGGCGCTGGTTCACGACTGGCTCAATCAGCGCGGCGGCGCGGAGGATGTGCTGGAGACGCTGGTGCGCATGTTTCCTCAGGCGCCGGTCTACACCAGCATCTATGCGCCAGAGGCGATGCCGCCCGGCTACCGCGACTGGGACATCCGCACGCTGTGGATCGACCGACTGCCGGGCATCCACAGCCATCATCAGCCGTATCTGCCGGCTTATCCGCTGGCGTGGAGCGGCTGCGATCTGAGCGAGTACGACGTGCTGCTGAGCAACAAGAGTGGCTTCTGCCACGGCGTGCGCCACGGGCCGCAGACCCTGCACGTGTGCTACTGCCTGGCGCCGACGCGCTATGTGTGGGAGCTGGATGCCTATATCGCCCGCGAAGGCCTGGGCGGGATGGCGCGGGCGGCGCTGCGCCCGCTGATCGCGGCGCTGCGGCGCTGGGACTTCGCTGCGGCGCAGCGCGTCGATGTGTTCATCGCGATTTCGACGGAGATTCGCGAGCGCATCCGCCGGTACTATGGCCGCGACTCCGAGATCATCTACCCGCCGGTGGCGACCGCGCGCTTTCAGCCCGCCAGCCGAACCGAGGATTACTTTCTGGTGGTCTCGCGCCTGATCCCGTACAAGCGGATTGACCTGGCGGTGCAGGCCTGCACGCGGCTGGGTCTGCCGCTGCGGGTGGGCGGGCGCGGGCGCGACATTGACCGCCTGCGCGAGATGGCCGGCCCGACGGTGGAGTTCCTGGGCTACGTGCCGGATGAGCAGCTTCCGGAGCTGATGGCGCGCTGCAAGGCATTTCTGTTTCCGGGCCTGGAAGACTTCGGCATCACCCCGGTGCAGGCGCAGGCGGCGGGGCGCCCGGTGATCGCATTCCGGGGCGGCGGGGCGCTGGATACCGTCATTCCGGGCCGGACGGGCGAGCTGTTCGATGCGATGACCGTGGACAGCCTGGCGGATGCGCTGGCGCGTTTCGACGCCTCGGCCTATTCGCCGGCTGCGCTGCGGGCGCATGCCGAGCGTTTTGACGAGCGCGTGTTCGAGCAGCAGTTGTCGCGCGCGCTGGAGCGGGCCTGGGCCAGCTTCCGGCGCCCCTGAAGCGAGGCTTGCGCTATAATTTGCCGTGCGAAGATGAGGAGTGCCGCGTGGAATTGCGCTTTCTGCTCAGTCAGTTCATCCGCCGCTGGTGGCTGATCGCCATCCCGGTGATCGCTGCCGCCGCGCTGGCCCTGCCGGATATGCTGGCGCCGGGCGCGCAGACGGGTGGCTTCAGCGCCTCGATCCGCTACAGCGCCTTTCAGGACATCAGCGCCATCCCGCGCAGCGAAGGGGACTATCAGGATTTGTGGCTGTCCTCAGAGCTGCTGGTGAACGCCCTGACGGACTGGGTGCGGTCCAGCTCCTTCCGCGAGGAGATCGCGGCGCGGCTGCAGGCGGAGGGCGTGGCCTTCAGCGCGGGCGCGCTGGGGACCGCCGCGGACAATGAACGCAGCGTGGGGCAGATCAGCTTCGGCTATCCGGACGGCCCGACGCTGGATGCCGTCGTCGATGCGGCGATCGCGGTGCTGCAGACGCGCGCGGCGGACTACTTTCCGCAGCTGGGCGGGCAGAATGCCAGTGTGACGGTGCTCGACCGCACAGCCGCCGCGCCAGCGCCGCCCTCGCTGCCCAATCGTTTCGCGCCGGTGCTCAGGATCGCGGTCGGGCTGCTGGCCGGCCTCGGCCTGGCGGCGCTCAGCCTGTACCTGGATCCGTTCGTGCGCCGGCGTGAGGATGTGGCAAGCGCTGGTGTGCCTGTCATCGCGGCGCTGCCAAAGGTCTGACGCTCGTGCTGAGACGCGCGCTGCTGCTGCTGTGTGTTCTGCCTGTGGCCGCTGCTGCTGCCGGCCCGCTGCCGCCGCCGGCCCCGGCGCTGGAGCAGCCGGTCGTGTGGGCGGAGGCCGGGCTGAGCCTGCTGCTGCCCCCCGGCTGGACGGCGGAGACCAGCGCCGCGGCGGATGGGCTGTCGCTGATCGCGGCTGGCCCTGAGGGTGAGTCCGCAGGGCAGGTGCGGCTGCTGCTGACCGATCTGGCAGCCGCGCCGCCGGACACTGCGCCGCTGGATGCGCTGATGGCGCAGGCCGCGATCACCGGATATCGCTATTCGCCGGTCACGTGGCTGGGCGATCGCGCCTTCGAGGCAGTCGCGCAGAGCGCGCGCGGCACGATCGTCGGGCGCATCGGTCGGCTGCCCGATCACCGCGGGCTGGCGGCGCTCGGCCCGGAGCCCGCCTTCAGCCAGATCACCGGCAGCCTGGTGTTCAGCGCGCAGCCGCCGCCTGCGCCGGTCTACAGCCTGGCCTGGGCGGTGCCGCTGCCCCCGCCGGCGGAGACCCTGTTCGATGCGCAGCAGACGCGCATCACCGCGCTGGCCGCCAGCGATACGCAGATCAGCGCGGCGTCCCCCGCGATGGGCGTGGCATCGTTCACGCTGCAGGGGGCGCTGGTGCAGGTGACGCCGTTCGCCGATCCCACGCAGCCCAGCGGGATGGCCGTCCGCGAGGATGGCGCGCTGCTGCTGGGCGATACCGTATGCCGCTGCCTGCAGATGCTCGGCGCAGACCGGCGCTGGGCCGCCCCGCAGGACAGCTTTGGCGGCAGTGCGCCGGCGGCGGTGGCGGGCGCTGGCGGGACGATCTTCGCGATCGACCGGGTGGAGAGCGGTTTCAGCCTGCGCTGGCTGCGCGATGGTGCGCGCGGGGAGCATGTGCTCGCGTTCAACGCCGCCAGCCCGCCGCTGCTGGCCGCCGCGCCCGATCGGGTGCTGGTGATCGAGCCGGTGCAGTCGCTGATCGACGGCGCGGTGAGCGCGTCAGTCTCGGTGGCTGCGCCGGGCGATGCGCCGGTGCTGCGCTTCTGGCTGCCGCTTGCGCCGCAGACCGTTCGAGCGGCAGCACTGCACCCAGCTGGCTGGCTGGCGCTGGCGCTGGAGGATGGGCGTGTGGTGCGTGTGCTGGAGGACGGCGCTGTGGAGGCGCTCAGCGCGGGCCTGCCCCCCGCGACCGCGCTTGCCTTCACCCCGGCGGGCGACCTGGCGCTGGCGCTGGACGATGGTCGGCTGGCGCTGCTCAGTCCTGCGGCTGGCCCGGACCGGCGCGGCGCGGCAATGCTGAGCGCGGATGTGCCGGTGCAGGGGCGCATCTCGGCGCAGTTCACCGCGCAGGAGTGGACGCTTGCCGCCAGTGCTGGTGATCAGGTGACGCTGGCCGCGACCGATCTGCTGCGACAGAACGCGGTCGACATGGCGCTGCGCGTGTTCGGGCCGGATGGCGCAGAGCTGGCGTACAACGACGATCAGCAGGGGCTGGAGCTGTGGAACGCCTTCGACTCGTATCTGCCCCAGCTCACGCTGCCCGTGGATGGCGTGTATCGCGTGCGCGTGGAGCACGTGGCGGGGGATGGCGCGTATACGCTGGCTTACTCGCTCAGCCGGCGCTTTGCGCTGGAGGCGCAGGCGGTGACGCTGGCCGGCGCGCTCAGTGATGTTGTCCCGGTGCAGCGCTGGCAGTTCCGCGGGCTGCGTGGCCAGATCGTCACGTTCACCATGACCACGCAGCGCGGAGACCTGGACCCGACGCTGCGTCTGCGCCTTGCAGACGGGCGGCAGGTGGCCTTCAACGATGATGGTCCGGACCCGGCGCTGGGGACCAACGCGCAGCTCTTCCGCGTGACCCTGCCGCGTGATGACGACTACCTGCTAGAGGCCGGGCGCTTCGATTTCACAGGCGCGGGCAGTTACACCATCGTCGCCATCAGCGGCTAAGGCGTGTCGTCGCGCTGTGCAGGCGGCGGGATGCGCGCTGCGCGCCGATCGCGGCGGTCGAAACTGTAGGCCATCAGCAGCAGAATGGTGGTGAACGCCAGGCCGACGATCAGCCCGACGAACAGCGCGTGTGGCGGGGCGTTGCCGCTGCTCAGGCTGACCAGAAACATCGACAGGAAGCCGCCGCTGGCCGTCAGGATGACGATCAGCGCGGGCTGGGTGAGTCGGCGGCGTGCCGCCAGATAGCCCCCCAGCATCACCAGCGCAAAGACCGCGAAGAAGATGACAGGCATTCCGGCCTCACTTTCCTGTGGGCAGCGCACGCAGCACGGCGCGCACGGGCGAAGCGCAGGCGCCTTCCAGACGCAGTGGCAGCGCGATCAGCTCGTAGTCACCATCGGGAACGCCGTCCAGCATCAGCGATTCCAGGTGTAGAATCCCGTGCGCCCACAGCGCGTGGTGGCAGGGCAGATCGGTGCTGGTGAAGGCATCGACGGACGGCGAGTCCAGGCCGATCAGGCGCAGGCCGTGCGCGGCGGCGGCTTCGATCAGCGCGAGGCTGAGATAGGGGAAAGCCTGCGGCCACCGATCGAACGGAGTCAGGCTGGCGGGAGAATGGATGAGCAGGCGCGTCGCGCCTTTCAGCGCGCCCTGCGGCAGGTCGTCTGGGGTGAGTGCGCCATCCGCCCGGCCCACGCTGATCACGCGCGCCGGGCCGAGGTAGGCGTCGAGCGGCAGATCTGCGGCAGATGGGCCGTCCGCCTCGAAGTGCAGCGGTGCGTCGGCGTGGGCGCCGGTGTGCGGGCTGAGCGTGAGCGTCATCAGATTGACGCTGTGCCCGGCTGCGAGCTGCAGCGCCGGGACCGCCCGGTAGGGCTGGTCTCCGGGCCACACGCTGGTCGCCGGGGTGATCGGGCGTGAGATGTCGTACAGGCGCATGTCGCCTCCTGTGGCTGCATCCTCTGCGCAAGAGGATACGGTATAATCGGCGTGTTCCCCAAAAAGATCAATGGAGCCAATAGGGACGGTGTTCCGGCTGGCTTGCGGCTGCTTGTCCGCCTGCGCGGCATGGCGCAGCAGGCCGGGATGCTGAAGTGAGGCGGGCAGGATGCGCTACCGGCTGTATACCGAAAAGACCATCGCGCAGAGCATGAGCGCGATCAATGAGCGCCTGCATCAGAAAGGCACGGCCACGCGGGTAGCGCTCGATGGCTGGGTGGAGAAGGGCGGCACGTTCTCCATCAGCATGACCGCCCCGGTGGCGCGGCAGTTCTCGCGGACCACGCGGCTGAGCGGGCGCATGGAGCGCAGCAGCGGCGTGACCATCGTCGAAGGAAGCGTGCCGGGCGGGGTGGATGCGCGCGGGCGCGTGCTGGTGTATGCCGCGTTGGCGGTTGCGGCGCTCGCTATCTTCGCCAGCGGCAGCCCGGCTGCGGCGCTGCTGTTTCTGCCGCTGGGCGCAGCGCTGTATCTGCCGATGAAGGGTGACCACGATCACAGTGCCGTGCTGATCGCTGAACTGCAGAAGACGCTGCGCGCGCGCGCCACCCCGCCGAAGCCGCCGAAGACGCCCGCAAAGGCTGTCGCGAAGGCAGGCCAGCGTGCCGCTGCGCAGGATGAGGATGACGAGGACTCATGAGCGCGCGGCGCTGACAGGCTCTAGCCCGGCTGCAGCCCGTGTTCGCGCACGATGCGCGCCAGCAGTGCGGCGGCCCCGGGCTGCACCAGCGCGAAGACCCGTTCGTACACGCCGCTATGATAGGGATCCGGCACTTCGTCGGTATCGACCGCTCCGGCGCTGAAGGCGTCGTGCAGAAACAGCCCGACCTGCGCGCTTCCGCCGCGCTGAATGGCGCGCACCCCACGCAGGTTCTCGCGGTCCATCGCCGCCACGTATGCGAAGCGCTGCATATCCTGCGGGGCGAGCTGGCGCGCGCGGCCATCGTAGGCGATGCCTTCACGCCGAAGGATCGCCAGCGTGCGCGGATGCGCGCTCTCGCCGATGTGCCACGAGCCGGTGCCCGCCGAGTCCGTATGGATATGGGCGCTCAGACCGGCACTGCGCACCTGCTCGGCGAAGATCGCTTCCGCCATCGGCGACCGGCAGATGTTGCCGGCACACACGAACAGCACGCCGATCGTCATGTCGTGGAGTCGGGGCTCGCCGGGCTGTCGGTTGTGGTGTCGGCGGCCTCAGCGGTGTGCGCAGGTGCTTCGACAGGCGGTGCGCTGTCCGTCGCTGTCTCGGCGGGCGCAGGCGTGTCGGTGTCTGCTGGTGACGCCTCCACCGGCGCAGGCGCGCTCGCCTCCGCGGGCGGGGCCTCGCCAGATTCGCCCGGGCCGAAGGCTGGAATTGCAGCCGGATCGACGCCGATCATGGTGATCTTGCCGTCGATGAAGGCGCCCTCTTCGGTGGTGAGCGCCTGGGCGCGGATGTCGCCCCAGATGCGCCCGGTGCGCAGAAGCTGCACCTTTCTGCCGGTGACATTGCCGCGCACAGCGCCGGCGATCGAGATGTTCTTGGCGTTGATGTCTGCGGTAATGCGCGCGGTTTCCCCGACCAGCACATTCCCCGTGATTTCCAGCGTGCCGGTGAACACGCCATCGAGGCGCACGTTGGTGTTGCTGCTCAGGCGGCCTTCCATCGAGCAGTTGGCGCCCAGCACGGTCTCAAAGCCGACGGGGGAGGGCGGCGGCGCGGGCTGAGGCACATCCACGCGCGCCGGGGCGGCCTCGGCGGAGTAGCGGGGCGGATCTGATTGGCGGCTTTTGCCGAAGAACGACATGTGTCCTCCCAACGCTTGCCTGACGATTTGCTGCCGTTGTGAAGCGGACGGCAGAATTACGACTGGAATCTTACAGGGGATTGTGCACAATGATAAGGCCAACTCGCACTGCAGCCGATGATGGACCGATTGCGGAATGAGCAGGCTCGCGAGTAATGTAATGAATGTCCACGATCACAAACCGGATAACAATGACTTTTCAACCCAATACGGCGCGCCTTGAGCAGGCCAACTATCGACACCTGGTCCTTGATGTGGTGTGGTTTGGCCTGGGTTTTGTCGCGATCAACCGCTTTCTGCCGATCTTTGCCATCCACGTTGGCGCCACACCAACTGAGCTGGGCCTGATCACGGCGCTGCCGCCGCTGGTGGTGCTGCTGGCATCGTTCGCGGGCCCGGCCTGGCGCGCGCGGTACAGTTCAGATGTGCGGGCGCATTATTGGCCAGGCATGCTGTACAAAGCATCGTTTTTGCTGCCGGCATTCACACCGCTCCTCCCCCTGCCGTGGCAGCCGATCTGGCTGATCCTGAGCGTGACTTTGCCGGCTGCGCCGCAAGCGCTCAGCATGCTGCTCTTCTTCGGCATCATGCGCGATTCGATGTCGCCCAGCCGGTTGACACATCTGCTGGGTCAGCGCTCGTTGTGGTTCTGCATCGTGCTGGCGGTGGGATCGCTGATCTGCGGCGTGTGGCTGGAGCGGATGCCGTATCCGATCAATTATCAGATCATGTTTGCGTTGTCGGCCATCGCTTCCATGATGAGTTTCTTCCACGTCAATGCCATCCGCCCAATCCGCGAGGCGGTGCCGCAGCACGAGCAGCCGAAAACGCATGGCAGCCCGTGGCGCTCACGCGGCTTCCGCGAGGTGATGCTGGTGACGGCTGGCGCGCATCTCACATTCACCGCGCTGGTGGCGGTGATCCCGCTGTACATGGTGCAGCGCATGCACGCCACAGAGGGCTTTATGGCGCTGTTCGGCCTGGTGGAGCTGGGCGCAGGCGCGCTGATGTCGCTGGCGGCGCCATGGCTGGTGCGGCGCTTCGGTAACCGCGGCATGGTCGCGCTCATGATGGGCGGCACGGCGCTGTCGGCGCTGGCGCTGGCGCTGGCCCCCAGCCTGCCGTTCACGCTGGTGGGCGCGGCGCTCTCCGGCGCGTGCTGGATGTCTGCGGCGATGATCGGCGTGTTCGGCGTGTTCACCGAGCGTACGCCAGCAGGCGATGTCGCCTACTCGACGGCGTACTCGCAGGTCAGCAATCTGGCGGCGTTCGTTGGGCCGATGATTGGCAGCGCGCTGGTGACTGGCGGCCTCGACCTGCTGGTGGTGATGCTGGTCGGCGCTGCACTGCGCGCGGGCGCAATGGTGATCATCGGTTATCCGGGCGTGACGCAGGCGAAGCGGGAAGTGCTGGCGAGCGCGGAACCGTAGCCGCTGCGCAAGTGGAAGCTGCATCGTGACGGACTCCATACGGGGTCCGTTTTGTTTGCGTCAGCCGCCGCTGCCGCTGCTGAGCGCGTCGTCCGACGGCGAATCTGCCGGCGTGGGGGTTGGCGCGGGCGTGTCGGTGGCCGCCCCGGGGGCCGGGGGCAGCGTTGGCCGGAAGTCCGGGATGTCGGTGGCGCTGGGCGTGAAGGTGGGCGTGATCGTGGGCGTGGCGCTGATGGGCATCGGCGTCACCGTCGGCAGCGGGGTGGGCGTGTGCGATGGCGTCGGTGTGGGATTGACCGCTTCGATGACGGCCTCACTGATGTAGGCTTCGTCGATGCGGCGCGTACGCGGGTTCTGGTCGATCAGATACCACGCGTCGTTGTTCTCGGCGCGGCGGATGACGCACACCAGCGTGCCCTGCGGAAAGCCGGTCAGCACGGCGCCATCGGGCGACGCGCGCACACGGGCGCTGGAGACCACGACGCGGAAGTCGATGCAGGCGGGGGGCGGCGTGCCCGTCGGGATGAGCACGATCGCGCCGGACTGCGTCGGAATGCGCGCCTCGCGGTCGGCAGTGGCCGAGGCGATGATCTGCGCGCGCTCCGTCGCCTCCTGTACGCCCAGCCCGCCTGTGCGCAGGAAGTCCTGCGCCCCGCGGATGAGGTAGTAGCCGCCGAACACCAGCGCGACGGCCACCAGAAACACCAGCCACGCGGGCGGCCCTGAACGCGAGCGACGATAGCCCATGATAGCGCTACGCCACCCCGCCGCCATTGCGCACGGGCGATGGACGCAGCAGTTTGCACAGACCCCTATTCCAGCATAGAATAGTGCACATGTCTGACCTCAGCGTAGATGAAACCCTGCTCGGCCTGCTGGCGGTGGAACCACAGCACGGCTACCAGCTGCTCGGCCACTTCCGGCCGCAGGGCGCGCTCAGCCGTGTGTGGCGGCTGAGTACCAGTCAATTGTATTCCGTGCTGAAGCGGCTGGAAACGACGGGTTGCATACGCGGGGAATGCGTTCCGGGCGACGATGCTCCGGCGCGCGTGCGTTATACGCTCACGCCGGCGGGGGAGGCGCGGCTGCAGGCGTGGCTGGCGGCTCCGCCTTCGCCCAGTATCCGCCGCGTGCGCGTGGAGTTCCTCAGCCGGCTGTTCGTGCTGCGCATGCTCGGCTTGCCGACAACGCCTGCCGTGCGCGCGCAGAAGCAGGCCTGCGCCGGTGAGCGCGAACGGCTGCTGAACGAGCGCGACAGCGCGCCCGCCGGCATCGACTTTCTCGCGCTCAGCTTCCAGATCGCGCAGCTGGAGGCTGTGCTGGACTGGATCGACCGCTGCGAACTGATCCCGAAGGAGAAACAGCCGTGAGTGTCCCGCGGTTCCGACCGTCCCTAGCGCTGTTTTGCCTGATCGCGCTGCTGGCGCTGCCCACTGCCGCGCAGCCGGCGCAGGTGGTGACGGTATTCGCCGCCGCTTCGCTCACGAGCGCCTTCGAGCAGATTGCGCTCGACTTCGAAGCGGCCTATCCCGGCGTAGACGTCGTGTTCAGCTTCGCGGGCTCGTCTGCGCTGGCGACGCAGATCAGCGAGGGCGCGCCGGCGGATGTGTTCGCCAGCGCCGATATGCGCCAGATGCAGGCGGCGGCAGACAGCGGGCGTATCACTGTCGCGCCGGTGATCTTCGCGCACAACCGGCTGGCGATCATCACCCCGGCGGACAACCCGGCGGGCATCTCGACGTTCCGCGATCTGGCCGCGCCGGGACTGCGGCTGGTGCTGGCCGCGCCGGGCGTGCCTGTGCGCGTCTACACCGACGAGATGCTGGCGCGTGCTTCGGCGATGCGGCAGATCGGCCCGGCCTTCAGCGAGGCGGTGCTGGCGAACGTGGTATCTGAGGAGGACAACGTGCGCCAGGTGGCCGTCAAGGTGCAGCTTGGCGAGGCGGATGCCGGCGTGGTGTACACCAGCGATGCTGCGCTGGAACCGGCGCTGTTGCGCTTGATCGCCATTCCGCGCATGATCAACCCGCGTGCCAGTTATCCGATCGCCCCGCTGGCGGGCAGCGCGCAGCCGGAGCTGGCGGCGGCCTTCATCGCGGCGGTGCTGTCTGCGCAGGGGCAGGCCGTGCTGGCCGGCTTCGGCTTCGAGCCCGCCCAGGCAGGCTGAGCGATGCGCTGGCGGCGGCCCTCCGGCTTCGGCTGCCTGCTGGGGGGCCTGTCCGCTGTCGGCCTGCTGTTCCTGTTCGTGCCGCTGCTGGTGCTGCTGGGCCGGGCGCTGGCGCTGCGCGGGTGGGAGCAGGCCCCCGCCGCAGGGATGCCGCAGGCGCTGGCATTGTCGTTCGCGACGACGGCGGTCACCACGCTGCTGACGGTGCTGTTCGGCACGCCGCTGGCCTATCTGCTGGCGCGCAGGCGTTTTCGCGGGCGGCGCGCGCTGGAGCTGCTGATCGAGCTGCCGATCGTGCTGCCGCCGGCAGTGGCCGGGCTGGCATTGCTGGCGGCATTTGGCCGGCGGGGGCTGTTCGGTCCGCTGCTGGAGACGCTCGGGATTGCACTGCCCTTCACCACGGCGGCGGTGGTGATGGCGCAGATCTTCGTCTCCGCGCCGTTCTTCATCCGCGCGGCGCAGATCGGATTTGAGGCGGTTGGTGAAGACCTGGCCGATGCGGCCCGGGTGGACGGGGCGGACGAGCGCGGCTTGTTCTGGCGGCTGATGCTGCCGCTGGCCAGCCGTGCGCTGGCGGCGGGCGCGGTGACCAGCGCAGCGCGCGCGCTGGGTGAGTTCGGCGCCACCATTCTGTTCGCGGGCAGCATCCAGGGCCGCACGCAGACCATGCCGCTGCTGATTTACAACGTGCTGGAACGCGATCTGGGCGCGGCGTTGTGGACGGGCGTGATCCTGGTGGGGGTGGCGCTGCTGGCGCTGCTGGCTGCGGGCTGGCTGCGCCGCGCTGCCGCCTAGCCGGTCACAGCGCCTGCAGGTGTGCAGCGGCCCACGCGGCGTAGCGCTCGCGCAGCGCGCGGGTGCGCGGCCCCGGCGTGCCATCCCCGATCGTGTGCCCGTCGATGGTGACCACGGGCACGATTCCTCGGCTGGCGCTGGTGATGAAAGCCTCCTGCAGATGCGGCACATCCTCGAGCAGCACCGCGCGCATTTCGACCGGCAGCACCTCCGGCGCGATCGCCAGCACGATGACCTGCGCCATACCGGGCAGCACGCCTTCGCCAGCGGTGCGCAGCACGCCATCCAGCACGGCGTAGAAATTGGTGCTCAGCCCTTCGAGAAGTTCACCATGCGGACCGATCAGCAGGCCGGTGAAGATGCCGGGCGGCAGCGCGTGCTCCAGCGCAGCGCGATCGTGCAGCCAGCCGGCGGTCTTGGCCTCCGGCGTCTCGCGGGCTGCGCCGGCCAGCGTGACCACGCGCACGCCCTCCGCGTACACGGCGGGCGCCAGCGGGCGGAATGGCTCAATCGAAAGGATCAGCTGGCTGGGCATCGTCGTGGGCGCGGTGATGCGATAGCGCACCTCGCCATAGTCGGCCTCGGCGATCATCGTGCGCAGCGCGCGGCGCAGGCGCGGCCGATCGAGCGTGAGCGCCATGCCAGAGCGTTCGGCAGAGCGCTCCATGCGGTCGAGATGCGCATCGAACAGCAGCACCTGCGTGCCGTCGAAGGTGTTGGCGATCGTGTAGACGCCGTCGTGCGGCTCGAACTGCGCGGCTTCGGCCAGCGAGCCGGCCTGATAGTCGACGGGCGTGAGCGAGTCGCCTTCGAGGATGCGGATCAGACAGGGCACGACACACTCCTTGACAGCATTCGGGCGTTCACGGTATGCTACCTGCAGTATCAGCGACGCGCGAGAGTGACTCATCACAATGCACCGCTTTGCGATGATGACGACTACCGGCATGACTATGACGCCACATCGGTGGATGCGGGGGTAGTTCGGCGCACGTCGGCAGGAAAGTTCAGAACGAGCGCGTGGGAACCCCCCACGCGCTTTTTGTTGCGGATCCCGGGAGAACAGAGCGCATGGCAGTCATCACGATGAAGTTTGGCGGGACCTCGGTGGGCAGCCCTGAGGCGATTCAGAATGTGGTCGGCATCGTCAGCGAGGCCGCCGGCAGAGGCGATCAGGTGGTGGTGGTGGTCTCGGCGATGTCTGGCGTGACGGACGCGCTGATTCACTCGGTGCGCGAGGCGGCCAGCGGTAACCGCTGGGCGTATCTCTCGGCGGCGCAGAAGCTGCGCGACCGGCACGAGGAGGCGCTCAACATGTTCACCACGCCGGGCCGCGACCGCGAGAAGACCGCAGGTGAGATCACCGCGATCCTCGGCCAGCACACGGAGCTGTGCCAGGCGGTCGCCATTCTCGGCGAGTCCACGCCGCGCATCACCGACGCGGTGGTGTCGTTCGGCGAACGCATGTCTGCGCGGATGGTGGCGGCGGCGCTGCGTGGCAGCGGCCTGCGCGCACAGGCTTTCGATGCGCCGGGCCTCGTGGTGACGGATGATCGTTACGGTTCCGCGACTGTGCACTGGGACGAGACCGACCAGCGCATTCGGGAGAAGCTGCTGCCTGTGCTGGCGCAGGGCGTCATCCCCGTGATCACCGGCTTCATCGGCGGCACGCGCGACGGCCACGTGACCACGCTTGGGCGCGGCGGCAGCGACTACAGCGGCGCGATCTTCGCGGCCTGCACCGACAGCGATGAGCTCATCATCTGGACGGATGTCGACGGCGTGATGACCACCGATCCCCGCGTGGACAAGCGCGCGCGGGTGCTGCCGCTGGTCAGCTACCAGGAAGTGGGCGAGCTGGCCTTCTACGGCGCGAAGGTGCTGCATCCCAAAACCGTGCAGCCGATCCTCAACCGGCAGATCCCGCTGCGTGTGCGCAACACCTTCAACCCGCGCTTCGAGGGCACGCTGATCGGGCCGACAGCGGAGCGCAGCGCCACGGTGATCAAGGCGGTGACGGCCATCCGCAAGGTGGCGCTGCTCACGGTGAGCGGTCGGGGCATGATGGGCGTGCCGGGGATCGCCGGGCGCACATTCCTGGCGGCGGCGCACGTCGGCGCCAACATCCTGATGATCTCGCAGGCCTCCTCTGAACAGAACTTCTGCTTCGTGGTGACGGATGAGCGCGCCGAGGCGGCGCGTGCGCACATCGAGGGCGAGCTGCGCAGTGAAATTGCGCGCGGCGATGTCGATGGGTGCGAGATCATGAGCGATGTGGCGATCGTCACGGTGGTCGGCGCGGGGATGCGCGGCACGCCGGGCGTCTCCGGGCGTGTGTTCACCACGCTGGGTGATGTCGGCGTGAACGTGATCGCTATCGCGCAGGGGGCTTCCGAGTGCAGCATCTCGTTCGTGGTCAGCGAAGGCGATGTGCGCGCAGCCGTGGTGGCGCTGCACGATCTGGCGCTGGAGGCGGTTCCGGAAGCGTAAGCGGCGCTCCATTGTAACGCTTCTGCGCTGTCGTTCATCCACTGCTCAGGTTCGTTTGTTATTTTATTCACAATCCGTTGAGATGTAGTGGATGGACAGCATGACACAGGAACTGCGGACGAATGTATGTAACGTACTGGTGATCGGCTCTGGTGGGGCGGGCTATCGCGCGGCCATCGCCGCGTATCAGGCTGGGTGCGAGGTGGTGGTGCTGGGCAAGCGCCTGCGCAAGGATGCGCACACGGTGCTGGCCGCGGGCGGCATCAACGCGGCGCTGGGCACGGTGGATCCTGAGGACTCGTGGCAGCAGCATTTTGCCGACACCTTCAAGGACGGCTATCTGCTGAACAATCCACGCATGGTCGAGATCATGGCGCAGCGTGCGCCTGGCGCGATCCACGAGCTGGCAGACTGGGGCTGCGGCTTCGCCCGCCTGCCGGATGGCGGCCTCGATCAGCGCTTCTTCGGCGCGCACAAGTATCGCCGCACGTGTTACGCCGGCGACTACACCGGCCGCGCTATCCTGTACACGCTGGCAGACAAGGCAGAGGCGCTCAAGATCCCCATTCACGAGAACCGCTACGTCACCCGCCTGCTGGTGCACCAGGGCGAGTGCTTCGGCGCGCTGGCGTTCGACATTCAGACTGGCGAGCAGATCGTTTATCTGGCGGACGCAGTGATCCTGGCGGCGGGCGGCCACACGCGGCTGTGGCGGCGCAGCTCCTCCCGGCGCGATGAGAATACCGGGGATGGCTACTATCTGGCGCTGGAAGCGGGCTGCGAGCTGGCCGATATGGAGCTGGTGCAGTTCCATCCCACGGGCATGCTGTTCCCGGAGGAGATGTCTGGCACGCTGGTGACCGAGGCCGTGCGCGGCGAAGGCGGCATCCTGCGCAATGCGCTGGGCGAGCGCTACATGGAGCGCTACGATCCCGCCCGGCTGGAGCTGTCCACCCGCGACCGGGTGGCCCTGGCCAACTACACCGAGATCATCGAGGGCCGGGCCACGGCCAACGGCGGGGTGTATCTGGACATCAGCCATCGTCCGAAGGACTACATCCTGAAGAAGCTGCCGCGCATGTACCGGCAGTTCATGGAATCGCAGATGCTCGACATCTCGCAGAAACCGATGGAAGTGGCGCCGACCGCGCACTACTCGATGGGCGGCGTGGTGGTGAACCCGGACACGGCGGAGACCACGGTGCGCGGCCTGTACGCGGCGGGCGAGGTTTCTGCAGGGCTGCACGGCGCGAACCGTCTGGGCGGCAACTCGCTGGTGGAGACCGTGGTGTTCGGGCGCATCGCCGGCGAGCAGGCGGCGCAGTTCTCGCATGGGCTGGATGTGCAGCTCCGGTCGAAAGAGGTCATCCGCCGCGCGGTCGATGATGTGCGCGGGCTGGTGCGCGAGGGCGGCGAGCTGGCGCGGCCGCTGCAGCGCGCGCTGCGCAACACGATGTGGGAGTGCTGCGGCGTGGTGCGGGATGAGGAGCGCCTGAACGACGGCCTGCGCCGAATCGCAGAACTGCGCGAGGCGGCGGCGCGTATCGATGTGCGCCCGTCCTCCGAGGGATGGCAGGACCTGGCGCTGGCCTGCGACCTGCGCGCCTCGCTCGCGTCCGCCGAGGCGACGATGCGCTGCGCGATCGAGCGTCGCGAAAGCCGCGGCGCGCAGCAGCGCTACGACTATCCCGAGCTTTCGCCGGAGCTGGTGGTGAATTTCTTCGTGCGGCAGGATGAGAACGGCCAGCAGCACGTCCGGCGTGCGGCAGTGCCCGCGATCCCCGAAGCGCTGCAACCGTGGGTGGCGGACGAGGGCCAGCTCGCGCTCAGCGGCCGCCTGCTCGAATAATCGCGATACGTCCTCCAGCATCCGACTGGCAGCCCATACGGCTGCCGGTTGTGTTTCTGGCGATTTTCCTGCGCGCACTGGCATTCCGGCAGAGCAGGCCTATAATCGCGCACGATGTTGACCGGGGAGGACGAACATGAAGCACTGGGCGATCGCGATTGTTGCGGCTGGGCTGCTGATGGGTGCGGTGGGCGCATATGCGCAGGATGCCACGCCATCCGCGGAGATTTCGCCAGAGGATTTCTGCATGATGCGCCGCGCAGAGTACGACCCGCAGACGGGCGCGTGCGCCGCCAGTGCGAGCATCGAGGTGCACGTCGACTATCCGACGGAAGTGCTGGCCTGGCCGCAGGTGCGTGCGGCGGTCGATGCGCTCAGCCAGCGGTCCCTGGCGGACTTCGTGCAGGCGGTGGCGGACAACATGGCGGTCGACCTGCCGTACTTCGCCCCGATGCAGTACGAGCTGCGCTACAGCGCGCTGGAGTGGCGCGGTTGGCGCACGCTGCTGTTCACATTGTATACCTTCACCGGCGGGGCGCACGGCATGACCACCAGCCACAGCATGGTGTATAGCGCCGACAGCGGCGCGATACTGGCGTTGGAGGACCTCTTCACTCCGGAGACGGATATCCTGGCGCTGCTGCAGCCACCGGTGCGCGAGGCGCTCGAGGCTCAGATTGGCGAGATGGCGCTGCCCGATTTCATCGAGCCGGGCATAGGCTCACTCGACTCATTTCGCACGTTCACGCTGAGCAGCGAGGGTGTGACCTTCGTGTTCGACCCGTACGCCGTGGCACCATATGCTGCCGGAACGCAGCAGGTGCTCGTGCCGTGGAGCGCGCTTGCACCGGCGCTGGCCGCGCCCTTTGCGACGGGCGGCTGAAGCGGACAGCCGGGCAGGAGGACGTGCTCTCCTGCCCGGCGCGTGGCACTTTCAGCGGTTGTGCAGCGCGCGCCACACCTTCTCTGGCGTGATCGGCAGTTCGCGCAGATGCACCCCGATCGCATCGTAGATGGCCGATGACAGCGCTGGCGCGACGGCATCCTTGGGGATTTCGGCGACCGCCTTCGCGCCATACGGGCCGCTCGGCTCATAGGTTTCGACGAACACCACATCCATCTGCGGCGTCTCGTCTGCGCGATAGATGTGATAGCTGGCGAAGTCGGTCGCCAGCGGCACCCCGGCTGGGTCGTACACCATCTCTTCGCAGTGGGCGTAGCCGAGCGCCTGCACCATGCCGCCTTCCACCTGGCCGGAAGCCGTGATCGGGTTGATCGCCACGCCGCAGTCCACGGCGAAGAACAGGTGGTCAACGGTCACCTGGCCGGTCTCGGTGTCGACGGTGACCTCGGCAAACTGCGCGGCGAAAGGCGGCGGGCTGAGCTCGCTCATGTGGCTGGCAGTCGCCATGATCTGGTGCTGATCGGCCTGGTGCAGGCTGTGCAGCGCGACGGTCTCGAGCGGGACGCTGCGCCCGTCCGGGTGCACCACCTGGCGGTTTTCCAGTTCCAGCGCGTCTGGCGCGCAGCCGTCGAAGAAGTGCCGCGCGGCGTGGCGCTGGATCTGCTCGCGCACTTCCTCCGCCGCCTTGAGCACTGCTCCGCCGCTGATGTAGGTGGTGCTGCTGGCGTAGGCGCCGGTGTCGAACGGCGTCATGTCGGTATCCGAGGCGTAGACGAGCACATCGCTGAGCGGAACGCCGAGCGTTTCGGCGGCGATCTGCGCCAGCACGGTGTCCGCGCCAGTGCCGAGGTCGGTGGCGCCGAACAGCAGGTTGAACGAGCCATCGTCGTTGAGCTTGATGCTGGCCGCGCCCATATCCAGCCCGGCGATGCCCGTGCCATGCATGGCGACGGCCATGCCGATGCCGCGGCGCAGATGCGGCTTGCCGGGCACCGTGCGGTCCTTACCACGCCGCGCCGACCAGCCGACCGCGCGCGCGCCGATATCGACGCACTCCTCCAGCGCGCTGGTGGTGACGACCTGCGGCTTGCCCTCGCGGCCTTCGCCCAGCGCGACGGCCATGATCAGCGCATCACCCTCGCGGATCCAGTTGCGCCGCTTGAACGCGATCGGATCCATGCCCAGCGCCACGGCGATTTCCTCGACGTGCACCTCCAGCGCGAACAGCGCCTGCGGCGCACCGTAGCCGCGATAGGCGCCGGGGGTGGGCAGGTTGGTGTAGATCACGTCGCAGGTGAACTTGCTGTAATCGGCGTTGTAGGTGGTCAGTCCGCGGAAGCCGCTCACCATCTGCACCGTCAGGCCATGCGTGCCATATGCCCCGGTGTTGGCGATGATGTGCATCTCGCAGGCGACGATCTGCCCGTTTGCATCGACGCCGGTGCGGAAGCGGATGATCTGCGGGTGGCGGCTGCGCGCAGACGTGAACTCCTGCTCGCGCGAGTACTCGAAGCGCACCGGGCGGCCGGTGGCGATCGTCAGATGCGCGCACAGATCCTCGATCAGCATCTCCTGCTTGCCGCCGAAGCCGCCGCCGATGCGCGGCTTGATCACGCGCACGCGCTTGACCGGCAGGCCGAGCAGCGGGGCGACCATGCGGCGGACGTGGAACGGCACCTGCGTCGAGGTGCGGATCACCATGCGGTCGTCCTCGTCCCAGTAGGTGATCACCTCGTGCGGCTCGATGCTGCACTGCTGCACCTGATGCACGTGGTACTCCCCCTCGAAGACCTGCGCGGCTTTCGCCCACTGGCCCTCGCGGTCGCCGGCTTCGGCATGGATGCGATGCACGATGTTGTGCGCGCGATCGTGGATGCCGCGCACTTCCGGGTCGTCATGGATGACGGGCGCGCCGTCTGCCATCGCTTCGAGCGGGTCGAAGACGGCGGGCAGCACCTCGTATTCGACGTCGATCAGGCCGAGCGCCTCGAGGGCGATCTCGTGCGTTTCGGCGGCGACCACGGCCACGCGATCGCCGACGTGGCGCACCTTGTGATCGAGGCTGACCTGGTCGTAGGGCAGCGGGTTAGGATAGCTCTGGCCGCCGCTGGCATAGAGCACGCGCGGCACGTCCTGATGCGTGAGCACGGCGTGAACGCCGGGCAGCGCGCGGGCGCGGCTGGCATCAATCCGCACGATGCGGGCGTGCGCGTGCGGGCTGGTGAGCAGCGCGGCATGCAGCATGCCGGGCATGTCGATAT
The DNA here is from genome assembly GCA_964654755.1 of uncultured Pleurocapsa sp. GTDB lineage: Bacteria > Chloroflexota > Anaerolineae > Aggregatilineales > Phototrophicaceae > Flexifilum. Next base: position 27,342 of record CAZZJW010000028.1, on the reverse strand, counting down.
CGTCGGTGAAGACCGGCTTGCCTGCGGCCAGCTTGACCGCATCCACCTTCTGTTCGGGCTTGCCGACGGTCTTGAGGGCGCTCACCTCGGGCGGGGAGACCACCACCGCCGGGAACGTGCGCGTGCGCGTCGGCGTGGCGCTGCCGCCGCGATCGTCGGCCTCGGGCTCCGGATACGAGGGACTGAACAGACCGGGCGGCGCGGGGATGGCGCGTTCCAGCGGCTCAAACGGTGGCACATCCTCACCGCGCAGGATGGCGGCGGCGCGCAGCACGGCCTGGACCGGCTTGATGTAGCCAGTTTCCCGATCGAGCACGCCGTTGAGCGCAGCGCGTACCTCGGCTTCTGTCGGGGCGGGGTTGCGCAGCAGCAGGGCATAGGCGGCCAGCACCTGCGCCGGGGTGGTGTACCCGCTCTGCACCGCACCGGTATCGATGAAGGCCTGCTGCAGCGTGTGCAGGCGGCGTGAGCTGCCGATGCCCTCCAGGGTGAGCACGCGGCGGCCTTCCACCTGCGCTGCCAGCACCACGCCGCTGTTGACCGGCACGTCGTCCAGCAGCACGGTGTCTGCGCCGGTCAGGCCGTGCTCGTCTCCAAACTTGACGCTCCACATGCCCAGCCGGCGCAGCACGCGCAGCAGGCGCTCGTGAGCGGCAATGGAGGTGGAGACTGGCTGCTCATTGAGAATGAAGGATAGATTCATCAGGCTGCCTCGTCAGGATTCAGAAACGGCGCGGGCTGCTGTGCTCATCGCCTCGCAGGGCGCGGTGCCGCACGGCCACAGCACACTCTGCGAAGATTGTAGCGCGCTCGCGGCGGATTGTCGCTGAAAAAGTGGCCCGGAAGCGGACGGCTTCAGCCGGTTGTCTGTTTCTCCACCACCAGCAGGTGGGACAGGCCGAAAGCATCGAGCGGCGTGCCCTCCAGCCGGTAGAGCGTATCGCGCAGCGCACGACCCGGGCTGCCCAGCCTCGCGATGATGTTGTCGTAGCCGCCGTAGATGCGCTGATGCAGCGCCACGCGCACGGGAAGGCCGGCGAACAGCTGCAGCAGGCTGCGCCGGGTATAGGCGCGCACATGGGGAGCAAGGCGGTTGCGCGCGGCATCCGGCAGATAGTTGATGAACGGTGTGTTGCCGAAGTGATATTCCCCACGCCAGTAGTGCCCGTGCGTCTCGAACGGATACCAGCGATTGGGCACGAAGATCACGATGCGACCGCCCGGGCGCAGCACGCGCACCATTTCGCGCACGGCTGCCCGGTCATCATTGACGTGCTCCAGCACCTCGTGCGAGATGATGGTGTCGAAGCGGTCATCGGCGTATGGCAGCGCTTCGACGGCGGCGACCACGCTGTGCGGCGTGTCCTGCGCGGCTTCGCGAACGCGCTCCAGCTCGATATCGAAGCACTCGACGTCGGCGTCGTAGCGCCGCCCGATCTGCGAGGCGTACATGCCAACGCCCGCGCCGGCTTCGAGCACGCGCGCGCCTTCGAGGCGGGCATGGTGCGCGATCATCTGCAGGCGGCGTTCCTGCCCGGCGCGCCAGACGTAGCTGGGTTCACCGCGCAGGGCGGCCTTGCTGGAGGGTGTCACAGGCTGCTGCCTCGATTTGGCGGTGTGCCGGTCTGGCCGGCGCGCTCATTTGCTGCCAGCGCCAGCCGGGTGGCACCAACAGCATTTGATCCGCCGGGTTGTGCATCGATGGGGATGAGCAGGGTGACGATCGTGCCGCTGCCGGGACGGCTCTCCAGTTTCAGCGAGGCATCGATCATCTCGGCGCGTTCGTGCATGTTCACCATGCCCAGGCTGCCGCGCTTGTCATAGCCGGCGGCCAGATTGCTGGAGTCGAACCCGACGCCGTTGTCGGCGATCTGCGCGACCACGTACTGGCTGCCTTTGGCGAAAATGCTCACCTTGATGATGGTGGCCTGGGCATGTTTGCGGGCATTGTTGATGCCTTCCTCGATGATGTAGAACACCACGCCCTGTTCGTGTGGCGAGAGCAGGCGCTGTGCTTCAGGGCTGACCTGGACGAGCACCTGCTGATCATACGTTTCCTTCATCTTGTCGGCAAGCTGCTGCAGCGCGACGCCTAAACCCTGCGTCTCCAGCGCGAGCGGGCGCAGCGTGAAGAGCATGTGCCGGATTTCGCGGGTAGTACTGCGGGCCAGCTCCTCGACCTTGTGCAGCTCGTCAGGGATGCGCTGCGGCATCTTGTCGATCAGGCTGATGATGTAGCCCATGCGCATGGCGATGGCGGCGATGCTCTGCGTGGGGCCGTCGTGCAAATCGCGCGCCAGCTTCTTGCGGGACTCCTCCTCGATGGCGATGATTTTGTCCCGCTCTTCGCGCAGGCTCTGGTAGAGCAGCGCATTCTGCAGCGCGAGCGTCGCCTGAATGCCGATGGCCGTGAGCAGATCGGACTGCTCGACGCTGAAGGCTGCCGGCTGTTCGCTGCCGTAGATCAGCACGCCGAAGTTGTCGTAGCCGGTACGCAGGGGGATGCACAGCACGCTGCGGCAGGGCTGAAATGCCGCGAAGTACTGCAGCTCCGGGTCGGAAATGGCCTTGTCGGAGATGGCAGGTTCGGCACTCTGCAGTGCTGTGCCGATCACGCCGGCCTTGCCGGGCACGCTGAGGTTCTCATCCTTGCGCGTGAGGCGCCGCGAGGAGACCACGTGCAGCAGGTTGTCGCCGGCGTGAAAGAGCATCACGGCGGACACCAGATTTTCGTCCGTATGGCGCATGCCCAGGCGGCCCGCTTCGAGGGCGGCTTCGAGGATACGCTGAAAATCGAGGGTGGAACCCATCATGAAGGCGAGATCATACAGACTGCGCGAGTGCGCCAGAGCCTCCTGAACGGACCTGCGGTCCGTATTGTGCTGACGTTCCAGCGCGCTGATCTGATGATTGAGCCTGCTGAAGACACCCTCGATGCCGAACAGGCCAATCAGCGCGCAGACAATACCGATGCCAGCCAGCGCGACTGGCAGGCGCGGGTCTACGCTGATGGTGATCAGGTCTGCCAGCATGCCCACGGCGGCAGCCAGGGCGCCGAATGCGATCACCAGCAGGACGATCCAGATGTGGGCGAGCAGACCGGGCCGGTTTGGCTCTCGCTTGTCTTTGCTCATGCGTCAGACGCGGCTCCTGTTTGCAGACGATGGCGTAGCGCAACTGCAGACAAGGACAAGCGTACCATATCTCTGGGACAGGCGTGTGCAAAGAAGTGAATACACACGCGGCATGCAACAAAAAAGCCTTCCATGAAGGGGAAGGCTTGATGTGGGCGCACAGGGGCTCGAACCCCGGACCTTACGGATGTGAACCGTACGCTCTAACCAACTGAGCTATGCGCCCGTCTGCAAACTGCGTTAAAGTATAGCAGGGGGGCAGGATGGGTTCAAGGGTGCAGTCCAGCATGTCGTATTGGGTCCAGCGCCTGCGACTGACCTCGGTGGTGACTGCGGCGTCGCTGCTGGGCGCGTGCCTTGCGCCGGCGCCCGGCCTGAGCCCGTCGCCTGACGTAAACGGAGCTTCGCCTGCAACCTCGGATCTGTCTGCGGGCTGGGAGGTGCTGGCGCCGGGGCTGGAGCGCCGACTGTGGCGGCCATCTGGCAGCGCCTTCAACAGCTTCGTCGCGGTGCGCATCGATCCAGCGCGCTACAGTTTTCGTGCGCACTACACACCGGGTGGCGCACGCACTGCTGCCGAATGGCGGGATGCGCTGCCGGGAGCGGCAGTGTTCGTCAATGCGAATTTCTTCACGCCAGAGGACACCATTCTTGGTCTGCTGGTGGCTGATGGGCTGGCCTATGGCGGCTCATATGCTGGCATGGGCGGGATGCTGCAGGTGGCGGGCGGTCAGGTGCGCGTGCGTTCGCTCATCCGCGAGCCCTATCAGGGGGAGCCACTGGAACAGGCGGTGCAGGCGTTCCCGATGCTGGTGCTGGACGGCCAGGCTGTGTTCGAGTTCAGCGGCGGGGATCGTGCGTCGCGGCGCACCGTGGTTGGTCAGGATGCGCAGGGGCGCATCGTGCTGCTGGTCTCCAGCAGTCTGTTCGGGCTGACGTTGGCCGAGATGAGCACGGCGCTGGCATCCGCCGGCTTCGGGCTGGTGAACGCGCTCAATCTGGATGGCGGCGGGTCTTCGATGCTGGGGCTGAACGTGGCCGGCAGCGCGCTGATCCCGTCTTTTGATGCAGTGCCGGCCGTGCTGGCCGTGTATCCACGCGGAGGTTAATTCCTATGGCTTTTCCAAGAGAGATTGCCCGCCCGACGACTCTGATGGAGCTGCGCCCGCTGCTGCAGCGGGGCGCCCTGCCGCTGGCGGGTGGCGCGCTGACCTTCAACCGGTTGCAGGCGCAGGCGGAGCTGGTGGCGGATGTGAGCGGCATCGAGGAGCTGCGCCGCGTGATCGATCACGACAGCGGGCTGACGCTGGGCGGTGCGGTGATGCTGGGCGCACTGCTCGAGATGCCGGCGGTCCCAACTGCGCTGCGCCAGACGCTCACGCGCGTGGTGTCTCCGCATGTGCTCAATCACACCAGCATCGCTGAAAGCCTGACGGGGCGCAGCCACCCACTGATGCGCGAATGGCTGACGGCGCTGGCGGCGCTGGATGCGGGCGTGGAGGTGTATCACGCCGCGCACGACGCGCGAACCTGGGTGAGCATCGATGCGCTGCTGGCGGGTGAGGCCGACACTGGTGCGATCATCGGCCTGTTTCTGCCGCGCCTGCAGGCTGGCCAGGCACTGGCTGCCGCGCAGGTGAGCCGCACGCCGGCGGATGTGCCGATCGTCAATGTGGCGGTGCTGGTGACGCTGGAGCCGGATGGCCGCGTTCAGCAGGCCTCGGCGGCGCTGGGCGGTGTTTCACCGGCGCTGGTGCTGAATGTCGCGCTGCACGGGCTGTCGGGCAGCCCGCTCAGCGAGGCCGCGATCAGCGCTGCCGCCGAGGAGGCGGCATCCGCTTTTGCTCCGCCTGACGATTACCTGGGCAGCAGTGCGTATCGGCGCGAGATGGGCCGCGTGCTGACGGCGCGGGCGCTGCAGGATAGCCAGCGCCAGCTCGCGCAAGGCTGAGCCAGACCGTACGCACCGGGCAGCGCCCGGAAGGGCGCGCGGCGCGTGGGAGAGAAAGGTGGAGACGGATGAACACGCTCATGCAGCAGTTCGGCCCGATCCTCGGGATGACGCTCGACCTGCGCCATCAACTTGTCGATCATCTGACGGATGCGGACCTTGCCTACCGGCTTCCCGGCGCCAATGTTACGCTGGGCGCGCTGTGCCGCGAGATGGGCGAGGTCGAGCATGCCTACGCGGAGTCATTCCGCACCTTCCGCATGGACTTCGGCTACCGGCATCCGGATGCCAGCGTGGAAACCAGCGTCGCGGCGCTTCGGCGCTGGTATCAGGCGCTGGAAGCTGATCTGATGGCGGCCCTTTCCGCGCTGAGCGAGGAGGATCTGGGGCAAAAGCAGATCGACCGTGGTCCGAGCTTCCAGCCGACGCCGGTGGTGCAGTTCCACACCTACCGCGAGGCGCTGCTGATCTTCTACGCCAGGGTCAGTCTGTATCTCAAGGGCATGAACAAGCCGTATCCGGCGGAGCAGTGGCAGTACTGGATCGGGTAGTCACGAGCAGGCAGGCGGGGGCCGCCCGCGCAGCCCCCGCCTGTCATGGCCCGGCCAGCGCCAGTGTGAACAGCGCGCTGCACAGCATGAGGGCCAGCACCAGCCCGGCGCTGAGGAACAGCCGCAGCATGGGGTGCACGCGGCGCAGCCCGGCCGCCAGCATGATCCACAGCGGAAAGAGCATGAGCGCATAGCGCCCGAAGCTTTGCGTGAAGATCGGCGTGTCCGTGCCGTACTCCCAGTTCATCTTGCTCAGAAACAGCAGCAGCATCGACCAGGTGAAGGCCTGCAGCGCCAGCCGCCGGTGTGCGCGGAAGGCCAGGCTGAGCGGCGCGAGCAGCAGCACAAGGCCCATCGCCCACAGGTCAAGGCTGGCGGCAGCGCGCGCAGGATCCGCGGCGATATAGCGCAGATTGTAGAGCAGGCCCTCAATCGGGGAGGTGAAGAAGATGTACGAGATATCGCGGTAGACATCGCTCAGCGGGGGCAGCCCGGCCAGTCGACGGGCGACCTCGAACAGCACGTAGGCGGCTGGCAGCAGCGCCAGCGGCCATGCACGGCGCAGTGCGGCCAGCGGCATCTTGCGCGGCGGAATGCGCTCTGCGCGCAGTGCCTGCCACAGCAGCGTGGCCAGCGGCAGCACCAGCAGCACGCCCTGATTGCGCGTGAGCGCTGCCAGCATGCCCAGCACCCCGGCGATGCCCCATCGCCTGCCCGCCGCCGCGACGAATGTGCCCACGCTGAACGCGAGAAATGGCGCTTCGGACATCGGCGCAGCGAAGAAGAACGACAGCGGCAGCAGTGCGGTCATCAGGACTGCCCATTTGCCCAGTGCTTCGTTGCGGTAGAAGACTGCGCACAGTCGGTAGATCGCGATCAGCGCGGCGGCGAATGCGATCGTCTCGAAGACCGCTGCCGCCAGATCGACGGAGCCGAACAGCGCTTTGCCCAGTGCGATGGCCGCGGGCGTGAGCGGCCCAAACACGGTGGGGCCGGGGTGATCGACGCGATAGCCGTTGCTGGCGAGGTCGAGATAATGCACGGCATCCCAGCGCCGCCACACCCCCCACAGCAGCTGATCTGCCGGGGTGGTGAGCGGGGCGATCTGCGCGCGGGCGGTGTGGAAGTCGGGGTTGCCGTTATTGAGGCCGGCGCCCAGCACCGACCAGGCCAGCGGCAGCCAGAGCATGAGCAGCAGGCGGTGCAGCAGCGCGACGGTGATGCCCCAGAACAGCGCCCCGCGCCAGCCGGCTTCGGGCAGCGGCAGGCGGCGCGGCGTCTCCTGAGGTGCGCTCGCGGCGGGTGGGGCGGGATCTGCGTGAGTGGCCATGTGCTCAATGATATGCACAGAGCACGATGCGCGTGCAAAAAGAAACGGCTGGGGGATGCCCAGCCGTTCCGATGACAGGTGAGAAATGCGGCACTCAGCTCAGATAATCGCGCAGGTTGTGCGCCAGGCGCGGATGACGCAGGCGGCGCAGGGCTTCCTTCTCCAGCTGGCGGATGCGCTCGCGGCTGAGGCCAAACTTGTTGGCGATCTCCTCCAGCGTGTGCGGCTCACCGCCGCCCAGGCCGAAGCGCAGGCGCAGGATGTGGCTCTGGCGCGGCGTGAGCTCGCCCAGAACGTCCTCGATGGTTTCCTGCAGCAGGTGCTGCGTGGCCGATTCGACCGGGCTGGGCGAGTCCTGATCCTCGATGAAATCGCCGAACTCGCTGTCCCCGTCATCGCCAACCGGGCGCTCGAGCGCAATCGCATGCTGGCTGGCGTCCATCATCGCGCACACGGTATCCGCCGGCAGGTCCATCTCCAGCGCGATCTCGTCTGGCGAGGGACGGCGGCCCAGCGTCTGCTCCAGATGCTGCGCAGTGCGATACATCTGGCGGATGCGCTCGGTCATATGCAGCGGGATGCGGATGGTGCGGGTCTTCTGCGCCAGCGCGCGGGTGATCGCCTGTCGGATCCACCACGTGGCATAGGTGCTGAAGCGGTTGCCACGCTTGTAGTCGTACTTGTCGACAGCGCGCATCAGGCCGACGTTACCTTCCTGGATCAGATCGGGGAAGGGCAGGCCCTGGCCCATATAGCGCTTGGCGATGCTGACCACCAGGCGGGTGTTGGCGCGACCGAGGTGTTCACGCGCAGCCTGACCATCGTGCACCAGCTTCTCCAGGTGCGCGATCCAGGCCTCGCTGTAGCTGCCGCGGGCGCGCAGGCGCTTGAGCGTTTCGCGGGCGTGCTTGCCCATTTCGATACGCTTGGCCAGTTCGATTTCTTCCTGCGCGGTGAGCAGCGGTTCCAGAGCCATCTGGCGGAAGTACAGGCCGACAGGATCATCGGCGGAAATGGCACTGATGTCGCCAATTTCGACGACTGTAGGATCGTGCAAAATCTCTTCTGGTTCAAACTCCGGCTCGCTTTCCTCGACCAGGAAGATGCGATCGCTGTAATCGCTTTCCTGGCGAAGCTCGATGCCGTATTCGTCTATTTCGAGTAGGACTGTATCGATGCTGAGTACATTCTCGCCAGCGGCATCCAGAACCTCAAGAATGTCTTCGAAGGTTACAAAACCACGTTCTCCGGCTCGGTCCAGTAATTCCTGAAACACGACTGTCCCTTTCCTCCTGGTTAAAGGTGGAATGGCGCCACCGTATGCCTGCATCGTGCAGTGTTGCACAAATGGGTAGGCCCGCAACAGAAGTCATTGTAGCACAGCATTCCCTGTGATGTGAATTACGGTGAGGGTTATCCTTCGACAGAGTTCGCGGCGCGGGTGGTGCTGACGCAAGCCGGCGGGTGACGCCCGTGTATCTCAATTGCAGATTTGCCGCCCCTGAAGTATAGTACTACTGTTGAGCCTGTGGTGAGTCGAAGAACAGACGCTTATGTCGACACGACGGTTTTCGGACGAACTGGGAGACGAATACCAGCCGGCAGAAGCCCCTGCGCCGCGCCCCCGGCCAGCTGCGCCGGTTGCCGCCACGCCTCCAGCGCAGCGGCCTGCTGCGGCAGCGCCTCCGCCTCCGGCACAGCGGCCTGCAGCGCCTGCCGCACAGCCGCCTGCAGCACAGCGGCCCGCGGCGCCGCAGGCAGCCGCCCCCGATCAGGGCGCGGGCGTCTCATCCAGCAGCCCGCGGGGCGGTGCACATCTTCCGCGCACGCTCACGCAGGTGCTCAATGAAGCCAACGACCGCGTGGTCAAGGGCGATCTGATCGACTACGTGCCGCTGGCGACGGGCTTTGATCCGCTCGATGGCTTCATCGGCGGCGGCCTGCGCAAGACCGAACTCGTGCTGCTGGGCGGCCCGCAGGGCATCGGCAAGACGATCGCCACGCTGCAGATTGCGCGAAACATCGCCATGCGGCCTGACCAGTACGTATTCTACCTCTCCTACGAACATACCGAGACGCACCTGCTGCACCGCCTGCTGTGCCTGGAGAGCGTCAATCCGCCCGAAGTGGATCTCAGTCGCGGTGTGAAGCTGCGTGACCTGTACCAGATCATCGTCGCCAATCGCGCCAAGGAATTCATGAACAAGGACGGTAGCGGCGTATCGCTGCAGTCCATCCTGCGCGACAATCCGAAGACTGCGCCCGGCCTTGCCCGGCTTGCCCGCTACTCGGACCGGCTGATCCTGGTCAAGGCCAGCCCGGCGGTGACCACGCTGCGCGCGATCAGGGAGATGACGGCGCGCCTGTGCGATGCCACCGGCGGCAACGTCGTGGTGATGGTGGACTATCTGCAGAAGATCGCAGTCTATCCTGAGCGCCCGCGCGATGAAAACGACAAGGTGACGATCATCGTGGAGGGCCTGAAAGACATCGCCATGTCACTGGATGTGCCGGTGTGGTCGATCGTCGCGGCGGATCGCGAAGGCCTGAAGAGCAAGCGTATCCACCTCTTCCACCTGCGCGGCAGCAGCGCCCTCGACTACGAGAGCGATATCGCCGTCATCATGAACAACAAATATCAGATCATGTCGAAGGATCACGTCAGCTTCAATCCATACACGGCCAAGCAGTTCCGCGACTGGGTGGTGTTCACCATCGAGAAGAATCGCGCCGGGCGGGCCATGCAGGATATGGAGTTTCAGCTTCACGGCCAGCACTTCTGCTTCGACACGCGCGGTCAGAAGGTGCAGCAGCAGCTCATCGACGACAAGGTGATCGAGGCCTGACGGCCAGCGCCAGCCCGGAAGCAGCAAGCCCGCACGCACACGCGCCGCGGGCTTTTTGTTTGCGCAGCCGGGTTCAGGGCGCGTTCCAGGCCCGGTCGAAGGCCTGCCACTCGTCTTCGCTGGTGGTCCAGTCGGCATAGATGGCGACGCCGCGCACCCAGCCGGCTGCATCGCCCGCCTGCTGCAGCCCCAGCCGGTAGCCGCCGACGCCGCTGGTGACGTTCTCCACCTTTGGGTCGTGCCCGGGCAGCGCCTCGTCGTAGGTGGGCAGGCCGAACAGCAGCACCGTGCCTTCGCCCAGCTCGCTGACGGCTTCGGCGTAGGCCGTAACCTGATGCGCGAACCAGAGCTGATAATCCGCCGCTGTGCTCAGCCCGCTGTTGTAACTCATGATCACCATCTCATCGACCAGCAGCGACACGCTCTGCTTGTAGGTGCGCTCCCACACCGTGCCGGGCACGATCAGCGGCGGCACGGGAATGTCGGCATCCAGCGGGCTCCAGTCCGGCGGGATGGCGGCGCTGATGGTCGTGTTCGGCCCGAGTGCCGTACGCACCTCGCGCAGCAGGTCGAGGAAATCCTGATTGTTGTTCCACACCGGTTCGACGTTGAGGAACACGCCGTCGAAGCCCATCTCGCTGACCACGCGCTGACTGAATTCGGCCACGCTCTGGCGGACGGCGGCATCATCCAGCCGGTAGGAGATCGTGCTGTCTTCCACGGGCAGGCTGACCCAGCCGAGGATCTCCGCATCGGGGTAGGCGGTGCGGAACTGGCTGACGAATGCTGCGACGTTGCCGAAGTTGGTGCTGCCGCGCCAGGTGCTGTCGCTCTGCAGCCAGCTTACCCAGGCGTAGACCGTGCCGATCTCGTGGCGGCGCAGGCGCTCCGCCAGCGCGGCGATCTGCTCTGCGCCCGGCTGGTCGTAGGTCCACTCCGTGCCCAGCCAGACGGCGTTGGGCTGCGCGCTGGAAGGATTGTTGCGCACCCGGCCAAGCACGATCACGATCAGCGCGATCAGCACGAGCGCGCCGATGGCGGCGATCAGCGTGCGGCTGACACGCGGTATCTGGATCTGAGGCAGCTTCATCCGCTCCGGGCGCTGGATCTGCCGGGGTGGGCGCGGGCCGCGCTGCTGCGCCATCGGCGCCTGCCGGCGGCGCATCTGGCGTTCGCGCGCGCGGCTCATCGGCGCGGGCGGCTCTCCCGGCGCGACCCGTGTGACGGGCGGCGGTCCGCTGAATGCGGGCGGCGTGTCGTCTTCGTCGTCGAACGGGCTGCGCGTGACCAGCGGGGTCCACGCGTCATCGTCGGCGTCCGGCGGGCTGGCCGGCGGCGCGGCCCCGTCGTCCTCCGGCAGTTCGGGCAGATCGTCGCCCGGGTAGTCGTCGTCGTAAGGGGGACGGCTGTCATCGCGCATGGGTCAGCCTCCGGCCAGGCGTTCTGGAAGGTGCGTCAGGACGATCGAGCCTGCGATCAGCAGGAAGACCACCATGCTGATGAGCGTCGCAGTTGAGGCGACATCCTTGCCGACCTTGGCCATGGCGTTGGGGGCTGGCGATCCCATGTTGATCGTGGCTTCGATGGCGGTGTTCAGGCATTCGGTCACCCAGACGGAGCCGAGCGAGAGCAGCAGGAACATCCACTCGTAGCGATCGACGCCCAGCCACGCGCTGAGGGCGATGACGACCAGCGTGAGGACGGTGGCGAACTGGATGCTTTGCTCCCGGCGGATGAGGTAAAGCAGGCCGGCGATGGCGAACTTGGTGCCGTTGAGCCGGTTGCGCCGGATGTTTGGCCGGTGAACGTCCGGGTCGATCCGCGCGGTGCCGACGATGGAGAGGTCGAGCTCTTCGCCGTCTGGCGTGATGAGCACGTTCCGCTTCTCGCTGGTATCGTGAGGCGCCTGTGTTCCGGCAGGCTTTGCATCTGACATTGCTTGTGTGCTCCTCACGCTCAACTCGTCAGGCCCAGTTTCAGCATCAGCGGCGGCCCCAGCACCAGCAGCCCGATCAGGATGGAGGCGACCACCCCCAGCAGCACGGCGGCAGACGCGACATCCTTGCCCACCTGCGCCATCGGGTGTCGTTCGCTGGTGCTGAGGTTGATGGCAGCTTCCACAGCAGCATTGATGAATTCGGCCATCCACACGATCGTGATCGTCAGGATGAGGATGGCAAGGCTGACCGGCTCGATCTGCAGCCAGAGGGCGACGACCAGCGTAAGGACGCTGGCGACGGCCTGAATGCGCGTATTCTTCTGCCGGCGCAGCATGTACAGCCAGCCGGCGACCGCGTAGCCAAGGCTGGCGATGCGGTTGGGGCTGGTGATCGGGCTGAAGGCGTCCGGATCGATGTGCATGGTTCCGGTGAGCGCGGCCCACCACGTCGGTTTAGGCATGGGTGTCATCCTCCAGTGGCGGCACGAGCGCCGGGGAGATGCCCAGCGCCAGCAGTGCCGCATCCTGCCTGGCCCACATCGCAGCGCGGTGTTCCGGCGTGTCGTGGTCCCAGCCCAGCAGGTGCAGCATGCCGTGGACCACCAGCAGTTGCAGGCTGTCCAGCAGCGCATGTCCTTCGCGGGCTGCCTGGCGGCTGGCGTAGGGGAAGGCGATGACCAGATCGCCCAGGTAGCGCGCTTCCTCGCCAAAATCGCCCGGCAGCGGATCCGCCGGGAACGACAGGATGTCTGTGGGGGCGTCCAGCCCGCGAAAATGCAGATTGAGCATGGCGACGTGCTCATCCGTGGTGAGCACGATGCTGACTTCGGCGGGGCCGGTCACGCCCTCCATTTGCGCGGTGTATTGCGCAGCGCGGACGAGCGCGGAGTCGTCCACCGGCGCACTGACGGTGTTCTGTACGTCGACATCAACCGGCGGCGTCATCAGGCTCGCTTTCTGCTGGCGCGACGGCAGGCACAGTGCGTGTGCGCCGCAGCGGTGGTACTTCGGCCATTGGCTGGTCCTCCTCGGCAGGGCGTGTCGCAGGCTGCGGGGAAACGGGCGCCGTGGTCTGCGGCTGCTCCACCGCCCTGACCTGTGGCATTTCCTGGCTGTGCAGCCGCGACAGCGTGCCCGGGTAGTTGATGCGCGGGTGGAAGACGCCCTGCAGCATTTCGACGAAGGTGTTGCGGATGGTCTCGATATCATGCAGCGTGAGATCTGAGGCGTCGAGCTGGCCATCCGCGATGCGGCTTTCGACGATCTCGCGGATGATGGTGGAGATCTCGCCCCTGTTGGCGGGCTTGCGCGCGCGCACGATGCTCTCGCTGCTGTCGGCCAGCATCAGGATGGCGGTCTCGCGCGACTGCGGCCGGGGGCCGGGATAGCTGAACTGCTCGACATCCACCTGATCGGGATCGTGGGATGCGGCCAGCGCGCTGGTGAGGAAATACTGCACGCGCGTGGTGCCGTGATGCTCGCGGATGAACTCGCGGATGCGGCCCGGCAGGCGGTACTGCCGCGCCAGCCGGTCGCCATCGGCCACATGGCTGATGATGAGGTCGGCGCTGCGGAAGGGATCGCCGATCGCTTCGTGCGGATTGTAGCCGTCCACCTGATTCTCGATGAAGAACGCCGGGTTGAGGATCTTGCCGATGTCATGGTAGAGCGCCGCTACGCGCACCAGTTCGGCGTTGGCGCCGATCGCGCTGGCGGCCTGCTCGGCCAGGTTGGCGACCTGCAGCGAATGCTGATACGTGCCCGGCGCTTCGCGCAGCAGGCGCTGCATCAGCGGCTGGCCCGGCTGGCTGAGTTCCACCAGCTTGATGCTGGTCGGCATGTTGAAGATCAGCGTGATGGCATACAGCCCGGCCAGCGCGCCCATCGCGGCGATGATGCCGTTCAGCCCGGCCAGCGCGACCGAGCGCGCCAGATCGCCAGCGGCGACCGGCCCGTTGTCGAGGGCGAACAGCGTGACCACGCCCATATTCACCACGGCGATGATCAGGCCGACGAAGAAGTAGCGGTTGATGCGGTCTGATGCGCGCAGCATCAGCGCGCCCACCGCGCCGCCGAAGCTGACCAGCACCGCCGCCTCCAGCGATCCGCCGGACATGAGCGCGATCAGCACCGCCTGCAGCGCGGCGGCCGCGACGGCGGTTGGCGCACCCATCAGCCCGACGAACAGCAGGGGCACGGCCGCCGCCGGGAAGAAGTACAGCGTGCCCGCGCTGACATTGAAGACCAGATGCGTGAGGATGCCGATCAGGAAGATGCCCTCGGCCAGCCACAGCTCGCGCGGGCGCGTCAGCACCGCTGGCCGCGTGCGCGCCAGATACAGCAGGGCGGCAGCCGCCGAGAGCACCGCCGCCAGCAGCGCGCGTCCCAGCCAGCGCAGCCGCTGATCGCCGGAGACCAGCAGCCCCATCTCGCGCAGCGCTTCCTCGTCGAGCGCGGTGAGGATGGCGCCGGCGCGCACGATCACGTCACCACGCATGTAGCTGCGCGTCTGCGGCGGCACGGCGTCTGCGGCGGCCTGCTGCGCTTCGGAGGTGGCTTCGCTGTTGAACGTGCGGTTGGGCAGCACGAGATCGGCGATCAGCGCGATCACCAGCGCAGCTTCGGGTTCGGTCAGGCGGGCTGAGACCTGCAGCGGCAGGGCGTCGCGCACCGCGGTGACATCCAGATCGCGGATGGACTGGCGCATGATGCGCTCCAGCACCGCGGCGGCCTCAGCGGCGATCACCTGCCAGCGCTCATCGCTCATCTGGCGCATGAGCCCGGCCTGCTCATCGCTGAGTATGTCCGCGCTGAACGCCGAGTCGGGATCTGCGCGCATAGCGCCCAGCGCGTTCAGGCGCTCCTGCAGCGCTTCGAGCTGCCGGCGAGCGACGTTTGGATCGGGCAGGGTGTAGACCGGACTGACGGCGCTGCGGGCGGCCTCCTGGCGCTGCCCGGTGAGGATCGGGCTGGCAAACGTGACCGAGGCGGGGGCAATGATATCGGCGTCGGCTGTCTCCCCTTCACGCTGGCTGGTGCCGCTCAGCAGCGGAGCGCTGCTGTAGGCGAGCGCAGCCGCGATGACCAGGATGAAGATGACGACGGACAGCGAGACCAGCACGCGCTCGCGCTGCAGCGGATCGCGCAGCGCGGGCAGGCGCAGTATCATGCGGGGGAGCGTGCCGGTCTCGGTCATCGTCGCTTCAGGCGCAGGCTAGCTGTTGAGCAGCGCGCGCACCACTTCGTTGACGAGCTTGCCATCGGCGCGTCCGCGCACCTGGGGCATGAGCACGGCCATCACCTGGCCCATCTCTTTGGCTGTGCTCGCGCCGGTCTGGGCGATCGCCGCCTGCGCCAGCGCGCTGATTTCCTCGCGAGAGAGCATCTGCGGCAGGAAACCCTCGATAATGACGAGCTGTTCTGCCTCAGCTGCGGCGATATCCTCGCGCCCGGCCTTGCGCGCCTCGTCGATGCTGTCGCGGCGCTTCTTCACTTCTTTCTGCAGAATGGTGACGGCGTCTTCCGCGCTCAGCGTGCGCCGCTCATCAATCTCGACCTGCTTGAAGGCGCTCAGGGTCATGCGCAGCACATCGCGGCGCAGCACGTCCTTAGCCAGCATGGCCTGCTTCAGCGCATCCTGCATTGCTACCCGTGGGTCGTCCATGATCTCTCCTGGTGTGCATCTTCGGAAAGTACATCCGCGCACAGGGCGCGGCGGTCAGCGTCCCATCCGGTCAACTGCACCGGGGTGATGCGCTGGGTCAGCGCGCGGCGATCGAGCGCGGTCACGCGCAGATACTCGGCGGTATAGCCGGCGTTGATGAAGCCGTGTTCAGTGGCTCCGGCCACCTGTTCCCAGAGTACGCTGGCCTGCTGACCAACGCGGCGCATGGCGAAATCGGCTTCTGCGCGCTGGCCGAGTGCGATCAGCGCGGCCACGCGCTCGCGGCGCAGCGCTTCCGGCACATGGCCGCGCATGCGGGCGGCGGCGGTGCCCGGCCGTCGGCTGTAGCCGAACACATGCAGGCCGGCGAAGCCGATCTCCTCGATGAAGGCAGCGCTTTCGCGGAACTCATCCTCGCTTTCGCCCGGGAAACCGGCGATGACATCGGTGGTGATGGCAGGCTGCGCGATCATGCTGCGGGCGGCAGCCACCAGTGTGCGGAAATGCGCCTGGCTGGTCTTGCGCGCCATGCGGCGCAGCGTGCGGTCGCAGCCGCTTTGCAGCGGCAGGTGCAGATGTGGGCACAGGCGCGGGTTTTGCCACAGCGCGAAGAACTGCGCATCAAGGTCCCACGGCTCCAGCGAGGACAGGCGCAGGCGCGGCACGTCGGTCTCGGCCAGCAGCAGGCGCACCAGATGCTGCAAGCCGTGCGGATTGCCGTGGTCATGGCCGTAGCTGCCGAGGTGCACGCCGGTGAGCACGATCTCCTGATATCCCATCGCCAGCAGCTGGCGTACCTCCGCGAGGATCTCGGAGGGCGCGCGGCTGCGGCCTTCTCCGCGGGCGATGGTGGTGACGCAGAAGGTGCAGGCGTTGTCGCAGCCATCCTGTACCTTGAGGAAGGCGCGCGTGCGCCCGCTCCACGGCGCGGCCTCGCGTTCGACCGGCTCGCGCTCATAGGACGCGGCAGGCTGCCCGGTGAGCGTGCTCACCAGCGCATCCTTGGCGGTGTTGCTGACGACAGCGGCAACGCCGGGCAGCACGGCGATCTCAGCTGGCGCGATCTGCGCGTAGCAGCCGGTGACGGTGATCTGCGCGCTGGGGTTGGCGCGGTGAAGCTGGCGCACCAGCTTGCGGCTGGAGCGCTCGGCATCTCCCGTCACGGCGCAGGTGTTGACGATGATCTGCTCGGCGTGCTCCGGCGCGTCCAGCACCTCGCTGCCATGACCGCGCAGCTGCCGCGCCATCGAGTCGATTTCGCTTTGATTGAGGCGGCAGCCCAGCGTGCGCAGGTGCACTTTCACGGCGCAGCCTCCGGCATGCTGACGATGACGCGGTCGAAAGCGACGCTGACGCCGGGGCCGCCGGTATCCGTGCTGCGCGCAATCAGACCGAGCTGGCCGTACGCGACGGCATCGTCCTCGAGCACATCGGTCATCGTGCCGTCGACGCACTCCCCCGCGGAGAACGTGCTTTGTCCGCCAGCGGCGTTCGGCAGGCACACCGCCAGCGGCTGGCCGTTCACGCTGAAGCTGAAGCGCCCGGCGCGCGCCGTCACCCGCACATGGTTGACCGCGCCGATTCCCTGCACGATGGCATCGCTGGGGATCCAATCGCTGAGCACGCGTTCGCTGCCGCTGAGCGTGCGCGTGACGCGGTAGTAGCCGTCGCTTGAGATCAGGAACAGATAGAAGCTGTCGTCATCGGTGCGGGTGTTGCCGCCATTCTGCAGGCGGAAGATCAGCCCAAAGCTGTTGTCGAGCGGTCCGGCACTGGCGCGGGCTTCGGCCCGCACGTCGAAGTCGCCAAACACAGGCGCGGCAGCGCTGAACGCGCCGGTATCCCCGGCGTTCACCGTCAGCATGAACGCACCTTCGCTCACCCGCGCCGACAGCTGGCCGTCGTCGTACTGGCTCCAGTCGAGGGCAGCGTCATCGAAGCCGGCGGCGTACAGCGTCACTCCGGGTGGGCCCGTGCGGACAATCGGGATGGCCGCCAGCGTCCGGTAGATGAGGATCAGCGCGATCAGCAGCGCGACGAGCGCGGCCAGGGTAAGGAGCTTCTTCACCACACGCCCTTCTGCAGTGGGGGGACTGAGGTGTGCAACGCGGATTGTAGCATGATGGCGGGAGTGCCGTAAACGCCCCGCGGGCGGGCGCAGGGATCACTCCTCGCGGCGGGCCAGCCGGCGCGCGGTGTGGCGCAGCCCGAAGCCGCGGATGATCGTCAGCGCCGCCAGGTTGAGCATCAGGTAGATGGCGACGAACAGGATCAACCACGACGAGATCACGTAGAACGGGCCGGGCGTGCTGAACAGGAAGATCGCGCCGCTGAAGAGCAGCACGACCAGGTAGCCCAGCGCGCAGCTCATCTGCAGCACGAACATGCCGAAGATGGCCGCTGCCGCCAGCATGACCGCCAGCGTGCCGCCGTGATCGCTGGCGGAGATGGCCAGCCCGACCGATGACATAGCAGCGGAACGCGATAGCGGCTCGGCTACGGCCACGAGCAGCAGGATGAGCGTGGCGACAGCCGTGAAGGCTACCCACACTGCCCACGGCACCTGCGGCAGATTGGCGATGCGCTGGGCGTTCTCGACATCCTCCACCATAAGATTGCCGATCTCGGTGAGCGCAGCGAACAGCGCGACCAGCACCGCCCCGAGGCGCATGCCGACGATCCACATCGCCAGGCGCCAGTTGCGCACCTGCGAGGCGGCGTGTTTGGCGAGGATGATGTGGCCCTCGCGCATCGGCGTGACGCGCAGCAGCGCCCAGCGCCCGCTGACGAACTCGCGCTGGAAGCTCGACATGCTGGCCTGCAGGGCGGCGTAATCCAGCCCCAGCGAGAGCGCGCCGCTCATGAGCGCTGTGAAGAAGGCCATCGTGAGCGAGGTGATCGAGATCTGCGCCAGCGTGATCTGGCTGAAGTCCGGCATCATCAGCAGCGAAAGCCCGAGGATCGCCAGCCACGTCACCACGACAGCGCCGGCAGCAAAGCCGGCCCAGCTCAGCGAAGCGCGCCGGAACGAGTGCTCACCGCGCGCCCAGGGGATGCCGCGCGTGTCGGCGCGGTACAGCGGATTACCCGGCGGGACCCTGCTGAGCGGAGTCATCCGGTAGAGCATCCGGTTCAGTGTGCTGCGGCGCTTCATCTGGGGTGGCCTCAGGTGGCTGATCGGGAACGGGGTCCTGCGTGGTTTGCAGCGATTGCAGAAGCTGCGCATACGGCTCAGCGCCGCCCGAGAGCAGCACGGCCTGCTGATACCAGTGCCGGGCGCTGGCATAATCGCCCAGGTTGAGATGGGCGGTGCCCAGCTCTGCCAGCAGCACCGGGCTGGCTGGGTCGAGAAGCGCTGCAGCGCTCAGCGCGGCCAGGCTGCCCGCCAGATCGTTCTGGGCGCGCAGGTGCAGCCCTTCCAGCAGGCGCACCTGTGGCTGCTGCGGCGCCGCGCGGGCCGCGGCGCTGACCTGCGCGCTGCCGTTGCCGCCCGTCTGATCGATCGCGTAGCCGAAGTAGGCCAGGGCGAGCGGGTCGCTGCCGAGCGCCGCAGCCGTCTGGAAGGCGGCGCGTGCGTGCAGCCAGAGCGCATGTTCGGCGAAGACCATGCCGGTGCGCATCAGGCGTTCGTGTTCGTCGTTGCCGTTGGCGATGGCCGTGCGCAGCGCATCGCTGAGCGCGGCCTGTGCCGGTGTCGCGCTGGCCGCACGTGTGAGCGCGTCTTGCGCGGCTGAAGGCTCGAGCGCCGCGAGCAGCAGCGCGTACTCCGCCAGCACAGCGCTGTTCTGCGGCGCGAGGGCTGCGGCCCGCTCCCACGCTCGCAGCGCGGTCGGCCAGTCGCCGAGCGCGAACGCCGCCTGCGCGATGTTCTGCTCCAGCGCTGGGTCTGCGATGCTGTCGCTGGCCAGCAGCCAGTCGGCCAGCGCACGCTGGGGCTGGCCGGCCTCGCGCCAGAGATCACCGGAAAGCTGGCGCAGCGCAGCAGTCCAACCGTGCTGGCTGGCACTTTCAGCGACATGATAGAGGGTTTGCAGGGGGCGTCCGGGCTGGCGCGCTGGCGGCACTGCCGTGATGGGCGGGCTCTCGTGCAGGCGCTGCGTCAGCATCCCCATGGCGAGGGCGGCGGCGATGATCGAGCCGGCGATGAGCCGCTGACGCGAGCGGCGGTCAGCGCGGAGCGCCAAGCGCGCTGCGCACAACCTGCTGGACTTCATCGGGCTTGAGCGGTTTGACGAGATACTGGTGCACGCCCTGCAGCTTGCCCACCAGGCGGTTGGCCGGGTCCCCGTAGGCGGTGATGACCACCACCGCCGGGGCGCGCACGCCGTCTTCCCTGGAGCGCTCCTTGAGGTGTTCGAGCACCTTCCACCCGGGCATGTCGGGCAGGCCGAGATCGAGCAGCACGATATCGGGCATGGCCTCATCGATGCTGGAGATCGCCTGTGCGGCGCGCCCGGCGATGATCACGCGCACGGACATGCGCTTGAGCACCAGCTCCAGCACAGCAGCCAGTTCCGGGGTATCTTCGACGACGAGTGCTGTTGGGGCCTGAGTGGGTTCTGTCATGGCTTCTGTGTGGGTGGAGGTGCGCATCTCGGCGGTCGTGCGCGCCGCGTCCTGAAGGTCATCCGGCGCGGCCCCTTCGCCCATCAGGCTGACGGCAGGCGCGATCCCGGTCTCAGAACGGGGTGATCGTGCAGGGATATGCTCAGCACGAGGCGGCGCGGGTTCGGAATACACAGTCACATCGTCGGCGGGCTCACGCGGCTCAGGCGAGACGGACGACGCTGCGGACTCCGCATCTTCGGCAGAATCGGTGAATAGCCATTTTGACGGCCGCCGGACCATGCGCGAATCCCCCGTGACGCTCGCGACAAATGGAGTATAACACAGCAATAAGATCGTGCACGCTGGATGTTTGCCCTTCATTCAGTGAAAATTGTACACGGGCGGGCAATCGTGAGGCAATCGCAGGTCGTGATGACGCGCTTTCCTGATGTGCTGCGGGCGGATCTGGCTGTGGAAACCGGAGGCAATGCCGAGTGCGCGATCCTCGCTGCCGGGGCAGACGGCCGCATCTGGCTGGAGGAATACGATTCCGAGGGTGAACCGGCGGCGCAGATGCTGCTGGGGGCGGATGGGCAGATGTTGCAGGTGTCGCGGGCACAGGCCGGCGCCGAGCTGCGCCCGCTGCTGATCGCTGCGGATGCGCTGCGCCCGCCGCCGGTGAGGCAGGCTGCCCGGCTGGCGTTTCGCGGCGCGCGCCTGCGGGGGTTGCGCCAGGAAGACCGTATCGCGGAGGTAGCGCTGCCGCTTTCGCTGGCGGACCGCATGGCGCTGGCCCCGCGCCTGCAGGCCGCCGCGCCGCAGGTGCTGGGCGTGGTGGAGAGCGTCGTGCTGGCCGAAGCGGCGCTGGGGGATGGCTGGTGGCTGGTGTGCCGCCGCCTGCGGATCGCGCTGGCGCTGCCCGCGGCGCGCCTCGATGCGGATGGCCTGCCGGTGGACTACGACTCGCACGTGATCTGGACGGCGCCCGTGCTTGACCGTCTGGACGACCCGGAGATTGGCGTGGGGGCCTGGTGGCCGGTGTTGGATGGCGTGGCGCTGTCCCGCCCGGTGGACTGCATGCGTGCCGGCGGCTGGCTGTGGGTGGCTGAGGCGGGCGCGGGGACGGCGCCGGCCCGGATGCTGCGCTGGCGTGTGCTGTCGCATTCGACTCCACCGGGCTGAACTGATATCATCTGCGTCATCCAGATGACGAGTTCTGACGCCTGTGAAATGCGCTGGCCGCTGCGAATCCGCCTCCTGACTGTGCTGCTGCTTGCGCTGGGACTGGGCGCGGGCCGTGCTGCGGGGAAGCCTTCCGCCGCGGACAGCCTGCTGTGCGTCGGCCCGCCGGCGGTGGCGGCTGCACCGGCTGAAGCGCTGAGCGGGCTGATCCTGACCGCATTCGACCGCAGCGCGATGTGGGTGCTGGATGTCGCCACCGGTCGGCGCTATCCGCTGCCGGAAACGCTGCCGTGCGCGGGCAACTGTCACCTCTCGCCCGATCTGCGCTCGATCACCTACTTCAATGATGCGACCAATGCCATCAACCGCATGCGCCTGAACGGCACCGGGCGCGAGCTGGTTTCGGCCTACGCCAACGACGTGCAGTGGTGGGCGCCAGGCACGTTTCTGATCTGGACGCCCGGAAACGGCGCGTATCTTCAGGCAGAGGGCAGCAGCGATCGACAGATGCTGGACGTCAGCGGCGTGAGCGTGGTTCAGCCGGGCGGCTACCGGGGATTGCGGATCACCGCGACAGATGCCGGCTTCGTGCGCGAGCTGGTCGATCTCACGCCGGGCGTGATGGCGTCCGCGCCCATTCCGCTGGGCCCGGATGTGCAGTACTTTGATGCTGGCGCATGGTCGCCCGATGGCAGCCGCTATGCGTTCGCCGCGCCGATCCTCGACGGCACCGGGGCGGTCGCCGCCAGTGATCTGTTCGTGATCGCGCCGGGGCAGGGGACGATGCAGCGCGTGACCACACTGGAAAGCACAGTGGGCCGAGCGCGCATCAATGGCCTGAGTTCTGGCGAGCTGAGCTGGTCTCCGGATGGTACGCGCATCGCTCTGTGGGTGACGCCGCTGGGCGAAGACCCGCCGGAAGCGCCGACGCGCCCGGCAACGCTGTACGTTGTCGATGTCGCGGCGCGCGCCGCCACGGCCTACTGTGGCTATGCCAGCCCGGTGACTACGCCCAATCCGCCGCGCCTGCGCTGGTCGCCGGATGGCGGGCACATCGCCTTTGCGGGGGTCACGGCGGATGCCGAACGCGGCTGGGTGGTGCTGGCGCTGGATGTCAACAGCGGCGTGTTTGCCGAGCTGAGCGAGGGCGTGTACCCCGCCATCGGCACGGCGGAGGTGATCGCCTGGGGGCTGCCGCCCGGTTGAGCGAGAGATGGTAAGCGGTCTGAATCTCGCCGCGTCAGACCGTGCGGGGATATAATGGGCGAACAGAACAAGGGAGCATGCAGTGACTGACATCATTCCGCCTCAGGACATCCCGGTCGAGCCTTCGCCCGAAGCGGGCTGGCAGCCCGACCCTGCGCATCCGCGCCGGCGGCCGCCGTGGATCCGGGTGCGCGCCCCGTATGGAGAGACCTTCGAGACGGTGCAGTCGCTGATGCGCTCCAAGCAGCTTCATACCGTGTGTGAGGAGGCGCAGTGCCCGAACATCGGCGAGTGCTGGGGCCGGGGCACGGCCACCTTCCTGATGATGGGCGACACCTGCACGCGCTCGTGCGGCTTCTGCGATATCCGCACGGGCCGGCCGTCTCCGCTGGACTGGGCTGAGCCCAACCGCGTGGCGGAAGCGGTCCGTGCGATGAACCTGCGCCACGTCGTGATCACCAGCGTCAACCGCGACGAACGTGCGGATGGCGGCGCGCCGATCTTCGCCATGGTGATCCGACGCATTCGCCAGCTTCAGCCCGGCTGCAGCATCGAGGTGCTGATCCCCGATTTCAAGGGCAATGAGGCCGCGCTGCGGATCGTGATGGATGCGCAGCCGGAGATCCTCAACCACAACGTCGAGACCGTGCCGCGCCTGTTCCGCAAAGTGCAGCCGCAGGATCACTACGAGTGGGCGATGCGCACGCTCAGCAATGCGCGAAAGATGGACCCACTGGTGCTGACGAAGAGCGGCATCATGGTTGGGCTGGGCGAGCACTTCGACGAGGTGGTCGAGGTCATGCGCGATCTGGCGGGCTGCGGGGTGGATATCCTCACCATCGGTCAGTACCTGCAGCCGAGCAAGAAGCATCTGCCCGTCGAACGCTTCTACCTGCCGGAGGAGTTCGACCGCTTCATCACCATCGGCAAGGAGCTGGGCTTCAAGTGGGTGGAAAGCGGCCCGCTGGTGCGCAGCAGCTACCGCGCCGACCAGCAGGTGCGCGAGCTTTCCAGGCTGAACTTCATTCACATGCGCTCTGCTGAGCCGAAGGACGCCTGAACGGCGGGCGCCCGGCCAGAGGAAGCCGGCTGAGCGCCCGCACGTGATGAGGCGGAAGATGTTCGCCTAACGCGTGATCTCGTCGAGGAAGCAGATCGAGGTCTGGATGCCGCGGTGGAACATGTCGAGCAGGTAGTGCTCGTCAGGCCCGTGCGCGCCGTCGTTGTTCAGGCCATACCCCATCATCAGCACCGGCAGGCCGAGCACGCGCTGGAAATCGACCACGATCGGAATGCTGCCGCCTTCGCGCAGGAACACCGGCCGGCTGCCCCAGCCTTTTTCGTAGGCGTGGGCGGCGGCCTGCATCTCCGGCAGTTCGCTGGAGATGAGCGCGGGCTCACCCTTGTTCAGCAGTCGAACCTCGGAATGCACCGTCGGCGGGGTGATGCTGGCGACGTAATCGCGCACCAGCTCGTAGATGCGCTCGGGGTGCTGATTGGCGACCAGACGGCAGCTCACCTTGGCCATCGCCTTCGCGGGCAGCACGGTCTTTGAGCCTTCGCCCGTCCAGCCGGAGTACAGACCGTTGATCTCGAGCGTGGGCCGCGCGCCCAGCCGCTCGCGCAGGGTGAAGCCGGCTTCGCCCCACGGCTGCGTGATGCCGGTGTCGTGCTTCAGCGCTTCCACATCCACATCGGTCGGCTTGAGCGACTCACGGTCGGCTGGCGTCAGTTCGACGACATCATCGTAGAAGCCGGGCACGCGGATATGGTTATTCGCGTCGTGCATCTGCGCGATGATCTGCGCCAGCGCCAGCGCCGGATTGTGCACGATGCCGCCGTAGCCGCCGCTGTGCAGATCGAGCGACGGGCCATGTACCCAGATCTCCATGTAGCTGATGCCGCGCACTGCGGTGGTGATGGCGGGCGTCTCGACCGCGAACGAGCCGCCGTCGCTGATCACGCACACATCGGCGCGCAGCAGATCGGTGTGCTGCAGCACGAAATCCATCAGGTGTCTGGAGCTGATCTCTTCTTCGCCTTCAAGGATGAACTTGATGTTGACGGGCGCGCTGCCGGTGGTGGCGAGGTAGGACTCGAGCGCCTTGAGGTGGATGAAAAGCTGTCCCTTGTCATCCGAACTGCCGCGCGCGTACACGATGTTGTCGCGCACGACCGGCTCGAAGGGGTCGCTCGTCCAGCCGTCGGCCATGGTGGCTGGCTGCACGTCGTAGTGACCGTAGATGAGCACGGTCTTCGCGCCCGGGCCGGCCTTCAGCCACTCCCCGTAGACGATGGGATGCCCGGCGGTCGGGAAGACCTGCACATTCTCCGCGCCGATTTGCGTGAGATGCGCGCTCAGCCAGTGTGCCGCCCGCTCGACGTCCGCCTTGTGCTCGGAGAGCGCGCTTACGCTGGGAATGCGAATCAGTTCGAAGAGCTCTTTCTCGAACCGCGAGCGGTGCGCCGCGGCGTAGGCGCGTGCCTGCTGTGCTGCCGACATGGTGATCCTTTCCTATGGGCTTGTGGCGGAGAAGACCCCTGCGGCGCTGCGCCACAGGGCGGCCTTCCCGGCATCATCGGGAACGAACGGGAAGTAGTAGCCGACGCGATCGAGCAGGCCGGCATAGCGCTCGCGTACGGCGTGCGCCAGTTCATCCGCTGGGGCGACGACGGCGAATTCGTGCAGGATATCGTCGCTGATCAGCTCTGCCATCTCGAACCAGCGGCCCTGTCGCGACATCAGGTTCAGGCGCTCGTGCAGGTCGAGCCAGCCGTGCAGCGCCATGACGGTGCTGTAGGAGGGCGTGCTGGCGTAGAAGG
This sequence comes from uncultured Pleurocapsa sp., assembly GCA_964654755.1. Classification (GTDB taxonomy): domain Bacteria; phylum Chloroflexota; class Anaerolineae; order Aggregatilineales; family Phototrophicaceae; genus Flexifilum. Next base: position 2,168 of record CAZZJW010000028.1, on the reverse strand, counting down.
CGATCTGCGAGCGCACGAAGCCGGTGTTGTCGGCGATTTCCTGGGCGCTGCTGCCGGTGACGACGAACACTGCGCAGTTGGTGACGACATCCGCCCGGGTGCGGCCCGCGCGCGCGGCGCCTGCTGCGATGTTGGGCAGGATGCACTCGCGCAGGTAGCGCGGGGTGTGAAAGGGGTGGACGTGGAAGCCCTGGCATATCTCGCCTGCCAGCCGGCACAGCCCTTCGTTGACTCCTGCGATGTACACCGGAATGTCGGGCGTGGCGATGGGGCCGGGCGAGAAGAATGGCGTCATCAGCGTGAAGCGATAATGCTCGCCGGTGTAGCGCAGCGGCGCGCCGGTCTGGAAACTGGACCAGATGGCCCTGAGCGCTTCGACGTATTCGCGCAGGCGCGGGACGGGCGCGGTCCACGGGGTGCTGAAGCGCTTGGTGATGTGCGCCTTGATCTGCGTGCCCAGGCCGAGCACGAAGCGTCCGTTCGACTGGCTGGCGAGATCCCATGCGGTCTGCGCCATGACCATCGGGCTGCGCGGGAAGGCGATGGCGACCGCCGTGCCGAGTGTGATGCGCCGGGTGGAAGCCGCAGCCAGGGTGAGCGGGAGAAACGGATTGTGCGCCGTCTCTGAAGTCCACAGCCCGCTGAAACCGAACTCCTCTGCCGCACGTGCCAGACCGCCAGCAGCGTTCAGATCTGACGGGGAGATTGTGACGTCAAACTGCATGGCAGCGCCTCCCGTGCGCAGTCGAGCGTAACGGCGCGATTATAGCAGACCCGGCCTGCTTGAGTGACGAACGAGGTTGCTCACCTGTGGTACGTATCGAACCCGGGGGAATCCGTGTTACATTATCATCAAAGATACCTGAGGGTGAAGCGAAAAATGCAGCAGAATTTGGGCAACACAGGCTACAGCAGCATCACCCGCTGGGTGCTCATCGCAGTTGCGACGCTGGCGCTGATGGTCGCGCTCTGGTCGATCCGGGGCATCCTGCTGCTGTTCCTCGCTTCGGTGATTCTGGTGGTGATGTTCTCACTGCCCGCGCGGTTCCTCGTTCGGCATGGTGTGAACAAGCGGCTGGCCGTCGTGCTCTCGGTACTGTTCTTCATCGGTATGTCGGTCTTTCTGGCAGTGCTGACGCTGCCGGAACTCATCCGCCAGTCGTATCTGCTGGCGACGGTGATCATCCCGCAGGGTGTTCAGGCGTTGGTGGACCGGCTGACTGAGGTGAATTTCCAGCAGATCCAGTTTCTGCAGAATATCAGCTCTGCCGACGTGGTCAGCCTGCTAAACACCTTTGGCACGCAGCTCGTCAACTCAATCGGCACAATCGGCTCGTCGGTGCTGCCGCTGCTGGGCGGCGTGACGGATACCATCCTGAGCGTGCTGATCGTCATTTTCCTCAGCCTGTATCTGCTGGCCGATGCGGACGGGCATCAGCGTGCGGTCGTGCGTCTGTTCCCGATGTGGTATCGCGTTCGCGCGGCGGAGATTCTGGAGCGCCTGGGCACGACGCTGCGAGGCTGGCTGAAGGCGACGCTGTTCTCGATGGTGTTCGTCGGCGTGGCGACGTGGATTGGCCTGGCGCTGATCGGTGTGGAGCAGGCCGCCGCGCTGGGGGTGCTGGCGGGGCTGCTGTCGTTCATCCCCAACTTCGGCACGATCGTCGCGCTCATCCCGTCGATCGCCGTCGGCATCGTGCAGACTCCGCAGAGCATCATCTGGATCATCATCATCATCTATGGGGTGTCCTTCGTTCAGACGCAGATTCTGCTGCCCGTGCTGGTCGCTGGCAGCATACGCCTGCCACCCGTGCTGGTGCTGCTCGGTCAGATCATCGCCGGCGCCTTCCTCGGCTTCCTCGGGCTGATGCTCGCGGTGCCGATCACGGCTATCCTGATGGTGCTGGTGCAGGAAATCTACGTGAAGGATGTGCTCGGCGACCGGCAGTCCGCGAAGGCGACAGCGGCGCTTCAGGATGAGGCAGCCAGCGCGCCGGCGCTGAATGATCCGGGGCTGGCGCGGGATGGCGTATGAATTGGACGACGGCACGGGAAAACTGACCCTTCACAGGAGGGCTTCGGGGGGCCTATACTGTGCGGGCCTGTGAAAACGGGCACAACCCGGGCGGCAGAAAATGCTGCTCCAAACCCAAAGCGCACAAAGAGAC
>CAZZJW010000027.1:0-46259 GCA_964654755.1 uncultured Pleurocapsa sp. | reverse complement strand
CCGTGTGGCTGGCGCTGGCACTCTACGGCACGGGCACGCTGCACTTGCTCGGCGCAGCATTCGCTTCTCACGCGTAGAAAAAAAGAGCCAGCAATGCCGGCTCTTTGTGCTCCATACGGGACTCGAACCCGTGTTTTGGCCTTGAGAGGGCCACGTCCTGGACCGCTAGACGAATGGAGCGAACGGCCAAAAGGATACGGGTTATGCGGGCTATTTGCAAGGGAGAAGTTGCGCCCGATGGCCCGCTCCGTCAGCCGCCTGCGCCCTCATCAGCCCGGTCATGCGGCCACCAGTTGCAGGGATTGAGCATACTGCGATATCGCGTGATCAGTTCCTTCCCGGTCAGCGCTGCGCCAGCCCAGAAACTGATCTCACCCGCAGCCAGTGCGATCATCACCGCACCGGCCTTCTCCGCCACGCCGATGGACAGAAAGGGTATCAGCAGCAGCCCCACGCCGTACAACGCGAATGATGCGATCACCAGAACCATGCCGAGGCGAAACGCCAGTGCCGGACGGGAGCGGGTCTCCGCTGGCGCCGGGGGAATGTCCTCGAAGAACTCAGCCATTCGCGCTCGATAACTATTGATCAGCAGCGCCTCCGCAATCCCGGGAAAGACCGCATTCACATGCCCGAACAGCCGCGTCGTCCAGCCGCCCATGACGGCCACCCGCCGCCGGTGCGCAGCCGCATCGAGCAGCGCCGCCGCGACTTCCTCTACGGACACGATCCGCTGGCCCATCCTGCGCCACAATTCATGCAGCGGCCGCTCGGCATCGGTATCCGCGGGGCTGGGGCTGAAGTATCCGATGGTCACGCCCGACGCGCTGACCTCGCGATTGATCGCATCGACGAAGCCGCGCAGGCCGGCGCGGCTGGCGAAGTCCGCCGTATAGTACGGAAACGCCAGTCTGCCATCTGCGAAACCTCCCATGTGCACAATGTAACCGTCATGCCGGCGCTGCATCAGCGGCAGAAACGCGCGGGTGATCTGAATGGCGCCACCGAGGTTCACCGCCAGCGTCCGCGCGATCTCATCCGTGGTGTGCTCCAGAAACACCTTGCGGACATCACACCCAGTGGCATTGACCACAATCTCCAGTTCCGGATGTTCACTGCCGATCTGCGCGGCCAGGGCCCCGATCTGCGCAGCATCAGTGACGTCCAGCGCATACACCGCCGCCGCACGGACCTCCCCTGCGAGCACCTCCAGCGACTCCGCACGCCGGGCCGCCAGCAGTAGCTTTGCGCCAGCCGCAGCGAATGCGCGTACGAAGCCCTGTCCCAGCCCCCCGGATGCCCCGATCACGAGGACGGTCTTGCCGCGGAAATCGGCGCTCATCGTACTACTCCTTTTGGTGATACGCTCCATGGTCCATCCGTCATCCGCACCAGATGTGTGAGCAGTGCCTGTCGCTCGTCTGCGCTCAGCGTTGCCAGCTGCAGCGCCTCGCTGAACCACAGCCCATCTGCTGCCAGCCGGATCGTGGCCGCCACCTCAGACGGCAGTCCGTCCTGGTTCGCCGCCAGCGCGAAACCGCGGAATGCTTCCCTGAGCACATCCAGGAGGGCCGGTTCTTCCGCCACAGCAGTGCTCAGCGCGGCGCTCAATTCATGCGCCAGACGGTCTTCGGCGAAGGTCGCGCGCAGGTATGCCCTGAGCCATCGCCCCGCAGCCCCTGCAGGCTCGGCGGACTGGGTCAGTTCCCACTCGAGCCGCTCGTCAAAGGCCTCGATCATGTGCTCGATAAGCCCACGAACCAGCGCATGTTTGGAAGGGAAGTGATACAGCAGCCCTCCCTTGCTCACCTGCGCCTGCGCAGCGACCGCCTCCAGCGTGAGGGCGCCCATTCCGCCGCCATGAATGACCTCAGCGGTGGCCCGCAGCAACCGCACACGTGTCTGATGTGCCCGACTGTCGGACATGCTCATGCGGTGTCTCCATCTCGTGTAATGCAAATTTAGTATACCGTCCAGACGGTATAGTTGTCAAGATGCGGAGTTTTGGGATATCGCAGACTGCGAATCGTGGGAACGATGAGGAGGCATTGATGGGGTATGCAGCAGGCGCGGGGCAACTTCGACGCCGCTGGCAATGGAAGCAATGGGGGCAGGACGGGCCATCTTCAGGACGTGGAGGACAGTTCCGGTGATGAGGATGAGCAAGTTGCCAGAGGTGTACTTGCGCGCCCAGAGGGACTCGAACCCCCGACCGTTGGTTCCGAAGACCAATGCTCTATCCACTGAGCTATGGGCGCATCCCCTCCATTGTATCCCACATTGCGGAGGCGGCAAGCGCTACTCGTAGTTGCGTCCGCGCTCTCTAAGGGCCTTTTGGATCTCGCGATCGCTGTCGCGTTTCGCCATATCCTGGCGCTTGTCGTACAGCTTCTTGCCTCGTGCCAGCGCGATCTCCACCTTGGCACGCCCCTTCTCCAGGAATATCTGCACGGGCACGCAGGTATACCCGCGCTCCCGAACGCGCGCTGCGATTTCGCGGATCTCGCGCTTGTGCAGCAGCAATTTGCGCGGTCGTTCCGGATCCACGCGACCATAAATCCCCGCCTGCTGATACGGGCTGATGTGCACGCCCAGCAGCCACAGCTCCCCCTCGCGCGCCTCGACGTAGCCATCCTGAAAGCTCACCCGGCTCTGCCGAATCGACTTGATCTCCGTCCCGGTCAGCACGATCCCGGCATCGAAGCTCTCTTCAAGTGCATAGTTGAAGCTTGCCTTCTTGTTCCGCGCAACTGTCTTGCGTCCCGGATTCGCCTTCATCATTCCCCCAGTGCATCCGCCAGCCGACGAACCGCCTCGGCCAGCTCTACATCGCGCCCCTGCGCATCCGGCTGCATCTCCACATCCGGCTGCAGGCCTGCGCCGTCCAGCGCCTGCCGTTCTGGAGTGAACCACTCCGACGAGGTGACATGCAGCGAAGACCCGTCTGAAAGCGGGAAGATCTGCTGCACGGTGCCTTTGCCGTAGGTGCGCTGGCCGATCAGCATGGCCCGCCCGCGATCCTGCAGCGCCCCGGCAACCAGCTCTGCCCCACTAGCCGTGCCATGGTTGACCAGCAGCGCCACCGGCAGATCGACCGCTGCGCCGCCGGGCGTGCCCGTGAAGGTGCGCTCACCTGCTGTGTTGCGCTGCATCACGATCACCCCCTCGTCGATAAAGGCGTCTGCCACCTGAATACTCTCCTGCAGCAGGCCGCCGGCGTTGCCGCGCAGGTCCACCACCAGCGCCTGCGCGCCCTGCCCACGCAACGCATCAACCGCCGCGGCCAGTTCATCCGGCGTGCGGCTGGTGAAGCGCAGGATCTGCACATAGCCCAGCCGCGAATCCTCCGCCAGCACCCGCCACGCCACCGAGGGCACATTGATCACTGCGAACGGCACAAAGATGTCACGTGCCTCGCCGCCCTGCGCCTGCACGCGCAGCGTCACTCCGCTGCCTTCGCGCACCTCTCCTCGCAGCATCTGATCCAGCGCGTCCGCCTGCATGGTCACATCGACAACCACACCGTTGACCGCCAGCAGCACATCTCCCGCCTGAATACCGGCCTGCAGCGCCGGGCTGTCGTCAAACGGATACAGCACCAGCACCCCCGCCTCGGTGCGCGCCACCTGCACGCCGATCCCGCCGTAAGTGCCGGCCAGCACGTCGGACTCGGATGCAGCGACCGGCGGCTCAATGAAAAAGGTGAACGGATCCCCCAGCGCCGCCAGCAAGCCGCGAATCGCCCCGTACTCCAGGGTCTGCTGCGAAGGTCGGGGCCGCACGAAGTTCCGCTCGATCAGCGTCTCCACCTCACCCAGCAGCGGAAACTCCCCGCCGGCGCCTTCCGCCAGCACGCGCCCGCCCAGCCCGCTGATCTCGCGCGCCAGGAATCCAGCCGCAAATGCGCCGCCGATCGCCAATCCCACCAACAGGCCGGCCAGTACCGCCCGCAACACCGCCCCACCGCGCTTGTTCATCTGCAGAAACGCCAATCCTGTTTGAAACTACTTTGTCCTACGATAGGATAGTTCATTGTAGCAGACGGGATTTTCAGTGCGGAATGGCGATTCAATGACAGAACCCCAGGCGCACGTCGTCATCGCGGATGATGATGTGAACACCACGCTTATGCTGCAGCAGGTCTTCGAGCGAGCCGGATTTCGCGTGCATCCCGTGTATACCGGCACCGATGCGCTTCAGACTGCCATCTCGGTGCGGCCTGATCTCATTCTGCTCGACATCACCATGCCCGGCCTGACCGGTCTGGAGGTGCTGCGGCATCTGCGCGAGAATGATGCGACCAGCACCATCCCCACCATCCTCATGACCGGAGACGCCCGCGAGCCAGCCGATGTCGCCAGGGGCCTCAACATGGGTGCAGACGACTACGTCTACATCCCGTTCGCGCCGGAGGAGCTGATCGCGCGCGCGCGCAGCAAGATCCGTTCGCGCCGCACCGAGGAAGCGCTGCAAAATCGCACGCGCGAGCTCGAAGTGCTGCTCGGCGCCAGCGCGCTGATGAACCATCACATGGCGAAGGGTGAGCTGCTCGATCTCGCGCCCAGCCTGCTGCTCGATCTGCTGCCCGGGGATTTCGCGCTCGTGGCGCTGTACGATGATCCTCAGTGGGAGACCGTCCGACTGATTGCCCGCGAGAGCGAAGCGCGTTACGACACGCGCCAGCTGGCGCGGCAGCTCCTCGAAGTTCCGCTGTCCGGCAAAGTCATTGTCTGGTCTGGCGAAAGCACGCCGGTCCTCGGCACATTCCCCAGCGGCATCATCGCAGTGCTGCAGCATGGTGAAAACGCGATTGGACGCGTGGTGATCGCCGGGCAGTATCCGCGATATGAGGACAATCATCTTCGTTTGCTGGGCGGAATCATCCGGCAGATCGCGCTGGCGCTGCACAATGCTGCGCTGTACGAGCTGCAGCGCAACTATGCCACGCATCTGGAAGAGATGGTCGCCCAACGCACTGCTGAACTCGAATCGGCGCAGAAACTGCTACTGCGCACAGAGAAGCTCGCCTCCATCGGCCACCTGGCAGCCAGCATCGCACACGAGATCAACAATCCCCTCATGCCCATTCGCACGCTTCTGGAGAGCATCGTTGAGGATCTGCAGGATCAGAGAATCGCTTACGACGCGCAGTCGGTCACCCTCATCATGGAGAGCATCGAGCGCATCCGTGGCATCACCTCACGCCTGCTGGAATTCGCGCGCGACTCCAACGCAGAGGTTCGCCTGCTCGATATCAACGAAGTGCTGCACGGCGTGGTCTCCCTCAATCGCAAATTCTTTGAGCACGAGCGCATCGAAATCCGCGAAAAATACGAGGACGTCCCGCCTGTGCACGGTAGCAAAGATCAGCTTGAGCAGGTGTTCATGAACATCGCGCTCAACGCCCAGGCCGCCATGTCTGGCGGAGGCACCTTCACGGTGCACACCTGTGAGAAAGACGGCATGGTGATCATCGAACTGACGGACACCGGCATCGGCATCCCGCCCGAGGTCATTGAGCGAATCTTTGACCCGTTCTTCTCCACCAAGCCTCATGGCACCGGGCTGGGTCTGTTCGTCAGCCATGGTATCGTGCAGGCACACAGCGGGGTGATCACTGTACGCAGTCGTCCAAATCGCGGCTCAACATTCACGATCAGCTTGCCTGCAGGCATCTAGAAACACAGAGCGTCCGGTGTTCGCGTTCCGGATGCTCTGTTCAACCTGTGTACTGAACGGTAGCGGGTCTCAGTACGGCCGCCACTGCCCTTCGTAGGCTTCCTGCGAAAGTGCCCCGCTGGCATAGCCCTCTGCCGCGCCACGGTCGACACCGATCAACCGCACGATCCGTTCGGGTTGCGCACAGCTGAAGACCTCCGCACTCAGCGCATCGAATCCGCCGATTTGACTGGTAATCCCGGCGGCAGCATTGAGCACCGCGCGCAGCGTCTCCCTCAGCCGCGGACCTTCCTCAGAACAGATGCGGGTGACCACGGTGTTGCCCAGGTCGGTGATCTCCAGCCGCACGAGGTACCCTTCCACCCCTGCAGCATCCAGCGCCGCGCTCAGCGCAGCCACCGGATCGGTCGCATCCGGAGTGCCGGAGTCGCCCCCTCCGCCCGATCCCTCAGGCGTCTCCTCTTCCAACACTTCCTGCGTCGGCGTGGCATCCACAGACTGCGCGGAGGCCGCCTCTGTCGCCAGTGGCGTCACCACCAGCACCACCTCGGCACTGGTCGGGGTCACCTGGGGCGGCACGGGCGTTTCACTGGGCGCCGCAGTTTCCGCAGGAGTCGCGTCCTCCGTAGCGCTGCTGGCAGACAGTGTAATCTGTTCAGTCGCCACCGCCTCAATCACTTCCGTTGCCAAGGATTCCAGCGCCGCTGTCGGCATGTCCGCCACCTGCGGCGCTGGCGGCGGTGGCCGCAGGACGAGCCAGAGCAGGACGACAGCGATCAGCGCTGCGCCCAGCCCGATCAGGATCGTGCGATTGCGACGGCCACCTCGTGTCGGGGTCGTTGGTAGTGCAGGAATTGCGGTATCCGGCGGAGGCAGAAAATCAGGTTCAGCCAAGCCTTCTACCGCTGGAGCAGTCGTCTGCGCATCCTCAAATGGCGGCAGATCGACCGGCAGCGGCGGTGCCACCGGAAACTGATTATTCAGGCTCTTCAGCAGCTCAGCCGCTTCAGGATACTCGGGGTCCACCTCCAGCAGGCGCTGCAGCACTGTGCGCGCCTCTTCCGGATCCTCAACAGCATAGGCGTACACCCACAGAACATCGGCGTTGTTCGGTTCCGTCTCTATCAGCTCACGCAGGATCGCACGCGCTTCTTCAGGTTGCCCCGCCTCAACCAGCTCATATGCGCGCTGCAGCGCATCGTTCTGTGATTCAGCCATGCATTCGCTCCCGGACACGCACTTTGCCTGCCCGCATTGAACAACCCGGATACCTCTGCAGTGTACATCACGGTATCCGTCAGCCGCAACAAAGGTTATATGCGCGACGACCGGCGCCCGCCCGATCCGCGCTGCGTCAGGTTGCAGGCCATTGGCTTTCGCCTATAATCGCAGTTACACAGTTTTTGTCGCTGTGCCTACCTTCGCCAGGCATCACGCAATCGTCGTCAGGGAGTCCGACATGGTCGATGCTGAGTTGTACTGTCTCGTCATCTGCAATCCCAAACAGTATGTCATCTGTCAGGACGATCCATAAACCGGGAGAAGACCAAATGTTCACCGTCGATCGCGCGCACCTGCGCGCCCTGCTGCGTGACGAGGAGTCACGCTACATCCGGGAGCATCCGCGCTCTCAGGATCTTCACCATCGAGCCAGCAAACACCTGCTCTCCGGCGTCCCGATGAACTGGATGGTCAAGTGGCCAGGGCCATTCCCTCTGTTCGTCGAGAGCGCGCAAGGGGCCCACTTTACGGACGTCGATGGCCGACGCTATCTCGATCTGTGTCTGGGCGATACCGGCGCCATGACCGGGCATGCGCCGCCTGCAGCAGTCCGCGCAGTCGCGGAACAAGCCACCCGGGGGCTGACGTACATGCTTCCCACGGAGGATTCCATCTGGGTAGGTGAGGAGCTCAGCCGGCGGTTCGGCCTGCCCTACTGGCAGTTCGTCCTCACAGCTACCGATGCCAATCGCTTTGCCATGCGGCTGGCGCGTCAGATCACCGGGCGCAATCTCATCCTGATCTTCAACTGGTGCTATCACGGCACCGTCGACGAGACATTCATCACGCTGCACAACGGCGTGGCAGTACCCCGGCGTGGGAACATCGGCCCGCCCGTCAACCAGGCCATGACCACGCGCGTCATCGAGTTCAACGATGTTGCTGCGCTCGAGTCTGCGCTTGCCCCGGGCGATGTCGCCTGCGTGCTGGCAGAGCCGGTCATGACCAACATCGGCATCGTGCATCCGCAGCCCGGATTTCATGAAGCGCTGCGCCGCATCACCCGCGAAACCGGCACGCTGCTCATCCTCGACGAAACGCACACCATCTGCAGCGGGCCCGGCGGTTACACCGCAGCGTATGGCCTGCAACCCGACATGCTCACGATCGGCAAGCCGCTCGCTGGCGGCGTGCCTGCGGCTGCCTACGGCATGACGACAGAGGTCGCCGAGCGGGTGTGGCAGCGCACCAGCATCGACAAGGCGGATACGGGCGGTATCGGCGGCACGCTGGCCGGCAACGCGCTCTCACTGGCTGCCATGCGCGCGACGCTCAGTGAGGTCCTCACGCCAGAGTGCTACGCTCGCACCATTCCGCTGGCGACCCGTTTCGTGCAGGGCGTGCAGGATGTGATTGATCACTACGCACTACCGTGGCATGTCACGCAGCTCGGCTGCCGCGCCGAATACTGGTTCATCGACAATCCGCCGGGCAATGGCGGCCAGGCCGCAAACGCGATTGATGAGGAACTGGATCGCTACATGCATCTGGCGTCACTGAATCGCGGGGTGCTGATGACGCCGTTCCACAACATGGCGCTCATCGCGCCACAGGTGACCGAAGCGGACATCGATCGCCATACGGCGGTCTTCGAAGAAATCGTCGCTAGCCTTGTCGGGGAATTCGCTCCAGCCTAGGGCTGTGCGCGGACGGGGGGGCCAAAGCTCGCCCCCCTGCTCACGGCGTCGCCCGCAGCCGAACGATCATCACTGCCGAACCATTCTTCTTCTTGGCACGCTTGAGCTCGATCCACTCTTCGTTGGCCGCGACCAGACGGGTGAGCTGGCGAAAGCCATACGTGCGCGTGTCGAAGCTGGGATCCACCTGGCGCAGGCGCGTGCCCACGTCGCTCAGAAATGCCCAGCCGTTGTCGCCGACTGCAAGATCGAAGGCCTCGCTGAACAGCTCGCGGAAGTCGCGCACACCGCTGGCCTGTGCACCGCCCTCAGCAAGCGCAGGCTGCACCGACGGGGTTGCCGGAGTCTGAGCGCTGGAAGCAGGGGCAGCGCCCGTCGACTGCTGTGCTGCTGAAGCGGCTGCTTTGGTGCGCTCCCTTGCAGCGGGCTTATCCACCAGATTCTCGGTGAAGACGAACACGTCGCAGGCGTTGACGAAGGCGCGCGGCGTCATCTGCTTGCCGATGCCCATCACGAACACGCCCTTCTCGCGAATGCGCATCGCCAGCCGGGTGTAGTCGCTGTCGCTGGCCACCAGGCAGAAGCCATCGATGTTACCGCTGTACAGCACGTCCATCGCGTCGATGATCATCGCGCTGTCGGTAGCGTTCTTGCCGATCGTGTAACGGAACTGCTGCACTGGGTTGAAGGCGTAATTCTGCATCGTCGCCTTCCAGCCCTTCATCTGCGGCTCGGTCCAGTCCCCGTAGATGCGGCGGATCGTCACCACACCGTACTTGCTGGCCTCCAGCACGACCTTCTCGATCAGGCTGGATTGCGCATTATCTCCATCTATGAGGATTGCCATGCGCCGGCTTTCCGCACTTCTCGCATCTGGCATCTTCCACCTCTGGAAAACAAAACGAACCAGTCTGGCAGACCGGTTCGTTCAGGATATTGTCCCGGAGAGGACTCGAACCTCCACGCCTTGCGGCATACACCCCTCAAGCGTACGCGTCTGCCAGTTCCGCCACCGGGACGAACGAGAAGGATTATAGCGGGGCCTGCCGTACTGTCAATCCTTGAACCACGGTCAACGCAGCCCGCCACGCTGTACGCCGCGGGGGCAGGCTTGTCACTCCGCCCTCGCCATGCTACAATGCCAGCAATCCGCCCCCATAGCTCAGCGGATAGAGCGTCGCCCTCCGGAGGCGAAGGCGCAGGTTCGATTCCTGCTGGGGGCATGCTATCTTGTATTCCCCCCATGTCCCCCTTGCAGCCTCACGTTCTGAACGATCTCGGCATTCTGCCGCAATCGTCCTTGCCTGCATCTGGAAAACAAAAAAGGACGTCACGCGGACATCCTCTTTAGAGTGGGGTGGCTAGACGGACTTGAACCCTCGACCTTCTGATCCACAATCAGACGCTCTAACCAACTGAGCTATAGCCACCATATGCAGTTGAGAGCAATATAGCAGAAGTCCACTGTGCTGGCTAGGGCATTTTTCGCGCGACCACCACGACCGCGGTGCTCTTCGCCAACCGGTGCGCGTCCACCGTCACCGCAAAGCCCGCCGGCACGAAGTGCCTGACGGCCATCTCCTGCACGTGCGCCCGCGCGATCGCATCGTTCGCCTGCCCGCTTTGCTGCCCGGTCACGCGATAGGCCCATTCCAGCGCACGCTGCAGCACGCCGCGGTCGGTGAACACCGCCACCGGCACGACGACCAGCACGCCATCAGCGGCCAGTACCCGCCAGCACTCGCGCAGAGTCTCCGGCGCGACGATGAAATCGGCAGGAAACGTGCTGATGATGCCCGAGAAGCTGCCATCCGCAAACGGCAGCGCCTGCGCCCGACTGCGCACCAGGCGTACCGGACGGCCAGCTGTGGTCAGCTTGCGCCGCGCAATCGCGCCCATTTGCCGGCTGAAGTCTGCGCCAGCCGCCCAGCGCCCAGCGCTCGCCAGATCGAGCTGCAGGTTTCCCGTGCCATGCGCCAGGTCGAGCACACGCCCATCAGCAGGCAGCCGCACCAGCCCGCCGCGCTGCCACTCGCGCCATGCGCCCAGCGAGACCACCCAGCTCACCGCATCATAGGTGAAGGCCAGCGGATGATACAGCAGCCAGAAACCAAAGCGGACCAGCCGCATCCAGCCTGCGCGCACGGCGGCTATTCACTCAACGCGGCGCGCAGCACGTCCGGGACATCGGTGATGAGGCTGTACACACCCAGCGCCGCCAGTTCGCGTGCCCGCTCCGGATCGTTCACCGTCCAGGTATTGATCGGCCAGCCGGCAAGCTGCGCCACAACCGCCGGCGTCAGCAGCCCCTCCCAGGGGTGCAAATACTCGCAGGCGCGAATGAAAGGGTCCTCCAGCGCTGGCACGCGGTCATAGTACAGATACCCGATCGGGACCTGCGGCATCAGCGCGCGAAAGCGCCGCAGCACCTGCATGCTGAACGAGCTCACGATCGTGTGCGCCGCCCGGTCATACTCGCGGATCAGCGCCGCCACCGCCGCCTCGACGCCATCCGTCACATCATACTCTGCATCACCCGCGGCCTTGATCTCGACGTTGATCAGCCAGCCGGGGTAGCGTGCAAATACCGCCTGCAGCGTCGGAATGCGCGTGCCTGCAAATGCTTCGCCAAACCAGCGCCCGGCATCGAGCCGCTCGATCTCCGCCAGCGTCATCTCGCGGATGCTGCCTGTGCCGTCCGTGGTCTCGTCCACGTGCTCATCGTGCAGGATCACCGGCACGCCATCTTTCGACAGCCATACGTCCAGTTCGATGCCGTCTGCGCCCTGCTGACGCGCGAGGTCGAAGGCAGGCAGCGTGTTCATCGGCGCATAGGCCCGCGCGCCGCGGTGCCCGAGAATCAGCGGCGCGCTCACCGTCTCACCTGCACATCACCATCAACGACGCGCACCTCGTAGCGGCGCACAGGCGCGAATGCCGGCGGGGCCATCGCACGGCCGTCGCGCAGATCGAATCGCGCACCGTGCTTCGCACATTCGACTTCACAGCCGTGCACCATGCCGTCCGAGAGCGGCACGTCCTCGTGCGAACAGCGATCCTCCAGCGCATACAGCGTATGATCGACATTGAAAATCACCACCCACTCGCGCCCGTATTCCACCACCAGCCGCTCACCGGGCGGCACATCCTCCAGCCGCGCGACCGTGCGAAACTCCGCCATGGTTACTCCTCGTCCTCCTCCTCACGGCGTTCCCACTCACCCAGTCCGTACAGCGCTACCGTCAGCACCTTCAGCGACAGCAGCGCGCACTTGACGCGGTTCATCGACAGCGGGATGCCGATCAGATCGAAGATCGACTGCTTGTTGATCTGGCGCACCTCATCCAGAGTCTTGCCAAGGATCAGCTCACCCAGCATCGATGCCGACGCCTGGCTGATGGCGCAGCCCTCCCCCTCCCACGCGAGCGCAGTGATCCGCCGCTGGTCATCCAGCCGCAGCGTCAGCCGCAGCCGGTCTCCGCACAGCGGGTTGTTGGCTTCGTAGTCGATATCCGCGGGGTCGAGCACGCCGCGATTACGCGGGTGCATTCCGTGATCGAGAATATTTTCGCGGTAGAAGTCGTACATCGTGCGCTGCCCCTCTGCGCGCTGCTACAGCGCGAAGGTCTTCCTGACCACCTGCAGACCATCGATCAGGAGATCGATTTCCGCAGGCGAATTATACAGGTAAAAGCTCGCGCGGGCGGTCGCCGACACACCCAGCAGGCCGTGCAGCGGCTGCGCGCAGTGGTGGCCGGCGCGCACCGCGATCCCCTGGCTGTCCAGCACCTGCGCGACGTCGTGCGCATGCACTCCCTCCACGGTGAAGGCGGCCACCGCGCCCTTGTGTGCCGCTTCCGGCCCAAACACGCGCACCCACGGCAGATCCCCCAGCCGCTCCAGTGCATACCGCGTCATCGCCTGCTCGTGCTGATGCACCGCATCCATGCCCAGCGCATTCAGATAATCGATGGCCGCGCCCAGCCCGATCTGCTCGGCGATCAGCGGCGTGCCGGCCTCGAACTTGAACGGGATATCGTTCCATGTGGACCCGTCGAACGTCACCCGGCTGATCATGTCGCCGCCGCCCATCCACGGCGGCATGGCATCGAGCAGCGCCGCCTTCCCGTACAGCACACCGCTGCCCGTGGGCCCGCACATCTTGTGCCCGCTGAACGTCAGAAAGTCAGCATCGACCGCGCGCACATCCACCGGCAGGTGCGGGGCCGCCTGCGCTGCGTCCAGCAGGATGAGCGCGCCCGCTTCGTGCGCCAGCCGCGCGAGCTCAGCCACCGGATTGACCGTGCCCAGCACATTCGACACCCAGGTCACCGCTACCAGCTTCACCGGATGCTCGCGCAGCAGCCGTGCATACGTGTCCATGTCCAGCAGCCCATCGGCGGTGATGGGCGCATACAGCACATGGACACCCGTCTCAGCGGCCAGCATCTGCCACGGCACGATGTTCGCATGGTGTTCCATCTGCGAAAGCAGCACCGCATCACCAGCGCGCAGGTTGGCACGCCCCCACGTCTGCGCGACCAGGTTGATGCCTTCCGTTGTGCCGCGCACAAACACGATCTCGCGCCGGCTGGCCGCATTGATGAAGCGCCGCACCTTGCCGCGCACCGCCTCGTATGCTTCGCTCGCCGCCTCGCTCAGCTTATGGATGCCACGATGCACGTTCGCGTTGTATTCGCGGTAGTACGTATCAATCGCATCGATCACCGCCAGCGGTTTCTGGCTGGTCGCCGCGTTGTCCAGATACACCAGCGGCACGCCCTCATGATGCGCCTGCGCCAGGATTGGAAAATCACTGCGCACGGCCTGCACATCGTACGGCAGGGTGAGGCGGTCTTTGAGCATCCGATCCTCCTTGGATGTCGTTCAACAAAGCGGGGCCTGCACACGCTGCGCAGGCCCCGCGAAAGGAGCTTGAGTTCGCCCGGGCAGCGCTAACGACCGACGATCTTGTCTTCCAGCGAAGCGCGCAGGCGGTCCTGTACCCGTTCAAACGGAATCCGGTCGAGGAGTTCCTCGAAGAAGCCGTTGATCACCGCCAGCTCAGCTTCCGGGCGTGGCACACCGCGGCTCATCAGGTAGAACACCGGCTGCTCTTCCAGCGTGCCGAATGTCGCCGCATGCGTACAGCGCACATCGTCCGCCTCGATCTCCAGCCCGGGGATGGCGTCCATGCGCGCATCTTCGCTCAGCAGCAGGTTGCGGCAGGCCTGAAAGCCGTCGATCTTCTGCATCTTCGGCAGCGATTTGATCATCCCCTGCCACACCGTGCGCGCCGTATCCTTGGCCGCGCCCTTGAACAGCAGGTCAGAAGTCGTCAGCGGCGCGTTGTGCTCCTGCTGGGTATCCTGATCGAACAGCTGTTCGTGATCGGCGAAGAACATGCCAGACACGCGCCCGTGCGCGCCCTGCCCGTCCAGTTCAACCTCGATGAACTGCTTGACCAGCTCGCCGCCCATGTTACCGACGATCCAGTCGAGATTGGCATCGCGGCCCACGCGCGCGCGCTGATGGCTGAATTCATACGTCTCGCGATTCCAGTCCTGCAGGCCGACGTAGCGCAGATTAGCTCCGTCTCCGACCAGCAGTTCGGTCGCGCCGACAAACGCCGACTGCAGCTCAGCCTCCGCCGAGCGGTAATCCACCAGGATCGTCGCCTGCGCGTTTTCGGCCAGGCTCACCAGCACATGACCATGCGTGGCGCCCGGCTGCGTGTTGTACATCACCACGTGCAGCGGAAGCTCCACCGCCACGTTCGCGGGCACGTGCAGGAACACGCCGTGTGTCCACAGAGCCGCATGCAGCGCGGCGAACTTGCCCTCACCGGGCCGCACGGCCTTCGTCATCAGCCGTTCGCGCACCAGCGCTTCATGCTCGCGGCAGGCGGTGTGCAGATCGCTGAACACCACGCCCTGCTCGGCCAGCGAAGGATGCACCTCGCGCCGCACCAGCGTGCCATCGACGAATACCAGAAAGCCGCCCTGCTCGTCGCCGATCAGCGGCTCCAGATAGGCCGCCGGCACCACATCGACATGCCGCGCCGGCTGTTCGATCCAGCGGCCCGCTTCGTCCCAGCGAATGTGCCGGTAATCAGTGCGCCGCCAGGCCTCGTCTTCACGGCCCGGCATCCCCATCATCTCGTACAGCTCCCAGGCCACAATGCGGCTCTCGCGCAGCCAGGCCGGCTCATGATGCGCCGCGCTCAGCGCTTCCACATCGGCCAGGGTGTAGGCGGGCTGCGCCGGCGCAGCTGCCCGACGCTGTCTAGCTACCACCACAGTTTCTTCTCCTCTGTAAGACAGTTCGCCACGCGCCCGCTCAGCCGATCGAGCCTTCGAGCTGGATCTGGATAAGACGGTTGAGTTCGAGCGCGTACTCCATCGGCAGTTCCTTCACCAGCGGCTCGATGAAGCCATTGACGATCATCGCATTGGCCTCGTCTTCGCTCATACCGCGGCTCATCGCATAGAAGAGCTGGTCCTCGCCCACGCGGCTGACGGATGCCTCATGGCCCATCGTCACCCGGCGCGCGTCACACTCAATCGTCGGGTACGTGTCCGAGCGACTGCGGTCATCCAGCAGCAGCGCATCGCACACCACGTTGCTCCTGGCGTTGTCTGCGCCTTCCACGATCTTCAGCAGACCGCGATAGCTGGCGCGACCGCCGTCCTTGCTGATCGACTTGCTGATGATCTGGCTGGTGGTGTTCGGCGCCAGGTGCGTGATCTTCGCGCCGGCGTCCTGATGCTGCCCTGCGCCGGCGAATGCGATCGACAGCACTTCACCATGCGCGCCCTCGCCCGCCAGGATGACCGCCGGATACTTCATCGTCACCTTGCTGCCCAGGTTGCCATCAACCCACTCCATCGTCGCCTTGCTGTGCGCGATGGCGCGCTTGGTCACCAGATTGTAGACATTGTTCGACCAGTTCTGGATCGTGGTGTAGCGGCAGCGCCCGCCTTCCTTGACGATGATCTCCACCACCGCGCTGTGCAGGCTGTCTTCGCTGTAGGTCGGCGCCGTGCAGCCTTCGACATAGTGCACGTAGCCGCCTTCCTCGACGACGATCAGCGTGCGTTCGAACTGGCCCATGTTCTGCGTGTTGATACGGAAGTAGGCCTGCAGCGGCATCTCCACATGTACGCCCTTCGGCACGTACACGAACGAGCCGCCGGACCACACCGCGCTGTTCAGCGCCGCGAACTTGTTGTCGCTCGATGGGATCACTGTGCCGAAGTACTGACGCACCAGCTCCGGATGATCGCGCAGGCCGCTGTCCATGTCGGTGAAGATGACGCCCTTGCTCTCTAGATCCTTGCGAATGCTGTGGTACACCACTTCCGACTCGTACTGCGCGGTCACGCCCTGCAGATATTTCTGCTCTGCTTCCGGAATGCCGAGACGGTCGAAAGTCTCCTTGATTTCGGAGGGGATATCATCCCAGTCGCGGCCCTGACGATCGGTGGCGCGCACGAAGTAGTAGATATCGTCGAAGTCGATGCCGCTCAGATCCGAACCCCATTGCGGCATCGGCCGGCTGAGGAAGATGTCGTATGCCTTCAGTCGAAACTCGGTCATCCACTCCGGCTCATTCTTCAGCCGGCTGATCTGCCGCACGATGTCCGCGTTCAGCCCCTTCTGGCTCTTGAACGCGTAATTCTCTTCCATATGGAAGCCGTACTTCTCATCGTACGTATCGCGTACGCCCTTGAGCGAAGACTCCTCAGTTGTGAGCTGCTTCTCGCTCGGGACCGTGTAGTCAACCATTGTCTGCTCCCCTGCCCCAGCTAGCCGTCGACCTTCTCGCGAATCCAGTCGTACCCGCGCTCTTCCAGATGCAGCGCCAGATCCGCGCCGCCGCTCTCCACGATCTGCCCCTGATACATCACGTGCACGAAGTCCGGCCGGATGTAGTTCAGGATGCGCTGATAGTGCGTGATCACCAGCGAGCCCAGTCCCGGCCCGCGCAGCTTGTTCACGCCTTCCGAAACCACGCGCAGCGCGTCGATGTCCAGCCCCGAGTCCGTCTCATCCAGAATGGCGATTTTCGGCTCCAGCACCGCCATCTGCAGGATCTCGGCGCGCTTCTTCTCACCGCCGCTGAAGCCCTCGTTCAGATAGCGACCCGCGAAGCTGTGCTCCATCTGCAGGCCGTCCATCTTCTCTTTCATCAGGCGCCGGAAATCGCTCACCGAAATCCCCTTGCTCTCGGGGTCAGCCGCCTTCATGCGTGCATTGATCGCCAGCCGCAGGAAGTTCGCCAGCGTCACACCGGGAATGGACACCGGATACTGGAAGGCGAGGAACAGCCCAGCGCGGCTGCGCGCATCCGGCTCCATCTCCAGCAGGTCGTGACCATCGAAGATGATCTGGCCACCCGTCACCTCATATGCCGGATTGCCCAGCAGCACATTCGCCAGCGTGCTCTTGCCGGAGCCGTTCGGGCCCATCAGGGCATGCACTTCACCCTGTCGAACGACCAGATTCACGCCGCGCAGGATCGGCTTGTCCTCCACGCGCACGTGCAGATTGCGGATTTCCAGTGCTGCGCCCATTTCAGGCGACCTCCTTCGATTTAACGCACGTTAAGTTTTGCGCTTACCCTCAGGTATACTGCGCAAGTATACCAGTGCCCTCCCTGAGGGTCAATATTTTTCAGATTTCTGTGATAAAAATTGCCTGAGAAAACCTGCCCCGCTGTGGTAGGATTATGGTAGTGTAATGGCAACGAAATGTGCCGGGACGCAAGACGGAAATGAGTGGGAGGATTACGGGGCGATGGAAAGCGTCAGGACTGAAGAAGGATTGCTCGAGGCGCTGCGAGTGGTCGTGGATCCTGAGATCGGCATGAACATCATTGAGTTGGGGCTGATCCGCAAGGTGGAGATCGAGCCGGAGCGCGGCCATATCACCATGATCATGACCACGCCCTTCTGCCCGTATGCGCCGCAGCTTCTGGAACAGACCCGCCGCACCGCCCAGGAATACCTCGGCACGCCGACGACCATCGAGATGGGCCTTGAGATGTGGGATCCGTCAATGATGGAGGATGGCGCCGCAGACGACTGGGGCCTGTTCTGAGTTCAACAGCACCAAACGCAATACTCACGCGGGGCGATGCGCAGACTACGCATCGCCCCGTTTTCGTTCGCCCTCAGCGCTTCTTCGGGCGGTTCTGCCGGATGAAGATCTCCGGATCAACATAGTTCTTCAGCAGCCGGTCGAGCTTCTTGCCCGGCCAGTCCTGAGGATTGTCCTTGAGCACATTGGTCGGGCTCAGATCATAGTGCAGATGAAAGGCGAAGCGACCGAAGGCATTGCCAACAGAGGCGATCTGCTGCCCACGCGTCACACGGTCGTTGAACGCGACGCGCATGTTCTCGACGTGTCCGTAGCGGCTGTACATCACCGTGCCGCTCCCCACGAGCGGATCGTGGCGGATGATGATCACATTTCCCCAGATCGGCAGCCGCCCCGCAAATGTCACCAGGCCGCTGGCCGCTGCATACACAGGCGAGCGCGCGTCGCCATCACCCGGCAGGTTGAGGTCGGCGCCGGTGTGATACGCCTCGCTCGGCGTCCCGACGAAATACAGCTTGGCGAAGGTGCTGGCGTTGTACCACTTCCCGGCCCACACCGTCGTACCGCTTCGCTCAGCGTCGGTGCCCACTGGCTGATCGTATCCATCGGCATATCCTTCCGGAACGCTGCCGCCGTCGCCCGGATCGACATAGATCACCTCCTGCCAGCGCACGGCATCGAAAGCGATCTCCTTGCCATCCTCTCCGGTCAGATCGTTCAGAAACACCGTGCCGGCATTGATCGAGCGCGGGTCAAGATCAAACACGCCCAGCGTCACCCACTGGTTGCTCACCTGGCTCTGATTGACCGGCACGACGACTTCGCTGCTGGTGCCGGTGACACCGTGGATGCGATAGCGCGCGTTGGTCGTGGAGCTGTGACGTCCGGGCACGAAGACCGACACCTCATACTTGGCCACCTTGCTGATGGTCGGCGCCCAGCGTGCAGCGCTGCGGCTGGCGCGCGTCTGCGTGGAGGTGTAGAAGGCCTTCCATCCCCAGGTATTGGTGAACTCCACCAGCTCGCGCTGGCCGGAGTACGAAAAGTCGTTATAGCCAGCCTCACCCGGCTTGATCACCTGAGACTCGCCATACATGATGTCCGGTGGCGTCGGCTTGGGCGGAGTGGCGTCGCTCATCGGCTTGTTGATCGCGTTCCATTCGACCGGGCCGATCACGCCTGCCCGCCACCAGCTAAGCCCCTTTGCGCCGCCAGTGCTGATGGCATATACGCGTGCCTCTGCGATCTCATCCGCCGGTGCATCGCCCTGCAGCGCGGGGATGATCGGCAGTCCGTACGGGCCCCACACCCGGTACGTCTCCTCCAGCACATCATCCGGATCCCGGCGCATGGTCGTCCAGTACGCCATCGGATGAATGCTGTTGATGAACGGACGCCATTCGTTCGGGAAAATCGTGCTGAAGTGCTGTACCCGTGGGTCCACCGCCATGCCGATGTGAAAATTCGCGGGCAGCGCCCGGCGGATGCGCGTCATGAATGGTCGAATACTGGCCTGCCCGGCAGACCAGAAGCCGTCGTACGGCTCTACGTCGAGGATCATTGACTTCACACCGGGCCTCAGGCAGGCCTGGATGATCAGGTCAGCCTCCGCGTTCAGGTCACCACCGACGGGCACAGCCCACGCGTGAAAGTCCAGCCCAATCCGGCTGAGCGTGTCCACCCAGCGGTCAATTCCCGCCGGTCCGTCGATCGCCATCGCAGCCTTGGTGTCCCATGCAGACATCCAGCGGGCACCACGCGTGCTGCTGTAGTCGCTGGTCTTCACCAGGATCGCGGTCACATGCGGCGCCACCTGGCGAATACTGCGCGCGTACTGCTCGATCGTGCTCTCAGGGACCGAATCGCCGCGCCAGTGCCAGATCGCCACGCCGTTCTGATACGGATTGCCAGCCACTGGCGGCGGCGGCGCAGGGACGTTCTCGAACGTTACGACCGTCATGGAAACCCAGCCGCCCATGCTCCCCTGCTCGATCCACAGCCAGTTGTCTGCGGTGCGCGTCGCCGGGTAGCTCAGGCACAGCGTCTGGTTACGCAGCTCACCGACCGACTGATACTGCGTGCCTGGCCCGTTGCGGATGTTGGCGAAAGACAGGCGTGTACGCGCCAGCACGTTCTGCGCGGCGCCCGCCTGTGCCGGCTTTGGCACCGGAGCAGGAAAGCTTGCCATGACGACCTCCATTTCACTCGCGGAAATGCGATTAGTGCGGAGTGTAAACCGATTTGCCTTCAGCGCAAACTCAGGCTTCGATGACGATCTCGCCCGCACCCTCGCGCACTTCACCGATCACGTATGCCAGCCCGCCCGCCACATGCATCGCCTCGATGTACGAGGCAGCCTGCGCGCCCGGCAGCGCGATCAGCAGTCCACCGGAAGTCTGCGGGTCGAACAGCAGCGAACGCTGCCACTCCGCCAGGCCCGTCGCGTAGCTCACCCACCTGCCGAAGTGCGCCTGATTGCGCCCTTTACCGCCTGGGAAGATGTCCTGCTGCGCCAGCGCTTCCGCCCCCGCCAGCCACTGCAACGCGCTGAAGCGGATGTGCAGCGCCGCGCGGCTCAGGCGGGCCATCTCGTGCCCATGCCCCATCAGGCTGAAACCCGTGACATCCGTCATCGCATGCACTGAGAATTGGCGCGCTATCCGCGACGCCTGTTGGTTCAGGCGCAGCATGCTGTCCACCGCGCCGGCCAGCACATCCTCAGCCGCCAGCGCACGCTTGGCCGCCGTGGTGATCACGCCGGTCCCCAGGCGCTTGGTCAGCACCAGCGCATCGCCGGGCTGCGCCCCCCCCTTGGTGTACGCCTGTCCCGGGCGCACCAGCCCCGTCACACACAATCCGTATTTCGGTTCCGGATCGACAATCGTGTGCCCGCCTGCGATCACCGCGCCCGCCTCACGCACCTTCTCCGAGCCGCCGCGCAGGATCTCAGAGAGCACATTCAGGCTGAGGGAGTCCGGAAATGCCGCCAGATTGATTGCGAACAGCGGCTCGCCACCCATCGCGTACACATCGCTCAGCGCGTTGGCCGCGGCGATCGCGCCGAACAGGTACGGGTCATCGACGATCGGCGGGAAGAAATCCACCGTGGAGATCACTGCCTGATCGGGATTGAGCTGGTATACCGCTGCATCGTCCGGCTCATTCAGGCCGATCAGCAGCGCAGGGTAGTCAATCGGATGGAAGATGTCGCTGATCGGCCGCAGCATCTGCGAAAGCTGCGCCGGATCCAGCTTCGCGGCACAGCCAGCGCACGATGCCAGTGCGGTCAGGCGAACAGTTTCTGCGGAATGCATCTGCCTGCTCCTCAAACGTGGCGCTGACGCTAGTATAGTCCGGAGGAGGCAAACGGCAAGATTATGCCTTGCGCGCATCCGCCGCTCTCGGGTAGAATCTCGATTGAAATAGCGGGGTATGGCGCAGTTTGGTAGCGCGCTTGCATGGGGTGCAAGAGGTCCCCGGTTCAAGTCCGGGTACCCCGACATATTGAACGCAAACAGGCAGGAGTAGTGGCTCCTGCTTTTTGCTTGCCTTATTCAGTGAAGACTTATCACTTCTTCACAATTCGCCTGTTCCATAACGATCAGTCTTGCTAGAATTCTGGACTGAGGATGCCAGCCGGGCTGCATTGAACCTTTTCAGCACCCTGTGGGTATGATGTTTATGCGCAGGCGTGATGAAGGTGAAGCAAGACCGGTGCGCATCTCAAAGTGTATTGTCTGTTGTTCAAAGGAGTGCTGTTCGCATGAAGAAATTCCATCGTCTGCTGCTGGCAGCGAGTGCGATGGCGGTTGCCGCCCTCGCCGTCGTTCCCAGCATGGCCCAGGATGATGGCCTGATCGTCATCGAAGGTAACTTCGGTGGTGATCCGGCGACGTTCAATCCCATTCTCGCCAGCGACACCAGCAGCCGCCGGATCACCGGCTTTCTCTTCCCGGGCTTCATCAACGCCAACGTTGAAAGCGCCAATTTCTCGCCCTACGAAGCGCCGCTGGCCACTGGCGGCATCGTGCAGGACTGGTCTGTTGACGAGACCGGCACGATCTACACCTTCAATCTGCGCCAGGGCCTGACCTGGAATGACGGCGATGCCATTGACGCTGCTGACGTCATCTATACCTGGAATGCCATCAAGGCCAGCGCGGAAGGTATCGTCGACACGCCTCTGGGCTACGTCTACGACCCAACCGGCGCAACCGGCATTCTCGATGTGACCGCGCCGGATCCCTACACCGTCGTCGTCACGTTCGCCAGCGCCGAGTGCACCGCCTTCAGCAACGTCGGCGTGCTCTACCCGGCTCCGTCGCATGTGCTGCCTGCCGACCTGACCGAGCTGAACGACGCGTCGTTCAACCTCAGCCCGACAGTGAGCGCTGGCGTGTTCAACTTCAGCGCGCTCAACCCCGGTGAGCAGGTGGCGCTGGTGCGGAACGACAGCTACTACGAAGGCACCGTCGCCCCCGCGGGCTTCATCTACCGCGTCGTGCCGGACCAGACCGTGCTCTTCGAGCAGTTCGTCGCCGGTCAGACCAACGTGATCGATGGTCCGGCTGTCTCCCGCCGTGCGCAGCTTCGCGATCTGGCGGATCAGGGTGAAAAGCAGGTCTACAGCTTCCCCGGCAATTCCTGGGACTACTTCGCCCTCAACTTCGCAGACCCGACCAATCCGCAGAACGGCCTCGACGCCGATGGCAATCCGGTCGATCAGGGTCAGCACCCGATCTTCGGTGATCTGCGCGTGCGCCAGGCGATCGCCAAGGCAGTGGACGTCGAGTCGATCATCTCCGCGGCTGTCTTCGGCGAAGGCCAGCGCATGACCTCCTTCATCATCCCGTCGTCGTGGGCCTATGCCAACGACCTCCCGCCGGTCGCGATGGATCTCGATGCTGCCGCCGCGCTGCTCGACGAGGCCGGCTGGACCGACGCGGATGGCGACGGTGTGCGCGAGTACAACGGTGACAACACCGAAGTGACGCCCACCGGCACGCCGCTGCAGTTCACGCTCTATACCAACGAGGGCAACGGCCGCCGCACCCAGATGGGCACGCTCATCCAGGACCAGCTCTCCCTCATCGGCATCCAGGTCGACTTCCAGACCATCGACTTCAACACGCTGCTCGACATCATGGACAGCCAGACCTTCGACTCGATCATTCTCGGCTGGCGCAATGGCTGGCCGGATGATCCGGATGCCACCCAGCTCTTCACGCCCCAGTCGGACGTGGTGGGCTCGGGCAGCAATTTCACCTCGTGGAACAACGCCGAGTTCAACGACCTGAACACGCAGGCCAAGACCGTCGCGGGTTGCGGTTCTGCGGAACGCGCGTCGCTCTACCAGCAGATGCAGGCGATCTTCCAGAACGACCTGCCCTACATCCCGATGTTCGCCACGAACGGTATGTACGCTGCGGGCGCCGATGTCGGCAATTTCGGGCCCTATCCGTCCAACCTGTACTGGAACCTCAACAGCTGGACGCTCGCTTCGCCGTAATCTCCGGCCAGGCGCTGAACACAATGCCTGATGGTGAGGGGAGCTATCACTCGCTCCCCTCACCCGAAAAGACCAGCTCAGGATACTGTCAGATTGATTCTTCTTGTTGATGGTCTTTGGCTTCACTATCCGTGAGAAAGCCGTCCCCATGATCAAATACACCCTCCGCCGCCTGCTGCAGGCCATCCCCACCTTCGTCGGCATCACCATTTTCTCGTACCTGCTCATGACGGCGGCCCCGGGCGGCCCTGTCCACGCGCTCACCTTTGACCCTCGCGTCTCGCCACAGCAGCGCGCGCGACTCGCCGCACAGCTCGGCGTCAACGACCCCCTGCCTGTGCAGTACATTCGCTGGCTGCTCGGCGATGACTGGATGCGCCGCGACACGGACGGCGATGGCCAGTCCGACGAGTCCATCCTTATCCCGCTTGGGGTCAACAACGACGCCAGTCTGTGCTACGCCAAACCTTGTGATCTGATCTTCGCGCCGGGCGAACGCAAAGGGATTCTGCGCGGGGATTTCGGCCGTTCCTTCTTCTACCGCCGCCCGATCACCGACATGATCGGCGAACGCGTCGCCGCCACGCTCGAGCTGGGCGCGGCCAGCCTGCTGCTTGGCCTCACCATCGGCGTGCCGGTTGGCATCATCGCCGCCGTGCGCAAGGGCGGCATCTTCGACAACATCACTCGCGTCATGGCCGTGTCGTTCAGCGCCATCCCAATCTTCTGGCTCGGCCTCATTCTGCTGCTGATATTCGGCTCGCGCCTGGGCATACTACCGATGGGCGGGCGCTGCCCACCCACGCTCACCGGCGGCTGTCCGCCCATCTGGGGCCGACTGGAGTATCTCATCCTGCCCACATTCGTCCTCGCCACCGGCGCGATCGCGGTGTATTCGCGGTACATGCGCGCCTCCATGCTCGACGTGAAAAGCCAGGACTACATGCGCACCGCGCAGGCCAAGGGTCTATCAGGCCGTACCGTGTGGTTCAAGCATGGCGCGCGCAACGCGCTCATCCCGCTGGCCACCTTCCTCGGCCCGGCCATCACCGGCCTGCTCAGCGGCGCAGCCATCACCGAGACCATCTTTTCGTGGCCGGGGCTCGGCCGGCTGGCCGTCGGCGGTGTGACCTCGCAGGATTACCCGGTAGTCATGGCGGTAGTCATCATCAGTGCTGTTGCTACCATCCTCGGCTACATCCTGTCCGATGTCCTCTACGCGCTGATCGATCCGCGCATCCGCTTCGACTAAGGAGCTGACGATGACTTCAAGCACTTCAACCACTTCGTCAGTGCCCAAGCTTGAGCCACAGCATAAGCACCGCGATGTCGGCGAATCGCTCACGACGATGGCGCTGCGGCGCCTGCGCAAGGACAAGCTGACCCTGCTCGCTTTCGCCGTGCTGATCGCGATCACCCTGCTTTGCGTACTGGCAGACCCAATCTCCAGCGCGCTCAACGTCAGCTTCTCGCGCACGAATGCCGCTAACACGTTCATGGCGCCGACTTTCTCTGCATTCACCAACGAGCGAACCGGTGAAGCGGAATATCACATTCTCGGCACAGATGATCTGGGGCGCGATCATCTCAGCAGGCTGCTGCAGGGCGGCCAGGTCTCGCTCACTGTCGGCTTTCTGGCAGCGCTGCTGGCGCTGTCCATCGGCGTGACACTGGGCATCATCACCGGCTACTACGGTTCCGTCATCGATGACGTCGTCAACTGGGTGATCTCCACGCTTAATTCCATCCCGTCGCTGTTTCTGCTCATCATCATCGCTGCCGTGCTTCAGCCCTCGCCCACCACGCTCGTGCTGGTGCTCGGCTTCCTCGGCTGGACGGGCACCACGCGGCTCGTGCGCGGTGAAACGCTCTCACTGCGCGAACGCGAGTTCGTCATCAGCGCGCGCGCGATTGGCGCTTCGCCGCTGCGCATCATGTTCTCGCACATCCTGCCTAACCTGTTCTCGGTGATCGTCATCACGCTGGCCATCGATATCGGCAGCCTGATCCTGGCGGAGGCCGGCCTGAGCTTCCTCGGCCTCGGCATCAAGGAGCCCTTCCCGAGCTGGGGCAACATGCTCAGCAAATCGCAGGAGTACTTCACGCAGGGCGGTCACCTCGTCGTCTTCCCCGGCCTGATGATCTTCCTCACCGTGTTGTGTCTGTACGTCATCGGGGATGGTGTGCGAGACGCCTTCGACCCAACAGCCAAGGAGTAGACGGGCCTCAGCGCCCGATCAGCCAAACAAAAAGGCAGGCCACGGGGTCTGCCTTTTTCGTTGATTTGACTACACGAACTGGCGCCGCCTGAAGATCTCGTCTGGTCGACGGTAGATGTGCGCGACATCCGCGTCACTCATGAACGTCGGCTCGCCAATGCTGCACGCTCCTGCGAAGATCTCCGCCGCTTTGACCGCCATCGACGTGATGTTCAGTGCATCCGTCGGCGTCTGCCCCAGCGCGATCATCCCGTGGTTCTGCATCAGCACCAGCTTCGGTGCCTCGCCCATCTCCTCAATGTATCCGCGCACACGCCGCCGCATTTCCAACGCAAGTGGCAGGCCCGGATCCACATAAGGCACAAGCACAGACCTTGGACCACACAGCACCACTTCATCCGGAAACATGCGCCGCTGCGCGAACTGCTCTGCCCGGCTGCTGCACAGAATCTGGTTGATGGCCACCGGGTGCGTGTGAGCGATCACCTGCACACCGCATTCCGCCAGCAGCATCGCGTGAAACGTCACTTCCACAGACGGACGCAGCGCGCTTGTCGCATCCACCCTCGCATCCAGAAATGCCTGTTGCAGCATCTCCGGCGCGGGAGGCGAGTCCAGCAGCGCCAGGATCGGCGAAATGCGCACGGCGACGAACCCCGCCGCGTCAATCCCGCCCAGATGCTGCCCGCTGGCCTTCACCCAGAACGACGCGGCATCGCGCATCATCGACGTGTTTCCCTCACCGATGATCGCCAGGCGGCGCTCAGGCTCTCCCAGTGTGCGGCTCAGGCTGACAAGCGCCTCCAGCGACATATTCATGTCCTCCTCAAACAAGTGGGGGCGACCCGCAGGCCGCCCCCAGATACCTCAGTTTCAGCGCTTCGACAGTCTAGAAGTCGAAGTCGTTGATGTTGTCCATCGTGTAGATGAACGGCGGGCCAAGCAGGATTTCGCTGCCGTTCACCACGGGCAGCGTGCCCAGGCGGCCAGCCTCGAGCTCGGTCGCGCCGGGGGCCAGCGTGCCATCCGCGGCAGCGCGAATCGCGTACACCGCAGCATAGCCCAGGTCCACCGGGTTCCACAGCACCACCGACTTCACGCAGCCGCTCTCAACATACGGCTTCATGGCATTCGGCGTCGCCAGACCCACCACCGCCACCTGATCGCACAGGCCCAGGTCGGTCACGGCCTGCGCAGCAGCCGGCGTCGCAACGCTGGTCATGCCGAAGATGCCGTCCAGGTCCGCACCGTACTGATTGAGGAGGGTGGTCGCCTGATTGTAGGACAGGGTGTTGTCTTCCTGCGCTTCCAGGGTGGCCAGCCAGGTCATATCGGGATAGCACTTTTCCTGATAGGCCTGCATCTCATGGATCCAGCGGGCCTGGTTCGGGGTGGTGAACGTGCTGGTCACGATCGCGAAGCTGGCGTCCTCGCCCTTCTGCTCGGCGAGCTGGTCGATCAGCGCCTTGCCGATGCCGTTGAACTCGGCCTGGTTGACGAACCACTCGCGGGCATCCGGCTCGCTGTTGGCGTCAAAACCGACGACGCGGATACCGGACTCCAGCGCGCTGCGCAGCACCGGCGCAATCGCGACCGGGTCGTTGGCGGCGAACAGGATGCCGTTCACGCCCTGCGCGATGTAGTTCTCGATCACCGCAATCTGGTCATCGATGTTGGCTTCCGTCGGCGCGTCGGTCGTGACCGTCACGTTGCCCAGTTCTTCGGCGGCTTCCTGCATACCCTGGCTGGTGGCGGTGAAGTAGCCAATGCCGATCAGCTTGGGAATGTCGAGGACAGTGATCGGCTGGCCGGCCAGATCGGGCGCATCGGTGGGCTGGCCACCATCGTAGGCGGGCGCCTCGACAGGCTCGGCATCCGCAGCGGGCTCTTCACCGGGGCACAGCAGCGGGTTGGTGGGCAGATCGTCTGCGCCATCCCACGGCGTGCTTTCCTGCGCAGAGGCGGCGACGGCGCTCAGCGCCATGCCAGCGACTGCCATCATGACAAGGAACTTCTTCATTGTTGATCTCCTGACAGTTTAACCACGAACGAAAACGGGTTCACAAACAACCTGCGCATCGAACGCCCGTCCACCACCTCCTTTCAACAGGCTACCTTGCGCCAGAACGGCGCTGTATCAGTTCGTTCACAAGCACCGCGCCGATCAGAACCAGGCCCACCACGATGATCGTGGCGTCGTTGGTCACGCCGGCCAGGGAAAGTCCGTTTTTGAGAAGCTGAATGGTGACGACCGCCAGCACGGTGCCCAGAATGCTGCCGCTTCCGCCGAAGATGCTGGTCCCGCCCAGCACCACCGCCGCGATCACATCCAGCTCCATGCCCATGCCATAATCAGAGCGCGTGGTACTGGTGCGAGAGACGAAAATCCAGGCGGCCAGCGCCGACATCACCCCACTGAACGTGTAGATCGCCAGCTTCAGCCGCCCTACCGGAATGCCGGAGAAGCGCGCGCCGGTCTCGTTGTTGCCGATCGCGTACAAGCCGCGTCCGAAGGTCGTGCGCGCCAGCACGATCCCGCTCAGGATGGCCGCGATGATCACGATCCAGATCTGCGTCGGGATCCCGAACACATCATACTGGCCGATCTGGAAGAACCAGTCGGGGTAACCGCGCACCGAACGCGCCTGGCTGATGCCTTCCGCCAGCCCGCGAAACATCGCCAGCGTCGCCAGCGTCATGATCAGCGGAGGGACCTTGATCCTGACGATGAACCAGCCGTTGAAGTAGCCCGCCAGCCCACCGATGATCAGCGCGAGCACGATCGACAGTTCCAGCGGAAATGGCGTCAGGCACTCCATCCCGCGCGTCTTGAGAGCCAGCGGGTCCAGACAGATGTTGTCCCAGGTCCAGCCCAGCATGATCGCCGACAGGCCGAAAATCGCGCCGACGCTCAGGTCGATGCCGCCGGTGATGATGATGTAGGTCATCGGCAGCGCCACCAGTGCGATCTCCGCCATCAGGCGGCCCTGCGTCAGAATGTTCGAACTGGTCAGGAACTTGTCGGAAAGCAGCGCCAGCACCACGATCGCCAGCATCATGATGCCGAACAGCACCGCCTCGCGGCTTTGCAGCAGGTCGCGCGCCCGGGAAGACGTGGTGGGAGTGCTGCTCTGGGGGTCATGCCCCACGGTTTGCGTGCTCATCGCTCTCCTCCCGCCCCTAGTCGCGCGCGCCGCGCGTCCGGCGCCGGCGCAGCAAGTCTACCAGCACCGTCACCAGGATGAGCAGGCCCTGAAACGCCCGCATCCAGAACGGTGAAATCTGCAGAAACACCAGCGATGATCCGATCGCATTCAGCAGGATCGCCGCGATCGTCGCGCCGACCACCGTGCCCACGCCGCCCAGGATGCTCACCCCGCCGACTACCGCCGCAGAGATCACCTGCAGCTCAAACCCCGGTGGGACTGTAGGTCGGATGATGTTGAGCTGTGTCGCAAACAGCAGCCCCGCAATCCCGACAAAGAAGCCGTTCAGGATGAAGACGATCAGCACCACCCGGCGGTCGTTGATGCCGGACAGCCGTGCCGCTTCTGCGTTGCCGCCCACCGCATAGATCGAGCGTCCGAATCCGCTGTAGCGCATCCAGATCGCCACGATGATCGTCAGGATGATCATGAAGTAGATCGGTGATGGAATGCCAAACAGGCGCATCTGCGCGATCGCATAGCCCTCCGGCATGCCCGAGATCTCGCGCCCTTCCGTCACCAGGATCAGCGCGCCCTTGATGATGCTCGCCAGGCCCAGCGTGACCACGATGCTGGGAATGCGCAGATACGCCACCAGAAACCCGATCACGCCGCCGATCACCATGCTCATGAGCACGGGCAGGATCCACGACGCGAGGATGCCCGCACCAGATACCGCCAGGTTGCCGCTCACCATCGCCACCACGCCGACCACCGCGCCGACCGAGATGTCGATGTTGCCGGAGATGATCACCATCGTCATGCCAACTGCAGCGATCGCCACAAACGCGTTGCCCTGAAACACGCTGATCAGGTTGTTCGTGCCCAGATAGTTTCTGTTCACACTCCCCACGAACACGATCAGTGCGATCAGGCTGACCAGCAGCACGAACTCCTGCGACGTGGCGATCCGCCGGATCACCCCCAGCCACGGGCGTTTCTCCGCATAACGATAGGTGGAGCTCTCGGCGGGAGCGATCGACGTCACGAAGCCACCTCGGCAGTCTGCTGGCTCATCATCGCACCTGCAATCCTCTCCTGATCCGCCTCACCACGCTGGAACTCACCGACCAGCCTGCCTTCGCGCATCACCAGGATGCGATCGCTCATCCCCAGCACCTCCGGCAGTTCGCTGGAAATCATCAGGATGCCCAGCCCACGCTGCGCCAGCTCACTCATCAGCCGGTGGATCTCAGCCTTCGCGCCCACGTCGATGCCGCGCGTCGGCTCGTCCACAATCAGCAGCTTCGGCTCACGCGCCAGCCACTTCCCCACTACAATCTTCTGCTGGTTACCACCCGACAGCTTGTTGACGATCTGACGGGTGCTGTAGGCGCGGATGTTAAGCTTGCGCACCGTTTCCTCAGCGAGGCGCTGTTCGCCGCCAAAGTCAATGAACGAGCGCCGCGAAAGGTTCTTCAGTGAGGCCAGTGAAACGTTCTCTCTGACCGGCATAGGGCGGATCAGCCCCTGCAGCCCGCGATCTTCCGGCACATACGCGATACCCAGCTTCATCGCGTCCACGGGCGACTTGACCTGGACGGCGCTTCCATCGATCAGGATCTCGCCAGAAACTGGCCGATTGATCCCGAAGATCACCTGCGCGGTCTCGCTGCGCCCCGATCCGACCAGCCCCGCCATGCCGACGATCTCACCGCTGCGCACAGTGAAGCTCACGTCGCGCGTCAGCGAGCCCGCATTCAGGTTGCGTACCTCCAGCACTGGCTTGCCCAGCGTCGTCTCCAGCTTGGGAAAGAGCTGATCGATCGTACGGCCCACCATCATCTGAATGAGCTGCGGCTCCGTCACATCCTTCACCGGGCGCGTGTCGACGTAGTGCCCGTCGCGCAGCACCGTCACGCGGTCTGCCAGCAGAAACACCTCTTCCATGCGGTGGCTGATGTAGATGATGCCCACACCACGCTCGCGCAGCAGGCGCACGATCTCAAACAGACGCTGCACATCCGCCTCGCTCAGCGAAGCCGTCGGCTCGTCCATGATGAGGATGCGCGCGTTCTGCGACAGCGCCTTGGCGATCTCCACACGCTGCCGATTGCCGACCGACATTCCGCCAACCTTGCGCGTGACATCCATGTCCGTGATGCGCAGCGATTCCAGCACTTCCCGCGCGCGCCGGTTGACTTCGCCCCAGCGGATCATCCCCAGCCGGTTCTTCGGTGGGTGGCTCATGAAGATATTCTCGGCCACCGTCAGTTCCGGATACAGGCTCAGCTCCTGGTAGATCGTGGCGATGCCCTGCCGCTGCGCATCATGCGTGCTGTTGAATGCCACAGCCGCGCCGTTGACCCGCACTTCGCCAGCATCCGGTCGGTACACGCCGGAGACGATCTTGATCATCGTCGATTTGCCCGCGCCGTTCTCTCCGAGCAGCGCATGCACCTCCCCCGGCATCAGGTCAAAGCGAGCATTCTCCAGCGCCCTGACGCCCGGAAATGATTTGCTGATGCCCTCAAGCTGTAGTATCGGCTCCATGAATGTGCTCTTTTCAAACCCGCTTCAGCAGGGCTTCAAAACGGCCAAACGCATCATCCCAGGCGCTGTTCGGCCGAGGTTCATACACACGCGTTTCGACAGAACGACTCAATACCGTGCGCGCCTCAGCCAGCGAGGCCAGCGCCCCCAGCGTGACGAGCTGCACCATCGCGTTCCCCAGCGCTGTCGCCTCGCTTGGCCCGGCGATCACCGGACGACCGAGCGCATCAGCCGTCATCTGGCACAGGATGCTGTTCCGCGAACCGCCGCCGATCACGTGCACCCGCGAGAATGACCGCCCGCTGGTGCGTGCCAGCCGCTCCAGCACGAAACGATACTTCAGCGCCAGGCTCTCGTAGATCGCACGAATCACCGCGCCGTGATCGACCGGCTCTGCCTGCCCGGTCTCGCGGCAGTACTCGCGGATGCGCGCGGGAACATCGCCCGGGGCGAGAAAACGCTCGTCGTCCGGGTCGAACAGGCTGCGGAACGGCGGTGTCGCTTCCGCCATTTGCGCGAGCGTCTCGTAGCTGTATTCCGCGCCCTGTTCGCGCCACGTATCCCGGCTCTGCTGCACCAGCCACATCCCCGCGACGTTGTTGAGGAAGCGGTATGTCCCGTACACCCCGCCCTCATTGGTGACGTTCGCGTCGTAAGCCGCGTCGTTGATCACGGCATGCGGCAGTTCCAGCCCCACCAGGCTCCACGTGCCGCTGCTGATGTAGGCGAAGTCGTCGCCGCCCGTCGTCGGGATGCCGGCCACCGCGCTGCCGGTGTCGTGCGTGGCGGGCAGGATGATGCGCAGGCCCTGATACTCTCCGGTTTGCGTGCCCGGCGGCACGATCTCCGGAAAGATGTGCAGCGGCGCACCGATCGCCTGCAGCGTCTCGCGGTCCCAGTCGCCCAGGCGCGGGTTGAACAGCTGCGTGGTCGTCGCATGGGTGAATTCCGCCACCTTGCGCCCGCCCATCCAGATCAGGAACAGGTCCGGCACGGAAACGTACGTTTCTGCAATCTCAAGCTGTGGGCTGCGCGCGGCAATCATGCTGGCGAGCTGATACAGGGTATTCAGCCGCATGAACTGCAGACCAGTGCGCTCGTAGATCGTCCGGCGCGGCACGCGCTCGAACACCCACTCCATCATGCCCTCATGGCGCGGATCGCGATAGTGTACCGGGTTGCCGATCAGCCGGCCCTGCCGGTCCAGCAGCGCGAAGTCCACACCCCACGCATCCAGACCGATCGACTGCGCGCCATCCTTCGCACGCTCCACGCCCGCCTGGATGGCGTTCCACAGAGCGAGCACATCCCAGTACATCGTGCCGCCCGCGACCACGGCATCATTCGGAAAGCGATGCATCTCTTCCTGGCGCAGACCGTGATCGTCCAGCGTCACGCGCAGGACACGGCCAGATGAAGCGCCCAGGTCAACTGCGACGACTCGGGTCATGATAGGCCTGTCATCATCTCACCGAACGTAAGCACCGGGCACACCGCCATCCACCGTGAGCATCGCCCCGGTCGTCTTGGCGCTGCGCGGGCTGGCCAGAAACGCGATCGCTTCGCCGAGGTCTTCAGGAAGGATCTCGACCTTCAGCGTATTGCGCTTCTTGTAGAACTCATTGAGTTCCTCAACCTTGATGCCATACTGCGCAGCGCGTGCTTCCTTCCACCCGGGCGCGTCCCAGATGCTGCTGCCACGGATGACGGCGTCTGGCAGCACCGAGTTCACGCGAATACCGAACTCTCCGCCTTCTTCGGCCAGGCAGCGCGCCATGTGCACTTCAGCCGCCTTGGCGGCACTATAGGCGCTGGCGCCCTTGCCCGCAGCGACGCTGTTCTTGCTGCCCACGAACACCATCGCCCCGCCGATGCCCTGCGCCTTCATCACCTTGAACGCCTCGCGCGCAAACAGGAAGTATCCCTTCACGAGGATATCCATCTGTCGCTCAAAGTCATCCAGGCTGGTCTCAGTGATCGGCGCCCCGCCCGCGATGCCCGCGTTATTCACCAGCACGTCCAGGCCACCATACGCCAGCACCACCTGCTGCAGCGCAGCCCGAACCTGCGCCTCATCCCGCACGTCCGCACGCACGTACACCGCGCGGCCCTCGCCGAACTGCTTGTTCAGCTCCGCAGTCGAGGCCTCGCCCATCTCCGCGTTGATGTCCACAATCGCTACATGCGCACCATCCTGCGCCATGCGCCGCGCGGCGGCCAGCCCAATCCCGCTCGCACCGCCCGTCACCAGCGCCACGCGTCCCGCGAAATCGCGGTCCGGCGGGGCCAGCTTCAGCTTGTACAGCTCCAACGGCCAGTACTCGATATCGTAAGCTTCCTTCGCCGACAGGCTGATGAAGCCACCAACCGCCTCGCTGCCGCCGATCACCGAAATGGCGCGGTGATACAGTTGGCGGCTGACATCGGCATTGGTCACATCTTTGCCCGTATTGATCATGCCCAGCCCCGGGATCAGGATCACACGCGGCGCAGCGTCGCGCAGCTCATCCCCCGGCTCCTTGCACTGCTCAAAGTACTCGACGTAGCCCGCCTCGTACTTCGCCACGCCCTCGCGCAGGGCTGACTTCAACGCATCAACGCCCTGCTCCGGCGTCCAGTTGACAAACAACGGCTGCCGCTTGACGTGAACGAGGTGATCCGGGCACGCGGCGCCAAGCTGGCTCACCTCCGGCGTGCGCTCACTGTTGACGTAATCGAGCACGGCATCACTGTCGTCAATCTGCAGGATCGCCGCACGACGCCGCGAAACCGCCCCACGCACCACCGGCAGCACGTCTGCGAACACCTCGCGCCGCGCACTGCGATCGAGCGCGTGCACGCGGATCTGGCCGAACACGCGCTTGCCGCGCTGCTGCGCCAGCAGATAATCCTCGGCTTCCTGAATGATCGCAATCGACTTGTCGTATGTCTCGCGGCTGGTCTGGCCCCAGGTCACCAGGCCATGCATCCCCATCACCACGCAGTCGATGCCGGGGTTATCGATGACCTTCTGCCCAATCCACTTGCTCAGCGTGAAACCGGGACGGATATACGGCACATACGCCATCCTGCTGCCGTACACGGCACGCGCCGCCGCTTCGGGATCGGGCGCGCAGGCCAGGCTGATGATCGCATCCGGATGCGTGTGATCGACATGCGGATACGGCACAAACGCGTGCAGCAGTGTCTCGATGCTCTGGCGCGGGCGGCCCGGTTCAAACACCGTCCGCTCCAGATAGGCCACCATCTCCTCGTCGGTCATGGCCTCTCGCGCAAACAGTGGACGAATCTCCTCCATCCGCAGCAGCGCGAAGCCCTTCTCGCGAATGGTCAACACATCAGAGCCAGACGCCTTCACCGCCAGCACTTCCACGGACCGCCCCACATGATCGGTCATGAAGATCTTGCTGCT
The DNA here is from genome assembly GCA_964654755.1 of uncultured Pleurocapsa sp. Classification (GTDB taxonomy): domain Bacteria; phylum Chloroflexota; class Anaerolineae; order Aggregatilineales; family Phototrophicaceae; genus Flexifilum. Next base: position 11,721 of record CAZZJW010000027.1, on the reverse strand, counting down.
GGTGTTGCCGCCATAGATATTGACGACAGCGCGGTCGGTTCCCAGCAGATTACTGCGATACACCAGTCCTTCGAGGTCTGGCAACCGGGTAGCATCCGCTTCTTTCCACAGATTATGAGGCATGAGACGGTTTGTCCTGATTACGTAAACGCTTTGAAAGACACCTGATCAATCAGCGAATGTTTTCATTTTCTTTCATTTTGCGCGCCAGTGTATCGCGTATTCAGCAACTGTCAATAGACTTCGAGCATTGCAAAGCGGATCCTCAGTTTCTGCGTGACGTGCGCACCAGATCCACCAGCGGGCCACAGGCACGCACAGCATGCACCAGTTCTGCTGGCGCATCCTCGGTCGTGATGAAGCGCTGCACCTGACTGAAGCGCGCAAAGGTGTACGGAGCGATCTGCCCCCATTTCCCACCATCCGTCAGCACCACCACTTCTGCGCATCGGCTGACCATGGCCGATTTCGTCGCGCACTCATCCAGATCGACATCGCTCACATCCCCATGCGGCGCGATGCCGCGCGCCCCAAAGAAGCCGATGTTCAGATTGATCTCAGGGAAACTGTCCAGTCTCCCTACGAGCGAGATCGAGTCCCGGCGCATGCGGCCCCCAGGCATCAACACCGTCACGTGCGGGGAGTCCAGAAATGTCTGCGCGACGATCAGGCTGTTGGTGACAACCGTCAGCTTGCTGAAGCGCTTGAGCAGCGGTGCCAGCGCGTACACCGTCGTGCTGCAATCGAGCGCGATGCTGTAGCCATCGTGCACCAGCGCCACAGCCGACTGCGCGATCGCGTCCTTCTGGCTGCGTTTCTTCCCCATGCGCACATGAAACGACAATTCAGGCATCAAAGAAGGCATCTCTGCCTTCACTGCACCGCCATACGTGCGCTCCAGCAGCCCGTCGCTCTCCAGTGCGCGCAGGTCCTGACGGATCGTTACTGCGCTCACCGCCAGGCGGTCGCTGAGATCCTTCACCGATACACGGCCATGTTGCCTGAGATGATTCAGGATCAAACGCCTGCGTTCTTCGACGAACAGTGCCATAATAGAGACGCTTTCTAGAACGAAAGCACTGAAGGGAAATTAAAACACAATGAAAGACATTACGTTTTTATTCTACGCCTTGTCCAGGGTTTTGCAACCACGTATCCTCTGATCGAAAGGGACACATCCGTATGTATGAGAAAGCCTACCATCAACTGACTGAGCAGCTGGCAGCGCGTGGCATCGATGTTGAGCACGTCAAGGCGCTGCTCAAGGCGCAGCACATCGAGACCCCTTCCTGGGGTTATGCCAACAGCGGGACCCGCTTCAAGACCTTCCCCTATCCCGGCGCTGCACGCAGCATTCAGGAGAAGCTCTCCGATGCCGCCTACGTTCATCGTCTGACGGGCGTCGCGCCATCCGTCGCTATTCACATCCCGTGGGACAAGACCGACGACTGGAAGGCGATGGGGGACTATGCCCGCTCGCTCGGCGTGAGCATCGGCGCCGTCAACCCCAATCTGTTCCAGGACGAACAGTACAAGCTGGGCAGCATCACCCACCCCAGCGGCGCTGTGCGCGAGGAAGCGCTGGCGCACATGATCGAATGCTGCGAGATCATGGGCAAAACAGGCAGCAGCCTGCTTTCGCTATGGTTCGCCGATGGCACCAACTATGCCGGCCAGGACAGCATCCGCGAGCGCAAGCACCGCATGGAGGCCGCGCTGGCCGAGACCTATCGTCACCTGCCCGCCGGCGGGCGCATGCTCATCGAATACAAGTTCTTCGAGCCGGCCTTCTATCACACCGATCTGGCGGACTGGGGCATGGCCTATGCCACTGCGCTGAAGCTGGGTGAACAGGCGCAGGTGCTTGTCGATCTCGGCCATCACGCACAGGGCACCAACATCGCCCACATCGTCTCATTCCTGCTCGATGAGGGCCGGCTGGGCGGTTTCCACTTCAACAATCGCCGCTATGCCGATGACGACCTCATCGTCGGCAGCACCAATCCGATGGAACTGTTCGAAATCTACACCGAGCTGGTCATGGCTGGTGAGCGCGCCACCAACGTCGCCTACATGATCGATCAATGTTTCAACATCGAGTCCAAGATCGAAGGCATGCTCATCAGCGTGGTCAACTGCCAGACGGCGTATGCCAAAGCGTTGATCGTCAACACCGGGCGCCTGGCCGCACTGCAGCGCAGCGGTGATGTGATGGGCGCGCATCGCGAGATGGTCGACGCCTACGAAACCGATGTGCGTCCGCTGCTGGCCCAGGCACGTATCGAGATGGGCCTGCATCCGGACCCGATCGCCGCATACCGCGCTGATTCCTACGAAGCCCGCATCCGCGAGGAGCGCGGCAAAGCCTCCGCTGCCGGCGGCGGCTTCCCCACCTGAAAGGAAAGCTCATCATGCAGTATCGTCCGTTTGGTCGTACCGGATGGCAGGTCTCCACCATCAGCTTCGGCGCGTGGGCAATCGGTTCAGCCTGGGGGCCCGTCGATGACGAAACCTCCATGCGAGCGCTGCATGCTGCGCTCGATACGGGTGTCAACCTGATCGACACCGCCGATGTATATGGAGATGGGCACAGCGAGCGGCTGATCGCCCGCTTGCGCCGCGAACGCCGAGATCCGTTTTACGTCATCACCAAGGCGGGCCGCCGCCTCAACCCGCACACTGCCGAGGGCTACACCGGCGCCAACATCACCGCCTTCGTCGAGCGCAGCCTGAAGAACCTCGAGACTGACTGTCTCGATCTCGTGCAGTTGCACTGCCCGCCCACCCAGGTGTACTACCAGCCAGAGTTGTTCGATGCGCTCGACGAACTGGTCCGCGCCGGCAAGCTGCGCTACTACGGCGTGAGCGTGGAAAAGGTCGAGGAGGCCATCAAGGCCACCGAGTATCCGAACGTGCAAAGCGTGCAGATCATCTTCAACATGCTGCGCCTGCGCCCGAGCGAGCTGTTCTTTCCGCTGGCGCTGCAGCGGCAGGTGGGAATCCTCGCGCGCGTGCCGCTGGCCAGCGGGCTCCTCACCGGCAAGCTGGCACGCACGACGACCTTTGCGCAGGATGATCATCGCAACTTCAACCGGCATGGCGAGTCGTTCGATGTCGGCGAGACGTTCTCCGGCGTCGACTACGACACCGGCCTGCAGGCCGTGGAGGCGCTTCGTGCGCTCATGCCGCAGGGCATGACGCTGGCGCAGTTCGCGCTGCGCTGGATTCTGATGTTCGATGCCGTTTCCTGCGCCATTCCCGGCGCGAAGACGCCCGAGCAGGCCATCGCCAACGCACAGGCCGCCGACCTTCCGCCACTGACGGATGCCCAGATGCAGGGTGTGCGCGACATCTACGACCGGCTCATCCGCCCGCTGGTGCATCAGCGCTGGTGAGACCCGCGCAGGTCAACGAAGCACGCGTCAACGGGGAAGGCACACGACAGCACGCCTTCCCCGCACTGTTCTCAGCCGCCCGGCGCGGCCTCCGCCACATTCACATCCATCACCCCGGGGCGGGTGCACGAGTCGTAGTCCGCACCCAGCGTGACGACGTAGTCGTAGTCGCGTGTCGCGCTCGGCTCCAGCGCCAGCTGCTGTGGCGTCAGATTGAGCGCCTGCGCGATCTGCTCGATGCTGCTGCCCTTGGTGCGCCCGGTGTAGTCGACCAGCCGCGTCTGAGCGACAGGTTCCGCAGCCTCGCCCATCGGCAGCGCAGCAAAGCCTTCCTGGGTCAGGCGTGCTGCAGCGACTTCATCCCACCGAGGATGACCTGACGCGTTGAATATCGCTATTCGCGCCGCTGCGGCAGTCAGCTGATTCTCGGTCGGTGGCGTGTAGAAGTCCTCGAGCATCGGACGCAGCGTGTCATACACCGGCAGCTGGACGTAGTCCCCGTCTGGCGTCTGCCACGGCGTGGTGTGATACAGCCGCAGCACGTTGAACTGCTCAATCCGTGAGGGATCGAGATTGGCGGCGATCGGCACCAGGCTCAGGATGTCCTCAAACGCCAGATTGGTCTGCACCAGCGGAGCGGCCTCGGCGTACAGCGCAGGGACCCGACTCAGCAGGCCCTGCTCACGCGCCGCCCGCCAGATCGCACGCAGCACCTGCTGCTGCCGCGCCCCACGGTCGAAGTCCGTGCTGCTGTTGCGAGAGCGGGCGTACCACAGCGCCTCAGCACCATCCATATGGTGCATCCCAACCGGCAGCACAAACTCACCCTCTTCGGTCGCGGGCAGTGCACCAGCGGGCACCTCTGCCCCGATCAGCGGCAGGTCCTGAATAGCACAGTCCACCGCCAGATCGACACCACCGACTGCATCCACCAGCGCCGCAAAGCCGCTCAGGTTCACCATCGCGTAGTAGTGCACATTGATGCCAAAGTTGTAGAAAATCGTCTGGCGCAGCAGGCCGAAGCCACCATCCGTCCAGCCGATCGCCTCGCCATGCGGATAGGCCAGGTTGATGCGCTGCATCGTCCAACCCGGAATGTATACGTACAGGTCACGTGGCAGATTGAGCAGCGCGACGGTGCCCGTCGTCCGGTTGATCGACAGGATGATGATCGTATCCGTCCGCGCGACCGCCTCGCCGGTGATCTCATTGTCATTGCCCAGCAGCACGATATTCAGCAGATCCATACCGTGCCGGTCCACCGCCGTCACCGCTGTCGGGATTGCAGTCGCTGGCGCAGCGCCGCTGGCAGGGCCGTCGTACACGAACAGAGTGGGAAGCGGGCGCGGCGTCGCAGGCGCAGGCTCCGGAGTGGCTGTCGCAGCAGGGGGGCGCGGCGTGTTGGTCGAGAATTGCTGCGCCGGCAGCGGAGGCACGCGCTTGGCGCGCGGCACGACAGCATCGCCCCCGGGGACCGGCGGCGTGTTCGCCAGCGCAGTCGCCGTCGCCTGCGCAACCAGCACGCCCGCGGAGTCGGCGCGCGCTGCGCTGCCCAGCGAAAGCAGGCTGGCGAGGAGCTGGGCCAGCGCGATCACAATCGCTGCAAGCAGCAGCGTCAGCACCAGGCGATACCAGGCCTGGCGACGCTGTCCAGTCGAAGATTGCGCTGTCGCCGACATATCCACTCCACACGCAGAGCACAGATGAACAGAACCGCGCCCGAGTCTATCAGGCGCGGCACGCTTCTTCTACGGCACAGCAGAATCAGCGGAAGATCAGCGGGATCGCGCAGGCTTCCAGCGTGTTGCCGCTGGCATCCAGCAGCCGCAGGCGCAGCCAGTACTCGCCGGGTGGGTAGAAATCCGGATTCAGCCGGCCCAGCGCTGCGCGCATCACAGGCGGCGGCGCCTGCAGATACAGATCCTCGCGCTGCCCACCCTCCGGACGCACCTCCAGCAGATACTGCACAGCACCCTCACTGGCAGCCGTACCGAACACCGTCGTCACCGTCTCGACAATCGAGCCAACTGGCGGGCTGGTGATCGCCGCCGTCGCACTGCAGCCCACCGCTGCGCGGGGTGTACGCGTCGGCGTCCCCGGTCCGGCGGTCGGCGCCGGGCTAGCCACAGTGGGCGAAGCCACCTGCACCTGCTGCGGAACGAACAGATCCAGATCCGCCGACAGCGCGCCCTCATTCGGCAGGCAGTTGATGTCGCGCAACTCACCCACGCTCATACCGACCGCCAGCGCGATCTGATACAGCGTGTCTCCGGGCTGCACGACATAGGTCGACCAGCCGAAAGGCAGCGCGCACAGGAACTGCGGTGTGATCACCAGCGTCGGGATAGAGCCATCAGCGGGCAGCAGCACTGCGGTTGGAAGCGGCGGCGTCGGTGTGAACGAAGGGGTGAGCGTATTCGTCGGCGTAGGTGTCCGGCTCGGCGTATGCGTCAGTGTGTGCGTCGGCGTATTGGAAGAAGTGAACGTGTGCGTCGGCGTCGGCGTCTGGCTCGGCGTGAACGTCAGCGTATTCGTCGCTGTGTTCGTCGGCGTGAAGCTGGGCGTATGTGTCGGGGTGTGGCTGGCTGTAACGCTCGCCGTCACCGTTGGCGTGTTCGTCAGCGTCGCCGTCCTGCTGGGCGTGACACTGGGCGTCAGTGTCGCCGTCGGTGGCACAGGCGTGCGCGTCAGAGTCGCGGTCGGTGGCACAGGCGTGCGCGTCAGAGTCGCACTCGGCGGCACAGGCGTGTTCGTCAGCGTCGCCGTCGGCGGCACAGGCGTGCGCGTCAGCGTCGCACTCGGCGGCACAGGCGTGTTCGTCAGCGTCGCCGTCGGCGGCACAGGCGTGCGCGTCAGCGTCGCACTCGGCGGCACAGGCGTGCGCGTTAGCGTCGCACTCGGCGGCATAGACGTACGCGTCAGCGTCGCCGGCACAGACGTGCGCGTCAACGTCGCACTCGGCGGCACAGACGTGCGCGTCAGCGTCGCCGTCGGTGGCACAAGGGCATCCGGAGAAGCGGCCGCCGTTTGCGCTGCGGCAGTCATCACTTCCGCGGCCAGCGCCGTCGCCGTCGCGTCAAATGCCGTCGAGGCTTCCATCGTCACAGCAGGCGCAGCAGCGCTGGCCGTCAGCAGGCGCACCACCTCTGTACCCACCTGCAGCGTCTGCACCAGCGCTGTCCCATCGACAACAGCACTGACTGTGCTGTCCTGCGCTATCGCCGTCGGCGCCAGCACCGCGCCCCTGCTGGTGCCGGAGAGCGAAAGCACCACGCCGAAGATCAGCGCAAATGCCAGCAGCAGCACCGCAACAATCGCGACGACCACTTCACTGCCAATATCACGCCGCATCTACGGCTCCACCACTTGCTCTGCTTCAGCAGGCAGCACAAAGTGGAAAGCAGCCCCGCTGCCTGCCTCGCTCTCCACCCAGATCTCGCCTTCATGCGCTTCGATCAGCGCACGCGCGATCGCCAGCCCAACGCCCGTATCGCCCAGTCCCTGGATGAGCGGATTTTCCGCCTTGTATCGGCGGGCAAACACCCGCGCCAGATCCTCCGGCGCGATGCCGCCCCCGCGATCCTCAAACTTCACTTCCAGCACAGGCGCACTCTCCACGCCCCCGTTCACCTGCCGCTGCTGCATCCTGCTGCGCGCCGAAATGAAAATCTCAGTGCCCGGCGGAGACGCCAGATACGCATTCGTCAGCAGCTGGCCGATGACCTGCTCCAGTGCTTCGCGATCCGCGCACACCGGCGGTGCGTCGTCTTCAAGCTGCAGATGCACCGTCAGCCCCTTCTCGCGCAGCGGCGCAGACGCGCTGGTGATGGCATCCTCAAGCACCTCGATCAGGTCCACCCACTGCGGGCGAAGCCGGATCTTGCCGGCATCCAGATAGGCGAGCTGGATCAGATCATCGGTCATCGTCGAAAGACGGTGTACGTTCGCCGAAACGCGCTGCAGGAATTTGCGCTGCATCTCTCCGAGAATTCCCGCGGACTCATTCAGCAGCAGATCGACATACCCGACGATCGATGTCATCGGGGTGCGTAGTTCCTGCACCATCCCCACCAGCGCATCCGGGTTGTCTGGGCGGTAGACCACTTGCGGCTGCACTGATGCCGCGCGGATCTCCAGCACCTGCATCTTGTTTTCGACTTCCGCCAGCTTGTCCCGCGTCTCGTGCAGCTCGCGCTCGACAGCCGCACGCTGCGCCGTAACTTCATCGATGATCTTCGTGAGCTGGCCCACACCATCCACACCAAGCTGCTGCAGACGCGCCCGATCTCCCTCGACGCGCGCCAGCAGCTGCTCACGCTCATTCTCCAGCTTGCTGCGCTCGGCGTTCAGCCGGTCGCGCTCCTGCGCCAGCGTGATGTGGTCGTTGGCGAAACGCTGCAGCTCAGCGCGAAGCTGCGCCAGCTCATCGTGCGCCTCCACCAGCTCCTGTTCAAACGAGGCATTCTCCGCCAGCACGCGCGCCTGCAGCGAGCGCATGCTTTCCTGCCGGCGCGACAACTCGTCCATCTCCGCACGCATGCGATCGCGCTGGCGCACGGCAGCCTCACGATCCGCAGCGACATTCGCCAGCTCGGTCTGCAAGGCGCGCACCATCTGGTCGCGCTCAAGCTGGCGCTGCACCATCTCGATCGGGCTGTCTGCCGAACCGCTGGCGGAGAGCACCGCGAGCTGCGCTTCGACCTCCGCCAGGCGCAGGCCCAGGCTGTCGCGCTCTTCCTCGACCCGCGCCTTCTCCGCCCCCATGCGCTCCAGCATGTCCTGCGCGTTGTCGGAAGCCGGAAGCACTCCGGTGCGCCGGATATCGTTCAGCTCGGCGCGCAGCTGATCGCGCTGGCGTGCCAGATCATCCTTTTCGCTGCGCAGCACCTCCACCAGCGAGCGCAGCACATTGCCAACCTCCACGGGCGTGCCTTCCTGCAGCGCCTTCTCGACCTCGGTCAGGCGCTCTGCCAGCCGGTCGCGCTCCCTCAGCAGGTTCTGATGCGCCTCGTTCAGCGTGACGATGCGCTCCGAGATCGCCTGGCCCTCCTGCGTATCGCCCAGCGTACGCGCCAGCCGGCTGCGCTCATCATCCAGTTCGATGCGCAGCGTGGTGATCTGGCCCTGCAGCGTACTGATCTGACCGCGTGCTTCTGCGAGATGTGCACGCAGATCATCCACGCTGCCACCATCCCCAGCAGCCGCCGGGGCCATACGCTGGCCGCGCACCGCCGCGCTCAGCGACAGCAGATTGGCCGCGATGATCCCGATGCCGCGCAGCAGCTCGCGCTCCGGCTCCGTCAGTTCGCGGCCGTTATACGGCAGGCCCAGCATCAGCACCGCCAGCAGTTCACCATCGCTCACCAGCGGCTGAAAGTAGGTCGGGCCGCTCGTGTCGATGTCCAGCCTGCCATAAAGATCCGTCAGCTCATCGCGATGGCTGGCCGGCAGCAGCACGCGCTGCGCCCGCGAGTCGATCGCATCGGCCAGCGTAGGCTGTGGCTCAAGGTTCAGCGAGAAGCTGCGCACCTCGCGCCCCATCGCCCGGTCGTGACCGTAAACGATCTCAGCGTAGGCGCCCTTCTGCACCAGCAGCGTGCCCACATCTGCCTTGAGTGTGTTCAGCGCGGCATTGACCACGCGCTCCGGGATTGCGGATGGTGCTGCCTTCTCCAGCATCAGGCCGAGCGCCTTCATCAGCTGCGCGGACTCACGCTCACTGACCGGTAGTGGCGGTGGTGGGGGAGTCACTGGAGAGGCCGTCGCAGAGGGCAACGGTTCAGCCTGGCGCTGAGACGCCAGCGCTGCGACGCGCGCCTCCTCATAACCAACAATCGCGGCGCGATACACGACGCCGAGCGCCAGCACCATCGCGGCCAGAAATGCCATCCGCGTCACACCGGAGTAGTCACCCGTCGCTGGAATCGCCAGGGCCAGCGCTGCCCCAAGCGCCAGCACACCGAAATACACCATCTTCAGCGGCGCATCGCGCACCACGCGGAAGTAAGCTGCGCTCAGCACCAGCCCCGCCAGCGCGAGCGCCAGGTTTATCGCCAGCCAGGCGCGGTGTGAGGAGAACGCATTGAACTCGGTAGCGGCGTACACGCCCGCCCACTCGATGCCGGTGACGATGTAGCTCGCTCCAAGCAACGCCAGCAGCACCAGCAGCAGTACATTTCCTGCCCTGCCGAAGCGTTCGTGATCGGCAGTGACGAATACCCAGCCCAGGACCAGAATGACCAGCGTATGAGAAAGCCGATCAATTGGCGCCAGGATCGACTCGAGCGGCGTACTGGTGAGCAGCGCGAACAGCGCGCTGACCATCAGCAGCATCCACGCCAGCACTGCAGCGCCCGTCCCAAGCGCATACAGGCGCGCCGTCCGGTTGTCGCGGCGCCGCAGCCACAGACCCAGCGCAACCAGAAGCGCCGCCTGCGAAATCCCAAAGATCGCCAGGTAGTAAATCAGATCCCCTGGAAAAACGACCAGAACTCGCGTGATGTCAGATGAAGGCGGCACAGGCGTCCCTTCCGACTGGCGTACACTTCCCGCACCATGAGTATACTACAGGCAGATTCTTTCGCATGTATTCGCAGACTTAAGATCACCCGAAGCACACGGCGTAGGCCGAGCGACTCCCAACCAGCGTTGACGCCTTCCCCCACCACCTGTAGACTCGCACTCGTGGTGCTCGTCCATTCATCAGCGGTCTTCCTGTTATGGCAACTGGTTTGACCGGCCTCGGCACTCGCCGCCGCGCCCGTCGCATCCCCATCATCGCGCTCTTCTCGTGGCTGTGCATCTTCCTGGCAATTGGCCTGTTTGCACTCGAGCTCGTGCGCTTCAGCCAGCAGCAGGACACACTGTCCGTCGATGTCAAGGTAGGCGGCGTCGATGTCGGCGGGCTCAGCCCTGTCGAAGCGGTCAACCGCTGGGAGCAGGCCTACGCCCAGCCGATCACACTGTGGTATGCCAACAGTCCAATCCAGTTCGACCCGGCCTCCGTCGGTTTTCGCACCAACCAGGAGTCCATGCTCGCCGCCGCGCGCGCCGCCAGCCTGAGCGAGTCGTCGTTCTGGCAGCGCTTCATCAGCTTCCTCAGCGGCCAGCAAACGCAGCAGTCGCTCAGCATTGAGCTGTCCGCGGACTATCAGGAACGCCTGCTGGAGAACTTCCTGCTCGATATCGCACGCCGTTATGATCGCGCGCCCGGCCCGGCGGAGTACGATCTGCAAACGCTCACCATCCGCTCCGGGAGCACCGGATACAAAATGGATGTCGACCGGGCGATCAGTGCGGTCGATGCCGCCTTGCGCGATCCGGCCAACCGCCAGGTCATCCTGCCGGTCAGCAGCACCGATGTCTCGCTGCCAGAGATCAGCGCGCTGCGCGACGAGATCATCGCCTACCTCGACTCTCAGGGCTTCATCTACGACGGCCAGGAGTCGGTCGCGTCCGTATTCGTCATGGATCTGCAGACCGGGGCGGAAGTCAACATCCTCAGCGATGTCGCCATGTCCGCCGCCAGCACGGTGAAGGTCTCGATCCTCGTCGATTACTTCCGCAACCTGCTCTTCGCCCCGAACGACGACATCGCTAACCTCATGGCGCAGTCGCTGCTGTGCAGCAACAACAGCTCGTCGAACACGCTCATGCAGCTGATCGGAAACAGCGACCTGTACGCGGGCATCGCCGATGTCACCAACACGATGCAGGCGCTCGGCGCGCGCAACTCCTATATCTCCGCTCCGCTCTTCCTGGGTGGCGATCAGGTGCTCGGTTCCATCCCCGCGCCCACCACCGCGCCCAATGCCAGCTTCAACACCGGCGCCGATCCGTTTAACCAGACCACTACAGAGGATCTCGGCACGCTCTTCAGCCTGATCTACGACTGCGCGATGTACGGTTCCGGGCTGATCGCCGCCTATCCCGATGGCGCCTTCACACAGCAGGAATGCCGGCAGATGCTCAATCTGATGAGCGCCAACGACCTGGGCAGGCTGCTGCAGGGCGGCATCCCGGCAGGCGTCCCGATCGCGCACAAGAACGGCTGGCTGGATGATGTGCATGGGGATGCGGGGATCGTGTTCTCACCCAGCGGCCGGCACTACGTGATCGCGGTCTTCCTGTGGCAGGCGGGCGATTTCTTCAGCTACCAGCGCGCCTGGGCGCTCATCGAAGGCATCAGCCGGGCGACGTGGAACTACTTCAATCCGCAGGATCCGCTGATCGCCCCGCGCGCTGACATCGCCGCAGACCAGCAGGCGGCAGCCTGTACTGCGTTCGCGCCGGCCTATGGCGAAGTCAATCTCGACGACATCAACGC
>CAZZJW010000026.1:0-46322 GCA_964654755.1 uncultured Pleurocapsa sp. | reverse complement strand
GCCTGCATCGTCGACGATCTCGTATTCGAATGTGAGCGTTCGGCTTCGGATCTCGGCCAGCCAGCAGCGCACGGTCAGCCGCTGATCGTAGCGCGCGGCATGCAGGTAGCGGGCGTGGACCTCAGTGACAGCCAGCGCGTGGCCGGTGGCTTCGAATTCGGCGTAGCTGTGCCCGCGCTGCCGCGCATAGGTGCTGCGTCCCTCCTCCAGATAGACCACATAGCTGGCGTGATGCACGATGCCCATGGCATCGGTTTCGGCGTAGCGGACATGAAAACTGGTCTCAGCGACGTAACGCCCTTCGGCGGTCATCGGGTTCCTCCCCTGCACGGCGTGCATCCGGGCGCTGCGGTTGCGCCGGTCTGCGCACGCGCTTATAGTATACCGATGAGAAGCCCGTGCGGCAGGCGATCGCGATGTCGAGCATATTCGTCAGTTACAGCCGAAAAGATGCGGATTTTGCGCTTCAGCTTGCGCGTTCGTTGTCCGATATGGGCGCGGATGTCTGGATCGACGTGCAGGACATTCCACCTGGTATGAAATGGAGCAGCGCCATCCAGCAGGGGTTGGATGTGTGCGACGCGCTGGTGGTGGTGATTTCGCCGGATGCGATGGCCTCGCACAATGTCGAGGATGAGTGGCAGTACGCGCTGGACCAGAAGAAACCGGTGATCCCCTTGCTGTGGCGACCGGCGAAGCTGCATTTCCAGCTCAGCCGCATTCAGTACATCGACTTTCAGAACCTCCCGTATCCGGAGGCCCTGAGCGCACTTTCTGAGGAGCTTTCGCGGCGCAGCGTGCCGCTGGGCGAACCATCATCATCCACGCCGAAGCACGTTCCGAAGCCGCTGAGCGCACGGAGCCGCTGGTTGCTGGCGGGAGCCGGAGCGATTGCGCTGATCGCGATTGTGCTGCTGATTGCCGCGATCCAGCCGGTTCCACCAGCACCCGTGGGGACTCCGACTCGCACGCCACCCCGCGTGCTGGCTCCGGCGGAACTGACCGCTACAGAAGCGGCTGCGATCGAGCAGGCTGAGACTGAGCTTGCGGCGACTGATTTTGCGCCGACCTTCGAGGCGCAGACGGCCACTGCTGAGGCCATTCAGGAAACGCTTGAGGGAATGACGCCGACCAACACCCCGCTGCGCCTGCAGACGCTGCGTGCGGCCCGGACGGCGACCGCGATCGCCGGGATGACGGCCACCAGCCTTGCGCCAACGCATTCACCGACGCCTGCGGATACGAGCACGCCTTCACCGACGCTGACGCCGTATGCCGGAGCCTGTGAAGGAGCGCCGCCATCACGACTGAATCAGGGAATGCTGGCGGAAGTGGCTTCAGGCCCGCTTGGGCAGGGCGGGCAAACGCTGAATGTACGGCGCAGCCCGAACGGCCTGCTGGCTGCGCTCATTCCCGAAGGTACGCTGCTTTACACGACCGGCCAGCCCATCTGCGACAGCGTCATCCTGTGGTGGCCGGTGCAGACGGCGGACGGGCTGGTGCGCGGCTGGGCGGCTGAGGGCACGCAGGATGGCGGCTACTTCCTCGATCCGCTGCTGCCGGAAGGCTGATGCCGGCGGGCGAGTTCCTCGCCGATGTCGTCCAGCGTCAGATCGAGCGCTGCCATCATCACCAGCGTGTGGTAGAACAGATCGCTGATCTCGGCGATCTGCGACTCTCGCTGTTGTGCGAGAGCAGCGACGACGGCCTCGACGGCCTCCTCACCAACTTTCTGTGCGATGCGCGGCAACCCCTCAGTCAGCAGGCGGCTGGTGTAGCTGGCCGCGTCTGGATGCGCCTTGCGTGCCGCGATGATGCCTTCAAGCGTCGGAAGAAAATCAGCCATTTGCAGCCTCCTCAAGCGACCGAAAAAAGCAGGATGTCGCGCCGGTGTGGCACGCGGGGCCGGCCGGTTCCACGAGCATGAGCAGCGTGTCCTCGTCGCAGTCCACTCGGATTTCGCGGATGCGCTGCACGTTGCCGGACGTGTCACCCTTGTGCCACAGCGCATTGCGACTGCGGCTCCAGAACACGGTCTCGCCCAGTGCGAGTGTACTCGCAAGCGACTCGCGGCTGACCCACGCGACCATCAGCACGGCATGTGTGTCGGCATCCTGAACGACAGCGGGAAGCAGGCCATCGGGGCCCCAGCGCAGGCCTTCGAGGTTCACAGAGCCTCCCAGCCATACAGGCGCACAGGCAGGCCGTTGTCTGCGAGGTACTGCTTCAGTTCAGCGATGCGCAGCTCGTTGTAGTGGAACAGGCTGGCCGCCAGCGCTGCATCTGCGCCGCCGGTGGTGAGCGCCTGGAGGAAGTGCTCGCGGCTGCCGGCGCCCCCTGATGCGATGACGGGGATGCGCACGGCTTCGGCGACAGCGCGGGTGAGCTCGAGATTGTATCCGGCGCGCGTGCCATCGCGATCCATGCTGGTGAGCAGGATTTCGCCAGCGCCGCGCCGTTCGACTTCGCGGGCCCAGTCGAGGGCGTCCCGACCGGTGTTGATGCGCCCGCCGTTGATGAACACCTCCCAGCGCTCCCCGGTCCATTTCGGGTCAATGGCCACGACGATGCACTGGCTGCCGAAAGCCCACGCGCCCTTGTCGATGAGGTCGGGCGTACGGATGGCGGCGCTGTTGATCGAGATCTTGTCCGCGCCAGCCAGCAGTGTATCGCGAATATCGTCGATGGTGCGGATGCCGCCGCCGACGCAGAAGGGGATGTAGATAGTGTCGGCGACGTGGCGCACCATATCGAGCGTGGTGCTGCGCGCCTCGTGCGAGGCGGTGATGTCGAGGAAGACCAGTTCATCTGCACCTTCGCGGTCGTAGACGGCGGCCTGTTCCACCGGATCGCCAGCGTCGCGCAGGTCGACGAAGTTGACGCCTTTGACGACTCGGCCATTGAGCACATCGAGGCAGGGGATGATTCTCCTGGCAAGCATGTTCAGGCTCCTTGTGCTGCGGACAGAGCATCGGACAGGGTCAGCCGGCCCTCGTACAGCGCCATGCCGACGACCGCGCCGGCGACCTGGCGGCTGGCCGCGAGCACGCGGATCTCGTCAAGCGAGGCGATTCCACCGGAGGCGATGACCTGCAGGCCGGTTTGGCTGGCGAGCGCGATGGTGGCCTGATGATTGGCGCCGGCCAGAAGACCATCGCGGCTGATATCAGTGAAGAGCGCGTGACGGATGCCCCGGCTGGCCATCTCGCGGCCAAGGGACTCGGGGGTGGCCTGTGTGGCGTGCTGCCAGCCGCGGGTGGCGATCTGGCCGTCTCTGGCGTCGAGCGCGACGGCGACTCCTTCCGGCCCCGCATGTTCCAGGGCTTCGCTCAGCAACTCTGGCTGCTCGACAGCGGCGGTGCCGATGACCACGCGCCTTGCGCCGGCTGCCAACGCCGCCTGCAGTGCGCTGAGTGAGCGAATGCCGCCGCCGAACTGCACCGGGGCGCCGAGTGCGGCGATGCGCTCCAGTACCTGCAGGTTGATACTGCTTTCGCCGAATGCGCCGTCGAGATTGACGACGTGCAGCCACTGCGCGCCCTGGTCCAGCCAACGCCGGGCGGCGGCCACCGGGTCGGTGGAGAATACGGTCTGACGGGCAGGATCCCCTTCGCGAAGGCGGACCACCTGACCCTGACGCAAATCAATGGCGGGATAGAGGATCATGCGCTCATCTCCAGAAAGTTCGCCAGCAGGCGCAGCCCGGTGTGCTGGCTTTTCTCAGGGTGGAATTGTACGCCGAAGATGTTCCCGCGGGAGACCGCCGCGCAGAACGGGCCGCCGTAATCGCACGTGAGCAGCACATCTGCCGGGTCTTGCGGGGCACAATAGTAGCTGTGCACGAAATATGCATAGGCGTCGTGCTGCAGGCCGGTGAGCAGCGGGGACTGCCGGACGGGCGTGAGCTGGTTCCAGCCCATGTGCGGGATCTTCAGCCCGGGCTGATCAGTGAACCGCGTGACGCGGCCTGGCAGGAGATGCAGCCCCTCGTGGTCGCCCATCTCGTCGCTGCTGTCGAACAGAAACTGCATGCCGAGGCAGATGCCAAGAAATGGCGTGCCGGCCAGCGCTGCCTCGCGTATGGGCGCAACGAGGCCGCGCTCGCGCAGAATGTGCATGCCCGCGCCAAATGCGCCTACGCCCGGCAGAATGATGCGATGTGCGCCCTGAAGCTCAGCGGGCTGGCGCACGAGCTGCAATTCCTGCACGCCGAGGGTGCGCAGGGCGTGCAGTACGCTGCGCAGGTTTCCAGCGCCGTAGTCGATGACAGCAAGCACAACAGCTCCTTTCGGCAACAAAAATCCCCGCTGAGGGCGGGGATATCATGAACGACAAACTGCGCGCAAATCCTCACCCGTTCGGGAACCTCTGTTGCGGATGGAGATGATGCGCACGAAGCATGACGTTTCCTCGATGCTCTGAATTAAGGTAGTATAGAGTTAGCGGAGCCACCTGTCAAACCGGGAGGAAACGTGCATGAACACCCAGATACCGACCATCGGGTTGCTAACGGACTTCGGGCTGGAGGATGTGTACGTCGGCGTGATGAAGGCGGTGATCGCCGGCATTTGTCCTCTGGCGCGGGTAATCGATCTGAGCCATGCGGTGCAGCCGCAGAACATCCATCAGGCTGCGTTTCTGCTGGTGAACGCGGTGCGCTATTTCCCGCCGGGGACGGTGTTTGTGGTGGTCGTCGATCCCGGTGTAGGATCTGCGCGGCGGGCGGTTGCAATGCGCGCGGGCGGGTACACGTTTGTCGGGCCCGATAATGGTGTGCTGTCGTATGTGGCGGCAGAACTGGCATCGGAGCCGCAAGTGGCTGTCGAACTGGTCGACCCGGCGTATCGGCTGCCTGTTGTGAGCAGCACGTTTCATGGGCGGGATATCTTTGCGCCTGTGGCGGCACATCTGGCGTGTGGCGTATCGGTCGAGGCGATGGGGCCGCCGCTGCAGGATCTGGTGGCGCTGTCGCAGCCGACTCTCAGTCTGAAGCGCGATGCACTGATCGGAGAGGTGCTGCACGTCGACCGCTTCGGCAATGTCATCACCAGCGTGGGGCGCCTGGCGTGGACGGCGAACGGTGATCTGGATCTGGAAGTAGCGTTTGGCGTGGAACGAGGCCGACGCGTGCAGGTCCCGGCACGAGCGGACGTGGAGCTGCGCGGGAGGGTAGTGGGGGGCATCAGCCGGACGTATGCGGAAGTGCCGCATGATATGCCGCTGGCCCTGTTGAGCAGTGATGGTTTTCTGGAGCTGGCCGTGCGTCAGGGCAATGCAGCTGAAGTGTTTGGGGCGCAGGTTGGCGACTCGGTACTGGTAACGCTGGGATAAGGTGCTATGCAGCAGTTCGTGATTGAGGGCGGCCACCGCCTGAGCGGTGAAGTGACGGTCGGCGGAAACAAGAATGCCGCACTGAAGATGCTGCCTGCCTGTTTGCTGACAGACGAGCCGGTGGTGCTGCACAACATGCCGGATATCGGCGATGTTCGTGTGTTATGCGACATTATGCGCGGGCTGGGCGCAGAGATTGAGTGGCTTCAGCCTCGAACGCTGCGTGTGCACGCGCGGCAGATTTCAGAGACAGCGGTAGATCGCAAGCTGGCGCAGAAACTGCGAGCGAGTATTGTGCTGGCGGGGCCGATGCTGGCGCGCATGGGTGAGGTGCATCTGCCGCTGCCGGGCGGGGATGCGATCGGAGAGCGGCGACTTGATCAGCATATTCAGGCGCTGCGTGCGCTCGGGGCGACGATCCAGTACGACGGCACGGCATTTCACATGCAGGCCGGGCGCCTGCGTGGCGCGGAAATCCTGCTGACGGAAGCCAGCGTGACGGCGACCGAGAACGCGATCATGGCAGCGGTGCTGGCGCAGGGGACGACGGTGCTGCGCAACGCTGCCAGCGAGCCGCATGTGCAGGATCTGTGCGCGATGCTGAACGGGCTGGGTGCGCAGATCGAGGGGATTGGCTCCAACCGCCTGGTGATCACCGGGGTGGACCGCCTGCACGGTGGTGAGGCGCGCGTCGGCGCGGACTACATCGAGGTGGGAAGCTACATTGGCGCGGCGGTGATGACGGGCGGGGATGTGCTCATTCGTGAGGCAGATCCGCAGCATCTGGATATGGTGCAGCTGGTGTTCGAGCGGCTGGGCGTGATCTTCGAGGCGCGCGGGGCAGATGTGTACGTGCCGGCGCATCAGCCGCTGACGATCGTGCAGGATCTGGGAGAGCGCATCCCGATCATCAAGGCGCAGCCGTGGCCGGCATTTCCGCCCGATCTGATGAGCATCGCGTTGGTGATGGCGACGCAGAGCGCCGGCGCGGTGCTGTTTCATGACTGGATGTACGAGAGCCGGTTCTTCTTCACGGACAAGCTGGCGCGGATGGGCGCGCGCATCACGCTGTGCGATCCGCACCGCGTGCTGGTGCAGGGGCCGACAGCGCTGCACGGGCAGTCGAACATCACCAGCCCAGATATCCGCGCCGGGATGGCGCTGCTGCTGGCGGCGCTGTCTGCACGCGGCGAGACGCGCATCAGCAACATCCAGCAGATCGACAAGGGTTATGAGCGCGTTGAAGAGAAGCTGAGCGCGCTGGGCGCGCAGATCGTACGCGTGAACGTGGGTGAGCTGCCGGTTGAGCAGGTACAGGGCGTCGGGCTGGGCTAGGGCCCGAATGCCTGTGTGTCAGGGCGTGCTGCCGCCGGCGCGAAGCAGCAGCGAGGGGTTGGCGGCGGAAGCACTGCCGTTGCTGGCTGTCTGCGCAGGTGTGGTTGACGATACGGCGGTGCCCCCTGCACCCGGCGTATCGTGTGCCAGCAGCAGCGCCTGGTAGCGCTCGCGGTAAAGCTGGGCACGCTCGCGTTCGAGGTTCCAGATGCGCGCCAGGCTGTCCTGCAGCGGCGGGAGCTGCGCATCGATCTCGTTCATGCGCTGGACGAACTTCTCGAACTCGCGGTCGTGCTGCTTCCAGACCTCGTCCGTGGACATGGTGAATGTCTTCCAGCGTTTCTGATCGTCTGCGCGCCAGTCATTCCACTCCTGGCGGAAGCGGTCTTCGCTGAGGCGCTGCATCTCTGCGACTTCGTTGATCCGGCGTTCGAGGCGATCGCCGATGCGCTCGAAGTCGTCGATGATGCGCTTCATCTCGCGGTAGGCCTCTGCCCAGGTGTCGAAGCGCTCGATGTTACGCTTCATCGCATCGTCGTGTTCGACAAAGCGGCGGTTGAGCTCGGTGACCTGCTGATCGCGCTGCTGAAGCAGGAGCGTCTGCTGATCGACAAACTGCTGAATCTGTTCGCGGCGCTCACGGTCGCCATTGGCCACGTCAGTGAGCTTGCGTTCGTTGCGCAGTGAAAGATCCTCAAGCAGCGAAACCTTCGGCTTGATGGAGTCGAACTGCTTGCGCACCTCGGGAATCTCGGTCTCGAGTTCGGACAGACGACGCGAGTCCGTCCTTCGCTGTTCCTCGATGAAGGCGAGGCGACGATCGGGTTCCTCAAAGCGCTTGAACAGGTCTTCGACGCGCTGCTGTAATGAGGCGACGGTGCTGGATAGACGATCCTTCTCAACGTTGATCGCAGGCAGCTCCGTGGTCTGGCGTTCGAGTCTGGACATCTTTTCGGATAGTTCACGGACAGGGCGCGCTGCCGCCTCTCGGGCGATCTCTGCACGTCTCTCTGCCTCACGCTCGGCGGTCAGCCGCTTGGCCTCGGCGTTCTCCAGAAGCTGCATCATTTCGCGGCGCATCTGATCGACGACTTCGCCCTCCTTGCCTGAGGGTAGCGACTGGCTGCGCAGCGCACTCTGGTCCGACTCGATGCTGTTCAGGCGGCGGGCCAGCGCGTCGATCGTTTCCTGCTGCTGGGCGAGACGTTCCTGCAGCGTGGCGATCTGCGTCTTATCGCGTCTGCGTTCCTCATCCAGCCATTCGATCATGCGGGCTGCCTGTACAACGTCCATCACCAGATCCTCAACGCACTCGCCTGAAACCCGTTAGAATTATACCATGCGGTGAAGCCCGCCCGAAAAAGCGGAGCATGGTGAGCATGCGACTGGACCGGACTGCACTTGAACTGCGCGAACGGAACACGCTGGCGCCCTATGCGACGCTGGCGGGCGAAAGCCGTGGGCGTGTGACCGCCGAGCCAGAGCCGCAGTATCGCACAGCGTTTCAGCGCGATCGCGATCGCGTGCTGCATTCCGCTGCATTCCGGCGTCTGGAATACAAGACGCAGGTGTTCGTGAATGACGAGGGCGATTACTACCGTACGCGGCTGACGCACACGCTGGAAGTGGCGCAGATTGGCCGGACGATCGCACGGGCATTGGCGGTGAATGAGGATCTGGTCGAGGCGATCGCGCTGGCGCATGACCTGGGGCATCCGCCATTCGGGCATGCGGGCGAAGATGCACTGAACCGGGTGATGGCGGGGCAGGGTGGCTTCAACCACAACCTGCAGACGTACCGCGTGCTGACGGAACTGGAACACCGCTATCCGGGCTGGCGTGGGCTGAATCTCAGCGCAGAGACTCTGCATGGCGTGGTGACACATGAAACGACGGTGGATGTGCAGGCCGCAGCGGGGCTGGACCTGGAACTGGGGCCCAGCCTGGAAGCGCAGATCGCCGACTTTTCGGATGAGCTGGCGTATGCGGCGCATGATCTCGATGACGGCATCAGTGCGGGGCTGATCACGCCGCAGATGCTGCCCGAGCTGTCGATCTGGCGCGAGGTGTGTACGCGGAGGGACTGGCCGGTAGATGCGGCTGTGGTCGACGAAGTGCGCCGACACATCCTTGTGCGCGAGGTGGTGGGGCTGCTGGTGGACGATGTCACGGAGGGCGCTTCGGCGCTGCTGGATGTGCTGGCGCCCGAAAGCGCGGTCGCAGTGCAGCGGCTGCCAGAGCGGGTGCTGCGCTACAGCGCGTCGGTTGGACGGTTGGCGCGGGAGCTGCGCGCATTCCTGTATGAGCAGATGTATCGTCATCACCGGGTGATCCGTATGCAGAGGCGTGCGGAGCGGTTCGTCGAGGAGATTTTCGAGGCGCTTTGTGCAGATCCGCGCCAGCTTCCGCCGGAGTTCCGGCACGAGGCCGAGCGGTTGCCGGTTGAGCGGGTGGTCAGCGATTACATTGCAGGTATGACGGATCGCGGCGCACTGTTAGAATACCGCCGTCTGTTTGACCCGCTCACCAGGCCGTGAGCGCAGATTGGGAACGGGCATGAACAACGACACCTTACTGAACAACCGCTATCGCCTGATTCAGCAGGTGGGGTCGGGCGGGATGGCGGTCATCTACAAGGCACAGGATTTGTCGCTGGGGCGCACGGTTGCCATCAAGATCCTGCGGCCCAGCCTGACGGCGGATGCATCGTTTGCGGCGCGCTTCAAGAATGAGGCGCGCAGCGTGGCCAATTTGCAGCATCCGAACATCGTGACGGTGTTCGACTTTGGGAATGCAGACGCGACGCAGTTTCTGGTGATGGAGTTCATCGACGGCCAGGACCTGAAGAAGATCATCAAGGCAGAATCGCCGCTTGGGCTGGAGCGCGCACTGCAGTTTGGCGTGCAGCTGTGCGCGGGGATCGGATTTGCGCACCGTGCGGGCATCGTGCATGCCGACATCAAGCCGCAGAATGTGCTTGTGACGCGCGAGGATGGCGTGAAGGTGACGGACTTCGGCATTGCGCAGGCGCTGACGAACGCGCAGCCGGGGGAGCGGCAGGCGGTGGTCTGGGGAAGCCCGCACTACTTCTCGCCGGAGCAGGCGCGAGGTGAGCGTCCGACGACGGCTTCCGATGTGTACTCCATCGGCATTGTGCTGTTTGAGATGCTGACCGGCAGGACGCCCTATTCGGGCAAGGACCAGCGCGAGCTGGCGCTGGCACATTTGCAGACGCCGGTCCCTGCAGTGACTGATATCAATCCGAACATCCCGCAGCCGATCGCGCAGATCGTGTTCAAGACGATGAGCAAGGATCCGGCTCAGCGCTATCGCATGGCGGATCAGCTCGGCAATGTGCTGCGCGCGTACCTGGAGCGCGGCTATCCGGCAGGCACAGGAATGCCTGCGCCGGTGCAGGCAGCACCTGGGGTTCAGGCACCGCCTGTCACGTATCCCGCACCTCCTGCCGCTCCTGCATGGCCCACGCCAGCCCCGCCACCGGGCCCGCTATACCAGTCACAATCGGCACCCCCGGCCACGCAGCGCGTGGATCTGGCGCCGGGGGCGTTGGGCAGCGCGGGGTACTCGGTGCCGGTTCAGAGACCGGCTATGAATCCCCCTCCGACTGCACAGGGATACAGCAGTCGCTATGTTCCGGTGCGGCCTGAGGAGGGGCGCGAGCCCACGCTGGACGTGCCGACGATAGTGCTGGCTGTGCTGGCGTTCATGGCGGTCGCCTGCCTGATCCCGTTGTATCTGGCTGTGTTCCAGGCGCTGTCCTGAGCGCTAGCTGCCCGTCATGGAAGGGACGGTATTGGAGAGCGTGAACACGTCCACTTCTGCGGCTGCTGGCCCAGCCTCCGGCGTGCCGAGGTAGATGCCGACCGCACCACTCTCCCACGTGTCATCCTCCACGGTTTCCAGACGCTGCTGATTGACATACACGGACAGTCGGCTGCCTGAAATCATCACGCGCAGTGCGTTTGTTTCGCCCTGGGGATGGATGGCATCACTTGCAGTCCATGCGCGGTCCAGCTCACTGCAGTTGCAGCGCAGCTCAGTCCACTCACCATCCTGCAGGCGCCACAGCCCGTAGCGCCCCTGAGTGTCGACAGCGAGGACGTTGTAGTTGTTCTCATCCTGATAGCGAAAGACGAGCCCTAGCGCTGCGTCCGGGGAACTATCGGCGGTGATGATCCCTTCCAGCGCGATGATGACGTTCTCATAACGGCCGCCGCCGTAGATTACAGAGCTGGCGCTTTCAGGGTCTGCGTTGGCGACGCGATAGATGCCATCCGCGATGTCCGTAGTGAAGCTCCCCTGGAGAATCGGCCACAGATCGTCACTGGCATCTGCGCCATCGAACCGGCTTCGGAAAGGGCTACCGTCCACTGCACGAGTGGCTGCCGTTTCCTGCGCGTCGGTCAGGGCTGGTGAGCTGCCTGCACGGCTGGCGAGCACAATGCTGATGATCAGCGTGAGCACGAGTGCCGCGATCAGGATGACGAAGCCGGTTGAGGCTCTGGGATTGGCGCGTACCTGCGCGGAGAGCGTACGGATTATGCTGATGTGCTGCGTGCGCGCCGCTTGCGCAGCGGATGCGGGCAGTACGGCCGTGGTGTCGACTGCGGGAGCTGACGCAACAGGAGCGGGGCTGGGCTGTTGTGGGCTGAGCGGGTCCTGCGTCGCGAATAGCTCGTTGGCAGGGATGTCGTCGCGGAAGACGCGATGAAAGGCGGACTGGAACGCACGTGCGGACTGGAATCGCTCGGCGGGATTCTTGGCGAGCGCCCTGGCAATGAAGAAGTCGAGCTTGGGATTGCTGTATCCGGTGATGGCAGAAAGCTGCGGGATGGGTGCGCTGATGTGCCGCATCATCACGGAGAGACTATTCTCATCCTGGAAGGGCACCTGGCCAGCAAACATCTCAAAAACGATCACGCCGAGCGAGTACAGGTCACTGCGCGTGTCACCGCCCTCCCCGGCAGCCTGTTCGGGAGACATGTAGGCGGGCGTGCCGGTCGAAGCCCCTTCTTCGGTCAGGCGAGTCGATTGTGGCAGGCGTGCAATACCGAAGTCGGTGAGGATAGCTGCACCAGCTTCATTGATGAGAATGTTTCCCGGCTTGACATCACGATGGGCCATGCCGCGGGCATGCGCATAGTCAAGCGCATCTGCCAGGTGATCGATCAGGCGCATGATTCGCGGCAGCGGCAGCCCGCTGCCGGCGGCCAGCGTTTCCTCCATCTCCTGTCGCAGCGTTTTGCCGGGGATATAGGACATCACCATGTAGCACAGCGGATCACCGAGGCGATCGACGACGTTGTAGTCGAAGATACGCACGATGTTGGGATGATCGAATGAGGCAACGACCTTCGCCTCGCGCTCGAAGCGCATCTTGAACGCCGGATCATCGGCCAGATGCTCGTGCAGCAGTTTGATGGCGACCAGCCGTTCGAGCTTGGTATCCCATGCTTTGTAGACGCGCGCCATGCCACCGGAACCGATGCGCTCGCGAATCTCATAGCGTTCGATGCGTTGATTGAGTAGTTCGGACATTGGCGGGGAGTGCTCCACGTCAGCCGGACGATGCAACTGCGGTTTGTTTGCTGCGTATAAGTTCTGTTTCGGGGAAGACCTCCCCGTGTGACAATTGCAGTATACTGAAAAAAGCCGCGCAATCGAAAGGCAGGGACTGAAGTGAAGGCGAATCTCGGTCGGTTGGGGCGCTGGATAGCACTTCATGCGGTCTTGATCGTGGTGCTGGGCTTGACTGGAAGCGCTGCTGCCCAGTCAAGCCGAACGCTGGTGTGGGATCGATGGGATGTGACCATCGACCAGGTGGATGCCGTCGCAAATTCCTTTCGCGTGACCGAGACCTACGATATGGCCTTCAGCGGAACGTTCCGCTTCGGGACAGCGGCGATCCCAATGGGACGGATCGAGGGCATCAGCGTAAGTCGTGTGCTGCAGGACGGTCGTGCGCTGCTCTCCGGTTGCCAGAATGCACCGGGCACATTCTGCACTGGTTACAAAGACGGCAACTACGAGATCGGTTTCAACTTCTTCACACCGATCACGGATGGCAGTGCGCGCTTTGTCCTCGAATACATCGTCACAGGAGCCATTCGCGTATATCCGGATGGGGACCAGATCTGGTGGAATGCGATCCCCTCAGAACACTTCGGCTTTCCGATACGCAGTGGCACTATCACCATGATGCTCCCCAATGGCTACTCG
This sequence comes from uncultured Pleurocapsa sp., assembly GCA_964654755.1. Taxonomy (GTDB): domain Bacteria; phylum Chloroflexota; class Anaerolineae; order Aggregatilineales; family Phototrophicaceae; genus Flexifilum. The sequence continues at coordinate 33,416 of CAZZJW010000026.1, read as the reverse complement.
CCGCGCGAGGGGATCGATCCGGTTGAGGTGTACGGCGTGCCGGGAACGATCGAGGTAAACGGTACAACCATTCGCGCACGTGCGGATCGGCAGATCGGTGGCTCAGAGGAATTCGGCATTCGTGCGCAGTTTCCACATCACCCGAATGCACGCGTGCCGCGCTGGCAGGCGACAGACGACGCACAGCGCACCTATGATGAGACGACGCGGCCTGTGCTCAATCTGGTGCTGATAGCGGTGTCGGGCGTGATTCTGCTTGGCGGGGTGCTGTTTGTGCTGGCGCGCTACTTCTCTTCAGGCCAGGATCCGAAACTGGGTGTGGTGCCGGAGTATCTGAGTAGTCCGCCATCGTCCCTTCCGCCGTCGATCGTTGGCGGATTGATTGACGAGAGCGTCGATCTGCGAGATATCATGGCGACGCTGGTGGATCTGGCCCGCCGGGGATACCTGGTGATTGAGGAAGATCAGACCGACGGAGTGTTCGGCAAGAGCAGCACCTTCACCTTCAAGCGTACAGACGAGCCGGCGGGTGATCTGCGAGAGCACGAGCGGATCATGCTGGAGCGCATATTTGCGGGTGGCGCGCTGGAGCGCTCGATGGAGTCACTGCGGAACAGCTTCTACACGACGATTCCGCAGTTGCGCACGTCGATCTACCAGGCGATGGTGAAGGAGGGTTTCTTCCGTAACAATCCGGAGACGACGCGTTCGCTCTGGACTGGCGCGGGCGTGGTGATCGCGCTGCTGGGCGCGGCAGCCGGATTTCTGATGCTGATCAACGAAGGGCCGACGATCGCGGATACGCTGGCATGCTTGCCGATTGCGCTGGTGATTCTCGGCCTGACGATAGTGATTGCCGCGGTAGCGATGCCTTCCAAGACACAGAAGGGTGCAGAGGAGGCGGCAAAATGGCGAGCCTTCGAAAAGTATCTGCGCAATCTGAAGAAGCTGCAGGGTGAGCAGGCGGCGGCGCAGCATTTCGAGGAATATCTGCCTTATGCCATCGCTTTTGGCATCGACCGGATGTGGATGCGTGAACTGGCGGAGGCGCCGGATGTGTTCGTGGGGATGCCCCCCTGGTATTATCCGCGGCACCGGGGCGGGCGCTGGGCAGGGGGCTACACAGCCGGCACGCCGATACCCACCGGGCCCGTCTTTCCGGGCGATGTGGCACGGGCGGGTGGCGGTTTCTCGCTGGATGATATGTCTCGTGGTATGAGCAACGGTCTGGACTCGCTGTCTTCTGGCCTGAGCAGTATGCTCAACGGCGCTGCGAACGCCATGACCAGCCGGCCACAGTCCACAGGCAGCAGCGGGCGGTGGTCGAGCGGAGGACGCAGCTTCAGCGGTGGTGGTTTCAGAGGCGGCGGCGGCGGTGGCGGCAGCCGTGGGTTTGGCTGATCATCGGAGACAAGTGTGAATACACGGCTGGTGGGCATACTTCTGATCGTTGGCGGGCTGGCGCTCGCGCTGCTGGCGGGCATCTGGCTGGCGACGCAGGTGGGCAGTGGAGAGTTGCAGGCGGGTGGAGCGGCGCTTGGCGCCGGGCTGGTGTTCATCCCGGTGGCACTGCTGGAGGGGATCGGCCTGTTCATGGTGGCGCGCGGCGCGACACAGCAGCGCGAGCAGTCGGAAATGCAGAAGCAGCGCCAACTGCTGGATATCGTCAGGAGCCGGGGGCAGGTGGCGATCGCGGACCTGGCGCTGGAGATGAGCATCCCGGCGACCCGCCTGCAGTCGATGGTGCATCAGCTGGTCGGGCTTCAGGTGTTCAGCGGATATGTGAATTGGGAGAAAGGCGTGCTGTACTCCGAGGATGCGGCCAGTTTGCGCGATCTGCATCAGTGCAAGAACTGCGGCGGTGAGATTACGCTGGTGGGCAAGGGAATTGTTCGCTGTCGCTTCTGTGGTACAGAGTACTATCTCTCGTGATGAAGCGTAGTCAAGAGCACAACGGAGGGGTGTGATGTCCGATTTGTATGAGCAGATCGTGGGGCAGCGGGGAAGCATCGAGAACCTGATCGCACGGATCCCCGGCTTTCGTGGATATCAGGACAAGGGCGCACGCCGGACGGCAGATCGCATGGTGCGCGAATACATCACCGGCCAGCTCTCCAGCCGGATCGAACGGCTGAAGGATATCGAGCTGCGCGTGCTTGAGAGCGGCGGAATCGGACGGATGAGCGAGACCCGCAGCGTCAAGGATCGGCTGCAGATGTACCGCGATCGTGTGGCGGCGGCGGCGCCGGGCTATGCGGGGCTGATGGACGCGATCAAGGTGGACGACGAGGCGCTGGAGCGGCTGTATGCCTTCGACGAGGCGCAGGTTCGCTATCTTGAGCACCTGGATCCGGCGCTGGCGGCGCTGGAGCAGGCGGCACAGGGTGGGGGCGATATCAGCGCCGCGCTGCACGAGGTGGACCAGATTGCGCGGGAGGCGAACGACGCGTTTCGCCTGCGCGAGGATGTGCTGATTAACCTGGACAAGGCGCTGGGCGGTTCTGCCGGCAGCCGCTAGACACGTTGAAAAGGGGAGATGAGAATGCCACGCATCATTGATGTCGTCGATCACACGCTGGTAGCCGAAGATGAGCTGGCGTATCGCGAACCACAGGAGGGCGGCGGGGATTTCCGCATGGGTTCGCAGGTGATCGTGAATGAGAGCCAGATCGCGGTTTTCGTGCGCAGCGGTGAGGTGCTGGACAAGCTTGGTCCAGGCCGCCACACGCTGTCCACCGCGAACCTGCCGATCCTTTCCGGGCTGATCGGGCTGGCGACCAGCGGGCGCACGCCGTTCACGGCGGACCTGTACTTCGTCAACACCAAGGATATGCCGCAGGTGCCCTGGGGCACAAATCCGCCGATTGTGCTGGAGACGCCGGGCCGCGGTGTAGGCGTGGTGCTGCTGATCACGCACGGGGTGATCGATATTGGCGTGGACGATGCGCTGCGCTTCGTCAAGCAGTATGGCGTTGGGCGGCCCAGCCTGAGGCTGCGCGACATCAAGGATCGCATTCAGAGCATGCTGCTGGGCGAGATCAGCGAACTGCTGCTGAAGTCAGGCGCGCAGAGCGTCCCCGACGCGAACAAGCTGCTGGGTGACCTGGAAGGCGCGATGCTGGCCAAGCTGAACGACAAGTTCGCTGCGCTGGGCATGCGTATCAAGGCGTTCGAATCGAATCCGTTCACGGCCAAAGAGGTATCGATCGATGAGCTGCGCAACTACGTCAGCATGGAGACGTACGAGCGCCTGCAGCGGCTGAACATCGCGCAGAAGGCGGCTGAGAACCCTGGCGTAGGCGGTGCGCTGGCCGGCGCTGGCGTGGGCCTGGGCGTGGGCCAGCAGCTCGGCGCGGCGCTCAACCCGGATATGAGCGAAATGCAGCGGCAGATGGCCCAGCAGCAGATGATGATGCAGCAGATGATGATGAACATGATGCAGAATCAGGGCGGTGGGCAGCAGCAGGCACAGCAAGCGCCGGCTGCCGCTCCGCAGAATCCGCAGACCAGGGAGGAAGTGCAGGCGCTGCTGGATCAGCTTGATGCGCAGCTGGTTGCCGGTAAGATCTCTGAAGCCGCGTACAACCGGCTGGTGGAGAAGTGGACGCAGCGGCTGAAGGAACTGGGCGGCTGAACCTGTTTCTGCAGCGGGCCAAGTCTGATAAGGGCGGGCGCCTGCACAGGCGTCCGCTGCATTTACGGGGCCGGCAGGTGGATCTCACCGATGCTGGCCCCGTCGCTTGAATCAGTCAGGAGCAGGCGCGAGCCCGTCTGTGGGTCATACCAGCCAGCGCGCAGGGTGTAGCGCCCCGGGGGCAGATGAGCGACGGGGAGGGCGTAGATTTCGCGGAAGCGTGTGTTGGGGGACCAGGTGGTGCTGTCCATAGCGCCATCCGCCGGGAGCTGATCATCCTGCGCGGTTGGGGGGGACAGGTCATCTCCAGCGGGGAGCAGATGCAGGAAGGATTTTAGCGGGGCATCGGTTGCGCGCAGCGCTTGCCAGGTGAGGTACACGCGCAGCATTCCGTCCGGATCGGGCAGTGCGGAGATATCGACGCCGACCAGCGAGATCACCTCGCCAAACTGAGCCAGCGCGGGGCCAGACGGCGGCGGCGGCGCGTACTCGGCGGCGCTGAGGCCGGGGAGCTGAATGCTGCGCAGAAGCTGGGCGCGCTCTGCGAGCACATGCTGGGGTACGTCGCGATTTGGCCAATCCGGCGGGCTTGCCACGAGCCATACGGGATGTCCGGAGTCGAGGCGTTGTTCAATCAAATCGCGGATCTCTTCGACGGGCTGTCGCGGATTGGCGGGAAGATACAGCCACTCCGACGGTACGCGTTCAGAGTCGAGATAGAAAGTGAGTGCAGGATCGGCGGCCTGATTGATGATCACGTGATCGGCGGAAGCCTGGCGGCTGAGGTAGTGAGCAAGCGCGCGCCAGTTTGGAGATTTCGCATAGTCATTAAGCAAGAAGTGATTGAACAGACTGATCATCATGAGCGCAGCAAATGAAGCGACAAGCACCATGCCCGAGAAGCGGTATCTCGCTCTGCGTGAAGCCAGCATCGCAAGCCCACCAATCCCGACCAGTATGAACCATGCTGCTGAGCTGGCAAGAACATAACGCGGGACAAACACAGCCAATCGTAACGATATGGCAGATAGCGCGAGCATCGGTAGGGTGACCCACACGAGCAACAAAGTAGCAGCGGCGCGCTGGCGGTTCCAAAGCGAACACGCTCCCGCTGTTGCAAGTATGAGCGCGATGATTGCACCTGCGATCTGCGCGGCAGCGCTGAGCGAACTACCGTATACCAGCGTAGGCACAAACTGCGTGAGCAGAAGCGGCAGGTCAGTATGCTGTGCGGTGCCGCCGTAGCCCCCTCCGGAAAGCAGGGATGGCTGGGCGAACCAGGGGAGCAGGATCAGCGCCAGCGCAATCTGCGAGAGGACCCAGCGCTTCAGCGTTGCTGGCTTTCGCTGGTGCACAAGAAAGACCCAGATATTCAGCGTAGCAACAAAGATCAGCTCAAGGTAGTACAGGTAGCATGCTGCAACGGCCAGCAATACGTAGATGACCCAGTCTCGCGGGCGCTGTCGATCAAGCGCCCGCAGGGCTGCGAGCAGTGCAAGCGGGGAGATGGCGGCCCACAGAGCGTAGTTGCGCGCATCCTGGGCATGCCAGACGATGGCTGGCGAAAGGGCATAGCACAGGGCAGCAAACAGCCCAGCACGTCGGCCCACCAGTCGGCTGCCGAGTGCACCGCAGGCGGCGATCCCGATGGTGCTGACGAGGGCGGAGAGCAGGCGAACGGACCCTTCGCCCGAGCCGACGAGCAGCGCGAATGCCCGATAGCTGGCATAGGCGAGTGGTGGCTGAGGATCGATCGTGACGAGGCTGGAGAGTGAGAGCGCAAGCGGCTCCCGCATCCAGTGCATGACGGTAAACGCCTCGTCACCACGCAGAGACGGCGTGTTGATCTGATAGAGGCGGCAGGCGAAGCCCAGCAGAGCGATGCCGGACAGCAGCCAGAGGGTGAAATGCGTGTGCCTAATCGGACGGAAGGTGACGGCGCTCAAATTCCGCGATCTGTTCTGTGGTCAGCGTCGGACGCCGTTCAGTTACGACATCCCGGAGATAGTCCTTCAGATTGACGCCCATTTTGGGATTGGTATGGAGCACTGGCACAACAGGATCGGTGATCTCAAGATGGACGCGCGGATCGACAAAGATGATGAGCGGCTGGACAGGTACATTGGGCGCGATCGGCTGGAGGAGTTTGCTGATGTGCGCAGCTGCGCGCTCAGCCTCTGTCGTCGGATCGCCGATGCGATCCTGACGGAAGAAGCTGAGCAGCTTGCTCAGTGCAGTCTTGTTGGTCACCCACGAGCGCCCGGTGGTCGAATAGCTGCCATCCTGAAAGCGCGTGATGATGGCAAACACGCCCTGCGGAGAGAAAATGACGTGGCGCGCAGGGAAGAAGACGTAGTTGTACAGGACCGCCTTATTCCCGAGCCCCTTGACGCTGGCCTCGATGGCAGCCTCCGGGCGCGGCTCGCGCACCCACAGGTTGGACAAGCGGATGGCAAAGATCATCACGCCATACGCGAGCGGCAGCACGAGAAAGGGAAGCACGATCGAGAGGAAAGTGCCGGCACTTGTCGGCTGAGCGGTCTGCTGATTGAGCAACAGCAAGCCGGCAAGCGGGACGATGAAGCTGGCGAAGAAACTGTACTGCGCGAACTGACGATTACGTTTTGCCAGCCGCTGATTGGTTACGATCCGCATCTGTGCAGGCCTTCAGTACTACCCGAGCGAAAACGATGCAGCCCACTCAGGCGGGCGGCAGGAACACCGAGAGATTACCGCCGTGGCGCACTTCGGCGCAGACCAGATCCCCGAAACGCTCGGTTGGCAGAATGCGCCACTGACGCGGAGCACCATAAGCCAGTCCGATGAGCGCAGTGTTGAGATCTTCCGCGGCGGGGCGAATGCAGTGCGTCACCTCGTAATCCAGCCGGCCCGAGATCAGTCCGCTGGACTTGTAGAAGAAGACGTCGTAGAGCACTCCTCGCCGCGTGTAGCCCTGCGGTGAGGCGGGCGCCTGCCAACCGGGCACTTCGCGGCACTGCGGGTTGATGCTGTCACCCCAGGTGACCACTTCGTCCCCGGTGTCAAACAGTACCGCGCCGCAGTTGGGGTAGGCGACCAGCACGGCAAGGTTGGCGTTGGCGGCACCGGGCTGCTGGCGCACGATCGGCGCGGACGGCGTGGCAAGCGGTGATGTGCTGCCATTCGCGCCAGTGATCTCCAGGGTAATGCGCGCCTTGCCCGTCATGGCGATGCTGACGGGCGCTGAGCCATCCGCAGGGCCGAGCACGGATGCAGATCCAAGATTGGCCGGGTCAAAGCGGCCGCCGGGAGTCCACGCCCAGTAGGTGAGTACTGATGGCCCGGAGGTGTCGCTGAGGAACTTGAAATCCACGGGCAGATAGAAGCCGACCCAGACCGCGGGCGCAGTGACGGTGATGGCCGGGTTGAACTCGGCAGTGAAGATGCCCGCCTGCGTGATGTCGACGGTGGTGCGCCCGGCGACGGTGGCATCAGCCGGGGATCCGCCGTTGGCATCCTGGTAGATCACGACGTCGATCGGCTGGCCGGGCACGGGCGTGTGTACGGCGATGGACACACGATCGATTGTCGCGGGCTGCTGCACACCGAAGGAATTCAGGTCAAAGCCATTGAGCACCATCGAAGGCTCACCGCTGATGAACCAGACGTCATTCTGGGCATTTCCGTTAATTGAGAGGACGCGCTCGCCTGCCGAAACGGCGATTGGGGCGACGGCGAGTGCCGTAATGACTCCAAGGATCCATTTCCTGAGCATGGTGCGGTCCTCGCTGCTCATGAGCATTCGAACGAGACGGTATTGTAGGGTGGGCGGGGGCAGTCCCGCAAGTGTGCAGGCGCGCTTGCGGAAAAGCGCTGGGCGGAACAACAGAACGATTCCGCTGGCGCGGCGCCAGGCCGTAATATTGTAATCCTGAGCCCGCGTTCTATAATGGCGCATGCAGGAGGAGATGCGTCGTGAGTGAGTTCGTCATACTGGCTGTGGTGATGGTGCTGGCTCTGGGAGCGTACTGGTCGCTGGTGATTTTTCCGCGGCAGCGTGAGTTCCAGAAGCAGCAGAAGTACGTGCGTGCGCTGAAGGAAGGCGATGAGATGATCACGTACGGGGGCGTGATCGGTCGTGTGCAGCGGATCGATGCTGAGGCGGGCATTGCCTACGTCGAGATCGCCGACGGGCTGGTAGTACGCATGCTGATGGCAGCGCTGGTACGGCCGTATGATCCCCAGGAGATATCGGAGTCCGCACGACGCGCGCTCGGCATGAGTGGCGGGCAGCCCGAAGTGGATTCGCATTGAACCCTGCACCTGAACCGAGTTTGTGAAACACTGAGAGAGATGCACTTATGCGCCGACAGTTTGTCTGGCTGATCGTGATCCTTGTCCTGGCGGCATTCAGTCTGTGGGTGAGTCTGCCGGGAACAGAGGGTCTCACAGCGGATCTGAACAACGATGGCAGCGCGGAGATTGACCTGCGCGTGCACCAGTCGCTTGGACTTGACCTGGTAGGTGGGCTGCGCGTGCTGCTTGAAGCGGAGTTGCCAGCAGGCAGCTTCACTTCGGAGGAGCTGCAGCAGGCGGCCAACAACGTTTCGCGGCGTGTGAATGCACTGGGTGTGACGGAAGCAAGCGTGCTCGCCCAGGGAAGCAATCGAATTCTGGTGGAGCTGCCTGGGGTGACTGATCCGCAGCAAGCGATCGCGACTATTCAGCAGACGGCACTGCTGGAGTTCGTCAACTTCAGCGGGCTGGGCAGCCAGGCTTCGGACTGGGAGGGTCGCCGGATTTTCACCACGGAGCAGCTGCAAATCCAGCAGCAGCGTGCGCAGAGTGCGCCTGATGCGACGGACGATCAGCCCCGGGGGGAGGTCAACCCTGTCACAGGGCAGCCATTCGAGACCGTGATGGATGGTTCTGGATTGCAGGCGGCGACAGCGCAGTTTCAGAACAATCAGTGGTTCATCAGCTTCGAACTGACCCCTGAAGGATCGCAGATCTTCGGGCCGTACACGGCGGCGAATATTGGTCAGCCGATGGCGATCGTGCTGGATGGCGTGGTGTTGTCAGCACCGGTCATTCGTGCGCAGCTTGACAATGGCGGGGTGATCGAGGGCCGCTTCACGCAGGAGGAGGCGCAGACGCTGGCGCTTCAGCTTCGGTCTGGCGCGCTGCCGATTCCGCTGCGTGTGGAGAGTACGGAGTCGGTCGGTGCGACGCTGGGACAGGAGTCGGTCACGCTCAGCATTCGTGCGGGGATCATCGGCGTGATCACGGTGCTGTGCTTCATGCTGATCTACTACCGGGTGCCCGGGCTGGCGGCGGCGCTGGCGCTGCTGATCTTCGTGCTGCTGAACCTGGCGCTGTTCAAACTGATCCCGATTACGCTGACTTTGCCGGCCATCACAGGCTTCCTGATTTCGATTGGTACGGCGGTGGACGGCAACATCCTGATCTTCGAGCGAATTAAGGAGGAGCTCCGCGCCGGGGCAAGTCTGATGGACGCGGTGGAGTCAGGCTTCGATCGGGCGTGGAAGTCCATCCGAGACTCGAATTTTTCCACAATCATCATCTGCGGCATTCTCTTCCTGTTCGGTCAGACCCCGGGCGCCTCGATCGTCAGTGGCTTTGCAGTGACACTGGCGTTGGGCTTGCTGGTGAATCTGTTCACGGCGGTGTTCGTCACCGGGACTTTTCTGCGAATTCTGGTGCACTGGCTGCAGAAGCCGCTCGCGCGCCGGCTGTGGCTGCTGGGGGTGTAGACCATGTTCGTGTTTCGGCTGGTTCAGCTTCGCCGTGTGTACTATGTCATTTCGGGAATAGTCGTTGCGCTGGGCTTACTGACGATGATCCTTTCGACATTGACGCGTGGGACACCTTTCCCGCTCGGCATCGACTTTGTTGGCGGCAGCATCTACGAGCTGACCTTCAGCGCGGCAGGGGCGACGGAAAGCGGTCTTCGCGATGTGTTTGAGCGCAACGGCGCCACGAATGTGAGCATCCAGCGTATTGGCGCAGAGGCGGAGAATCGCTGGTCGGTGCGTGCGCCATTTGCGCCGATCGAGACTCAGCAGCAAATTCTGAGTGAGATGGGCGCTCTGGCGCCGCTGGATGCCGGCGCGACGCGCACGGAGTCGCTTTCCGCGAGCGTGGGCGCGGAGGCTTCGCGTGCGGCAGTGGTGGCGGTGCTGGTGGCGACGGTGGTGGTGACCGGGTTCATCGTGATCGCTTTCCGCTCGGTGCCGAATGCGCTGCGCTACGGTGTGTGCGCCATCGCTGCGATGTTCCATGATGTGCTGGTAGTATGCGGGATTGCTGCCATTCTCGGCCTGGTGCTGGGTTGGGAAGTGGATGCGCTGTTCCTGACGGCGGTGCTGACGGTCGTGGGATTCTCCGTGCAGGATACGATCGTAGTATTTGATCGCATCCGTGAGAACATTCCTCGACGGCTCGGTGAACCGTACGAGACCATTGTCAACCGCAGCGTGATTGAGACGCTGCATCGGTCGCTGGCGACTCAGCTGAATGCATTTTTCATTATGATCGCCATTCTGTTGTTCGGTGGCGATTCGGTGAAGCAGTTCATCGCCATCCTGTTTGTCGGCCTGCTGACGGGAACCTACTCGTCGATCTTCATTGCGGTGCCGCTGCTGGTGTCGTGGGAACTGGGCGAGATCCCCTTCATCAACCGCGCTGCCAAACGCAGGCGTGAACTTGCTGCCGTTTCGGCGGAACCGAGCTGACGACGATGCGCGCGATGGTCACTGCGCGCGGCGCAGCACAGGTTGTCGATATCACCCCGCCCGTGCCAGGGCCGGGTGAGGCACTGCTGCGAATCATCAGCGCGGGCATCTGCAACACTGATCTGGAAGTGGTTCGCGGCTATCATGATTTTGAGGGCACACTCGGCCATGAGTTCGTGGCGGAAGTGGTCTCTGCGCCCGAAGCGCCAGCCTGGGCTGGACAGCGCGTGGTGGGAGAGATCAATGTGGCCTGTGGCGTATGCGATTTCTGCCGCCGCGGCATCCCCAGCCAGTGTCGTGTTCGCGCTGCGATCGGCATCAGTGGGCGCGATGGCGCTTTCGCCGAGTACATGGCCCTGCCACTGCGCAATCTGCATCGGGTGCCAGAGGTGGTATCGGATGATGCGGCGGTGTTTGTCGAGCCGCTTGCGGCGGCAGCGCAGGTGCTGGAGATGCACGCTGTGCGGCCAAGCGAGCGCGTGGTTGTGGTAGGCGCTGGCAAGCTGGGATTGCTGTGCGCTGCAGTGCTCGCCCACACCGGTGCGGATGTCGTTGTGGTTGCGCGGCGCGCGCGCGCGCGGGAAGTGCTGGAGCAGTGGCGCATTCCAACAGCGCCCGCAGAGGCGCTGCCGGCAAAACAGGCCGCGATTGTGGTGGACTGTACCGGCAACGCTGAAGGTTTTGCGCTAGCGCTGGAGCTGGTGCAGCCGCGCGGCTGTATCGTGCTCAAGAGCACATATCACGGCCTGCCACAAGCCGATCTGACGCGCATCGCGGTAGAGGAAATCCGGGTCGTAGGCAGCCGATGCGGACCATTTCCTGTGGCGCTGCGGCTGCTGGAAACCAACGCAATCGACGTCTCTGCGATGATTGATGCTCGATACCCTCTGGAGCAAGGCGTAGCGGCGCTGGATCATGCTGGACGTCCCGGCGTGCTGAAGGTGCTGCTTGATGTAGCGCGCTAGCTGCTGGCCGGCATGGTGAGGTAGAAGGTCGAACCGACGCCCGGTTCGCTGCTGAGCCAGATGGTTCCGCCATGCCCCTCGACAATGTGACGAGCAATGGCCAGGCCCAGCCCGGTTCCGGTGGTCGTGCCTGATGTGTTGGAAGCGCGGAAGAACTTGGTGAAGAGCGAGCGCTGATTCTGTTTGCTGATCCCATACCCGGTATCCTGCACGGCAATTTCCACCATGGGTGGATCGTGTGGATCACCGGGGACGGCGCTCATGGAAACGGACCCACCATCCTGATTGTACTTGATGGCGTTGCTGAGCAGATTGATCAGGACCTGCATGAGCTTGCCACGGTCGGCCTGCACCTTCAACCCACCAGACGATGCGGAGAGCTGAATGCCGCGCTCTTGAGCCTGCGACTGAACGATGTTAAGACACTCGCGAAACACAAGCTCAAGCTCAACGGTACGGATCTCAAGCTGCGTGCGCCCAGATTCCAGGCGCGCCAGATCGAGATAATTGTTGGTGAGGCTGATGAGGCGTTCAGCCTCACCCTGCATGGTGCTGAACAGATCCGCCCGGCGCTCCTCCGGAATGTCGGGACGCGAGAGCAGGGTGATGCTGGTCTTGAGCGCCAGCAGCGGCGTGCGCAGCTCATGCACCATCTCAGACATGAAATCGCTTTGCTGAAACAGGCGCGCATTCTCGATGGCGACGGCGGCTTGCCCGGCGAGGATGGTGAGCGTTTTGATATCCTCGTTGGTGAAGCGGCCATCATCCTTTTTGTTGACTGCTTCCAGCACGCCGACAACCTTGTTTCTGCCCTGGCCGCGCGTGTGCATGGGCACGGCAAGCAGATTGCGCGTCTGGAACTGTAACTGCTGATCGATATTTGGGAAGAAGCTGGGCTCACGGCGTACATCCTGGATGACCCGCGCTTCACCGTGCGATGCGACCCAGCCCGCGATGCTGCCTTCCAGCGGCACGACCAGCCCACCCATGTCGGGTGACATATTTGAAGCTTGCTCAAATCGCAGCTCACCTGTGGCGTCGTCAAGCAGAAGAATCGATGCCGCCTCCGAGTCGGTGAGCTCAACGGCTGCTGAGACGATATGCCGAAGCAGGCTGGTGAGATCCAGAGTGGAATTGAGCTGTTGGCTGATTTCGATCAGCCGCTCGTAGCGCGCAAGTAGTTTATGCGTTGCTGACGAGGATCCAGGCATGGGGTCTCCGGAACGTGTGCGTGGTTCTGTGCTGCAATACGTCAGACTGGCCGCAGGCGCGCGGCAATGTCATCGGCCACCTTGACCATCTGCGACGAGGCGATCGCTGTAGGCTGATACAGCACGACAGGCACTTTTTCCTGCTGGGCATGCAGCGCAAGCTCAGAGGCGAGTGCAACCATACCGCGGATTTCGCGGCCCAGAATCTGTTCAATATCGTTCCACGAAGGCGGTGAGCTGGTTGCTGCGCGGGTGACAACGACCGCGTGCGTACGCGAAGGATCCTGGCGTATGCTGTCCAGTTCAACGAACAGGTCACGCGCCATGTTGAGCGTGACGCTGACCGGATCAAGCACAACCACCATGTGATCGAAGTCGGAGAGCAGTTTGCGAACCAGCGGGGTGAGGCCACAACCGAGATCGACCACGACTGGCTTGCCCATCGTGCGCATCTGACGAAGCATCTCCCTGACCTTCTCGGGCGTCACGGTGATCGTGGTCTCGGTAGGCCGGGCGGAAGAGAGAAGCATTCGCAGGCCGGAACTATGGACAGACAGTTCCGCTTCGATGTTGCGCACATGGATGTCTTCGATCGGGCGAGACATGATGTTGGCCATGCCCTGCGCGCGGCCAAGGCCAAGCGCAAGCCCCGTGCTTCCCTGGCCAAGGCGAAGATCGGCAAGGATGGGGTTGTCTCCGGCCATCTGGCGCGAGGCCACGATATTTACTGCGATGGTGCTGGTGCCTACGCCGCCCTTGACTCCGAGTACGCCGATGGTCGCACCGGAGGACGGTGTGGCGGGCCGGGGCGGGGTACTGGATCGTGCCAGCATCTTCTTGACACGGTCCGCCAGTTCCGCTGGGTGGGTTGGCTTGGTCAGATAGTCATCTGCACCTGCTTCGAAGCCGGCCACCTTGTCATCGATAAGCGTTTTGGCGGTGAACATGATGATGGGGATGTTCTGGGTATCCGGCAGTTTGCGCAGGCGACGGCACACTTCAAGCCCGCTCATGTCCGGCATCATCACATCGAGAATGATGAGATTGGGGCGCTCAGCCGTGGCTTTCTGCAGAGCCTGGCTGCCAGCGCTTGCTGCAACCACCTCATAGCCGCTACGCTGCAGCATCAGCCCGATGAGCTTGAGGCTGTCGAGATCATCGTCTACAACCAGGATTTTGTCTGCCATAGGCCTGATCTTTATCCATCTGGATAGCGGAGGCTTAGGCAGTTATAGCACAATTCAGATGGAAAGGCACGTGAGGTTTGTGAAGACGGGTGCAATTCTCTGTGATCGTCTCTTGCGGACGGGAGAGCAGGAAGCAAAGGCGCGTACAGCTTGAGCCCACGGCGTAAGCGGGGGATTTTGCTCACGCGCCTTCCGTTTCTTATAATCGGTACTCCGTTCAAAAAGTGGTCGTGCAGGCGATGGTGGACCAGAGTGTTGATCCGGCGCACATGCTTCGGGCGGTTCTGTCCGGAATCGACGATGCTTTCGTGCTGCTATCAGGGCAGGGCGAGTTGACTATGCTGAATGCAGCCGGGACGGAGGTGTTCAGCGATGCGCAGCCCGATGCGGGGGTGGGGCTTCTGGAGCGTGTGCGGTCGGCGTCGACATTCGCCTGGGAAGATGCTTTGGGGCGGGTGTATGCCGTCAGTGTGTGCCCGTTGGGCAGCGGGACTGCGCCGGTTGTGCTGCGCCTGTCACGCCGGCAGGATTATGAGCAACTGCGGCACACGCATGCGGAGTTTCTGCAGGTGGTTTCGCATGATCTGCGCAGCCCATTGGCGACGATCGGCCTTGCAGCTTCAGCGCTGGCGAGCGGTGACTTGGGTACACTGTCTGCGGGGCAGCAGGCCATGCTTGGCAAGATCAGTAATGCCGCAGAGGCCATGGCGCGCCTGGTGGAGAACATCCAGGCGGCTGGCCGTTACGATCCCGGGACTGGACTGTATGAAATGGATCTGCAGCCGGTGGACCTGCTGGCGCTGGTGCAGCGTGTAGTGGCAGAACTCGTCACTCCGCCGGACAAGGCTGCACAGCGGGTGGAACTGGCGCTTTCTGCGGACATCCCGCTGATTCGTGCAGATGCGGGCATGCTTGAGCGCGCGATCGTCAATCTGCTGGACAATGCAGTGAAGTACACGCCGGATGGCGGCACGATTCGCGTGGAGCTGAACGCGAATGATGGCGCCGTCACGTTGAGTGTGGCGGATACCGGGCCGGGGATCCCGCTGGCAGATCGCGAGCGTGTGTTCGAGAAGCATGTGCGGTTGGCGCGCGCTGAAACGCGCCGCGTGCGCGGCAGTGGGCTGGGCCTGTTCATTGTACGCAGCGTCGCCGAGCGCCACGGAGGCCGCGCGCTGCTGGAGAGCGAGGAGGGCAAGGGCAGCATCTTCCGTCTGCGTTTGCCCGCAGGCGGACCAACCGTTGCTGAGGGCGCGGGCTGAGGCTACACTCTGGGTGTTGTCCGCACGGATGTTCGGGTGCATGCTGTCGTGTCCATTCATGTTCTGCCGCAGGAAGTTGTCGTCAAGATCGCCGCTGGCGAGGTGATCGAGCGCCCGTCTTCGGTCGTCAAGGAGCTGGTTGAGAACGCGCTGGATGCCGGCGCGCGCGTGCTCCGCGTTGCGATTGAGGGCGACGGGCGCCAGCGGATTGAGATCACCGATGACGGGTGCGGAATCCCGCAGCTGGATGTAGAGACCGCGTTTGAACGCCACGCCACCAGCAAACTGCGCTCGGCTGACGATCTGTTTCACCTGGAGACCCTGGGATTTCGCGGTGAAGCCCTGGCGAGCATTGCTGCCATCAGCCGAGTCACGTTGACGACGCGCGCCAAAGATGAGGAGGAAGGCACGCACCTGCGCATGGAGGCGGGTGAGGTGCAGCAGCGCCGGGCCGTTGGAGCGCCACATGGCACGCGGATCCTGGTGGAAAACCTGTTCTTCAATACGCCCGCGCGCCTGAAGTTTCTCAAGTCAGAAGCTTCCGAGAAACGACAGATCGCCACGCTGATCACGCGCTATGCGATGGCCTATCCGCAGGTGCGTTTTGTGCTGGAACAGGATGGCCGGGAGATCTTCCGCACGAACGGTTCCGGGCAACTGCTGGATGTGATGATCAGCGCGCTGGGCCTGGAGAACCTCAAGAGCATGTTCGAGGTTGATGACGTTCATGCGCAGGTGCATGTGTCAGGCTATACCTCGGCACCAGATCTCAGTCGTGCGGACCGCAGCCGGATCACGCTGTTCGTAAATGGGCGGTGGGTGCAGGACAGTAGTCTGAGCTACGCCGTGACGCAGGCCTATCATACGCTGCTGATGACCGGCAGGTATCCGGTGGCCGTGCTGATGATCCGCGTTCCGCCGGAAGATGTGGATGTCAATGTGCATCCGACCAAGGCCGAAGTGCGCTTTCGTGATGGCGATTCGGTGTTTTCAGCGGTGCAGCGCGCCGTGCGCCGGGCTGTGGCGGACAACGCAGCGTTCCCGGCATTGCGAGGGGCGAGCCTGCCGACCGCAGAACGCGCCTGGACGCTGGAAGCGAGCGCTGCGCAGGAGACGCTGCCGATCGATATCGCCGATCCGGGGCAGCACGCCCGGCATCGCGTTGTGCAGGCCGCGCCGGCGGATGAGCCCACCCCGTCCGTCGCGCCAGCGCCGCGCACATTGCCACTGATGCGGATCATCGGGCAGGTGGGGGCGAGCTACATTGTGGCCGAGGGCCCGGCGGGGGTGTATCTGATCGATCAGCATGCCGCACACGAACGTGTGCTGTATGAGGCGTTCATGGATGAGCAAGCGCGTCAGCAGCCCGTGCGCCAGTATGCGCTGGAGGCGCAAAGCGTGCAGCTTGCGCCGGATCAGGCAGCGCTGCTGACGGGGAACCTGCCGGTGCTGGCGGGGCTGGGCTTTGACATTGAGCCGTTCGGTCCGAACGCGTTCATCGTACGCACCGTCCCGGCCCTGCTGGCGGACGAGGATCCGCTCAGCGTGATCGCGCAGATGCTGCAGGATCTTGAGCAGGGCAGCGCGCCCGGGCAGAAGGCCGTGGAGGAGAAGCTGATCCGGCGCGTATGCAAGCGTGCTGCAGTCAAGGCGGGCCAGTTGCTGAGCCCGGAGCAGATGCAGAGCATCGTGCGCCAGCTGGAGCGCTGCCGTTCTCCGCTGACCTGTCCGCATGGCCGACCAACGATGCTGCATCTGAGCAGTGAGCAGCTCGCACGCGAATTTGGCCGGTTGGGCAGCTGATCCTCAGCGACTTTGCCAGTAGAACGTGTTCCAGGGCGCCTCGCCGCCGATTAATCGATATGCGCCGGTGTTGTTGGGCTCGCCCACGCTGACGCGCCAGCGCATCTGGTGGGTTTGACCGTCCGCCGGGAGCAGGCTGCGCGGCAGCTCGTATGACGTGTCTGTGGTGACGCCGGTGAAACTCGTCCCGGCTGTGCTGTCTTCGATCTGCACGACATAGACCTGCTGCGGCTGCAGCACCCCTGCGCTCAGCCACTGGAGCAGGAATGTGCGGGCGCTGGCGCTGGCATCGCGCGGGGGGAAGACGGCGATCGGCGCCGCGTAGGTAGGCGTGGCGGTCGGCGTTTCACTCCCTGAGAACGTGGGCGAAAGCGTGGGCGTGGGCGTGAGCGCAGGTACATTGACCGCCTGGCCCTGCACCAGCAGCACACTGCACCCGCTGCCGCCGAACGGGCTGTCGAAGTCACAACCGATGAAGTCGATATCGGGATTGAGCGTGGCCAGGATGCTGAGCGAGGTTGCGTTCTGCTCAGCGATGCCAAGGATCGTTTCGCCCTCCTTGACGGTGACCTGAACCACACGCGACGTGTCAAATGTCGGCGCTGCAGTCACGGGTGGCAGCACGGCTCGGGTCAGTTCAAATCCGGCAGGGGTAGGCGTGGCGGTCTGTCTCGGGATGAGGATGACGGAACCAGGTGGTGGCAGCCGGTCGATGCTGGAGATCTGCGGGTTGAGGCGCAGGATCTCATCGAGGACCTGCGTGTCACGATAATTGAATGGTGACTGCTGAATGATGTAAAGAAGCGTGTCGCCTGACTGAATGGTGTACTCAAACGGGCCAGGGGTTGGCGATGGGGTGAAGGTTTCCGTGGGTGGGCCGGGCGTCCATGTCGGTGATGGGCTTTCGATCTGCGGGACGAGCGTGGCGACCACCAGCGTCGCGATGGCCCGGGTTGGCGTCGGACTCGGGCTTGCGCTGGCCGTCGGCTGCGCCGATGGCTCGACCTGCACCGTCGGAGTCTGAATCGGGACCACACCAAGATCACAGCCCGTCAGGCTGCTGGCGGCTGCCAGAACGCAGAGCAGGAAGAGTGACTTGCCGAATGCGTTCATGGCGTATCTCCACGGCCTTCCCACGAGAAGATTTGGGGCTCGGTAGTGTACCGCAATTCGTCAGGCCGATCGGCGTTAACGACGGAAACAGTCCATTGATACTCATGCCGTCTTGCATCTGCACCTTGCCAATCGGCGGGTACGAGCACGAAGAGCTGATCCGTTTCGATCTCGAACTGCAGGTCCGCCGTCAGATCGCGCAGGGTTACGCGGTAGCGCTCGCCGGGTTCAAGCATGCCAGTCGTGACCCAGCGCAAGGTGATGATCTCGTCTGCGCGAAAGAGCGCGCGGTTGTTGGGACTGATCGGACTGGGGGCGTTGAACGTCGCTGTGGGCGTGGGCGTAGCGGTCTCGCTGCCAGACGGGGTCGGTGACAACGTTGGCGTCGGGCTTGGTGCGGGGACGCGAAACTGCTGACCCGGCTGCAAGAGCACGGTGCAGCGCGGTCCGCCGGTATCGAACTGGAAGTCGCACTGGGAGAACGGCACCTCGGGATTGATTTGCGCGAGGACTTCGGCCGTAGTGCGAAATTCGAACATAATAGAAATCATGTTGTCGTTGGGCTGGACGACGTACCAGGCAAGGCCTGGCATGAGGGTGGGCGTCGGCGGCAGAAAAGGTGTTGGCGTGGCATTCTCCGCCGGCGCAGCGGCAACTTCAACGCCGCTGTTGCTGCTGCTGGCCGCTGGTGGCTGAGAGGGATTGAACGTCGGTGTGGGCAAGGGCACGAAGATTGTCTGGCCTACCTGGAGGGCTTCTGGGGCAGAGAGATTGTTCAGTTCCAATACCAGAGGCAGCACATCCATCGACAGATGGCCGCAGGCGTAGATGATCACGCCGAGGGTGTCTCCTGGGCCGACGACGCGCTCACAGGGGCCTGGCGTAGGCGTGGCCGTGGCGCTGGGCGGCGCTGGCGTGACCGTGGACAAAGCGAGCGTGGGGAAGGCTGTTGCCGTCGAAATGATGAGCAGCGGCGTTTCCGGTGCTTCGCTGCCAGCGGGCGTGATGGAGGGCTGCGCTGGCCCTGTGGAGCGCAGCACGAGCGCAGCAGGGATGAGCACCAGCGCTGCGCAGGCGCTCAGCAGAAGCGTGACGAGGATGATGAAGGCGAGGCTAGCGCCTCGGCGCTGCACGACCCCTTCGCGGAGGTCGGTTTCGCCGTACTGTGCCTGGTAGACATCGCCCGGCGGACGACGCTCACGCTGAGCGACCGTGGCGACGTCCGAAAGGGAAGCGCCGCAGGTGGCGCACAGGACCGCATTGGCGTGAGCGCGGGCGCCGCAGATGGGGCAGATCTTGTAGGCCAACAGGCACGCATTCTGTGTCGATAACTGCGCTCATTATAGCCGTGAGAGTCTGTTTTTCGAGGGCAGAGGAGGAGGACCGTACGACGCGCAGTGGGGAAGCAGCGGTACGGATGCCGCTTCCCCACGCCTGTGAACGGGCTTCAGCCGCACAGGCCGGCGATGCGCTCGCGGACTGTGGCGGCGCTGGCCTGCAGATCTGCGAGCTTGGCTTTCTCACGCTCGACCACGTCTGGCCGGGCGCGGCTGATGAATTGCTCATTACCCAGCATGTTCTGCGATCGCCCGATCTGCTCCTCAAGGCGCGTGAGCTCCTTGCGCAGGCGTTCGCATTCGGCGGCGGTGTCGACGAAGTCGGCCAGTGGTAGATAGAGTGTGACATCACCGACGGTCACTGCCGCGCTCTGTCCAGGTTCACCCTGGAGCAGGCTCAGTTCGGCGATATTGCACAGGCGGGCAAACAGGCTGGCGTAGCGCTGCAGCCGCGCCAGCGAGTCTGTGCTGCCGCCGGCAAGGGCCGTGATCCTGCGGGACGGCTCGACCCGGTATTCCTCGCGCACGTTGCGCACACTGCGGATGAGCTCGATGATCTGCTGCATGTCGCGTTCTGCGACGTCATCGATTCGCGCCGGGTCGGCTTCAGGCCAGCGCGCCATGATGAGGGCAGCGCCCTGGTGCGGCAGGTACTGCCACGCTTCTTCGGTCATGAAGGGCATGAAGGGGTGCAGCAGCCTGAGGCTGGTCTCCAGCACGGCATATAGCACACTGCGCGTGGCTGCCTTGTCTGCATCGTTCCCCTGATAGAGCGGCCCCTTGCTGAATTCGATGTACCAGTCGGCGAACTCACCCCAGATGAAATCGTCAATCTGGCGTCCAGCCTCGCCATACTGGTGAGCGTCAAACAGGCGCTGAACGGTGTTGACCAGCCGGTGCAGCCTGCTGAGGATCCAGCGGCTGGGCAGGTCGAGCGTCTCGGCAGCCGGCGGTGGAGCCGGCATCGCGTCACCGAGGTTCTGCGAGACGAAGTTCGTCATCTGCCAGATCTTGTTGACGAAGCGCCAGTTGCGTTCGATGCGCGCCTCATCGAGGTTGATGTCGTTGCCCGGCGTGCTGCCGGTCACCAGCGTCATGCGCAGTGGATCGGCGCCGAAACGATCGATCAGATCGAGCGGGTCCATCACGTTGCCGAGGGTCTTGCTAACCTTGCGCCCGAACTTATCGCGCACCAGCCCGTGCAGGTAGACGGTCTGGAAGGGCGCACGATCGGTGAACCACAGGCCGAGCATGATCATGCGTGCCACCCAGAAGAACAGGATGTCGTAGCCGGTCTCCATCATCGATGTGGGATAGTAGCGGCGCATATCTGGCGTATCGTGCGGCCAGCCCAGCGTGCTGAACGGCCACAGACCGCTGCTGAACCATGTGTCGAGCACGTCTTCCTCGGCCGTCCAGCCATCGCCTTCTGGCGCCGTGTGGCCGACGTGCACCCGGCCATCGTCATGCACCCAGGCGGGGATGCGATGTCCCCACCACAACTGACGGCTGATGCACCAGTCCTCGATATTTTCCAGCCAGTGGTTGTACACGCGCTCGAATCGCTCTGGCACGATGGTGATTTCTCCATCGCGCACGGCCTGCAGCGCGCGCTGTGCCAGCGGCTCAATCCGCAGGAACCACTGCGTGCTGAGCATGGGTTCGATGACTTCGCCGCCGCGCTGGCTGCGCGGGACGACCATCCGGTGTGGCCGCACCTCAATGGTCATGCCGGCGGCCTGCATGTCCGCCCACAGTTTCGCGCGGCAGGCGAAACGATCCATGCCGGCGTACGGGCCGCCCGCACTGTTGATCGTCGCGTCGCGGTTGAGCACGCTGATCATCTCGAGATTATGTCGGCGCGCAAGCTCGTAGTCGTTGAAGTCATGGCCGGGCGTCACCTTGAGCGCACCGGTCCCGAATTCGCGATCGACGTACGGATCCGCGATGATCGGGATCGGGCGGTTGAGGATGGGGACCAGCGCCCGGCGGCCGATGAAGTGCATGTAGCGGGGGTCCTCGGGGTGCACGGCCACGGCGGTGTCAGCGAGGATGGTTTCGGGGCGGGTGGTGGCCACGGGGATGTGCTCGCCGCCTTCCACCGGATAGTAGAACAGGTAGAGGCTGCCGTCCTCTTCCTCGCCGCGTTCCACCTCGAGATCGGAGACGGCAGTCTGCAGGCCCGGGCTCCAGTTGACGAGGCGCGGCCCGCGATAGATCAGCCCCTGTTCGTACAGGCGGATGAACACCTCCTGCACGGCTTCGGACAATCCTTCGTCGAGCGTGAAGCGTTCACGATCCCAGTCGCAGCTGGCGCCAAGCCGGCGCAGCTGGCGGATAATGGTGCCGCCGTATTTCGCCTTCCATTCCCAGGTTCGGGCAAGGAATGCTTCCCTGCCGATCTCCTGACGACTGGTTCCTTCGTCGCGCAGCATGCGCTCGACCTGAAGCTGCGTGGCGATGCCGGCGTGATCGGTGCCGGGCAGCCAGAGTGCCGCCTTTCCGCGCATGCGCTGATAGCGGATCATCAGGTCTTCCATGGCGGAGAACAGGGCGTGGCCGATATGCAGCTTGCCGGTGACGTTGGGCGGCGGCATGCTGATGACGTATGGCTCGGCGTCCGGCGCGGCCGCTTCAGGCTTGAACCAGCCGTTCTCCTCCCACCAGGCGTAGATGCGCGCCTCTGCTTCGGCGAAATCGAAGGTCTTCGGCATTGTCTTTGGGCGTTCCATATTGGGTTCCTCTGCGTTACTTCTTCATCCACTGCGGCATGCGGGTGAGTGTGAGCGGACGACGTGCGATCAGCACAGACTCGGTGCGATCCGGCTGATCGACGATCTCCTCAAAGCCGACTTCGAGCAGCACGACCTTGACTTCGTCGGTGGAGAGCGGGCGAAACGTGACGCGCCGGCGCAGCGTGTGATATGCCGGATCGCGGCCACTTACGATAAACAGGTTCTGCGTCGCAAGGACGGGCGGCCCATCGCGCCAGTCCCAGAGATCGAAGGTGATGAATTGATAGCCATTCTCATCCTCATGGGAGAGGCCCGGGATGAATCGCGGCCGATCCTCCATGAATGGCGCGAAATCGCGCATGCCGATCACCAGCGTGCCACCGGGGCGCAGCAGGGTGAAGAATCCCTGCAGCGCACGCTCGATTTCGAGGTCCGTCAGCAGGTGGGGCAGGGAGGTGCCCTTGGTGACCACGGCATCGAACGGACCGCGCAAAAGCTGGGGCAGAGTGGCGAACTCTCCCTGCAAGAACGTGATCTTGTCCTGAACGCCGTAGTCTGCAGCGAATTCGCGGGCTTTGCTGAGCATTCCCGTGCTGGGGTCGGCAGCGGTTACCTGAAAGCCGAGCTGGGCCAGCGGGATGGCTTGAGCGCCCGCCCCGCAGGAAGCATCGAGCACGGAGACGACGCCGCGGTTGCGGAAGATCGAGCGCAGGCCCAGGCCTTCGCGCTCCATCTGAATGGCCCAGTCGCGAAAGAACAGCGGGTAGAACTCGGCGATGGCGTCGTAAAACGGATTGGTGTCGTTGCTGGCCATGCTACGCCTCCGCGCACAATAACAAAACCCTCTTTGTGCAAGGACGAAAGAGGGTTTCCGTGGTACCACCTTGGTTCCCGTGCGTGGGGCAGCGGGCGCTCTGGCGCGATAACGGGCGCGAACCGGGCCGGCTTCAGCCCGCACACGCGGATTCGGCCGGACAACTCCGGGATGACTTTTCACGCTGCCGGGCGAGCGAGCTTTCAGCCAGCGACTCGCACTCTCTGACGACCGGTTTGAGCGTGTACTCTTCCCATCACAGTTGTTTTCTATGAGGTTGTTTCGCAGTATAGCATCAGCTTCAGTGTCGTCAATCCCCGTAGACCGTCAGCGGCTGGCGCAGGGCGCGCTCGTGGGCGCTCAGCAGGCTGCGGATACGATCAGCGACCATGTCGATAGCGACGAGATTCTGCCCACCTTCCGGGATGATGACATCGGCGTAGCGTTTGCTGGGCTCGACGAATTCGAGATGCATCGGGCGGACGGTGCGCATGTACTGATCGATCACTGAGTCGGGTGTACGTCCGCGCTCGTAGATGTCCCGTTTGAGACGGCGGATGAAGCGGAGGTCGGCATCGGTGTCGACGAAGATCCTGACGTCAAACGTGGGACGCAGCGCCGGCTCGGCGAGCACGAGAATGCCTTCGACGAGGATGATCGGCTGTGGCTCGATGCGGCGGGTGTGCTGCGTGCGCGTATGCTGCGTGAAGTCGTAGACCGGGATTTCGACAGCCTGCCACGCCTGCAGCTGGAGGATATGATCTCGCATGAGCAGCGTATCCAGCGAGTCCGGGTGATCGTAGTTGACGCGCTGCCGTTCGGCCATGGGCAGCGCTGCGAGATCCTTGTAGTAGGCATCGTGCGGCAGAATGGCGATGTGGTCACTGCCAACGCGCTCGACGATGGCATTGGAGATGGTGGTCTTGCCGGAGCCGCTGCCGCCGGCCACGGCGATGGTCACTGGCCGATGCTGCATGATGCGCCCTCCATAAACAAAACGCCCGCTGGACGCGCGGTTCAGGCGGGCGGTCAGATGAGCCACCTTTGGGATTTGAACCCAAAACCTAACGCTTACGAAGCGTTTGCTCTGCCGTTGAGCTAAGGTGGCGTTACGCAAAAGTATAGCAAAACGGGCTGGAGCGTTCAAGGCCAAAACGCGCGATCAGGAGACGTCGCGCACGGCGGAGAGGTCAGTGCCGGAAGTGCCGCGCTCCGGTGAAGATCATGGCGATACCTGCACTGTCTGCGGCGCGAATGACTTCGGTGTCGCGGATGGAGCCGCCCGGCTGGATGACCGCTGTGACGCCTGCCGCCACTGCTGCTTCCACGCCGTCGGCAAAGGGAAAGAACGCGTCTGAAGCGAGTACTGCGCCTGCAGCGCGGCTTCCGGCCTTTTCAACAGCGAGACGCACGGCGTCAACCCGGCTGGACAGTCCACCACCGATGCCGATCGTGGCATTGTCGCGCGCGATCACGATGGCGTTTGAGCGTACATGCTGCACTGCCTTCCAGGCGAAGCGCAGCGCGGAGACCTCATCAGCGGTGGGCGTGCGCTGTGTGACGCAGCGAAATGTGGCAGGCTCCGGATCACCAGCGTCGGGCTGCTGCACCAGGAAGCCGCGGTGTACGGAACGGATCTCCCATTCCGATGCGTCAAAGCGTGCGGTGATCTGCAGGAGGCGACAGGCCTTGCGCGACTGCGCAAGCATCTCCGCGGCCTCAGGGGTGAAGGCGGGCGCGGCGATCGCTTCGATGAACAGCGTGCCGAGCGCCTGCACGAAGGCGGCGTTGACCGGCTGATTGACGGCGATGACGCCGCCGAACGCGGAGACCGGATCGGAAGCAAGCGCAGCAGGGAACGCTGACTCGAGCGCATCGGCCACGGCGATCCCGCAGGGATTCATGTGTTTGACGATGACGACTGCCGGCGAGTCGAACGCGGAAGCAGCACGCCAGGCGGAGTCCAGATCGAGAATGTTGTTGTAGGAGAGCTGCTTTCCGCCCAGCACGGTTCCGCCCAGCGGCCCGGCCCCGCGTCGCGAATAGTAGCCAGCGGTCTGGTGCGGGTTTTCGCCGTAGCGCAGGGTTTCGGTGAGCGCTGCGCCGATCGACAGCGAGGCGGGAAGCGGGCCAGAGGCGCTGAGTGCGCTGTCTCCCAGGAGGTAGCTGTGAATGGCGGTGTCGTAGTCGCGGGTGTGCGCGAATGCCTTGATCGCGAGTGTGCGCCGGAGGGCGAGACCGACTTCGCCCGTTTCGGCCAGCTGAACGAGGACTTCGTCGTAATCGGCAGGATCACACAGCACGATGGTGCGCAGGAAGTTCTTGGCCGCCGCGCGCAGCAGCGTGACGCCGCCGATGTCGATCTCCTCGATCGCGTCCTGCAGCGAAACGCCGGGCCGCGAGATGGTGCTCTGGAATGGATAGAGGTTGCACGCCACCAGCGTGATCGGGGCGAAGGCGTGGGCCCGCAGTTCAGCGAAGTCCTCCTCACGATCACGGGCGAGGATGCCCGCGTGGATTGCGGGATGCAAGGTTTTGACCCGGCCATCCAGGATTTCCGGGGATCCAGTCACCTGTTCCACCGGTGTGACAGGCAGGCCTGCGCTGCGCAGGGCACGCTCTGTGCCGCCGCTGGCGACCAGATCCCAGCCGAGCTCAGTCAGCCGAGAAGCGAGCGGAGAGAGACCGGTCTTGTCGTATACGCTCAAGAGTGCGCGTGGCATGATCAGGTTGTTCCAGTTCTTGTACAAGCTGTTGAGCGAAGGCGCGCGCACGCGCTGGCGCATCGCCGACGTGCCCGGCTGCGTCCATCAAGGTGCGGCGTTCAGATTCGGACAGAAAGGGCGCGAGTGTGGTGCTGGCAGCGACGAGATCCGCCAGTGGGTTTGGCGCAGCGCTGCTGATGGCAGTCCAGGCCTGCATACTGAGCTCGCGGAGATGCTCGTGAATGGCCTGGCGGTCAGCGCCAGCGCGCGCGGCGGCCATCAGTACGCGTTCGGTGGCGGCGAATGGCCCGTAGGTGGTGAGGTTGCGCTGCGTGGCCGCAGCGTCAATGATGAGCTGGCTGAGAACACGCTCAGCGGTGATGAGCAGCTCGTCGCAGGCGAGAAATGCGGTGGGCAGGATTTCGCGCCGGTTTGCTGAGTCATCGAGTGTGCGTTCCAGCAGTGAATGTGCTGCATTCTCCCATGCGGTATGGGCCAGGCCCGCCACATAACGGGCGAGACTGTCGATCTTCTCGGAGAGGATCGGATTGCGTTTGAACGGCATGGCCGACGAGCCGACCTGGCGGCGACCGAAGCCCTCGTGCCATTCACCGATCATCGGGGATTGCAGCAAGCGCAGATCGAACGCGAAGCGATACAGGCTGCCGGCCAGCCCAGCCAGACCGTTGAGGATGACGCTGTCCTGCCTGCGCGGGTAGGTTTGCCCGGTGACAGGGTAGGCGGGCAGCGCCAGCGCATCCATGACGCGCGCTTCAAACTCAGATGCGCTGATGGGTGTGTCGCGCAACAGCTCTGCGTAGGCCGCACCGGTGCCGACTGCGCCCTTCAGCCCCTTGCCGCGCGTGTTTTCGCGAAGCCGGGTGAGGGTGTGCAGGTCATCGTGCAGATCCTGGGCATGCAACGCAAGACGATATCCGACCGTGGTCGGCTCCGCAGGCTGGAGGTGCGTAAAGGCCATCGTGGGGTGGTCGGCGTGATCGAGGATGAGCGTAGCGAAGCGGCCGAGCACGCGCTGCAGGCGGATCAGCAGCAGATCGAGGGAATCGCGCAAGCGAAGCGCATCGGCATTGTCCTCGATGTCCGCGCTGGTCGCGCCGAGGTGGATGATCGCGCCGCCGCTGGGGCACTGCTCGGCGTAGGCGCGCACTTCTGCCATCAGGTCGTGGTGTATTTCCGCCTCGATCGCTTCGGCGCGCACGATGTCCACGGTGTCAATGTGTGCTTCAAGCTCTGCAACCTGTTCGGGACGCACGAGGCCTGCGGCGGCCTGTGCACGCGCGATTTCGGTCCAGATGCGACGCCAGAGCCGGCGCTTGCAGCGCTCGCTCCACAGCCAACGCATCTCCTCGCTGCCGTAGCGCCAGGCGAAAGGTGAGACGAAGCGACTGTGATCCAAGCGACCTCTCGTGTGTGCGGGGCGTTCACTCATCACGAATTATAGCGGGCGTGGGACGCGGACGCGAGGAGACCGCTTGTGTGCCCTGCCTGCTATCGGCTAGAATAACGGGGCCTGAGGCGGATAAGGAGATGGACAATGAAACCGGACGAGCTGCGGAAAAAGCGCGATCAGAAAGCGCGCGCTCACCTCGAACAGTATGCGCCCGTATGGCTGGTCGCTGAGCAGTTCATCGAGGCGGATGATGCAGTACTGTTCAATGTGGTGTTTGTGCACCCTCAGTATGGATGGGTGAACCGCCGCTACAAGTATGACGGTTTCAACAACGTGCTGTATCACAAGGGGCAGGTGGTCATCAGCGAGGAAGTGGCCCTGCAGGTGCAGGATCAGGAGCCGTTTGTGACGGTGACCATATCCGATATCCCCGGTAGCTACGGCGGCTGATCGACTGCTTCGACAAGTGAATTGCGGCGAACCGGTCTCAGCAGGCCGGTTCGTTTTTATTCCTGCCCAACCCAGTGCGCGACGAGCTTGTAGATCGGCACATCCTTCGCACCCATGCGGTACTTGTAGCTTTCGTTGCCACGCAGAAAGTCGTACAGAGTGTGACCGGTTTCGATGGCGTGCTGGATGTTCTGAGCCAGGAGTACGATCCCTGTGCTGAGATGGGCGTAGTATTCGGGATCCAGCCCGGAGTTGTAGACGAGGATATGTCCGCGATAGTCGAAATCGCAGTAGGCGGCAGCCGGCTTGCCATTGACGCGCAGGATGCTCATGCGCAGCCACCCGCAATCGGACATGCGCTGCAGGATGGCGCGAAAGAAGCGATTGTTCGCTTCATCCGCGAGAAACTCGGCTTTTGAGGGTTGGCTGGCGCGCATCAGACTAAGGAAGACTTCGATTTCGTCGGCCAGTGTATCGCTGGTGACAATGCTGCGCTCAAGTGATGCTTCGCTTTCGGCACGCCGCAGCTTGCGCCGGATCTCATGACGCTGCTTCTTGTCGAGCATGCCGAGATAGGCTTCCCAGTCTGCAGGCAGATGAATCACCGGGCAGACTTCCTGCAGCACCAGGTCTGCATCAAAGCCAAGTTCGCGCAGATGATCGGGGAAGTGCTGATAGGTGGGGGAGTATTCGGGAATGTTGCATAAGTTGATTCTGTCGAAGCCATCGCGATGGGCTGCGGTGAATGCTGCAAAAGCCTGCTGCACCTGCGGGACATGGTCCGCGTGGGCGATGATGTCCACGTAGTCTGTGACGTCAACACAGCCGATCGTG
This sequence comes from uncultured Pleurocapsa sp., assembly GCA_964654755.1. GTDB lineage: Bacteria > Chloroflexota > Anaerolineae > Aggregatilineales > Phototrophicaceae > Flexifilum. The sequence goes on along the minus strand of CAZZJW010000026.1, from coordinate 5,221 downwards.
CGCAGTACCCGACCGTTTGGTTTGTGCTGGATGAACCATGGCGCAATACCGACGAGCTGACCCGCGTCCTCGGCAGTGAGCACCCACAGGTCACCCGCCTGATACGCCTGCCACCACGTCATCTGCCATTCCCACGTCAGAAACAGCAGCGGGTTGGCACTCTGTTCGAGGAGTGCGTTCCAGTGCGACTGAAGGCTGGCGAAGAGCGATGGATCTGTGTGAAGCGTGACCTGCACATTAGCCCCCTTCGGCATTCCGTGCGTCATTATACGAGAAAGCCGGCGCTGGAGTGCTCGGCGGCGGGTTAACGCTAAATGAAAGCCGCCTGGGTTGAGGCCCAGGCGGCAGTGACGATGTGAAGCGATGGCGCAATCAGGCAGGAGTGGCGCTGCGTGAAGCCTGCGCCTGCTTGTGCTCGTAGGACAGCGACAGCTCCGTCTCGGCGTCAAAGATGTGAATATTGTCGAGGTTGAATGCCAGGCCGAGCTTGTTGCCAACGCGGGCACCGGTACGCGGGTCGGTTCGGGCGATGAAGGTTTTGCCCTCATCCTGCAGATACAGGATCATTTCGTTGCCCATCTGCTCGACGACATCAACGTCAGCTTCGATGAGCGCCGGGGTGATGCCGGAGGGGCGATACTGATTGTCGTGGATGTCCTCAGGACGAATGCCGAAGACTACGCGCGTGCCGACATGGCTCTTGTAGGCATCAGACACCGCGCTGGGCAGGGTGAGGCGGTGGCGCAGGAACTCGATGGCGACCTGGCCGTTCTCAGCCTGCACCAGTTTGCCATCGAAGAAGTTCATCGAGGGGCTGCCGATGAAGCCGGCCACGAACAGATTGCGCGGGTTGTGGTAGAGGTTGAACGGCGAGTCGATCTGCATGAGCTCACCGGCGCTCATGACCGCGATGCGCGTACCCATCGTCATGGCCTCGGTCTGGTCGTGGGTGACGTACACGAAGGTGGTGCCCAGACGCTGATGCAGCTTGCTGATGAACGAGCGCGCTTCGACGCGCAGCTTGGCGTCAAGGTTGGAGAGCGGCTCATCCATCAGGAAGACGGCCGGGTCGCGCACGATGGCGCGGCCGACGGCGACGCGCTGGCGCTGGCCGCCGGAAAGCTGACGCGGGCGGCGATCAAGCAGGTGCGAGATGCCGAGGTTCTCGGCGGCTTCGCGCACACGCTGGTCGATGACCTGCTTCGGAGTCTTGCGCAGGCGCAGGCCGAATGCCATGTTGTCGTAGACGGTCATGTGCGGGTAAAGGGCGTAGCTCTGGAACACCATAGCGATGTCGCGGTCTTTCGGCGCGACGTTGTTGACGATGCGATCGCCAATCAACACTTCACCCTCGGAGATTTCCTCGAGCCCAGCCAGCATACGAAGCGTGGTAGACTTGCCGCAGCCCGACGGGCCGACCAGAACGAGGAATTCCTTGTCCGCGACTTCGATATTGAGTTCTTTTACGGCGACTGTGTTTCCGTAGCGCTTCCAGACATTCTTGAATGAGATCGGTGCCACGAGAAGATCCTCCCTGCGTAGCTCTTATGCGGCCGACACCGCTGTTACAAGGATTTAGTGACTTTGCACAAATTAATTGCGCTTGCACTGATGACCATGTTTCCCTGATTATAAGCGACGCGCGGGCATTTGCAAATTTTGGTGGAGCGAGATGAGAGACGTAACTGCTGAGATCGTCGCGGTTGGTACTGAAATCCTGCTTGGTGAGATCACAGACACCAATTCGGTGTTTCTGGCACGCGCGCTGCGCGACATGGGAATCAATGTCTACTACATGACGACGGTCGGTGACAACCGGCGGCGGATCGCAGAGGCGATACGACTGGCGCTGTCGCGCGCGGATGTGGTGATCACGTGCGGTGGGCTCGGACCGACGGTTGATGATATGACTCGGGACGGCGTGGCTGATGCAACCGATCGAAGCCTGGCTTTCCAGCAGCATCTGCTGGATCAGATCACGGCGCGATTTGCCGCGATGAAAGCGCAGATGACGGCGAACAATCGTCAGCAGGCGTATGTGCCTGAAGGGGCAGTCATCGTCGAGAATCCGGTCGGCACGGCGCCGTGCTTCATCGTGGAGCAGGGGGATAAGTGCGTGCTTTCACTTCCGGGCGTGCCGCGTGAGATGAAGTACCTGTTCACCGAACGCATTGTGCCGTATCTGCGTGAGCGATATGGCCTGGGCGGCGCGGTGATTCGCGCGCGCGTCCTGAAGGCTGCGGGGATCGGCGAAAGCATGCTGGATGATATGCTGGGCAAGGAGCTGCTCAATGCCGGCAATCCCTCGATTGGATTGGCGGCGCATTCCGGACAGATTGATATTCGCATCACGGCCAAGGCGGAAAGCGATGCTGCGGCCGATGCAATGATCGATGTGATGGAAGAGCAGGTCAGGGTGCGCGTGGGCCGCTACATCTATGGGACGGATGGGGCGTCCCTTGCGCAAGCGGTGCAGGATGCGCTCAGTGCGGTGCATCTGCAGCTGCGCGTGGTCGAGATTGGCGTGCCGTCGCTTATCAGTGATCACAACGGCCCGCTAACGCAATACGACTCGGTCGACGCCGCGGCTGCGATACTGGGCATGGATGTCAGCGCGGGTCTGCGACAGTTCGCTGAGGGCGTTGCGGCGCGCATGGCGCTGCCGGGTGAGGCAGTGGTCGTGATGGTGAGTCGTGCCCATACGCAGGTGGACGCAGCGGACGCGGCAGAGCGCAGCGCGCTGGCGGTTCACTGCGGTGATACGACACGCGCGCGCGCCTACGGCTTCGCAGGCGACTCGGAAGAAGCGAGGCAGTTCATGCCGACGTGGGGGCTGTCATTCCTGTGGCGCATGCTGCGTGACCTGGCTGAGGCTGATGATGCTGGCTGAGAAGCTGGCCGCGGCTGAGTTGGCCTGCGGGGTGCGCCTGCTGGTGAGGCTGGCGCCGCAGGTCGTTGACCTGCCGCTGGAGATACAGAAGTTCGATGATCCCTTTCTCCCCTGGACGCGCGCGGTTGTGCAGGCAACCTCGGACCTGGTATGTGGATACGTGTTTGATCTGCCGGCCTACCTGGCGCTGGGCGCAGCAGGAGCGGTCGCGCTGGAGCGCGGGCTGGCGCTGATCAATGCTGACCTGACGCACGTGACGATCCTCGATGGTCGTTTTGCGAGTGTAGGCTACGTGAACATGTGCCTGCCGACCGCGTTCGCACCTGATGCGGCGACGGTGGCGAATGCAGCGCTGGCTGGCGTATTTGTGCGCACTGGAGTGCCGGTGCTCGTGGCTGGCGGGGCGGCAGGTGAAGCGGCGGCAGGCACACTGGATGCTGACTGTACACAGGCCGTGATCGCCGGACGGCGTTACGCGATCATCAGCGCGACGGACGGCGCCGTATCGCGCGGCTGGGATTTTCGCGAGTCACTGGCGCAGTTCGTGCGGGCCGCAAGAGCAGGGCAGGCGTAATCGCGCCGGCTAGTCTTCCTCATTGAGGCTGAGCAGCGCCATGAAGGCTTCCTGCGGCACTTCGACCGACCCGATCATCTTCATGCGCCGCTTGCCTTTTTTCTGCTTCTCAAGCAGCTTCTTCTTGCGCGTGATGTCACCGCCGTAGCACTTGGCGAGCACATCTTTGCGCACCGCCTTGACATCAGCGCGCGAGATGACCTTTTTGCCGACGGAGGCCTGAACCGGTACGGCGAACATCTGCCGCGGGATGAGGTCCTTGAGCCGGGTGACGAGGCGCTGGCCCTTGTGGTAAGCATCCTCACGATGCACGATGATCGCCAGAGCATCCACCGGCTCACCGTTGACCAGAATGTCGAGCTTGACGAGGTCGCCGGCGCGGTAGGAGTGGAAGCTGTAGTCGAGGCTGGCGTAGCCCTTTGTGGTGCTCTTCAGCCGGTCGTAGAAATCGACGATCAGCTCGGAGAGCGGCAGCAGGTAGCTGAGCATCACGCGGGATTTATCGAGATACTCCATGTTGATGTACTCACCGCGCTTCTTGATGACCAGATCCATCAGTGCGCCGATGTATTCCTCTGGGGTGAAGATCTGGATTTTCATCCATGGTTCGCGCACTTCCTGAATGCCACTTTGGTCATCGGGCATGGCGGCCGGACTGTCGATTTCCTCGACGGTGCCATCTCGGTGCACGAGCTGGTATTCCACGCTGGGAGCAGTGGCGAGGATATCGAGCTCGTATTCGCGCTCCAGCCGCTCCTGGATGATTTCCATGTGAAACAGGCCCAGGAAGCCGACCCGGAAGCCGAAGTTGAGCGCCTGCGAGCTTTCCGGCTCAAAGACCAGCGATGCATCGTTGAGCTGAAGCTTCTCGAGCGCATCACGCAGGTCACCGTAGTCATCGTTGTCGACCGGATAGATGCCGGCATACACCATCGGCTTGACCTGCTTGTAGCCGGGCAGACTCTCTGTGGCGCCGCCGGCTGCCAGAGTGATGGTGTCGCCGACGCGGCATTCGCGAACCGTCTTGAACCCGGTTGCGACATAGCCGACTTCACCGGCGGACAGGCTGGAGACCGGCTGCATGCGCGGATTGAATTCGCCAATCTCGACCGGTTCGAATTGAGCGTGGGTCGCCATCAAACGCAGCAAGGTGCGCGGATCGAGCTGACCATCGACGACGCGTACGTAGGCGACCACTCCCTTGTAGGAGTCGTAGTGCGAGTCGAACACGAGCGCGCGCAGGGGGGCATCCGGATTGCCCTTTGGCGGCGGAATGCGCGAGACGACTGCTTCCAGCACGTCGGCAACACCAATGCCGGACTTGGCGGAGATGCGCAGGATGTCCTCGGCGGGGGTGCCGAGCAGGTTCTCGATCTCCTGGGCGACTTCGTCTGGGCGCGCAGCGGGCAGATCGATCTTGTTGAGGACCGGGATGATCTCCAGGTCCTGCTCAATGGCGAGATAGACATTGGCGAGGGTCTGCGCTTCGATTCCCTGGCTGGAGTCGACCACGAGGATGGCGCCTTCGCAGGCCTGCAGCGCGCGGCTGACTTCATAGGTGAAATCGACGTGCCCCGGTGTGTCAATCAGGTTGATCTCGTAGTCGCTGCCGTTGCTGGCACGATAGGTCATGCGGACGGCGGAGGCCTTGATCGTGACGCCGCGTTCGCGCTCAAGATCCATGCTGTCGAGAAGCTGCTCCTGCATCTCGCGCTCGCTGACCGTATTGGTGATCTGCAGCAGGCGGTCGGCAAGGG
>CAZZJW010000025.1:0-46527 GCA_964654755.1 uncultured Pleurocapsa sp. | reverse complement strand
ATCTGAATGCTGACCAGACTCGTAGCCTGCGGCCGGCTGCGTCCTATTCACTTAGTCATTCGTTTGATGTGTTGAAGGGTGCAGAGAATCTTCCCGGCCGTGTGCTGTCGATCGGTGCATCGCCATGGGTGATCACTCGTGAAGCTGCCTATGCTATCGGCGGATTTGATCCGCAGGTGATCTGTCATGAGGACAGTGATTTCAACGACCGCGCGATGCATTATCTGCGGCGCCAGGGCCGGCAGGATGTGCTGTACGCCGCGAGTGATCTGTACGGTTATCATTTGCATCATGCGCCGAGTGAGCTATACGCAGCCAGCTTGCAGGCCAGACAGATTCTCGAACCGCGTCGACTGCGCCTGTTGGCAGATCCGTTCAGTGTTGAGGACATCGTGCCGACTTCGCTGGACTCGATCGACTCGCTCAAGCAGGATATGTACGGAACCAGGCCGCCAATGCTGGCCGCCAGCAGACAAGCGCGAAAACCCTTGTACGAACTCGCTCGCCGGGTGCGTGCGGCTAGCAAGACACTCCTGCGAGGCTGAGTGAATGTCGCTCTTTGGGGTCGTTACCACCATCAACCCTCCTTCGTCGGCGATGCGGCGTCTGGCCGCTTCCATCGAATCCGTGGCTCGGCTGATTGTGATTGGAGATACCAAGGGGCCAGACTCTTTTGATCTGCCTTGTGCGGATTTTTGGAGTATTGAACGTCAGGCGACATTGTCGTTTGCGCTTGCCGGACTGCTGCCTACCAGACATTATGCGCGCAAGAACCTCGGCTATCTTCTCGCAATTCAACAGGGTGCGAGTTGCATCTACGAGACCGATGATGATAATGCGCCCCTGTCATCATGGCGCCCTCGCAATCTTCGCGTGACCGCCCGGGTGGCACCGGCTAAAGATTGGATCAACGTCTATCGATGGTTCAGTGACGAACCGATCTGGCCCCGCGGATTTCCGCTCGACCAGATTCGTCCATCTCTGCAGATGGTGCCAGTAGTTGCGTCAGAGTCAGTCGTGGTTGACGCCCCGATACAGCAGGGCCTTGCGGATGGTTCTCCGGATGTGGATGCAATCTGGCGGCTGACCCGTGACCAGAGCATTGTATTCCAGAGAAGCACCAGTGTTTGGCTGCCTGAAGGTGCGTTCTGTCCATTCAACAGCCAGACTACCTGGTGGTGGCCCGTCGCTTATCCACTGCTGTATCTGCCAAGCTTCTGTTCGTTTCGCATGACGGACATCGTGCGTAGTTTTGTAGCCCAGCGCTGTCTTTGGGCTGCGGGATATGGCGTTGTTTTCCATGCTTCCGAAGTTGAGCAGGAGCGTAACGACCATGTGCTCATGCGCGATTTCGCCGACGAGATCCCAGGGTACCTGAATAACGACCGGATCTGCCGTGTGTTGGCTGCTCTGGCGTTGCAGGACGGACCTGGATTGATTGCTCGTAATCTATATATATGCTACGACGCACTGGTCAGTAATGGGCTGCATGATGCGCGCGAACTACCACTAATCCGCGCCTTTCTAGGTGATATAGCCGGACTGCAGAACGATGGATCTGTGCCCGCTGCGCCTGCGCCGTAGCCTCAGTCGCCGGCGGGCTCGCCTGTCAGCAGCTCGCGCGCGTTCTCGACATAGCTCAGGCTCTGATGCCTGAAGTAGGTGTTGTAGAGCGCGGCGTAATGGCCTGCCTGCGCGATCAGGTGGTCGTGGCTGCCTTCCTCGATGATGCTGCCGTGATCGAGCACGATGATGCGGTCGGCGCTGCGCACCGTGCTCAGCCGGTGGGCGATCAGGATTGATGTGGAGCGGGCCAGGATCAGGTCCAGCGCTTCCTGGATCTGCGTTTCGGTGAAGGGGTCGATGCTGGCGGTGGCTTCGTCGAGGATGAAGATCGCCGGGCGCTGTACCAGCACGCGCAGCAGACTGACCAGCTGGCGCTGGCCCATGCTGAGGCGGGCGCCGCGCTCGCCCACTTCGCTGAGCAGGCCGTTGGGCAGGGAGTCCATCCATTCGCCGCCGCCGATCGCATGCGCCAGCTCGTCGATTTCGGCGTCGGTCGCCCCCGGCTGGGCATAGCGGATGTTGTCCATTACGGTGCCGCTGAACAGAAATGGCTGCTGGGGCACGATGCCCATCTGCTGGCGGAAGCTGGTCAGGTCAAGCTGGCGAATGTCGACGCCATCGATGCGAATTTCGCCCTCCTGGAATTCGTAGAAGCGCGAGATCAACTTGGCGACCGTGCTTTTGCCGGCGCCGGTGTGCCCGACGAAGGCCACGCTTTCGCCCGGCTGAATGTGCAGCGAGAAATCCTTCAGCACTGCCTCGCCGGTGGGGTAGGCGAACGTCACATGGTCGAAGGTGATATCGCCGGAAAGCCGGGGGGCCGGGCGTTCGCCGGTCTGCACCACCTGGTTCTCGGCATCGACCAGCGCGAAGATGCGCTCAGTGGCGCTGAGCCCCTGCTGAAGCTGGCTCCAGAAGCCGGACAGATTGATGAACGGCCAGAAGAAGCGATCCACCCCCTGGATGAACAGATACCACGCGCCGAGGCTGATCGCGCTGGTGAGCACTGCACCACCGCCGATGTACACCATCGCTGCGAACGCGAGGCCGGCTGCGGCGTTCAGCGCGGGAAAGACCATGGCCAGCACGAAGCCACGCACCAGGTTGATGCGGTAGGACTGGCGGTTGATGTCGGTGAACTCGCCATAGATCATCGCTTCCTGGCGGAAGTTCTTGGCGACGCTGATTCCAGAAACGCTCTCCTGAATGTTGTCATTGACGGCGGCCATGGCGCGCGAGCCCTGCCGTGTGGCCCGGCGCGCCAGAGCGCGAAAGCCGAGCGACAGGCCGATCACCACCGGTAGCAGCACCAGCAGCGCCAGCGTGAGCTGCCAGTTGATGGTGAGCAGCACGCCGAACAGCACCACGAACTCGAAGAGCTGGCCGGTCAGATCGCCCGCCACCACGATGATGGTGTTGAGCTCCTGCGAGTCGCTGGTGATGCGGCTGACGATCTTGCCGGTCTTGTTCTCGTCGTAGAACGCCAGATCACGGCGGATGGCAGCGCGGAAGGCATCCTCGCGCAGCGTGCTGATGACATCGGCGACCACGCGGCCAAGCAGGCGGCGGCGCAGCATGTAGAACACGTAGTCGACGATTGCGGCGGCCAGCAGCACCCCCAGCAGCACGAGGATGGTTGAGTCCGGCATCTGCGACTGCAGGCCCTGCACCACCTGCGACATGATGATCGGGAAGAGCGAGAACACCAGCGAGCCGACGATCACCAGGGTGATGATGGCGATGATCGAGCCGGTGCGCGGGCGGAAATACTGCCAGGTGCGCCTGAGCAGATAGCCGTCGCTGTATCGGCGGTCGTACTTGTCTGCGGCGAGATTGCTGAAGATCACAGTTCCACCTTCGCTGGTTCTTCGGCGCGGTCGGCGCGCGCGCTGCCCTCATACCGCGCGAAGATGCGGCGGTACACGGGGGAATGCTGCATGAGATGATCGTGCGTGCCCTGCGCCACCACGCTGCCCTTGCGCAGCACGATGATGTGATCTGCCCAACGGATCTGAGACAGGCGATGGGTGATCAGCAGGGTGGTACGCCCTTCGGCGGCGGACCAGATCGCCTTCTGGATGCGATCTTCGGTGGCGCTGTCGATGGCGCTGGTGCTGTCGTCGAGGATGAGGATGGGCGGATCAGTGACGAAGGCGCGCGCCAGCGCCAGGCGCTGCCGCTGGCCGCCGCTGAGCGTGACGCCGCGCTGCCCGACCAGTGTGTCGTAGCCATTGGGCAGGCCGACGATGAATTCATGCGCCTGCGCCTTGTGGGCCGCCGCCTCGATCTCCGCCTGGGTGGCGTCGGGCTTGCCAAAGCGGATGTTGTCGGCGATCGAGCGGCTGAACAAATAGATGTCCTGCTCGATCACGCTGATCTGCGAGCGCAGCGCTTCAAGGTTCCAGTCGCGCACATCGACTCCGTCGATCAGCACCCGGCCCCGATTGACATCGTAGATGCGGTTGATCAGCTTGGTGATCGTGCTCTTGCCAGAGCCCGTCTGGCCGACGATCGCCACGGTCTGGCCGGGCTGCACATGAAACGACACGCTGTGCAGCGCGCGGGCCCAGCCAGCGTGATAGCCGAACTCGACATCCTCGAAGGTGATTTCGCCGCGAATGGGCTGACGCACGCCAGCGGTATTCTGATCGAGATCGGTTTCAGTGTTGATGATCGACAGGATACGCTGAGCACTGGCATAGCCGAGCGCGAGATTGGAGAAGGACGACAGCGAGCTGAACACCGGGAAACCGAACAGGCCGAGCTGCCCGCTGAAGGCGATGACCGTGCCAATCGGAATCATGCCCTGCAGATACAACACCACGGACAGCGCAAAGCCACCGGTCAGCACCAGCCCGAGCAGCAGCACCGGGACGTAGAGCGCCTCCAGGTCATACTGGCGGATGGTGTTGGCGCGCACTTTTTGCAGCAGCGTCTGGAAATGGCGTTCTTCCGCCAGCTCCTGCGCCGCGCCCTTGACCACCTGCAAACCCTCCAGCGTCTCCTCGACATCGGCGTTCATCTGGCCGAAACTGACGCGCACCTGCTCGGCGATTGGGCCCAGCCGGCGGATGTACCAGTACTGCGCTGCGATGTAGGCGATCAGGAACAACAGCGGCGGCAGGATGAGCAGCGGATGCAGCAGCGGGGAGGCCAGCAGCGGCACCACGAGGAACATGCCGGACCCGATGATGAGGTTCAGCCCGGGGTTCATCATGAAGTTGAGTTCGCGCACGTCGTTGGTCACGCGTGCCATGATCTCGCCAACCGGCTGCAGATCATGGAAGGTCATGCCCTTGCCCAGCAGGCTGGCGTACAGCTCGTCACGCACGTCGCGCTCGATGCGCTGCGCGAAGATTTCGGCGGAGAAGTTTCGCATGAGCTGCAGGCTGGCGCGCACGAGCTGCGAGACGATCACCGCCAGCGTGGCGCTGACGATCGCGTCGGAGCCGGCGCCAGCGTTGAGCGCATCGAATGCCTGGCCGATGAAGTAGAACATCGCGCCGGCCAGCGCAGCATTCGAGAACGCCCCGATCAGCATCAGTACGGCGTAGAGCGGATGGCGGCGAATGTGCGACCACACGAAGCGGCCGGGTGAGCGCCTGTCACTGATGAACAGGGCGCGCGTGGTGAATTCGGAGGTGTTTGTGCTCATCGGATGTTTCTTGAGTCAGCGCTAATTCATGCTAACAGAGCGCGCCGAACCATGTAAGGCCAGAATGCCCGGCACGGTCACTGCGGCAGGCGCAGCTCCGCAGCGGAGAAACTGTCTGTTCCATCCGGCAGCGCCAGGCGCGCGCCATCCCACGACTGATAGACGATGACGGCCAGCCGGTAAGTCCCTGCCGCCAGTTCGGTGGGCAGGCTGAGTGCGCGCACGTCCATGTAGATGCGTCCGGGCTGCATGGCGGAGGTTTGTATGGTCTCGGCGTCATAGTGGCGAATGGGGCCGTCGGTCTGCGCCACCAGCTGGCCATCGGTGGCCATCAGGTGCAGGCCGATGGAGTAGTCTGCGGCGGGCGCCTGCTCGACACGCCACCACAGCCGGGCCGTGATCTGGCTGGGCGTCACGGAGTCGACATCGACGCCGTAAAGGGGCAGCTGCCCGCCGAACACAATCGGCTCTCTCAGGGGCGGCGCCTGCATGAGCTGAGCGACATAGCACCATGCACGCGTGCAGTCACCAATGACCTGCTGCACAGGGTGCGTGGCCTCCAGGGTGTGGAAGGCGGACTGCACATCTTCGGCGAACAGAGCGCCCGTGACGAACCACACGCGGCGGCTGGCCTGCGCCGCATCCAGGTCGGTGGTGAGCGTATCTGCCAGCGCCGGATCGAGATAGTGCCGAATCTGCCAGGTGACGAAGCCGTCATCCTCACCCGCGCGCATGAACGCCAGCACATCTCCCGGCTGCACACTGGCGTTGATCTGCGCGTACAGGTCGCGGTAGGGGACGCGGCTGGGCAGCGTGCTGCTGAACGTCGCCAGCTGCAGCGCGGCCAATCCGATCAGCGCCAGGCGGCCCACAGGAAAGGCGCGCGGGCGGCGTGGCATAAACGCGCAGGCCGCGCCGACGATCAGCGCCAGCCCGAGCATCGCATGCGAGACAAAGCGCGGCGCGTACACGCCTGCCGCGAGATTGACCAGCAGGTAGACCGCCGGTGTGACGAAGGCCCAGGTCACGGCCAGCCACAGTCCGGCGCGCCGCCACAGCACGATCACCCCGCTGAGAAGCAGCGCGGCGAAGACCAGCGGCAGGCCGTTTGTGGCGAACAGGATCAGGTTGGTGACCGTGTCTGGAGTTGTCGGCAGCGTGCTCACGCCGATCCCCGCAACGCCGCGCGCTGTGCCCGACAGGCTCTCCACCTCCTGCAGCCCGCGCACCTGCTGCACGAACGTCGGGAACCACGGCGCAAACAGCGCCGCGGCCAGCGCGCCGGCCACCAGCCCCTGCCAGAGCACTGTTCGCGTCAGTCTGCGGGACGTCAGCACAAACAGCGCCTGCCCTACGACCACGAATGCCAGCAGATAGTGCACATAGAGCATCGCAGCGATGCACAGCCCGTAGAGCATCGCCCGGCGCGTCACCGGCCGATGCAGCCAGCGCTGAAGCGCCCAGAACGACAGCGCGGTCACCAGCATGACGAGCGGATACGGGCGGATGTCGAGCGCGTACTGGAAGAAGAAGCCGTTTCCGATCAGCGCCAGGATGGCAAAGCCGCCGACCCACGGGCTGTCCCGGAACGCGCGCCGGGCGATGCGGGCGGTCACTGCCAGCGCGAGCATGGCGCACAGGATGCTGAAGACGCGGCTGGTCCATTCGGCATCGCCCACCACCATGCGCCAGCCAGCGAAGGCGAGGAACCAACCGGGCGCCTGATTGTCCTGATACGACTGCTGCCAGTGGATGACGAAGGCGAAATCGCCGTTGGTCGAGCGGTAAGACAGCTCCTCGTCCGGGTGCATGTGCAGCCGGGGAATGCCGAGCAGCAGAAACGCGGTCATCAGCGCCAGCGCCGCGGCGGTGAGCCACCAGGTGCGTGCGGGCGCGCATGATGTGAGGATGCGCTGCAGGCGGGCGTTTAACATTCAGGATTCGCCAGATCGGGAGACCGCTATCGGAACAGGACCGCAGCTCGTATGTTACCATACGCTCGGATTTCTCCACCATCGGGGCGCTGATGATCGCCATTCTGCTGTACGTGCTGTTGTTCACCGCCATGCTTCCGGGCGCGCTGGTGCTTGTGCGCGGGGACGATGGCAGAGCACCACTCGTGCTGGCGCTCGCGCTGGCGTTGTGGCTGACGGCGGGCGGGCTGTCGCTGGCGATGCTGGCGGCAGGGCTGGCCGCGCTGCCGGTGACGGCAGTCACCGGCGCCACGGGCGCGCTGGGTCTGGCGCTGCCGGGCGTGCTGGCATTCATGCGGACGCGGCCACGGCTGGCGCTGCCGGACTGGAACGTGCGGCGCGGGCTGGCATGCGCGCTGGTGCTTTTCGTGTGCGGGGCGATCGTGTTCAACGCGCTGTACTGGCCGTTTCACCGCGACGATGCCATCGCGATCTATCAGCCGCAGGCCGCTGCGGTCTTCGAGACAGGCGCGCTGCCGGTGCTGCCGGGTCGCGATACGCTCTATCGCGCCTACCCGATGCTGGTTCCGCTGCACAGCGCGTTTGTGTACAGCGCTGCAGGCTGGCAGGACGAAGGCCTGGCGAACGGCCTGAACACGCTGCTGGCGCTGACCGCGTTGGTCGGCGCCTGGCATTTCGCCGCCGCTTTCGCAGGAGTGCGCGCTGGCTGGGCCGCCGCGCTGCTGCTGGTGAGCGCACCAGTGCTCGGGCGCTGGGCCAGCAGCGGCTACACCGATCTGCCGATGGCCGCTGCAGTGACGCTGGGGGCGGTCTTTCTGCTGCGCCTGTGGCAGGCGGGCCGCGTGCGCGATGCGCTGGCGGCGGGGCTGTGCTTTGGGCTGGCTGCATGGACGAAGAACAATGCGCTGGTGTTCACGGTTGTCGCCACCGGCTGGATGGTGTGGTGTGCGCTGCATCGGCGCGCGTCCTGGCGTACTGCCGCTTTGGGTGGGCTGGCGCTGCTGCTGATCGCCGGCCCGTGGTACGTGCGCGTGCTGCTCACGACGGGTTTTGTGATGCCGCCGACTGCCTGGACGGATCAGGCGCAGCGCACGCTGCAGAGCGCGCTGGTGCTGCTGACCGGCGTGGGCAGCTTTGGCGCTGCAGGCTGGGCGACGATGCTGGGTGGCGCGTACGCGGCGGCGCAGGTGGTCCGCGCGCGCGCGCAGTCGGCAGCGGCACTGCTGGGGCTGGCGCTCGTGGTGCCGTTCTTCGTCGTGTGGTGGGCGCTGGCTTCGTATGATCCGCGCTTCCTGCTGGGCATCCTGCCGTTAGGCTGCGCGCTGGGTGGGGCGGCGCTGGCGGCGCTCCTCGAACGACTGCCGGCGCATCGGCGTGCGCCCGCGGCGTGGGCGGGGCTGGCGGTCGCTGCGATGCTGGCGGGATATGTGGCGTTCGTGTCCGTTGAGTTCAAGCGCGAGATCATCGCACGACCGCTGATGAGCATCGCAGAGAAGCGCGAGCTGCTGGGCGGGGAGTCGCTCATTCGCCCGCTGTCACCGTGATCGTCAGCGGCAGGCGGCCGATCACGTCGTCGAGCGCATCTGCACCGCTGACGGGCAGATCGCGCGGGACGCCGCTGTCATCAAAGTCGTACACCTTCACCCACACCTGATAGCTTCCGGGCGCGGTGGTCTCCGGCACGTGCAGCGCACGATTGTCCCACAGCGGCGCGTGGGGCGGCCACTGGTCGGTGGGCAGAAAGCCGCCGCCCGGTGCGCTATCATGCTGGCTGACGGGCCCGCCGGAAGCGTCTCGCAGATAGAGCGCGGCGGTGTAGCGCCGTTCGATCGGGTCATCCGCAGCCCAGTAGAGCGATACGGGCAGCAGCGCGCCCGCCGCCACATGATCGCCAGCAGGCAGCGCTGCGCCCAGCAGGCGCATCTGGCCGCCGAAGTCCAGTGCCACCGGGATGGGCGGCGAATCGACCCGCAGCGGGTCAGGAGCGGGCGCGCTGCTGTAGGCGATCAGACGCGTGATCGGGCTGGTGGTGATCGGCTGGCCCGCGCCGTAGTGGGCCATCAGCCAGCGCTCGACAGGACGCGTGCTCCACCACAGGTCAGGACCGCCGTCGACCAGCAGCCACAGCCGGTCGTGCGTGCTGGCCAGCGCCGCCAGCAGCTGCGCGGTCTCGGGGCGCAGCTGCGCATCGGCGAGATCTCCGGAAAACTCAGCAGGCTGCTCCGGACTGGAGCGTTCGCCCGGCTGCAAGGGCAGCGCGATCACGCGCGCGCCGCCGCGCTGGCCGTCGAAGTTGCTGAAGAACGGGGCCAGCGAAGGACTGCCAAGCACGAGCACATCACCGGCGCGGGTTTCCCGCTCGATCACGCGCAGCATGTCATGCAGCGGCTGGTCGTAGCCGCGGTAGCGATCGTCTGCCGGGGCCAGCGCGAGCAGCCCGCCAGCGGTTATGCCAGCCAGCACCAGCACGAGCGCCGCGGTCACACGGGCCATGCGCCGCACCGGACGACGCAGCAGCACCGCCAGCCACAGCAGGCAGAGGACGGCAGTGGCAGCGAAACCGAGCGCTGGCGCTGGCAGTGCAAAGCGCTGCCAGGCGATGGACGGGATGATCTGCGCCCAGCGCGGCGGCATGAGGACCCAGCGGAAGAAGGCTGGGTCGTACAGGCCTCCCTGCCATTCGAGGAAACCGCCGCTTTCTGATGGCAGCGCTGCGCTGTACGCGCCCCATGGGATGACCAGTCCGTTGATCTGTACCCACGCTCCCCAGCCCAGCGCCACAGCGACTGCGACCGTCCACAGTGAGCGCGGGTGTGCCGCGACACGCTGCCACACCGGCAGGGTGACGATCATCACGAACGGGATCATCGGCACGAGAAAACGCGGCGGCCAGCTCAAGCCACCGAACCAGTATGTGCCGTTGAGGAGTGCGTAGCCAGCGCTGAAGCACGCGATCATCACGGCGCTGGCCGCGATCATACGCCGCTGCCGTGCGCGCCACAGCAGCACGACGCCGGGCACGGCCAGCAGCAACACCGGCGAGGTGGCCCAGAAGCTGCCGCCCGGGCTGAACAGGTAGCTGGCGATGGCGTAACCGAAGGACGCTGTCTCAATGCTGCGCAGGCGGGCGAGGATGTTGTAGCGCTGGGCGAGGCCGGGCACGACATCGAACCAGCCGATCGCGATGAACAGCAGCGCCGCGGCCAGCAGCACGGCGCCGACCAGCAGCAGCGCAACCCGCACCCGGCGGTGTTCGCGCAGGTCCGGCAGGGCCATCAGCATCAGCGCGGGAAGCGCCATCAGTCCGGACGCTTTGGTGAGCACGATCAGCAGCACTGCGCCGGCGGCGCCAGCCAGTGCCGGAACATGCAGCCCGTGGCGCCGCAGATGCTCCACACACAGCGCCAGCAGCAGGATGCCCAGCCCCAGCAGCGGCTCGCGGAAGTAGGTTTGGCTGTACACCCACAGGATGCTTCCTGCAGCGAGACCAAGCGCGGCCAACGCGGCGGCGGCTGGCGAAGCGCCGAGCATGCGCGCATAGGCGTAGAAGGCGCACACCGTCAGCGCGCCGACGAGTACGTTGAACAGCCAGGTGACATGCGCCAGGCCGAAACCGGGCAGCGCGCGTGCCAGCAGGTACAGCGGAGCGCTCAACACCATTTGCCCAGGCTCGACCGCGGTGGGCGCCAGCGGCAGGGCGGGCAGCGGCGCATTGAACTCGAGCGGCGGGAAGCGATCAGCGCTGCAGTCCAGCAGCACATCTCCGAAAGCGACCAGGCTGTTCATGCCGTCATACAGCCGCGCAGCATCTCCGCTCTCCATGCCGCCGCTGTATGTCAGCAGATACAGGCTGCAGGTGAACAGGAAAAGCGTGCAAAGAATGAGCACGGTCCGCCGCGCGGGCAAGCCGGGTGTTTCGGCTGAAGTCAAGATCGGCGCCGGAATGCGCGGGCGTGTCAGAAACCGGACTAGATCGCTCCGCCGCTGCCTGTGAGGCGGTTGCGTACGCTGATCAACCCCTTGAGCACCTTTTGGCTGGCAGTGAGCTGGTCGAGTTCGCTCAGGCCTGCCTCATAGGTGGCGGCAGCATCGCCGATGCGTCGCTCACCGATCTGCATCTGCGCGATGGCAAGCAGGGTTTCACCGTGCAGCTTCTTTTCGCCCAGCGCGTCGAAGATTTCCGCAGCATCGCGATAGGCGGAAGCCGCCTGTTCCTTGTCGCTGAGCGCCAGATACACGCCTCCCATATTGCCCAGCACCATCGCTTCGCGCTTGCGGTCGGTGGACTGCTGGAACACCTCCAGCGCCGCCTGCATCAGCTCCAGCGCGGCATCGTTTTCGCCGAGCGCGCGGCGCACCAGGCCGAGGTTAACCATCATCTCCGCGGCCATTTCCGGCTGCTGATCGGCCTGATAGGCGGCGATCGCCTGTTCGAATACCGGACCGGCGTCTTCGTATTCCTTCTGCTGAAACAGCTGGACGCCTTTTTCCTGCAGCTCGCTTGCGGTGGACACAGTCGTTCTCCGGGGGATCTACATGGTGATGTTGAGGACGCTCTCACCGACGCGCCGCAGACGGTCTGTCGGCATCTGGCTGAGCATGACGGCAATCTCGATGAAGCCGATATTGAGCGGGTTGGCGGCGAAAGCCTGAATATCTTCAGGAAGCTGCGCGAAGTGCCGCCATTTCTCGCGCAGCGACAGTAGTTCGCCAACAAGGCTGTGATTCTCGCCGAAGTGCGACATAGGCTTGCCCAAAGCGTAGGCGATCACGCTCAGGACGTGCGCCGGCAGCGGCTGCTCGCCCATCTCATAGGCCTCCAGCACATGTTCCGGGAGGCCGATCTGTGCCGCAAGCGCGCTTGCGCTGACGCCCGCTTCCTGCCGTGCCTGTCGCACCTGCGCGCCCACCATGTGATTGCGCAGCATGAGGAATTCCGCCTGTATCTCTGCCGGATCGCGCTGCGATCCCTGAAGAGTCTTCATGCCCCAGAAGTGGCTGAGTGGCACGTTCAGATAGGCGGCCAGCATCTCCAGTTCGGGCAGGGCAGGGGTGTCTTCCCCAAGCTCCCACTGTTCGATGCGCTCCGGCGTGGTCTGCATCAGCCGTGCACAGTCGGCAAGACTGCGCTGCGCACTCAGCCGCGCATCGCGGATGAGTACGCCGATCATGCGCGCCCGCACTTCAAACGCCTCTCGCGTGCGGCTGGCGTCGTGCTGCTGCAACTGCGGCGCAGGCTGAACCATTCCGTTCACTCCGGCAGGGCTTCGTCTGTTGAAATCATACCCGACAACCGGTGTGCGAACAATTGTCACGAATGCACTGACAGTATGGCGGTTTAGGGCTATAATGCTGAACATTGCTGGATGAAATTTAGTGAATTGCACCAAAGTCCCTGAGTCTTGTCTGAGTCTCTGATGACCGATCACGAATCGCTGTTCGACTGGCAGTCGTTGCTGGAGCTGCAGGCGCGCCTGGCTGCAATCCAGGATGTTGAGGCGCTTGTGCAGAGCATTCTCCACGAGACGACCAGCGCGACTGGAAGCCCACGCGCTGTGCTGCTGTTTGCGGACGATGTCGGCAGCCCTGAGCCGATCCTGCGCCCGATGGGCATCAGTGGCTATTCGCCAGCCAGCCTGCTCCCCATGCGGGAGGCGCTGGCGTTGGGCGCGGCTGGATCTGATGATGCGGCGCTGGCAGCCTGGAATGCCCTTCAGCCGTACGACACGCAGCAGGGTGGTGCGCTGCGCACGCTGAGCAGTGTGCTTTCGATGGAGGCGTGGTACAGCCTTCCGCTGCGGGTGCGTGGGCATCTGGCCGGCGCGCTGATCGTGGAAACGCCTGCTCCCCTTGCACCCCCGGCCCGCGACTGGCTGCGGATGATGGCGCCTGGTTTCGCTGCTTCGCTGTACAGCGCGCGCATGTACACGGCAGCGGCCAATAATCTCAACGCGCGAATCAACGAACTGGCGATCCTGCAGCGGATCGACCTGGAGCTTTCCGAGCAGATCACGCCGGATCACGTGTTTGATATGACGCTGGACTGGGCGATGCGCTATACCGGCTCGCACTTCGGCTCCATCGCGGTGTTTGACGAATTCAGCGACGGCCTGCGCTTCGTGGCGGAGATTGGCTACGATGGCACGGCATTTGGCCGCGCCGAAATCCGCGCGACGTACGATGGCGGAATCCCCTGGCGCGTGGCACATGCAGGCAGGCCGGACGTGATCCCGGATGTGCGCGATGATCCGGGGTTTGCGCCGGTCGCTACCGAGGTGCGCTCGCACCTCTCGGTGCCGGTGATGAAGGAAGACCGCGTGATCGCGGTCATCACGGTAGAAAGCCGCCGGCTCAATCACTATTCCGACGACCATGTCACGTTTGTGGAACGACTGGCGGCGCGCGCTGGCAACGCGATGGACAATGCCCGCCTGTTTGATCAGACAGTGGCGGAGCGTGAGAAGCTGAGCAACATCGTCTCGAATATCGCCGATGTCGTGCTGGTCGTCGATGCTGACGACCACCTGGCGCTGATCAACCAGTCGGCGCTGCCTGCGCTGCGCCTGTATGCCGATGGGCGGTATCAGGGCATGCCGATTGAGGATCTGCTGGCCGACAGCGCGCTGCTGGATGTCTACCGGCGTTTCCGCCAGCACGAGCAGACGGTGACGGAGGAGGTGCTGATGCCGAATGGACGCACCTTCAATGCGCATCTGTCGGCGCACAGCAATATCGGTACGATCCTGGTGCTGCAGGATATCACCGCACTCAAGCAGACCGATCAACTCAAGAATGAGCTGATCGCCACCGTCTCGCACGACCTCAAGCAGCCGCTGACGGTGATCGGTGGCTACCTGGAACTGCTGCAGATGACGGTGGCGCTGGAGGGGCGGCCGCTCGATTACGTGCTCAGCGCGCAGCGTTCGATCGCCAGCATGCGCAACCTGATCGATGACCTGCTCAACCTGGCGCGCATCGAGGCCGGCATACCGCTGGAGCTGATCTCGCTCAATCTGTCCGATGTGCTGAGCCAGTCCATCGATGCAGCGCGCACCCTCGCCGCCGCCAAGGAAATCTCGCTCAACCTGATCCTGGGCGCGGAGCCGATCGCGGTCACTGCCGACATGACGGCGTCTCTGCAGATTTTCACCAACCTGGTCAGCAATGCGGTCAAGTACACGCCGCATGGCGGCACGGTGACCGTGAGCACAGAGCGTCGTGGCGACACCGTGTTGGTGACGGTGGACGATACGGGGATTGGCATCAGCCCTGAGGACCAGGCGCGCATTTTCGACCGCTTCTATCGCGTTCGCCGCCCTGAAACCGATCAGATCGACGGCACTGGTATGGGTCTGGCGATCGTCAAGCGCCTGATCGAGCTCAATCACGGGCAGATCGGCGTGGAAAGCCGGCTGGGCGAAGGCAGCCGCTTCATCGTGGCGCTGCCCGCTGCGTCTGCGGCGCTGTCTGCTGAGATCGATGATGTGTACCCGCTGATCGGCATCGGCTGAAGCGGCGTTCCGCCTTGTTTCGCCTGGAAAATGACACAGCCGCCTGATGAGGGCGGCTGTGTTTGTTTGTGCGGCCAGCGCTGCGTCAGTTCAGCGCGTTGGGCTCGCCAGGGCCGGCGCCCGTCGAAACGGGGATCTCTCCATCACCGGCGGAGTATTCCCCATGCTGGCGGTGGTGGATCTGATAGGGCACGGTGGTCACCACCACGCGGTCCAGCCGGCTGAGGACCAGGTTGAACAGGAAGGCGCTGTTGCTGTGCAGCACCTGCTCCCAGTACGTGTCCATGGCGAGATGGCCCATGATGACGTGGATGTAGGAGCCGGGCGTGCGCTCCTGCAGCGCGAGGATGTACTCCTGCAGCGGCTCGGCCAGCAGGCGGAACGGCGACGGGATGGAGACCAGGTCACCTTCGCCGGCGAAGCGTTCGTGCCAGTCGCGTTCGACGGCGAGCGCACCTTCTGGCCGGGTGGCGATGTGCACCGCGTGCCAGGGGTGATTGAGCGACTTGGCGAAGTTGACCAGACGCGCCGTTTCGGCGTGTACCTTGTCGACGAGGATGAGCGTTTGTACCTCGCGGCGCTCGGTCTCGACCGGCGTGTTACGCAGGCTTAGCGCACGCGCCACGGCCTTGTAGTGGCCGTGAATGCGGAAGAAGATGAACACGAGGATGGGGATGAGCAGGATGACGAACCAGGCGCCGCTGCTGAACTTGGTGATGCCAAAGACCAGCATCACCACGAACGTGATGGCCGCGCCAATCGCACTGATGACTTGCTTGAGCCGCCAGCGCGGATCGTACTCGATGACGGTTTCCAGGCCCTGATGCTTTTCGCCGGGCTTGAGCTTGCCGATCTGCTGCAGGTGCACGACCATGCCGGTCTGCGAGATGGTGAAGCTGAGGAAGACGCCGATGGCATACAGCGGGATGAGCGCGCTGGTGCGTGCATCGGCCACGATCACCAGGAGTGCAGCGAAGCCCGCCAGCACGACGATGCCCCACGAGAACACCAGCCGGCCGCCGCGATGGGTGAGCTGGCGCGGCAGGAAGCCATCGCCGGCATGCAGCGCAGCCAGGCGCGGGAAGTCGGCGTAGCTCGTGTTGGCGGCCATGAGCAGCACCAGTGCGGTGCCCGCCAGCACGAGGTAGTAGAACAGGCTGCCGTCCCCGTACACCGCGCGCCCCAGCTGTGAGATCACCGTCTCGACTTCGCTGGGCACGGCGTGGATCTGGTTGGCGATGAAGGTGATGCCGAGGAACAGCGTGATCAGGATGCCGCTCATCCACAACAGGGTGATGGCGGCATTGCGGCTGCGCGGCTCCTGGAAGGCGGTGATGCCGTTGGAGATGGCCTCGATGCCGGTGAGCGCCGTACAGCCTGAGGAAAATGCGCGCAGCACCAGGAACAGGCCGAGCGGCTGCAGCACCTCGTGATGCACTGCTTCCACGCCCTGCACGATGCTTAGGCTGCCTGTGGCATAGCGGACGAAGCCGACCGCCAGCGTGAGCAGCATCATGCCGAGGAAGAAGTACGTCGGAATGGCGAACAGTCGTCCGCTTTCCTTGACGCCGCGCAGATTGACGATCGTCATGAAGCCGATGACGCCGACCGCGATCGGCACGCGGTAGGGCAGCAGATCGGGGAAAGCTGAGATGATCTGCGCGGTGCCGGACGAGATGCTGACGGCGACCGTCAGGATGTAGTCGGTGAGGAGCGCCGCACCCGCCACCTGCGCGACGACTTCGCCGAGGTTGTCGCGCGCGACGATGTAGGCGCCACCGCCGTTGGGATAGGCGTAGATCGTCTGCCGGTACGAGATGGTGACGATGACCAGCAGGATGGCGATGGCGATGGCGATCGGCCAGGACAGGCCGAGGATCGTCCCGTCGGTTTGCCACATCATCGCGCCGCCGGCAACGGCCAGCGACAGAATGAGCAGGATCTCTTCGGTGGCGTAGGCGGTGGAAGAAAGCGCGTCTGATGCAAATACCGCCAGGCCCACCTTCTTGCTGATGGCCTGATGCGGCGCTTCCTTGGTGTCGAGGCGCCTTCCGATCAGAAACTGCTTCAGGTTGTTGTAGACGGCCATGAATTTTCCCCCGGGCATGGCTTCGCTGGCAGGCGAAGCAGCATGACTCTATCCGCACAATGCGCTCAGATGGGCTGTACAGCCCGCACCGATTTTTCGGGCAGTGATTCAGTCAGTATGCACAGCGGTGGCCGCAGCCAGAAGATCTGGCTGTGGGTCCAGGGCGGTGGGCCCGGTAAAGGTGAAGATGAGGGGAGTTGTGCGGGAGATCATTGCTGCTCGCGAATCACGATTCGCTTATGCCATCAATCCTATACGGACATTCTATCACACTTCCGCAAGTGCGGCGGTATTGGTCTGACGAGCGCAGACGGCACTGCGAACAAATGTTCCCTTCCGGAGTTGGTTAATCCGCCTGACTGGGGTATACTTTTACGTCATGGAGAATGCTACGCGATGACAATGGACACGATCGGTCAGATTCGCCCCATCAACATTAATGAAGAGATGCGTGGCAGCTATCTCGATTACGCGATGAGCGTGATCGTTGCGCGCGCGCTGCCGGATGCGCGGGACGGCCTGAAGCCGGTGCACCGGCGCATTCTGTACTCAATGCATGACATGGGCATCCGCGCTTCTTCGCCCTATCGCAAGAGCGCGCGTATCGTCGGTGATGTGCTGGGCAAGTATCATCCGCATGGCGACAGCGCGGTGTACGACGCGATGGCGCGCATGGCGCAGAACTTCTCGCTGCGCTATCCGCTGGTGGATGGCCAGGGCAACTTCGGCAGCGTCGATGGCGACAGCCCGGCGGCCATGCGGTACACCGAAGCGCGCCTCGCCCGGATGTGCGAGGAGATGCTGGCCGATATCGACATGGACACCGTCGATTTCGTGCCGAATTATGATGGCACGACCACCGAGCCGTCTGTGCTGCCAGCGCGCCTTCCCAACATGCTGCTCAATGGCGCGAGCGGCATCGCCGTCGGCATGGCCACGAACATCCCGCCGCACAATCTGCGCGAACTGGCGCAGGCTGTCGCCTACGTCATCGATCACTTCGAGGCGCTTGATGAGGTGACGGTGGATGAACTGATGCAGTACGTCACCGGTCCGGATTTCCCTACGGGCGCCATTGTGGCCGCGGGTGACACGCTCAAGGAGGCCTATGCCACCGGGCGTGGCCGTGTTGTCGTGCGCGCCCGTGCCGAGATCGAGGAGACGCGCACCGGTCGTCACCGCGTCGTCGTGACTGAAATCCCGTATCAGGTGAGCAAGACCGCCATCATCGAGCGGATCGTCGCGTTGGTCCGGGAAGGCCGGCTGCCGCTGGTCAGCGACCTGCGCGATGAGAGCGACCGGCGCGGTATGCGCATCGTGATCGAGCTGAAGCAGGGCGCGCAGCCGGCCAAAGTGCTCAACCAGCTGTACAAGTACACGCAGTTGCAAAGCACGTTCGGCATTCAGATGCTGGCGCTGGTGAACGGCGAGCCGCGCACGCTGAGCCTGAAGCGCATGCTGCAGATCTACGTCGATCATCGCGCCGATGTGATCGCGCGCCGGGCGCAGTTTGAGCTGGAAAAGCGCCGCGCGCGGGCGCACATCCTGGAAGGCCTGCTCAAGGCGCTCTCCAGCCTGGATGCCATCATCCACACCATCCGCTCTTCGGAAGATGCGGACGCGGCGCGCGAGGCGCTGATGACGCGCTTTGGTATGACGGAAGCACAGGCCAACGCCATCCTCGAGATGCAGCTTCGCCGGCTGGCCGCGCTCGAACAGCAGAAGCTGCAGGACGAATACAACGAAGTACAGGCGCGCATCGCATATCTGGAAGATCTGCTCGCCTCTCCCGCCAAGATTCTCGCGCTGATCCGTGAAGATATCCTGGAGATGGCGGAGAAGTACGGTGACGATCGCCGCACGCTGGTGGACTACAGCATCGCCGCTGATATCAATGAGGACGATCTGCACACGCGTGAGGAAGTGATCGTGCTGCTCACACAGCAGGGCTCGGTCAAGCGCGTGCCGGCCAACGCCTATCGTGCGCAGCGGCGCGGTGGCAAGGGCGTGCGCGGCCTGCAGATGAAGGAAGAGGACGGGCCGGAGGAGCTGGTGGCGTGCAGCAGCCATCATACGCTGTTGTTCTTCACCGATCATGGCAAGGTATACAGCATCCGCCGCGCCTACGATATCCCGGAAGGCGACCGCGCGGGCAAGGGCAAGCCAGTGGTCGCGCTGCTCAATCTGACGCCGGAGGAGCGCATCACCGCCGTCGTGCCGGTCGAGCGTTTCGATACGGATGGCTTCTGCGTGCTGGCGACGCGCAGCGGGCGGATCAAGCGCGTGCGGCTGAGCGAGTTTGACGAGGTGCGCCCCAGCGGCCTGATCGCCATGTCGCTGGACGAGGGCGATCGCCTCAACTGGGCCAAGCATACCGATGGCGACCAGGACATCATCGTCGTCACTGATGGTGGGCAGAGCATCCGCTTTCACGAGAAGCATGTGCGCGTGATGGGCCGGCAGGCAGGGGGCGTCAATTCGATCCGCCTGACCGATGGCGACCTGGTGGCCGGCGTGGATGTCGTGCGGGCGCATGACTCGGAAGTGCTGGTGGTGACCTCCAGCGGCTACAGCAAGCGTACGCCGATCGAGAGCTATCGCCAGCAGGGCCGCTATGGTCAGGGCCTGATGACGCTCGCCCGTGATGAACGCACGGGCCCGATCGTCGCTATGCGCTGTATGAACCCCAAGGATGATATTCTGGTGCTGACGCGCAACGGCATTGTATTGCGCACGCGGCTGGATGAAATCCGACAGACCGGGCGGAAAGCGCTGGGCGTGCGGCTGATGCATCTGGCGCACGATGACGAAATCGTCGGCATCGCCATCATGGAGGGCACGGGCGATTTCGGCGAGGCGGACCTCGGCGCCGATGCTGAGCCGCCGCTGGAGGCGAACGGCGCAGCACATTCGTGAGACTGATCGTAACGGGCCGGCGCGCAACCACGCGCCGGTTGTTTATCTGCTCTTCACCTGTGCCGCTTCGCAACCGCGCTATACTCTTCGGAACACTCCATGTGCAGGCGGGGCCGTGAAGATTCTGTGCGTCAGCGACATCGTTGCATCGCAGCTGGAGAACGCAGCGCATCTGCGCCGGCGCTATCACGATGTCGAACTGCTGCTGAGCTGCGGGGACATGCCCTCGGCCTATCTGGAGTACATCAGCTCGGTGCTGAGCGTGCCGCTGTTCTATGTGCGCGGCAATCACGATACCGGTTATGATGAGCGCCCGCCCGGCGGTGAGAATCTGCACCGGCGGGTGGTGTCGTATCGCGGCGTGAGTTTCTGCGGCCTTGAGGGCTCGATGCGTTACAACACTGGGCCGATTCAGTACACTGACTCCGAGATGCTGTGGATGGTGATGCGGCTTGGCCCGCGGCTGAAGCTGCGCGCTGCGCGTGGTGCCGGCATCGACGTGCTGGTGACGCACAGCCCGCCGCGCGGCATCCATGACCTGGCCGACCGCCCGCATACCGGATTCAGAGCGCTGTTACGATTCATCGAGTGGTATCGCCCGCGCTATTTGCTGCATGGCCATGTGCATACCTATGATAATCGCGTGGAAACGGATACGCTTTATGCACAGACGCGGGTGATCAATGTCAATCCATTCATCCTGCTGGAGATTGAGCCGCGGCTGGCCCGCCCCGCGGACGCTCCCCGTGAAAGCGTCGGAACGGTACTGGAGTAGCGAACATGACGACAGCGCTGTGGGAAAGCTATCATTCGGTCACCAGCAGGGAAGAGGCGCTGGCGCTGCTGGCTGAGCATGGCGCGGCGGCCCGCGTGATCGCTGGTGGTACGGATATCCTGCTGGAACTGGAGCGCGGGCAGCGTACGGGTGTGAAGGCGCTGATTGACATCTCACGCGTGCCAGGCCTGGCGGAGATCACGATTGACGGGGACGAGGCTGTGCTTGGCCCGATGGCGCTGCACAACCAGGTGGTGGCACATGCCGTGCTGCGCGAACGGGCGCTGCCGCTGGTGCAGGCCTGCTGGGAGGTGGGCGCGCCGCAGATCCGCAACAGAGCGACGGTAGCGGGGAACCTGATCACCGCTTCGCCGGCCAATGACACCATCACCCCGCTGATGGCGCTCGGCGCCCGCGTCGAGCTGACGTCGGCGCGCGGCGTGCGCGTCGTCCCGATCGCGGAGTTCTACACCGGCCTGCGCCGGACGGTGATGCAGCCGGATGAGCTGCTCACGGCGCTGCGTGTGACGCTGCTGGCCCCGCATGAGCGCGGCATCTTCATCAAGCTTGGGCTGCGCCGCGCACAAGCGATCAGCGTGGTCAACGTCGCGGCGGTCGTCGGGCTGGAGGAGGGCCGCGTGACCAGCGCTCGCCTCGCGCTGGGAAGCGTCGCGCCGACGATCATCCGCCTGCCGGCAGTCGAGGCGCTGCTGGCCGGGCGTGCATTGACGCCGGAGACCATCCGCGAGGCGGCGCTGCTGGCTGGCTCGATCCCCAAGCCGATTGACGATGTGCGCGCGCCCGCGGCCTATCGCAGCGAGTCGGTGCGCGTGCTGGTGTCGCGGGCGCTGCGCACGCTGGCAGAGGGCAAGCAGGCGGCGCAGCTTCCGGCGGAGGACGCGCCCATGCTGTGGGGGCCGCTGCAGGGCCAGCCTGCGCCAGCGGTTGCTGCGCGGCATGGCGAAGCGGAGCCGATTGTGACGACGATCAACGGTCAGGTGCACCGTTTCAGCAGCGGCCAGCACAAGACCCTGCTGCGGCTGCTGCGCGAAGATGGCGGGCTGCCCGGCACCAAGGAAGGCTGTGCTGAGGGCGAATGCGGTGCCTGTACGGTGTTTCTGGATGGCGCCGCCGTGATGGCCTGTCTGGTGCCTGCGCCGCGCGCGCATGGTGCGGAGATCGTCACGGTGGAGGGCCTGGCGCAGGAGGGCACGCTGCACCCGGTGCAGCAGGCGTTTGTGGAACACGGCGCGGTGCAGTGCGGCTACTGCACGCCCGGCCTGATTATGTCTGGCGCCAAGCTGCTGGAGGAATGCCCGCAGCCCACGCGTACGCAGGCGGAACAGAGCGTGACCGGCAATCTTTGCCGCTGCACGGGCTACTATCCCATCATCGAAGCACTCGTATCTGCTGGGGAAAAGGTGGAGGCTGTAACGTGAGTCAGGTCAAGATTGCGGAAAAACGGACACGACGCGCCTTGTGGCCGGTGGCCGGCTTCTTCTTTCTGATTGTGCTGCTGGTGATCTCGTATCTGGTGGCGCCGTTTGTGATCGATCTGGTGCGCAGGGTTGCGCCGCGCTTCAGCATCGCTGGCACGGATCAGGAGACAGTACGCGTGCTGTTTGCCGTGCTGATCTTTCTGGTGACTGGTGCGGTCAGTGCGCTGATTGTGGCACTCTCTGCTCCGCGAAACCGGGTTCAGGACATGGTGAAGGACGCGGAGATGGTGCGTGAGCGCCAGCGTATCATCGAGCAGAAGAAAGCGGATCGCCAGCGCCAGCGCGAGCTTGCGCAGCAGGCGAGAGTAAACCGCCGCCGCTGACGAGCGAGACCCGGGAAGGACGACTATGGATCGCACAGTGCCCAAGACGGGCAGCGAAGAAATTGAACTCTACATGCGCACGTATTATTCGCTGCTGCGCTCCACGCACACCATCCCGCTGGAGACACTGAGCGAGGCGCATATGGCGATGGAGTCCTCGCTGCATGTGCGCGCGCGAAGTCCGCTGGTGGACGTGTCCGCGCTGATCTACTCCAGCCTGCGCCTGCCCGCGTGCATGCCGGAGGTGGAGTACGTCGTGCTGGGGCAGATCGAGAAGTCATTTCAGGACGTCGGTTTGCCGGTCACGGAGTGGGAACGGGTGACGGCTCCTGGTCGCCGGCGGCGCATGCACTTTGACGGTGCGCGCACGCTGGCGGTGTTCATCACCAGCCGTTCGGATATCGACGATCTGGTGCCGATCCTGGTCGCTTATCAGATCGAGTGGAACAAGCTGCATGTGCTGCTGCAGGGCCCGGTGTCGCGGCTGCTGCTGGCGCAGAGTGCGGATCGGACCGCGCCGCTGGATGACACGGAGCGTGCGCTGCTGGCGACTGCGCTGCAGGTGGATGTGGAGGATGTGCGCCGCCTGGAGATGGTGTGGGGCGCGCAGTTTCTGCCCACGCTGGGCAGGATGGCAGCGCATCGCCGGCAGATCGGGCTGCGCCAGATCGCTGGCTCGCTGGCGGATTACCGCCGCGCCACGGCATTGTGGTGGGATGATCTGAGCACGCACCTGCGCCAGCACAGCTCGCCGGTCGTGGAGCTGGAGGACCGCCCCGTGTATTTTGTCTCCAGCAACACGCATTCGCTGGTCAACCTGATCACGGGATGTGCGCTGCGCGAAGAACGCGCGATGTTGGAGTACATGGAGGCGCGCGGGCACGAGTCGCTGCTGGCCGAATATCGCGCGATCCAGTCGCAGGGCGGGAACACGCACAAGAACAACTTCCTCTACTACGTGCAGAAGAAGTACCTGGCCGATGCTGATGCCGCCACGCGCAAACGGTTCCGTGATGCCGAGCGCGACCTGGGCATTCAGCGCATCCCCAGCAAGCATGGCTCGGAGCTGGAGACGCAGGTGATCGAGCTCAACCGGGTGCGCCCGGAGTGGCTGGACCCCCGGCTGCTGGTGGGCGTTCATGCAGAGTTGTTCAGCAACAGCAACGCGGTGATCGTCAACGTCGATTATCCGCTTGGGCTGGCCGCCTATGAGCTGCTCACACGCCTGAGCGAGCGTGTGGCCCGCCTGCTGGGCGTATACGTGATGGGAAAGGCGGCCACCCTGAACGGGCGCATCGGCGATGTGGTGGTGTCGAATGTGGTGCACGATGAGCACTCCCAGAACACGTATCTGTTCCAGAACTGCTTCTCCGCCGAGTCCGTCGCTCCGCATCTGACGTACAGCATGGTGCTGGATAATCAGAAGGCGATCAGCGCGCCCGGCACGTTCCTGCAGAACCCGCGCTACATGGACGTGTTCTACCGCGAAGGCTACACCGTGATCGAGATGGAGGCCGGGCCGTATCTTTCGGCCATCTACGAGGCGACGCGGCCCAAGCGCCATCCGCAGAATGAGGTGGTCAACCTTTACGCCGCCCCGTTTGATATCGGTTTCCTGCACTACGCCTCGGATACGCCGTTCACCAAGGGCCACAACCTGGGCGCGAGCAACCTGAGCTACTCGGGAGTGGACCCGACGTACGCCTCATCTGTGGCCATCATGCAGCGCATCTTCGCCCGGGAGACGGCGCGTCTGCGTCCTGTACGCGCGACGATGGAATTCACTGTCTCCCCTCAATTCGCCTGAGCACACTGGACTGTCGAAACCATGGCACGAGATTTGGTCGCGATCGGAAAGAACGTTCAGCGGATCGACGCGGGCGCGAAAGTCACCGGCGCCGCGCCGTATCCTGGTGATTTCGATATGGCCGGCCAGCTGTGGATGAAAATCCGTTTCAGCGACCGGGCGCATGCCCGCATTGTGGCGATCGACACCGCGCCTGCCGAGGCGATCCCCGGCGTGCTGCGCGTGTTCACGGCACGGGATCTCGTCAACAATGAGTACGGGCTGGTCACCAAGGATCAGCCGGTGCTGTGCGGGCCGGGCAGTACCTTCCCGGAAGCGGACATCGTCAAATGCTATATGGATATGGTAGCGGTGGTGGTGGCGGAAGACGAGGCGACAGCGGCCCGCGCGGCCCGCGCCATCGAGATCACGTATGAGGACCTGCCGGCTGTCTTCGACATGGAAGCGGCGATGCAGCCGGGCGCCCCGAAGATCCGGGGCAGCCTGCAGGACAACATCCTGACGCACTATCGCATCCGCAACGGCGATATGGACGCCGGGTGGGCGCAGGCGGAGGTGATCGTCGAGGGGGAGCATCGGACGGGCTACCAGGAACACGCCTACCTTCAGCCGGAAGCAGGGCTGGGTTACATCGACGATGCGGGCCGCGTGACGGTGATCGTGGCCGGCCAGTGGACGCACGAGGATCAGCACCTGATCGCGCATGCGCTCGGCCTGCCGGAAGAGCAGGTGCGCGTGATCTACCCGGCCATCGGCGGGGCCTTTGGTGGCCGCGAGGACATGTCGGTGCAGATCGTGCTGGGGCTTGCGGCGCATGTCCTTCGCCAGCCGGTCAAGATCGTATGGAGCCGCGAGGAGTCGATCCTTTATCATCACAAACGCCATCCATTCCTCATCCGCAGCCGCTGGGGCGCGCGCCGCGATGGCACGCTGGTGGCCGCCGAGGTCACACTGATGGGCGATGTTGGACCGTACAACTACACCTCGACCAAGGTGCTGGGCAACGCCAACCTGATGGCGACCGGTCCTTATCAGATCCCGAACTGCCGCATCGACACCTACGCAGTGCTGACCAACAACATTCCCACCGGCGCGTTTCGCGGCTTCGGTGCGCCGCAGGCGGCGTTTGCGGCGGAGGGCATGATGAACCGCATGGCTGAGGCGCTGGGGATGGACCCGGTGGAGGTGCGGCTGAAGAACTGCGTGCGCGAAGGCAGCATCCTCTCGGTGGGCACGCCGCTCCCCGCCGGCGTCAGTATGCCGGAGGTGATCGAGGCGTGCGCGGACGAGCGCTGGTGGGTGCAGCAGGGTGGCAGGCGGGTGAAGCAGCCTGCGCAGCAGCCGGAGCAGTCTTCGCTGCGGCGCGGCATCGGTTTCGCCTGCGGGTACAAAAACGTCGGCTTCAGCTTCGGCTTTCCGGAGCAGAGCTGGGCGACCATCGAGCTGCACGGCAGCGCGGAAATCGAGCGCGCGGTGGTGCGGCACGGCGGCGCTGAGGTGGGGCAGGGCACGCATACGGTGATGATGCAGATGGCGGCGGAGGCACTGGGCCTGCCGCTGAGCCGGATCGAGCTGCGTTCGCATGACACAGCTGAGACGCAGACGGCAGGCAGCTCGTCGGCTTCGCGCATGACGTTCATGTCGGGCAATGCGATCCGCGGCGCGGCGGAACGTGCGCTGGCGGCGTGGACGGCTGAGGAGCGCCCCGCGATCGCCACCTATCAGTATCGGCCACCCAAGACCACGATGTATGATCCGCAGACCGGGCGGTCTGAGCCGAACTTCGCATACGGCTATGTCGCGCAGGCCGTCGAGGTCGAGGTGGATATCGACCTGGGGTTTGTGCGCGTGCTGCGGGTGGTGAGCGCAGATGACGTGGGCAAGGCAATCAACCCGCGCATGGTGCAGGGGCAGATCGAAGGCGCGGTGGTGCAGGCGCTGGGATACGCGGTGATGGAGCATCTGATTTCGGAGAACGGGCGCATCCGCAACCCGTATCTGTCGACCTATCTCATCCCCACGGTGCTCGACATCCCGATCGAGGTGCGGTCGATCATCCTGGAGCATCCCGATCCGATCGGTCCGTACGGCGCACGCGGCATGGCGGAGATGCCGTTCATCCCGATTGCGCCGGCGATCGCGGCGGCGGTGAAGGATGCTACCGGCGTGTGGATCGATGCGCTGCCGATGACGCCAGACCGGGTGGTGGCGGCTCTGCGCGCCCACGGGATCGGCGGTGTTTGAACTGGCGCGCTACCGCGTCGTTGTGCGCGGCGGCGGCGATCTCGCCAGCGGGGCGGTGTGCCGGCTGGTGCGCGCCGGCTTCCGGGTAGCGGTGCTGGAACTGGACGCGCCGATGCTGGTGCGGCGGTCGGTGTGCTATGGCGAGGCGGTGTTCAGCGGCGCTTGCGTGGTGGAGGGGATCACGGCGCACCGGTCGAACGTGGAAGACGCTGAGGCCGTGATGCAGGCGGGCGCAGTGCCGGTGATCGTCGATGCTGGGGGGGCCAGCCTGTCTGCGCTGCGGCCGGACGTGCTGGTGGATGCGCGCATGGAGAAGCGCAACCTGGGCACGCGGATGGCGGATGCGCCGGTGGTGATCGCGCTCGGCCCGGGCTTCTGCGCGGGGGAGGATTGCCATGCCGTGATCGAGACCAATCGCGGGCACTTTCTCGGGCGGGCGATCTATCAGGGAAGCGCGGAGCCGGATACCGGAGAGCCGGGCAGTATCGGCAGCCACACGCACACCCGCGTGCTGCGCGCGCCTGCGGACGGGCATGTGACGGCGTATGCGGCGATCGGCGACCTGATCGAACACGGCGCGCAGGTGGCGATGGTGGGCGGGCAGCCGGTGCTCGCGCCATTTCGCGGCATGCTGCGCGGCATCATTCATGAGCGGGTGGCTGTGCGGGCGGGCACGAAGATCGGCGATCTCGACCCGCGTGCGCAGCGTGAGCACTGCTTCACCATCTCGGACAAGTCGTTTTCTGTCGGCGGGGGTGTGCTGGAGGCTGCGCTGCATCTGCTGGTGTCGCGATGAAACTGAGCAG
Organism: uncultured Pleurocapsa sp.; assembly: GCA_964654755.1. Taxonomy (GTDB): domain Bacteria; phylum Chloroflexota; class Anaerolineae; order Aggregatilineales; family Phototrophicaceae; genus Flexifilum. The sequence goes on along the minus strand of CAZZJW010000025.1, from coordinate 19,402 downwards.
CGCGTTCGGGGTGCGGCAGGGTGATGTGGTCGCGTTCACCGGCGCGGGCGGCAAGACCTCGACGCTGGTGGCGCTGGGCCACGAGCTGGCGGATGCTGGCTGGCGTGTGCTGGCGCTCACCACGACGCGCATTGGCCGGGATCAGCTCGGCCTGTTTCCCCGGGCGATCCCGGCCAGCAGCACCCCGCAGGGGATTTCAGCGCAGCTTTCGCAGCATCGTATGCTCTTTCTGCATGGGGGTCTGCGGGGAGACAAGGCGATCGCACCCCCGCCGGATGTGATGGGGCACTTGCTGGATCGCGTCGACTCGGATGTGCTGCTGATTGAGGCGGATGGCGCTCGCGGGCTGCCATTGAAGGCGCCGCGTGCGCATGAGCCGGTCGTCCCCCCGGAGACCACACTGCTCGTGCCGGTGGCTTCGCTGGCGGCGCTGGGCAGGCCGCTGGACGAGCAGCACGTGATGAACGCCAGCGCGGTGAGCGCGCACTTCGGCTTCCCGGAGGGTGCGCCGGTCAAGTCCCCGTGGATTGCGCAGATCCTGCGCGATCCGGACTTCGGGCTGAAGGGGCGGCCGCCGGGCGCACGTGCTGTGTGCTGGATCAATGCCGTACCGGCCAGCGGCTATCTGCTGGGCCGGGCGCGCCTGATCGCGCAGCTGGCGCTGCGCGAGCCCACAGTGCAGGCGGCGGCGTTCGGCAGCGCCCGCGCATCAGAGCCGGTGATCGAGGTGCAGCGGCGCGTGTCGGCCATCGTGCTGGCCGCTGGTGAGTCGAAGCGCATGGGCGAGATGAAGGTGCTGCTGCCGTGGGCCGGGGATGCCCCGATCCTGAGCCACATTCTGGGCGCACTGCGCACCGCGCGGCTTGAAGATGTCGTCGTGGTGACGGGCAGGCAGGAAGAGCAGGTGCGCGCAGTGGCAGAACAGGAAGGCGCGCGCTGTGCGCACAACGCCGATTACGCAGGTGGAGAAATGCTGTCGTCGCTGCAGCGCGGTCTGCGCGCACTGTCGGAGAATGTCTCAGCGGCGCTGGTGGTGCTGGGCGATCAGCCGCAGATCCAGCCCAGCGTGGTGCACCGTCTGCTGGAGGCATACGCGCGCGGCGAGGCGCTGATCGTCGCGCCCAGCTACGACATGCGCCGCGGACACCCGATCGTGATCGACCGGCGGCTGTGGCCGGAACTGCTGGCGCTGCCCTCCGGCGCAGCTCCGCGCGATGTCATCAACCGCCACGCCGGGCGGACGCAGTACGTCAATGTGGACGACGACAGCATTCTGCGCGATGTTGACACCCCTGAGGCGTATCGCGCCGAGCGCCGCCGGGCGGGCTTCGGTTGAACGTGCCGGGCTGTATCTGTGCGGCGGCAGGTGCGCCAGTATAATGATGCGGCAGGGAAAGTGAGGCAAGAGATGGTCACCCCAATCGATTATACGAAGGCAGCGGAGGTGGTTCGCGCGCGCTCCAGTGAGGCGGCTAAGGTCGGGATCGTGCTGGGATCCGGCCTGGGCGCGATGGCTGAGGCGGTTGAGGATGCTGTCAGTATTCCGTACAGCGACATCCCCGGCTTTCCGCTCTCGACGGTGCAGGGTCACAGCGGAGAGCTGGTGATCGGCCGGCTGGAAGGCTGCCCGGTGCTGGTGCAGCGCGGTCGCGCCCATTTTTACGAGGGCTACACGCCGCAGCAGGTGGTGTTCCCGGTGCGCGTGATGCAACAGCTTGGCGTGCGCACGCTCATTCTGACCAATGCAGCGGGCGGCGTGAACACCGGCTATGACGTTGGCGACCTGATGCTGCTGAATGATCACATCAACTTCGTTGGCCTGGCGGGCAACAACCCGCTGATGGGCCCCAATGACGATTCGCTCGGCCTGCGCTTTCCCGGCATGTCGCGCATCTACGATCGCGGCCTGCGGCAGGCGGCACTGGCGGCGGCTTTCGCACACAACGTGCCGATGCATGAGGGCGTATATGTTGGCTTCTCAGGGCCGATGTTCGAGACGCCTGCGGAAGTCCGCATGGCGCGCTTGCTCGGTGGCGATGCAGTGGGCATGTCGACAGTGCACGAAGCCACCGCTGCGCGCCACGCCGGGATGCGCGTGATGGCCATCTCCGGTATCACGAACAAGGCGATAGACCACGTGGACAGCGACCTGGAAGCCAATCACGAGGAAGTGCTGGACGCTGGTCTGCGGATTGGCCCGCGCATGATCGCGGTGATCCGCGGCGTGCTGCAGCACATCACCCGGGAGCGCGCAGCCGGAGGCGCATGACGGCACTGATCTTCCTGATCGAACAGTGGGCACTGGGGCTGTACATCATCTTCGGTGCGCTGTTCGTACTGCATCTGTGGCGCTTCAATCGCGCGCGTGCCGCGCTGCGCAGCTCGCAGTTTGAGCTCGAGCGTGAGCTGGCCCGCGAGGCGCGCGCAGGCGCACTCTCGCTGATGCTCCTGCTGCTGGAAGGCGTGGTGCTGGTGGCCGGCGTGCAGTTTGTGGTTGCGCCGACAGTTCGCGAGCAGGGTGGCTTCGCGGTGGAACTGGCGCTGGTGGCCGATGATGGCGTATTCCGCACGCCGACGGTGGCCCCGCCGACCGGGCAGTTTCAGGTCGACTCCAGCGGCGTGCAGCTTGGCGAGGTCAACCCCGCCGATCAGATCCTGCCGACGCCGACGCTGACGCCGACGTTCGTCGGCACGATCGTGCCCAATTCGCCCGGCCCGATCGGCTGCGATACGCCGGATGCCACGCTGCAGGTTCCCGCCAATGGCATGGTGGTGTTCGAGCCGCTGGTGGTACGCGGGACGGCCAATTTCGAGAATTTCGCGTTCTACAAGTTCGAGCTGAACGGCCCGGCGACTTTCGGTAACTTTGTCACGCTGCCTGTGGACGGCACCCGCCCGGTGGCAGAACTGGGTGATCTGGGTCAGCTTGTGCCGGCCTACTATGCGCCGGGCGAGTATCGCTTCCGCGTGGTGGTGTTCGATATCGCCAGCGCGGCGCGGGCGTCGTGCGAGATCACCATCTTCATCAGCGAGCCGATACCGACGCCCACCCCGCTGGGCACGCGGAGCGCGCCGTGATGCACGTGGGGCTGGTGGGGGCGGGGCGCGCAGGGCGGGCGCTGGCGCTGCTGCTGGCGCGTGCCGGCTGGCCGGTGACGACGGTCGCCAGCCGCACGCCCGCCCATGCGCGAGCATTGGCGTTGCAGACGGGCGCGCAGGACTGCGGTGATAGCGCTGCTGCGGTGCTGGCGGGCTGCGATGTGCTGCTGCTGGCGGTGCCCGACGATGCCATCGCGCGGGTCGCAGCGGTGCTGGCTGGCGAGCCGCTGGCGGGGAAGGCAGTGGTGCATCTCTCCGGCGCGCTGAGCCTGGAGCCGCTGGCGGCGCTGCACGAGGGCGGCGCGCACACGGGCACGCTGCACCCGGTGTATCCGTTCACCGATGTGCCGCCGGAAAGCCTGGCGGGTGTGGTGTTTGCGCTGGAGGCCAGCGATGCATCCCTGCGGGCGACGCTGCAGGCGCTGGTCACCGCCCTTGGCGGGCAGGCGCTGCTTGTGCCACCCGGGCAGAAGCGGCGTTATCATCTCGCGCTGACGCTGGCGAGCAACTACACCATCACGCTCGCGGCGCTGGCGCACGGCTTGCTGACGCGGATTCAGATTGAGCCGCAGGCCGCCAGCATGGCGCTGGGCGCGCTCGTCAGCGCGACGGCGGACAATCTGCGGGTGCGTGGGCTGCCCGCGGCGCTGACTGGCCCGGTTGCGCGCGGTGACCTGGGCACGATCCAGGGCCATCTCGATGCGCTGCGCGAAAGCCCGGCGGACGTGGAACTGCTCGAACTGTACCTGCTGCTGGGCGCGGCCACCGTGCCGCTGTATCGCGAAATGGGCGGCAGCGAAGCGACCGCCTGTGCGATGGAGAAACTGTTCAAGGGGGAAACCGGACATGCGCAAGACCGTCCGTGACATGCAGAAGATGAAGGCGGATGGCGTGCCGATCACGGTCGTCACCGCCTACGATATGAGCAGTGCGCGGCTGGCGGAAGCGGCAGGCGTGCCGGTGCTGCTGGTCGGCGACTCGTTGGGGATGGTGGTGCAGGGCCATGAGCTGCCGATCCCGGTGACGCTGGAGCATATGATCTATCACTGCGCGATCGTGACGCGGGTCACCCGCGAGGCGCTCATCATCGGCGACATGCCATTTATGAGCTACACCATCTCTCCTGAGCAGGCGCTGGCGAACGCTGGACGGCTGGTGCAGGAGGGTGGCGTCGCGGCGGTGAAGATGGAGGGTGGCGCGTATCTTGCGCCGACTATCCGGCGGCTGGTCGAGACGGGCATTCCCGTGATGGGGCATATCGGCCTGCAGCCGCAGAGCGTCCACCGGATCGGCGGGATGAAAGCGCAGGGGCGCGATATCGACTCTGCGCTGCACTTGCTGGAGGATGCACACGCGCTTGAGGACGCCGGCGTGTTCTCGATGGTCATCGAGGCGGTGCCTTCGGCGCTGGCGGAGAAGATCACGCACAGCATTTCTGTGCCGACGATTGGGATCGGGGCGGGCCCCGGCTGCAGTGGTCAGGTGCAGGTGTTTCACGATCTGCTTGGCCTGTTTGATGCCTATCTGCCGCGGCATGCCCGGCGCTATGCCGATGCGGGCGCGCTCATCCGGCAGGCGCTGACGCAGTACCGCGAGGATGTCGTCGCAGGCCGATTCCCGACCGAGGAGCACAGCTTCAGCCTGAAGCCCGAGGTGCTGGAAGCGCTGGAAGCCGCAGACGACGAGGCCGACGCCGGATGAATGTGCTGCGCAGTATCGCGGAACTGCGCGCCGCACGGGTGGCGATGCCAGGGCGCGTGGGCGCGGTCTACACGATGGGGGCGCTGCACGATGGGCACATCGCGCTGGTACGGGCGGCGCGCGCAGAGAATGACTACGTGCTGGCGACGATCTTCGTCAATCCCACGCAGTTTTCGCCTGCCGAGGACTTTGCCAGCTATCCACGCACGCTGGAGCGCGATCTGGAAGCGCTGCAGGCGGCAGGGGCCGATGCGGTGTTCGTGCCGGATGCCGCAGCAATGTACCCGCCAGACTTCCAGACCACCGTCACGCTGGCCGGCGTCACCGCCGGGTTGGAGGGCGCGCGCCGCCCCGGGCACTTCGCGGGTGTCGCCACCGTCGTCTCCAAGCTGTTCAACCTCACACAGCCGGACATCAGCTACTTTGGGCAGAAGGACGCGCAGCAGGTGGTGGTGCTGCGCCAGCTCGTGCGCGATCTCAACTTCCCGCTGCAGATCGCGGTGATCCCGACGGTGCGCGAGGCGGACGGACTGGCGATGAGCTCGCGCAACCGCCGGCTGTCATCGGAGGAGCGCGCTGCTGCGCCAGTGGTCTGCCGCGCCATCCGGGCGGCCAGCTCGCACTTCGAATCAGGCGAGCGTCGAACGTCGGCGCTGCTGCAGGCGGTGGCTGCGGTGATCGCCGCGGAGCCGCGCGCGCACCTGGATTATGCGGCGCTCAATGACCCGCTCACGCTGGCTCCTGCGCCGGAGGTGCTGCGTGGGCCGGCGCTACTCTCGCTGACGGTGCAGATCGGTGAGCCGCACCTGCTGGATAACGCGCTGCTGCCGCTGGCGCTCAATAACCGCGCCGATCTCTCCCTGCTGCTGGGCCCGCAGCCTGCCGGCTGAGCGCCACTTACGTGTTTTTGACGATGGCGGGCGTACAATAGGCGCTGTACTGAAGGCTGAAAAACTGGAGCCAATGCCGCGATGTTCACGTTTGACACCAACTATCTGCTGCTGGTGCTGCTTCCCACGCTGATTCTCTCCGGGCTGGCACAGCTTTACGTGCGTTCGGCATATTCGCGCTGGACGCGCGTTCGCAACAGCTCGGGTATGAACGGGGCTGAGGTGGCGCAGGCGCTGTTTCAGCGCACGACGCTGGCCCCGGTCAATCTGCAGGGCGTGCCGGGGCAGATGACAGACCACTTCGACCCGGGCAAGAACGTCGTGCGCCTGTCACAGGGCGTGGCGACGCAGCCCTCTGTCGCATCGATGGCGATCGTGGCGCACGAGCTGGGGCATGTGCAGCAGTACCAGGAACACTCACCGCTGATCACCGCTCGTCAGTTCCTCGTGCCAGCGGTGCAGTTCAGCCCGACAGTGGCGATGGTGCTGATCGGCCTGGGCTTTCTGTTCCGCGCTACCGGCATGATCTGGTTGGGGATCATCTTCTTCGGCGTGACGGTGGTGTTCATGCTGCTCACGCTGCCGGTGGAGATCGATGCCAGCAGGCGTGGCATGAAGCTGCTGACGGAGGCCGGGCTGATGACGAACGCTGACGACCGCACGGGCGCGCGCAGCGTGCTGACGGCCGCCGCCGCCACCTACGTCGCCGCCGCGGTCACGGCGCTGCTGCAGCTGCTGTACTACATTTCGCTGGCCAATCGCAGCCGACGCTAGCCGTGCGCTGAACGGATGCAGCCTCAGTCCAGGGGTTCGCGCTCCACGCGGCGCTTGAGACGTTCCATGCGCCCGCGTTCGGGCAGCAGCCGCGAGACCAGCCCGCCGATCTGCCGGCTTAGCCGGCCCACGCTGCGCCGCCAGCCGGCAGCGAAGTAGCTGAAGCGTCGCCGCTGACGCTTGATGAAGCCCGCGGCGCCGGCAGGCGGCGGCAGTGGCGTCCCCCACTGCACGATCATCGCGGCCCAGGTGAGGCCACCGCCAAAGCCGACCAGCGCGATGTAATCGTTGGGCTTGACGCGGCCCTGCTGCACCGCCTCGGTCAGCGCGATCGGGATGCTGGCGGCGGAGGTGTTGCCGTAGCGCTCCAGATTGCTCATGAACAGCGACTCGCTGAGCTTCAGTGTGCGCGCTGCTGCCTGCAGGATGCGTGCATTTGCCTGATGCGGCACGATCAGGGCCAGGTCGCCCATGCGGATGCCAGCCTGCTCCACCGCCTGTGTCAGGCTTTCGCTGATGACGCGGGTGGCGAATTTGAACACCTCGCCGCCGTTCATATGCATCTTGCCGAGCGGGTGGCCGCTGGCGAGGGCGTCCTCGCTGTCCAGGCTGCCGAACGTCGGCAGGCCGAGCAGATCGCAGCCGTCGCCATCTGAGCGCAATATGGAGGACAGCACGCCGCCGGGAGCGCTGCTGGCGCGCAGGACCACTGCGCCCGCACCGTCGCCAAACAGGATGCATGTGCCGCGGTCGTTCCAGTTGATGACCCGGCTGAGGGTTTCCGAGCCGACCACCAGCACGGTCTCTGCGCTGCCAGAGCGGATGATCTGCGCGGCCATGTGCACGGCGTAGACGAATCCTGAACAGGCGGCGCCAAGATCAAAGGCGCCGGCGCGCGTCGCGCCGAGGCCGGCCTGGATCAGGTTGGCCGCCGCCGGAAAGGCATTCTCCGCCGTGGACGTGGCGCAGATGATCATGTCGAGCTCGGCAGGCAGCACATCGGCGATATCGAGGGCCTGCTGTGCAGCGCGCAGCCCCAGCGTGGCGGTGGTCTCCTTCTCGCTGGCGATGCGCCGTTCGCGGATGCCTGTGCGCGACTGAATCCACTCGTCGTTGGTATCGACGAAGGCCGAGAGATCGTCATTGGTCATGACCTTCTCGGGCAGCGCCATGCCCCAGCCGACGAGGTGGGCGTAGATGCCAGTCTCGAAGCGCCCTTTGCCGGGCGCCGAAGCGCCTTTACCTGCGTTCGACATTCTCGCTGTACTTGCTCAGGATCAGCACGGCGTTGTGGCCGCCGAATCCGAAGGAGTTGCTCATGGCAATGTTGATCTCACGCGGGACGCCCACGTGCGGCGTGTAGTTCAGGTCGCACTGCGGGTCCTGATTGTCGAGATTGATGGTGGGCGGGACGAAGTTGTGCCGAAGGGCCATGATGGTGAAGACCGCTTCGACTGAGCCGCCTGCGCCCATCAGATGACCGGTCATCGACTTGGTGGAGCTGATCGCAACCTGATGCGCATGATCGCCCATCACCTGCTTCATCGCCAGCGTCTCGGCGACATCGTTGAGCGGGGTGCTGGTGCCGTGCGCGTTGATGTAATCGATATCTTCCGGGCGCAGACGGGCATTGAGCAGCGCCTGGCGCATCGCTTCGGCAGCGCCATCACCGGTATCCAGCGGGGCGGTGACGTGGTAGGCATCGGAGGTCTGGCCGTAGCCCAGCACTTCGGCATAGATCTTCGCGCCGCGCGCGCGGGCATGTTCAAGCTCCTCGAGCACGAGTACGGCGGAGCCTTCGCCGATCACGAAGCCGTCGCGGTCACGGTCGAACGGGCGAGAGGCGCGCTCAGGGTCGTGGTTGCGGCGGCTGATGGCGGTCATATTGTTGAAGCTGGCGATGGCCAGCTCGACCAGGCCAGCCTCAGTGCTGCCGCTGATGGCGACATCGATCTGGCCGCTGCGGATCATGGCGGTGGCATGGCCGAGGCAGTCGTTGCCGGTGGCGCAGGCGGTCGAAATGGCGAAGTTGGGGCCGCGCGTGCCGAAGGTCATCGAAATCTTGGCGGAAGGCGAGTCCGGCAGCATCATCGGCACCAGCAGCGGGCTGACAAATTTGGCGCCTTTCGCGAGGAAGTCGCGAATGCCCTCAAACAGCGTACTGATTCCGCCGATGCCGGAGCCGACGATCACTCCAACGCGGTAGCGGTTTTCGTCTGTGATGCTCAGGCCAGAGTCTGCAAACGCCTGCTGGGCCGCGTACAGCGCGAGCTGCGTCACCCGGTCGGTGCGCCGGGCTTCGCGGCGGCCCAGAAACTCTTCGGGATCAAAATTCCGCACTTCACCGCCGAAGTGGTTCTCAAGCTGCGAAGTATCAAAGCGCTGAATGGTGCGGATGCCCGTCTTGCCAGCGGCGATGTTGGCCCAGGCTTCCTCGACAGAATTGCCGGTGGGGCAGATGATACCCATGCCGGTGACAACGACGCGTCGTGCTTCCACTATCCTCATCTCCTGCGGTGGCCGGGGCGCCCCGGGGCAGCCGCGCAGCATGCGCCTGGCTCATCAGAGCCATAAGCCTATCAAAAAGGTGAATGATCTCAAAGTGTAACACCGTCCAGGGCGCACGGTTACTCTGGGCGCCTGTGCTATAATCCCGGCGTCACGGGGGCAGGGCATGATTCTCATCACCGGAAGCACGGGTTTCATCGGGCGGCATGTGCTGCAGGCGCTGCAGGCGCGCGGTGAGCCGGTACGCGTGCTGCTGAACGCCCCGCGCATCCGCCAGCTTCGAGCGGCGGGCGGCCCGCTGCCGGAGATCATCGAGGGCAATGTGCTCGATGAGGAGGCGCTCTTCCGCGCCGTCACCGGCGTGCATGCGGTGATTCACCTGGAGAATGCGCTGTGGTGGGGGCGCGTCAGAGATCTGGAGCGCGTGGAGCTGGCCGGTACGCGCAACCTGATCACGGCGGCGCGGGCGGCGCGTGTCGGGCGCGTGATCACGATTTCGCAGCTCGGCGCGGCGCCAGCCTCGGCGTTTCCGCTGCTGCGCACCAAAGGCATGGTCGAGGAGATCATCCGCGGCAGCGGCCTGGCCTACACCATCCTGCGTCCGGGCGTGGTGTTCGGCCCGCAGGATGCCTTCATCAATCACATCGCGATGCAGCTCAGCGCCACACCGCTGCTCTTTCTGATGCCCGGGCGGGGCGAGGTGGTGCTGCATCCGATCTTCATCGCGGATCTGGTGCAGGCGGTGCTGGGCACGCTCGACCGGCTCGATACGGTGGACAAGGTGATCGAGATCGGCGGCCCGGAGTACATCACGCTTGAGGATCTTATCCGCACGATTATGCGTGTGACCGGGCGCAGCCGGCTGGTGCTGGGCGTGCCGCCCTATCTGCTGCGCTGGCTGACGCGGGTATATGCCCGACTGCTGCCGCGCGCGCTGATGACCGAGCAGTGGATGGATATCCTCGCGGCGAACCGCACTGCGCGCATCGGCACGCTGTTCCAGACGTATGAGATCCGCCCGCAGCGCCTTGAAGATACGCTGCTCACGTACCTGCGTGGCAGGCCGCTGCGCCGCGAATTGCTGCGCTACAGCCTGCGGCGGCGCCCGCACGTGCTGTGAGGAAGGAGGACTGAGCGATGACGCTGACGATTCGCCTGCTGCTGGGCCTCGGCGAGATGCACGCCGCCGTCGATCTGCAGCGTCTGCACTGGGGAGATGATGTCGAGTCGGTCATTCCTGCGCACATGCTGTTCTCGCTGGCGGGGCACGGCGGGCACGTGCTGGCGGCCTTCGACGGCGCGCGCATGGTCGGTGTGCTCATTGGCTTCATCGGCACGGGCGCGGGCGATGTGGCACGCCCGGCGATGGCCAATCTGCAGATCGTCTCCAAGCGCATGGTCATTCATCCGGAGTATCGCGGGCAGGGAATTGGCTACCGCCTGAAGCTGGCGCAGCGCGACCGCGCGATGGCGCAGGGGATCCGCCTGGTGGAGTGGACATTCGATCCACTGCTGGCGCCCAACGCGCACCTCAACATTCGCAAGCTGGGCGCGGTGTGCACGCGTTACCTGGAGAACTACTACGGCACCGAGGGGGCCGGGGGCCTCGCGGCGCTGGGCGCTTCGGATCGCCTGCTGGTGGAGTGGTGGGTGACGCACCGCCGGGTGGAGGAGCGCCTGACGGGCAAGCGCGGGCTGCTGCGGCTGGCGCAGTATCTCAGCGCGGAGACCCCTCTGCTCAACCCGACGGACGTCCGCGCCGACGGCCTGCCAGTGCCAGCGCCGGCCCCCACGCAGTCGGGACAGCGCGCGATGGCGCTGATCGAGATCCCGGCGGACTACACGGCGATGATGCGCGCAGAACCGGCGCTGGCAGTGCGCTGGCGGGAACACTCCCGGCGTGTCTTCACGGGGGCCTTCGCGCGTGGGTTCATGGTGACCGATTTCCTGCACGAGAATGTGGACGGGCGTGAGCGCGCATTCTACCTGATGAGTTATGATGGTCCGCAGCCGGATAGCATCCAGCCGGGCATCAATTAGGCGCGCGCTGCGCCACGGGAGCAGAGAGCCATGCAAGCGATCACGATCGAGTCGATCTCGCTGTACTCGATTGCCATGCCGTTTGTCGAACGGCTGAGGACCAGCTTTGGCGAAGAGCCGTTCAAGACCGCGATCATCATCCGCCTGACGACGAGCAGCGGGCTGGTGGGCTGGGGCGAAGCGCCGCTGGAGATCAAGCCCGGCTACATCTACGAGACGATGGAGACGGGGCGGCACATCCTGTCGGAGTTCCTCGTGCCGGCGCTGCTGGGGAAGACGATCGCCGATCCGGTGGAGGTGCCGGCGCTGCTGAGCGCGACGCGCGGCCATCCGCTGTGCAAGCACGGGTTGGAGCTGGCGGTGTGGGATGCCTGGGCGCAGGCCAATGACATGCGCCTGGCCGATGCCTTCGCGGCGCATCTGCCGGCGGGCCACGCCAGCAGGGGGCGGGCGCTGGTGGGCGTGAGCATCGGCATCAAGCCGACAGTGGAGGACACGATCGCGGTCATCCGGAAGCGGCTCGATGAGGGCTATGCGCGCATCAAGCTCAAGATCGAGCCGGGCTGGGATGTACAGCTCGCGCGCGGTGTGCGTGAGCGCTTCCCGCACATCGTGCTGATGCTGGATGCCAACAGCGCCTACACGCTGGCGGATGCCGATCACCTGCGGCAGATGGATGCCTTCGATCTGCTGATGCTGGAGCAGCCGCTGGGGTACACGGATATCTACCAGCACAGCAAGCTGCAGCCGCAGCTGCGCACGCCGATCTGCCTGGATGAGAGCATCCATTCGGCAGACGATGCCCGGCTGGCACTGTCGCTGGGGGCAGCGCGCATCATCAACCTCAAGCCCTCACGCGTGAGCGGGTTCACCGAGAGCCTGGAGATCTATCGCGTATGCGTGGAAAACGGCACCCCGCTGTGGATCGGCGGGATGATGGAGACGGGCATTGGCCGCGCCGCCAACGTCGCTTTCGCCTCGCTGCCCGGTGTGACACTGCCCTGTGATATCTCGGCCACCAACCGCTACTATCTGCAGGATCTGACCGAGCCGCCGTTCGAGCTGCAGCCGGACAGCACGCTGCTGGTGCCGCCTGCGACCGGCCTGGGGGTGCAGGTGGAAGAATCCCGCGTGCTCGAAGCTGCTGCGCTGTGGCAGCACGAGAACCCGTATCACCGATGAGCCGCAGCGATCCACTCATACTGACCGGGAGCCCATGATGAGCCTTGCCAACAGCACGATTGCGTTTATCGGCAGCGGCGTGATGGCCGAAGCCATGATCAAGGGACTGGTGCATCAGGGGCTGGTTTCCGGGGATCAGATCATCGCGGCAGATCCGCACCGGGAGCGCGTGCTGGAGCTGGTGTCGCGTTATAACGTGCACGCAGCCGCCAGCAATGCCGAGGCGGCGCGGCGTGCGCAGATCGTGGTGATCGCCACCAAGCCGCAGGTGCTGGCGGAAGTGGCGGGCCAGATGGAAGGCGCCGCCGAACACGCCTCTTTGGTGCTGAGCATCCTTGCTGGGGTGCGCATTCGTACGCTGGCCGATGCGCTGGGCAACCTGAATGTGGTGCGCGCCATGCCCAACACGCCGGCGCAGATCGGTCAGGGCATCACGGTGTGGACGGCCACACGCCACGTGCCCGAGGCGCAGCGCGATCAGGCGCGCGCGCTGCTGGGAGCGCTGGGTGAAGAAATCTGCGTGGATGACGAGAAGTACCTCGATATGGCTACGGCGCTCAGCGGCAGCGGCCCCTCGTACGTGTTTCTGCTGATGGAGGCGCTGATCGATGTCGGCGTGCACATGGGTTTTTCACGGCGCGATGCCGAGCGCCTTGTGCTGCAAACGCTGAAGGGATCTGCGGAATATGCGATGCAGTCCAACACGCACCCGGCGGCGCTGCGTAATCAGGTGACCAGCCCGGGCGGCACGAGCGCGGCGGCGCTGTATGAGCTGGAGAAGGGGCGCATCCGCACGGTGATCGCCGATGCGGTGTGGGCGGCCTACCGGCGCTCGGTTGAGCTGGGGGATATGCAGGAAGGCAAAGCGCAGCGCTAGCGCCAAACGAAGACCGCGGGATCGTAAGGGTTTGTCAGAATGCGCGCGCCCTGCTTGCCGCGGAACCCGGCGGTGAGCGATACTTGAACCCGCATCTGTACGCAGGCGGAGTCGGCGGCGTATCCGGCTGCACCCGCTGCATGCGGACACAACGCGCTGGGGGCACGCACTCCGGCAGTGGAGGTTGAGGTGAAGCGTCCGTCGTCGAAGTTCCTCTATCTGATTTTTCCTCTGGTGGGTCTGCTGCTGGCGCTGCTGGTGGGAGAGGAACGCGCGCCGCTGCGCGTACTGCTGCTGATCGTGTTCAGTGTGCTGGGCGCTCTGGCTGCGGAAGCCAACTTTCGCCCGCGCGACCTTGTGGATGCGGTGCGTGCTGCCCGCGAAGCGCCACGTCGCCTGGGAAATGCGCGGTATGCGGTGGCGGCGCTGCTGATGCTGGCGGCATTGGTGCTGATGCTGCTGAGCGCTTTCGAGTTTCGCCCCGGACAGGTCGATCAGAACGACTTCACCTCACCGGTGCTGCTGGCCCTGGCCGGCGCGGTGGCATTGTGGCTGTCGATGGGCTACGCTGCGCCGCCGGTGCAGATCGTCTCGCTGACGAGTACTCCGCTGACGCCGTCAAACAGCCGTTTCCTGCTGACTCTGGTCGGTGCGCTGCTGATGCTGCTGAGCGGTGAACTGGCGGGCCGGCTGGTCATCGGTGACGTGCTGGGCAGGGTGAGCATGCAGCTTCAGGCGGTGATTTTTTACGGCGGGATCGCGCTGCTCACGCTGGGCCTGAGCGGCGCGCGCTGGCCCGGCCTGCCCGGCAGAGAGACGCTGCGGAGTGTGCTGTCGTGGCGCGACTGGCTGCGCTTTCCGCGCGCTGAAGTGCTGCTGGTGCTGGCGTTGTTCGCCGGGGCGTTTGTGATCCGGGTGTGGAACCTGGAGCTTGGCCTGCGCGCTTCCTTCGACGAGGCGCTGTCGCTGGATGGCGTCGGGCATTACTACGGTGGCGTTGTCGGCCTGGTGGACCGGCCCAGCGGCTATATCCCGACGCTGCTGTTCTCACAGTGGCAGGGGGAGCTCATCCGCCTGCTGGGGCATACGGTGACCACGCTGCGCCTGACGAGCGTGATCATCGGTTCGCTGACGGTGGTGGTGACGTACTTCCTTGGTCGCGATCTGTTCAAGGATCGCGCGCTGGGTGTGGTCGCGGCGGTCGTGCTGATGACTTTCCCGCCGCACATCCAGTTCAGCCGCATCGCGCTGCTGCACATCGCCGATCCATTGTTCGGCACGCTGGCGTTGTGGTGTCTGGTCCGCGCACTGCAAACGAACCGGCGCCTGCATTGGGTGCTGATGGGCGTGTCGCTGGGCATGACGCAGTACTTCTTCGAGGCGGGGCGGTTGTTCTACGCGCCGTTAGTCGTAGCCTGGCTGGTGCTGGTGCTGCTGTGGTTTGGGGGCCGGGCGCTTCTGCACCGCGTCCGCAGCACGGTGAGCCAACCGGCGGCGCTGCCGTGGAAGGGCATGATCGTGGGCGCGATGGCCTTCGTGCTGGTCGCGGTGCCGGTGTACTATGCCGCGTTCAGCAGTGAGCAGGAGGTCAATCCGCGCCTGGCCGAGTCCGGCGGGCTGTACCTCATCACCGATCTGCTGCAGGACGGTCTGACCGATTTGGAGCGCGATCTGCTGCTGCAGCGGCTGTTCTTCCCCTATCTGGTGTATGTGCATCAGCCTGAGCTGGCCGAGTTTTATGGCGGCAACACACCGCTGATCCTGGTGTACGTCGTGCCGTTCTTCCTGCTGGGCACGGCCTACGCCATCCGCCGGGCGCGCACGCCGCTGCTGATTCTGCTGTTGTGGGTGATCGGCACTGCGGTAGTGAACGCACTGCTGCGCGACAGCGCGGTGTACGCGCGCTGGCACGTGGTCTTTCCTGCGGTGGCGCTGCTGGTGGCGCTGGCGCTGCGCTACCTGCTGCCGTGGGTGGTGCTATTCCCGCTGCCGTCAGCCCTGGAAGGCGGCGTACGGCTGCATGCGCTGCATCTGCGCGCGGCAGTGGTGCTGACGGGGCTGGCAGTGGTTGCGCTGGCCGCTGCGCAGACGTGGTACTACCACACGGTGCATTCGCCGGCGCTTGAGCGCCAGATTCGCCTGACGAAAGGCTTTCCGGATACCTTCGATGCTTCGCTGCGCTCGGTCGACATTCCGGACAATACCGACACCTACTTCATCGGCCTGTACGTTCCTGATGTCAACATCCCGGCCAGCTGGATCAACTACCTGACGACGGCCAACCCGAACACGCTGCGCTATTACACCTATGACGGCCAGGGCTTCACACAGGATGTGATCGATGCGATGGACCCGCAGCGCAGCATGCAGATTTTCGTCGATCCGGCGCTGCCGAACGCGATCGCGCTGATCCAGAGCAATTTCGACTGCCAGCTGGAGAACACGCCCTATCCGATGGATCCGCCGGACAAGGCGTTCCTGCGCTGCTTCGTGCCTGCGCCCGGCGCAGCGGGGCAGGTAGCCAACGATTGAGCGAACGACAGGGGCTGCCGTGCCTTGCTGTGAGCTGGATTAGCATTTGTGAAAAAGTGGACAACTCACCGTCCATCGTTTAGAATATTGAACCATTCGCGGTGTGCGTAGGCGATACAGCCTTGCCCGCCTCAGATCCTGAATCGGTTTTTCTGCGCCACTCGTGATGTGGTGCACAAGTGCTGAGCCTCTACTGTTTCTTGGGAGAACCAAATGGCGGAAATCTCCAACGATATCTTCCAGTCCTTTATCGACCAGGTGAAGGGCTACAGCCCGGCCATCGAATCGGTAGAGGTCGGCTTCGTCGACGAGGTCGGCGACGGTATCGCGCGCGTCCGTGGTCTGCAGAATGTGCGCTTCAGCGAGCTGGTGCGCTTCAGCAACGGGGCGGCGGGTATCGCCTTCAACCTGGAAAAAGACAACGTCGGCGTCATCATCATGGGCGAGTACGATACGA
Source organism: uncultured Pleurocapsa sp. (assembly GCA_964654755.1). Lineage (GTDB taxonomy): Bacteria > Chloroflexota > Anaerolineae > Aggregatilineales > Phototrophicaceae > Flexifilum. The sequence continues at coordinate 3,342 of CAZZJW010000025.1, read as the reverse complement.
TCAATGAGGGCGATGAAGTGCGCCCTCTGGGCCGTATCGCCTCTGTGCCGGTGGGCATCGGCATGGTGGGCCGCGTGGTGAACGCGCTGGGCGAGCCGATCGATGGGCGCGGGCCGATTGAGAGCAGCGAGTTCTATAACATCGAGCGTATCGCCCCCGGCGTGATGCAGCGCAAGAACGTCAATCGCCCGGTGCAGACCGGTATCGTCGCCATCGACTCGATGACGCCGATCGGTCGCGGCCAGCGCGAGCTGATCATCGGCGACCGGCAGACGGGCAAGACCGCGATCGCCGTCGACACCATCATCAACCAGAAGGGCAAGGATCTGTACTGCATCTACGTCGCGATCGGCAAGCGCCGTGGCGAGATTGCTCGCCTGGTGGCGATGCTGCAGGACATGGGTGCGATGGAGTACACCACGGTGGTGGTGGCCTCGGCTTCGGAAGCGGCAGCGCTGCAGTACATCGCGCCGTACTCGGGCTGCGCCATCGGTGAGTGGTTCATGGAGAACGGCAAGGATGCGCTGGTGGTGTACGACGACCTGTCGAAGCACGCCTGGGCGTATCGCGAAGTGTCGCTGCTGATGCGCCGCCCGCCGGGTCGCGAAGCCTACCCGGGCGATGTGTTCTACCTGCACAGCCGGCTGCTGGAGCGTGCCGCGCAGCTCAGTGACAAGCGCGGTGGCGGCAGTCTGACCGCTCTGCCGATCATCGAAACGCTGCTGGGTGACGTGTCGGCGTACATCCCCACCAACGTGATCTCGATCACGGACGGCCAGATCTTCCTGGAAGGCGACCTGTTCAACGCCGGTCAGCGCCCGGCCATCAACGTCGGTATCAGCGTGAGCCGCGTGGGTGGCGATGCGCAGACCAAGGCGATGAAGAAGGTTGCTGGTGGTCTGCGCCTGGACCTGGCGCAGTTCCGCTCGCTGGCCGCGTTCGCGCAGTTCGGCTCGGATCTGGACAAGGCGACGCAGCGCCAGCTTGACCGCGGCATGCGCCTGACGGAACTGCTCAAGCAGGCGCAGTATCAGCCGCTGGCGCTGACGGATCAGATTGCGCTGCTGTACGCTGGCACGCGCGGTCTGCTCGATCATATCCCGGTGCCGCGCGTCAAGGAGTGGCAGGCGGGCTTCCTGCGTCAGTATCACACCGCCAATGCCGCGCTGGCGGACGAGATTGAGTCGAAGAAGGTGGTCTCGGAGGCATCTGAGGCGCAGCTGAAGAGGGCGATTGAAGACTTCAACGCGAGTTGGAACTGAAGCGCGTGATGCTGCGCCGGGAGAGATCCGATGCCAACCGCACGTGAAGTAAAGAATCGTATCCGTAGCGTCAAAAACATCGGCCAGATCACGCGTGCCCTGGAGGCTGTCTCGGCTTCCCGCGTGCGCCGCGCACAGGCACGTGTGCTGGCCAGCCGTGCCTATTCCGAGAAGGCGTGGGAGATTCTGCTGAATGTGCAGTCTTCCGCGTCGAAGGGTCAGGCCTTGCATCCGCTGCTGACAGCGCGCGAAGATCTGCGCAAGGTGATGATCATCATGGTCACCTCAGAGCGTGGATTGGCGGGCGCGTTCAACACCAATGTCATCCGCGCCGGGGTGCGCTTCGCCAGCCGGCAGTCGGCCAGCGTGGAATGGGTGACGGTCGGCCGCAAGGGGCGTGATACGCTCTACCGCATGCGCCAGCCGATCATCGCGGAGTTCCCCAATCCGGACGAGGCTGGTCTGCTGGCTTTCCGTCCGGTGGTGCAGCTCGCGATTGATGCGTTCCTGTCAGGAGAGGTGGACGAAGTGTTCGTCGCCTATACCGACTTCATCAACACGCTGACGCAGCAGCCGCGCGTGCTGCGCCTGCTGCCGCTGTCGCCATACGAGACGGAAGACCAGGTCGCGTCCGAGTACATCAAGGAAGCGCCGAAGGTCTCGCAGGGCAGCCTGCAGTACGAGTTTGAGCCCACCCCTGAGGCCATCCTCGACGAAATTGTGCCGCGCTTCACGCAGCTTACGTTCTATCAGGCGATCCTGGAGAGCAAGGCCAGCGAGCATTCCGCGCGTATGGTGGCGATGCGCAACGCCTCGGACAACGCGGATGGTCTGGTGGTCGATCTGACGCTGGTCTACAACAAAGCGCGTCAGGCGGGCATCACCAACGAGATCCTCGACATCGTGGGCGGCGCCGAGGCGCTGCAGGCGACGCTGGAGAAGAAGGCTGCCGAGGTGCTGGGCGCTTTCCAGAAGGCGAAGCTGGAAGAAAAGCGCACGGCGAGCGTCGCTGGCGATGACCTCACGCGGATTGAGGGAATCGGCCCGAAGATGTCTCGTGTGCTGAGTGCAGCGGGATTGAACACGTTTGCTCGGCTGGCGGAAGCGAGCGAGGCGCAGATCGCGCAGGTGCTGAAGGCGGGCGGCATCAAGCTGGTCCCGCCGTCCATTCGATCATGGCCGCGTCAGGCTGCGCTTGCAGCGCGCGGTGACTGGGCGGGTCTTACTGAATTGCAGGAATCGCTTACCGCCGGGCGGGATGCTTAACGCGGCACGTTGAGGAGACGAAGAATGGCAGAAGTGCAAGGACAACTCGCGCAGGTTCTGGGCGCGGTGGTCGACGTCGAGTTCCCCGCCGGCGACCTGCCCGATATTTTCGATGCGATCCGGGTGCCGCGCGAGGGGCAGGACGACCTGATCCTCGAAGTTCAGCTTCACCTGGGCGGCAACATGGTGCGCACGGTGGCGATGGACACGACCGATGGCATGCAGCGCGGTGTGCCGGCCTTTGCCACGGGCTCGCCGATCCGCGTGCCGGTGGGCGAGGCTTCCCTGGGTCGTATCTTCAACGTGCTGGGCCGCCCGGTGGACTTTGGCGAGGCGATCCCGGGTGATTCGCCGCGCCGCCCGATCCACAACATTGCGCCGCTGTTCGAAGAGCAGACCACGCGCATCGAAGTGTTCGAGACGGGCATGAAGGTCATTGACCTGATCGCCCCGATGACCAAGGGTGGCAAGACCGGGATCTTTGGTGGCGCGGGCGTGGGCAAGACCGTGACCATCATGGAGCTGATCAACTCGATCGCCACACAGCACGCCGGCCTGTCGGTGTTTGCTGGTGTGGGCGAGCGTACGCGCGAAGGCACGGCGCTGTACTATGAAATGGAAGAAGCCGGCGTGCTGGATAAGCTGGCGATGGTGTTCGGGCAGATGAACGAGCCGCCTGGCGTGCGCCTGCGCGTAGCACTGACTGGCCTGGCGATGGCGGAATACTTCCGCGATCAGGGCAAGGATGTGCTGCTGTTCATCGACAACATCTTCCGCTACTCGCTGGCGGGTGCCGAAGTGTCGGCGCTGCTGG
>CAZZJW010000024.1:44970-50271 GCA_964654755.1 uncultured Pleurocapsa sp. | reverse complement strand
GCCGCCCAGCAGCGACGTCACCACCTGGCCGATGGTCACGCCCAGCGTGACGATGGAGGTGTTGATCAGCGAGCGATCGAGATTGCGCAGCGTGAGCACCGCTTCGTAGTTGCGCCACTGGAACTCGATGCGCTCCACCTGCGGAAGCTGGCGCGGATTACCGAACGTGTAGATGTCCGGGTTGCCGGGGTCCACCATCTTCGCCAGGCCGCCACGATAGACGAACAGCAGTTCCTGCGTCGTGCCGTCTGCGAAGCCCACCGTGTACACATCGTAGCTCTCGCCACCCACCTCCTGCGTTGCGCCGGTTGGCTGGGCGGAGGTCACTGGCCAGTCGGCCAGCGTCACGCCCTCGTCCATCGGAAAGCGCGCGATGATCGTGCTGTCGCGCGGCGTGGTGGTGTTGATCAGGTCGGCGGTGGTGAAGAAGCCGAAGCGCACATTCTCGCCGCTGTCCACCATCTGCGCGATATCGCCAGCCGCGCCCACCGGCACCTCATACAGCGGCACTTCTTCGCCGTTGTACTGCACGGTCACAGAGGAGTACGGCATCAGGCGCGGTGGTGAGTGAAAGACATCGGTCGAGGTCTTGAGCGAGGTGAAGATCATGTAGATGAACGGAAACAGCATGAGGATGGCCGCCCCGCCCAGCAGCAGGTACACCAGCACACGCGGAATCCATGTGCGCAGGATCTGGCCGGGGCCCGGCTGGTGCGCGCGGGACTGAGTGCGTGTCAGCGAACGCGGTGAGGTCACGGTAGTCATTCTGGTCATCTCCCTCAGTCGCGATAGGCTTCTGAACTGCGCGAGAAACGGAACTGGATGAGCGTGATGATGAAGATCACGACGAACAGCACCCAGGCGGTGGCCGATGCGTAGCCCATGTTGAAGCGGGTGAAGCCCTGCAGGTACAGGTAGTACACCACCGTCAGGCGGGCATCGCTGACGCTGGTGGCGTACAGCGTGAAGAACTCGCTGAAGGCCTGCATACCACTGATGAGCGTGGTGACGATCACGAAGAACGTGGTCGGGCCCAGCAGCGGCAGGATGATGCGTCGAAAGCGCGTCCAGGCGCCCGCGCCGTCCACCGTTGAAGCCTCGATCAGGTCACGCGGGACGCCCTGCAGGCCGGCCAGCAGGATGACGGTGTTGAATCCCACCACCTGCCAGGCCGCCATGATGACCGCCGAGATCAGCATGACGCTCTCGTCCGACAGCCAGAGGATGGCGGGATCGGTGATCGATGTGCCCAGCAGGCCGTTCAGCCCGTTGACCACGCTGGTGATGGCGTAGTTGATGTAGCCGATCACCGGGTTGTACAGCCACTGCCAGATCATCGCCACGCCCACGACAGCGGCGATCGAGGGCAGGAAGTAGACTGCGCGGAAGAACTTCATGCCCGGGATTCTGGAGTTGAGCAGCATCGCCAGCCCGAAGGCGGGGGCCACGCTGAGCAGGAGCAGCAGCACGCAGTAGCGGATGGTGCGGGCGAGGCTTTCCCAGAACAGCGCATCGCGCGCGCCGATCACCAGATCGGTGCTGCCGAGGGGGATACGCACCAGCTCGTTGTGGAACTGGGGCAGCATGCCGGTTGCGCGCTCGCCGGCGGGCACGCTTGCCGCGCTCAGGCTGAGCAGCTGCTGATAGTTCTGCGTGCCGATGAATTCAGCATCGCTGATCGCGTCATAGGAGGTGAAGCTCAGGTAGAGCGAGAGAATGAGGGGCAGCGCGAAAAAGAGCAGGAAGTTGACGAAGTTGGGCAGCAGGAAGAGCCAGCCCTGCCATGCCTCGCGCTGCAGGATGGTCTCGCCGAACAGATCGCCCATGCGCATGATCTGCACGCCGAAGAAGAGGAAGGCTGTGCCGGCGGCCAGCGCCAGCAGCACGCCCGGCTGCACAAGCTGGCCCAGCGCCGCGCCGGGGTTCTGCAGCAGCAGGCCCGGCCAGCCGGAGATCAGCACCAGGATCACGCCGGAGGCGATCATCACGCCCATGCCGGCCCGCCGCAGCCACAGCCGCGCCGGGCTGTCTTCTGCGACGAAGCGGCGACCTGCCCAGATCAGCGCGTAGCCCAGCGGCAGGCCGAGCAGTACCCACGGCTGGAAGTAGATGTTGGCGGTGAGCGTGTCGATGCCCAGATACAGGCCCAGCGCGTGCCCGGCCAGCAGCAGCGTGAAGGCCGCCGCGAAGTAGTTCAGGATCATCGCGATCAGCCGGCCCGCGTTGTTGAGTGACCATAACACGGGAATACTGATCAGCCCGACCACGCCGATGATGGCCAGTATCAGGCCGATCAGCCGGGGGACGAAGTTGCCCAGATTGAAGAAACTCTCGATCTGCCAGGCTTGCAGCGCGAGATAGAGCAGGCCGATGCCGAAAAGCGCCATCCAGGCCATGACCGCCAGCAGCATCGGGGGGCGGCGCAGCTCGGGTGGGACTGCCACGCCGGCTGTCTGGGTTGTGGTTGCCATAAGTGGATCTCCCGTAAAAGCAATCTCGAGCCCAGCACTGCCTGCCGCCAGGAGATGCAGCCGCAGCGCAGATGCGGGGAAAAGTAAGGGCGCACCTCGTGCGCCCTTACTTCAGAAATGCATTTCCGCCAGCGGGGAACTACATGCCGCTGGTGAAGAACTCGGTCGTCTGATCGCAGATGTTGGCAGCGAAGTCCTCAGCCGAGAGCGTGCCGTTCAGCACTTCGGTGAAGCCCGCGCCCATCGCGCCGTCGTAGCCCGGCCAGTTGCCTGCCCACAGCGGCGCTTCAGCAACGGCGTAGGTCAGCGCGTTGGTGAAGGCGGCGTTGTTCAGGCCCGGGGTGCTGTTCAGGAACGCGTCAATCGCTTCCGGCGTGTTGCGGCTGGGGATGTTGGCGCCCAGCGCGGTCACCTGCGCCTGCACATCGGTGCTGGTCAGGTTCTTCAGCAGCGCGAAGGCCTGCTCCGGATTGGCGGTGTTGGCGTTGACGACATACGCGCCCCAGAACAGCCAGTTGCTCTGGCCACCGGGGCCCACCGGCATTTCAGCGACGTCCCAGTTGAACTCGGCGTTGGCGATGGTGTTGGGGGTCGCCCAGCGGCCATTCAGGAACATGCCGAGGTTGCCAGCGATGAAGGGCGGCTCGGCGTCGGTGCCGTAGGGCACAGCGGCGTTCGGCTGCTCATACAGGCTGCGCAGGAAGGAGAGCGCCTCGACGGTGCCCTGGTTGTTCAGGCCGCAGCCGGTGCGGTCTTCGTTGAAGAAGCTGCTGCCGGCGCTGTTGATGAACACACCGGGGTTCGCCCACCAGGCGTTCATGCCGACGCCGTAGATGTCCGGGCCGAGCGCGGCGATGGCCTCAGCGGCAGCCTTGAAGCTGTCCCAGGTCCACTCGCCGTTTTCGAGCTGAACGATCGGGTTATCGATGCCTGCTTCGTCGAACAGGTCCTGATTGAAATACAGCGCGAACGACGAGGCATCGCGCGGGAGGCCCCACAGCGCGCCTTCGTTGGTGCCAGTCTCCGGGTTGAAGGTCAGCTGCTCCACCTGCTGCGGGTAGAACACGTTGACATCGAACTCGGAGTCTGCCGCGGCCAGATCGGCGAGGTTGAGGATGGCGCCGGCCTGGGCGAAGCGCGCCACGTCCGTGCCGGGGATCCAGAAGACATCCGGGGCGGTGCCGGCGGCGAATTCGGCCAGCAGCGTGTCCTGGTAGCCAGCGGTCTCCGTGCCGCCTGCCTGATACTGCAGGGTGACATCGGGCATCAGCGCCTGCACCTGATCATTGATCGAGGTGTAGACGTCGATTTCTGCCTGATTGTCCGGGCGGGTGCGCCAGGTGAGGGTGGCCCCATCCTGGGCGGCGACGAACGGCACTGCTGAAAGGACCAGCGCGCCAGCCGCAACCACACCAAAAGCGAGATTTCTCTTGTTCATACGATGCTCCTGTCTAGGAATGCAGAACATTCTGCCTGAACAGCGTAGCTAGTTTAGCGCATCCTGCGCACGCTTGCAGAGTCTACAAAGCCAATCCTCATGTTTATTATGCAATTCGTACAACACTGTGCAGGCCGTGACGGTCAGCGCGCGGCCTGCACACGGTGCTGGACTCATGGGGCGTGCTGCGGCTGAAGCACGGTCGCCACGCTTTCCGCCCACTGCGTGATCGACTCCCAGTCGCGGAAATCGCCCGTGGCGGCCTTCACGCCGCGCACGATCAGCTTCTCGGCGAAGTTGAGCTGGCTGGGGTCAATTTCGCCGCTGAAGACCACGATCTCGCGCGGACGGATGACATCGGCCACAGGCAGCAGCGCGGAGGGGAAGCGCCAGCCGCGCAACAGCTCCACCGGGTCACCTTCGCCGGTCGGGCCGCTGGAGAACAGCCACGTTGGCCGGTTAGTCAGTGCGTGCTGCTGCGCCTGCAGGAAGTCTGCCGCGGACTTCTGCCACTGGCCGGCATACACAGCGCTGCCCAGGATCACAGCGGTGTAGTCGCTCAGCGCGAAGACATCGTTGTCCAGAGAGCGCACATCGGTCGCGAGGCCGGCACTGCTCAGCACACTGCCGATGCGCCGGGCGATTTCGGCTGTGCTGCCGTGCTTGCTGGCGTATGCGACGAGGACTCGATGGGTCATGGGATTGCCTTCTCAGCCAGTACGGCTGCCTCCCCCGGCAGGTCATGAGCGATCGCCAGCACACCCTGCCAGGGCAAGGATGCGCTGATCCTGCTGAATATTGTAAGGCGATTCGCAACGGAGAGGGTAGGCAGACCAAGCCAGCCCATATGGCAGATCAGGCCTGCGTAATGGCAGGGCAGCCGCCCGGCGCGGGCCCGGGGCTTTGCCAGCAATGTGCCCTTCACGGTACAATGGCAGCATGTCAGGTGGGATTCTGAGCGGTGCCTGTGGGAGCGCCCATGCCATACGGTCGGCTGGATGTGTTCTTTCCGGATGGGATGGTCAAGTCCTATCTGCTGAACGACGAGAGCATCTCGCTGGGTCGCTCGCCGGGCAATACCATCCCGCTTGATACGGACACCATCTCGCGCTACCACATGAGCATCACGCGCCAGGGCGAGGCGACCTTCGTCACCGACCTGGAGTCCGCTAACGGCACGTTTGTCGATGGCACGCGCCTGCCGACCAATGCGCCGCAGCAGCTGCTGGGCGGCGAGGAAATCCTGATCGGCGAGCTGATCATGATTTTCCAGGAGTTCGACCAGAGCTCGACACGCCCGGTGGATGTGCCGGAAGACCTCACCCAGCACGTCCAGTCGGGTGAAGCCAACTTCAGCATCGATGTCGAAGCGCCGGAGATCGCCTTCTCGCC
>CAZZJW010000024.1:0-44870 GCA_964654755.1 uncultured Pleurocapsa sp. | reverse complement strand
GAGATCCGCGTGACGGCGGAGATGCTGCTTCGCATTCTGGCGTTTTCGAGCTTCGGCATGGCGCTGGACCGGCGGCAGGTGGCGGCGGGCGGCAGCCTGCGCCTGCACCTGCACAACCAGGGCAGCAGTATCCTCACACTGGCGCTGGGCGGGCGCAGCGTCGCGATCGACGGCGGTGGGCGCGCGCCGAAGCTGCGCTTCCTGTTCACGCCGCCCCAGGTGGCGCTGATGGCGGGCGAACGCCAGGTGGTCAACGTGCAGGTGAAGCCCAGGTGGCGCCTGCTGTTCGGCACGTTGCGGCGCGTGACCTTCGATCTGCAGGTGCGCTCCAGTGATCCCTCCGGTTTTCTGGTGGCTGCGCGCGGCTACATGACGGAGCAGGCCCGCTTCCCCGGCTGGGCTGCGCCGATCGCGGCGGCGGCTGCTGGCGGCGCGGCGCTGGCGCTGATCGCCCTGCTGCTGCTGCTGCTGGCCCCTCCGCCCCCGCCCGGCATCGCGCGTTTTGCGCCCGGCGTGGAGGGCGTGCTGCAGGGCGAGCCGCTGCCGCTCGCATTCAGCGTGAGCAACGCCGATGCGCTCGCGCTCTCCGCAAATGGCACGCCGGTCGCCACCTACGCTGGTGATGCCAGCAGTGGCGTGCTGGATACTGCTGGCCTGCAGGGCGCGGTCGCGCTGGAGCTGGCGGCCAGCGGCGCTGGCGGCACGGCGCTGGCGACGGCCAGCGTGTTCATCGACGCGCCTTTCACCGTGTCTGCCTTCACCATCGCGCCGCAGCCGCTGGTGCTGCATGTGCGCCAGCCGATCACGCTGAGCTGGAACATCCCGGATGCGACGATCGTGCGCCTGACGGGCGGCGGCGCCTTCGGCACCTTCGATCTGCCCGCGTCTGGCGAGCGCACTTTCGATTTCACGCCGGAGGACCCGAACTTCGCGCTGCAGATCACCGCCACCAACGCGGCGGGTGAGACCGTGCAGCAGCTCGTGACGGTGCAGACGGTGAACCCGGTGTGCCTGCCAGATGGCCCGGTGCAGATCTACAACGCACCGGGCGAGACTGCGCCGGTGATCGCCAGCGCGTCTCCCGGCGAGCAGATGATCGTGGATGCGCGCGATGCTTCCGGCGAGTGGCTGCGCGTGCCGCTGGCGGGCGGTGTGTGGGGCTGGGCCCCGCTTGCACGGCTCAACTGCGTGGGCAACTTCAACCCGGCGGCGCTGACGGTGGACAGCAACCCGCCGCCGCTGCCCAGCGCGACGCCCAGCAAAACGCCCACCCCGAGCGCCACGCCTGCGCCGCCCACGCTGACGCTGACGCCTGCAGCCACACTGACGCCCGTGCCCACGCTGACGCCCACTCCATCGCCAGCGGTGACCGTGCCGCCCGGCTCCGGCTTCATCACGGCCACGCCTGCGGGCGGCTGACGCGCAATCACCGCCCTGTGCGCACGGCGGGCCGCCCGTATAATGCAGGCTGCAGAACGTTCCCACGTGGAGTGACAACCCGTGATCCCTCAGATTTCTCCGTATGGCGGCGCGCTGGTCGATCTGGTGGCCGCGCCCGAGGCCCGTGCCGACCTGAAGGCGCATGCCTCGCGCCTGCCTTCACTGCAGATCTCCGCCCGCGCCGCCTGCGATCTTGAATTGCTGGCGACCGGCGGCTTCTCTCCGCTGACGCAGTTCATGGGTGCTGCCGATTACGCACGCGTGGTGGCGGAAATGCGTCTGGCCGATGGCACGCTCTTCCCGATCCCGATCACGCTGCCGGCGGAACCGGACGACGCGCTGCGGCTGGACGCGCAGATCGCGCTGCGCGACAGCCGGAATAACCTGCTGGCGGTGCTGACGCTCGACGAAATCACCACGCCCGACCGCGACGCCGAGATGCTGGCGGTGCTGGGCACGCGTGACCCGCGCCATCCGCTGGCCGCCGAGATGCCGCGCTGGGGCCGGCTGAATCTGGCGGGGCGGCTGCAGGTGCTGGCCCTGCCCGCGCATTACGACTTCCGCGAGCTGCGGCTGACGCCCGCGCAAGCCCGCGCGCGGCTGGCGGCCACTGGTCATGCCAGCGTGGTCGCCTTTCAGACGCGCAATCCGCTGCACCGCGTGCATGAGGAGCTCACCCGGCGCGCTGCCGCTTCGGTCGATGGCGTGCTGCTGCTGCACCCGGTCGTCGGGCTGACGCGCCCGGGCGACGTCGATCACTACACCCGGGTGCGCACGTACAAGGCGCTGGTCGAGCGCTACTACCCGCCCGACCGGGTGGTGCTGGCGCTGCTGCCGCTGGCGATGCGCATGGCCGGCCCGCGCGAGGCGCTGTGGCACGCGATCATCCGGCGCAATCATGGCGCGACGCATCTGATCGTCGGGCGCGATCACGCCAGCCCCGGCAATGACTCGCAGGGGCGGCCGTTCTACGGGCCGTACGACGCGCACGATCTGGTGGCGGCGTATGCACACGAGCTGGGCGTGACGCCGCTGCCCTTCCACGAGCTGGTCTACCTGCCGGATGAGGACCGCTACGAGGATGTCTCGCGGCTGCCCGCCGGGGCGCGCACCACCAGCATCAGTGGGACGCAGGTGCGCGAGCAGTACCTCAACCGTGGGCGGCTGCTGCCCGACTGGTTCACCCGGCCAGAGGTGGCAGAAATCCTGCAGCAGGCGTATCCGCCGCGGCAGGCGCAGGGGGTGTGCATCTGGTTCACCGGGCTGAGCGGCGCGGGCAAGACCACCACAGCGGAGATCGTCGAGATGCTGCTGCTGGAAGCGGGGCGGCGCACCACCATGCTGGATGGCGATGTGGTGCGCACGCACCTGTCGCGCGGGCTGGGCTTCAGCAAGGAGGACCGCGACACCAACATCCGGCGCATCGGCTTCGTGGCGGCGGAGATCGTGCGGCACGGCGGGATCGCCATCTGCGCGGCGGTCAGTCCGTACCGCGCAGTGCGCGACGAGGTGCGCGCGCTGGTAGGTGGTGATGCCTTCATCGAGGTGTTCGTGGATACCCCGCTGGAGGAGTGCGAACGGCGCGACAGCAAGGGGATGTACGCGCGGGCGCGGCGCGGCGAGATCACCGGCTTCACCGGCATCGACGATCCGTACGAGCCGCCGCTGACGCCGGAAGTGCGGCTGGACACGGTGGGCTGCACCGCCGAGGAGAATGCGCGCCGCGTGCTGGCTGTGCTGGCCGAGCGTGGCTTCGTGGCGGGGCCTGGCGGCTGACCGCCGGCTCACCACCAGGCTGGCACAACCTCACCCCCCAACCAGCAAGACGGCGTGTGTCCTGAAGTCCCTCTCCTGTGGAGCGTGATTCAGGGTGAGGCTGGATTCTGGCTGAGGCCACCCCACGCGCGCGCTGCGCGCACCCGCCGCGCCTGCAACTCTGCTGCGTTGTGCGGTACACTGAAGGCGCAGCGTGAGGAGAGTGTGGCGGCGATGGCAGAAGTATACGTGGTCACCGGCGGCGCCGGGTTCATTGGCCTGCATCTGGCAGAGCGACTGCTGCGCGATGGCGCGCAGGTGCGCGTGGTGGACAACTTCGCCACCGGCAAGCGCGAAAACATCGCGCCGCTGCTGCCGCACCTGGAGCTGATTGAGGCCAGCGTCACCGACCGCGAGGCGCTCGATCGCGCGTTTCGCGGCGCGGATTACGTGCTGCACCAGGCGGCGCTGCCTTCCGTGCCGCGCAGCATCGAGGACCCGCTGACCACGCATCACTACAATGCCACCGGCACGCTCACCGTGCTGATGGCCGCGCGTGCCGCCGGCGTGAAGCGCGTGGTGTACGCCGCCTCGTCGTCGGCCTACGGCGAGATCGAGGCCGAGTACAAGGTCGAGAGCATGCCGCCGCAGCCGTTGTCGCCCTACGGCGTGTCCAAGCTGACGGGCGAGTACTACTGCAGCGCGTTCACCCGCGTGTACGGGCTGGAGACGGTGGCGCTGCGCTATTTCAACGTGTTCGGCCCGCGCCAGGACGAGACCTCGCAGTACTCGGCGGTCATCCCGCGCTTTCTGGCGGCCATGCTGCGCGGCCAGCCGCCCACCATCTACGGAGACGGGCGGCAGTCGCGCGATTTCACGTATATCGACAACGTCGTGCATGGCAATCTGCTGGCGCTGCGCGCGCCCGACGCGCCCGGCGAGGTGATTAACCTGGCGATGGGCGGCAGCATCTCGCTGCTGGATCTGGCCGCCAGGATCAACGCGCTGCTCGGCACCGATATTGCGCCAGAACACCTGCCGCCGCGCCCTGGCGACATCCTGCATTCGTGCGCCGCCATGGAGAAAGCGGCTGCGCTGCTCGGCTTCCGGCCAGTGGTCGATTTCGACAGCGGGCTGGCGCGCACCCTGGCGTGGTATCGCGATCTGCTGAGCGGGGCATGACGCGGGTCGTCCACATCATCAAGGTCTCCGGCCTGGCCGGCGCCGAAAATCATCTGCGCCTGCTGCTGCCGGGCCTGCGCGCGCGCGGCATCGATGCGCACGTGCTTTATCTGCATCCGCCCGGAAATCCCGTTGATGCCTTTCACGCTGTCCTGCGCGATGCGGATGTGCCCGTCTCGCGCATGCCGATTGCGCGCAGCCTCGATCCGCTGATGGTGCGCCGCCTGGCCGCCGCGCTCGCCCCGCTGGCCCCGGACATCGTGCACACCCACCTGCTGCATGCCGACCTGTACGGCATCTCCGCCGCGCATGTGCTGCGCCCGGGTGGCCGCCGCCCGCGCGTGGTCTCCTCGCGGCACAACGACGACGACTTCCGCCGCCGCGCCAGCCTGCGCGCCCTCAACCGGCGGCTGTGGCGCTGGACCGACCGGGGGATCGCCATTTCCGACGCGGTGCGCCGCTTCTGCATCGAGGTGGAGGGCGCGCGGCCCGATCAGATCGAGACGATCCACTACGGCCTGCAGCCGCCGGGCGCAGACATCGAAACGCTGCGCCGCGCAGCCCGCGCCGGGCTGGGCCTGGCGCCAGACGAGGTCATCGTCGGCTTCGTCGGCAGGCTCATCCCGCAGAAGGGGCTGACGATCGCGCTGGCGGCCTTTGCCAGCATCGCGCGCGCGCACCCGCAGGCCCGGCTGGTGATCGTCGGCGATGGGCCGGAGCGCGCGGCGCTGGAGCGCCAGGCGCAGCCGCTTGGCCAGCAGGTGCGCTTTCTGGGCTGGCGCGACGATGCCGCCGCCCTCATGCCGGCCTTCGATGTGTTCGTCATGCCCAGCCTGTGGGAAGGCTTCGGCCTGGTGCTGCTGGAGGCGATGGCCGCCTGCCTGCCGGTGGTCGCCAGCGCCGTGAGCGCCATTCCCGAAGTGGTCGCCGATGGCGAGACCGGCCTGCTGGCCCCCGCGCGCGATGTGCCCGCGCTGGCCCGCCAGCTGGAGGTGCTGCTGGGCGATGCCACGCTGCGCCGGCATATGGGCCTGCTGGGCCGCGATCGGCTGGAGACGCACTTCAGCCCCGCGCTGATGATCGACCGGACCGCCGCGGTGTACGAACGGGTGCTGCGATGAGTGCCGGCGCGCCCCTGCCAGCCGACAGGAGGTCGTGATGTGCGGAATTTGCGGTGTGCTGCATCTGGATGGTGCGCCTGCCGATGCGCGCGTGCTCGAACGCATGCTGGAGATGCTGGTGCATCGCGGGCCGGATCAGGGGGCCGTGTGCATCGATGGCGCGTGCGGGCTGGGCAACCGCCGGCTGGCGATCCAGGACCTCAGCCCGGCGGGGGCGCTGCCGATGCGCGCGGATGGGCTGACGATCGCCTTCAACGGCGAAATCTACAATCATCCGGCGATCCGCCAGGCGCTGGAAGCCGAGGGCGTGCGCTATCGTTCTGGCAGCGACACCGAGTCGATCCTGCACCTGTATCAGCGCGAGGCGATGGGGCTGCTGTCCTCGCTGCGCGGGATGTTCGCCTTCGCGCTGTGGGACAGCCGCGAGCGCAGCCTGTGCATCGCGCGCGATCGCCTGGGCGAGAAGCCGCTGTACTACTACCACGACGACGCGATTTTCGTCTTCGCCAGCGAGATCAAGGCGCTGCTGGTGCATCCCGCGGTGCCCCGGCAGCCGGCCCTGGCCGACCCGGCGGCGCTGGCGATGCTGCTGGGCTACGGCGCCATCCCCGCCCCGGACACGGCGTTCCGCGGCATCCACATGCTGCGGCCCGGCCATTTCCTGCGGCTGCGGCCCGGCCAGCCGCCGCAGAGCGTCGCTTACTGGTCACCGCCGAAACAGGCCGAGGCGCAGCCCGTCTCCGAAGCGCGCGCCGCCGAGACCGCCGCGCAGGTGCGCGACGCGCTGGACGAGGCCGTCCGGCAGGCGCTGATCAGCGATGTGCCGCTCGGCGCATTCCTGAGCGGCGGGCTGGACAGCAGCCTGATCGTCGCGCTGATGCGCCGGCACAGCAGCGCCGCCGTGCGCACCTTCAGCATCGGCTTTTCGGGCGATAGCAGTTTCGACGAGACGATCTACGCCCGGCAGGTGGCGGAACAGCTCGGCACCGAGCACACCACGTTCACCGTCGAACCGCAGGCGATGGCGCTGCTGCCGGCGCTGGTGTGGCATCATGACCAGCCGTTCGGAGACAGCAGCGCCATCCCCACCTATCTGGTGTCGCAGCAAACGCGCCAGCAGGTCACGGTCGCGCTGACGGGCGACGGCGGAGACGAGCTGTTCGCGGGCTACGAGCGTTTCTACGCGGCCACGCTGGCGCGCCGGCTGAGGGTGCCGCCGCCGCTGTGGAAGGCCGCCTCTGCCGTGCTGGATGCGCTGCCGGAGGGCACGGGCTACTACAACCCGGTCAGGCGGCTGCGGCGCTTTGCGCGCGGGGCTGCGCTGCCGCCGGCGCTGGCCTACTTCGACTGGGTGCGGCTGTTCAGCCCGGAGCTGCTGGCGGCGCTCATCCCGCACTACGCGGGCGATGCGGCGGGCGCGCACTTCGCGGCGCTGGCATCCACCCCGCGCGGGGTGGCGCTGCCTGAGCTGCTCGATGCGAATCTGCGCTCCTATCTGCCCGATGATCTGCTCATCAAGACCGATCGTTCCAGCATGGCGGTGTCGCTGGAGACGCGCGCGCCGTTCCTCGATCACAAGCTGGTCGAGCTGGCGGCGGGCATCCCGGTCAATCTGCGGCTGAACGGCCGCGTGACCAAGTACATCCTCAAGCGCGCCGCGCGCGGCCTGCTGCCCGATGCCATCATCGACCGCCCCAAGCACGGCTTCGGCGTGCCGCTGGGGGCCTGGCTGCGGCACGACATGCGGCTGGTGCGCGAGGTGCTGCTGGACCCGCGCACGCTTGAGCGCGGGCTGCTGCACACCGCGGCGGTGCAGCGGCTGATCGACGACCACGCCAGCGGCGCGCGCGATCACGGCCAGCGGCTGTGGGGCCTGCTGACGCTGGAGTGGTGGTATCGCCTGTTCATCGATCCTCCGACACTGGCCAAACCATGACCCGACCGATCCGTGTGCTGCGCATCATCGCCCGCCTGAACGTGGGCGGCCCGGCGATCCACGTCACGCTGCTGACTGAGAAGCTCGGCCCGCCCGACTACGAAAGCACGCTGGTGTGTGGCAGCATCGACCCCGGCGAGGGAGACATGCGCTACTACGCCGAGGCGCACGGCGTGACGCCGCTCGTCGTGCCGGAGCTGGGGCGCGGCCTGAACCCGGCGCGCGATCTGGCGACCACCTGGAAGCTGTACCGGCTGATCCGCCGGCTGAAGCCGGACATCGTGCATACGCACACGGCCAAGGCCGGCTTCTCCGGGCGGCTGGCGGCATGGCTGGCCGGCGTCCCGGTCATCGTGCATACCTTTCACGGCCATGTCTTTCAGGGCTACTTCAGCCCGGCGGTCACGCGCATGTTCATCCTGCTGGAGCGGCTGACCGCGCGCCTGTCGGACACCGTGATCGTGCTGACGGAAGGCCTGCAGCGCGAGCTTTCGCAGCAGTACCGCATCACGTCTGCCGGGCACATGACGGTGCTGCCGCTCGGCCTCGATCTGCACCCGTTCAGCAGCACGCCGCGCGGGCTGGGCGGCTTTCGCCGCGCACAGCACATCACGCCGGAAGCGCCGCTGATCGGCATCATCGGGCGGCTGGTCCCGGTCAAGAATCACGCGCTCTTCCTGCAGGCGGCGGTGCGGGTGCGGGCGCAGCTTCCGGGGGCGCAGTTCGTCATCGTCGGGGATGGCGACGACGCAATGCGGCAGTCGATCCGGGACGCGATCGCTGCGCTCGGCCTGCAGGATGCGGTGACGATGACGGGCTGGGTGCGCGATGTCGCGCCGGTGTGCAGCGATCTGGATGTGCTGGTGATCAGCAGCCTGAATGAGGGCACGCCGGTCAGCGTGATCGAAGCGCTGGCCTGCGGCTGCCCGGTGGTGTCGACGGCGGTGGGCGGCGTGCCCGATCTGCTCGAAGGCGGGCGGCTGGGGCGGCTGACTCCCCCGGGGGATGCGGCGGCGCTGGCGCAGGCCATCCTCGACACGCTGGCGAACCCGCCCGAAGCGGCGGCGCTGCGCGCGGCGGTGCTGCAGTCCTACAGCATCGACCGCCTCGCTGGCGACCTTGACGCGCTCTATCGCCGGCTGCTGGCGAAGAAGGGCAGGCTGCCCGATCGCGCCTGACCGCGCCACGTCCTGCCGCTGAACGTGTTACCATAGGCGGCGTACGGACATCACAGCGGAGGAACGCCCATGACCGGCGCGCAGCAGGGCCTGTTCTACGAAGACTATCAGCCTGGCGTGAAGATGCGCACGCGCGGACGCACCATCACCGAGAGCGACATCGTGCAGTTCGCCGCGCTCACCGGCGACTTCAACCCCATGCACACCGACGCCGAGTATATGAAAACGCACCCGATGGGCCAGCGCATCGCCCATGGCATGCTGTCGCTCAGCTATGCCGTCGGCCAGGCGTATCAGCTCGGCTTCATGGAGGGCACGATCCTCGCCTTTCGCGGGCTGGAGATGAAGTTCAGCCTGCCCGTGCTCATCGGCGATACGCTGCATGTCGAGCTGACCGTGGCCGAGATGAAGGAGGCCCGGCGGCTGGGCGGCGGCATGGTGACGCTGGAGGTGAAGATCATCAACCAGGCGGGCAAGACCGTGCAGTCCGGCACGTGGACGGTGCTGGTGCGCAGCCGGCCAGAGGCGGACTCAGCGCAGGCTTGACGGGTTTTGGGGTTGACGTACAATCAGCTGCACGAGTATTGAACGCGCGTGGGCGAGAGAGCACGCGTGATGATTCCACGGCAGCCCCTGCATCGTCGGGAAGGCGGCCCATCCGTTTGGCCCCGGCAGATGCGCGCCGCCCATGATCGCACAGCACGGATACAGGCGCGCTGCTTCAGTGTTAGGGTAGCGCGCTTTTCGTTCGGCCATCCTGTCACGTACAATTGGGCCGGCGCGGCAGTGCGTGCGAGAGAGGGACGTCCATGCCGATCGTCGATGTCGACATTCTCCGCCAGATCCCGATGTTCGAGCTGCTCGATGAGCGTGAACTGGAAGTACTGGCAGGCCAGCTGGATATCGAGCAGTATGTCGCCAATCAGATCATCTTCACCGCGGGCGAAGAAGGCGGCGAGATGTACCTGGTGCAGCGTGGACGCGTCGAGGTGTTCGTGCGCGATGTCAGCCATGCGCGCGTCACCCTCGATCATCTGGAAGTCGGCGAGATCTTCGGCGATCTTTCGCTGCTGGATAATCAGCCGCGCTCGGCCAGCGCCAAGGCGCTCACCGATACCACGCTGATCGTGATCGACCGCGATGACCTGCTGGCGTTGGTGCGCGCGCACCCCGCCGCCGCGCTCGACATCATGGCGATGCTCAGCAAGCGCCTGCGCGCCACCGACACGCTCGTCAAGAGCCGCGTGACCGCGCGTGACATCAACGCCGAGATCGAGTATGTCGAGAATAAGCTCAACCTGGGCGAGCGCCTGGCCGACCTGCTGACCGCGGTCTCCGGCGATATCCGCTTCGTGTACTTCAACTTCGCGCTGTTCCTGTTCTGGATCGTGGTCAATCTTGAGCTGATCCCGGGTGTGCGGCCCTTCGATCCGTTCCCGTTCGGCCTGCTCACCATGATCGTTTCGCTGGAGGCGATCTTCCTGTCGCTGTTCGTGCTGATGAGCCAGAACCGGCAGGCCGAGCGCGACCGCGTGCGCAACGACATCGAGTATCAGGTGAACCTGCGCGCCGAGCTGGAAATCCGCGAGCTGCACGACCGGCTTGATGACGTGGAGGGCATGATCGCGCGCTCGATGCCGCGCCGCGAGCCGCGCCGCGCCAATCCGCGCGAGGTGGAGTGAGTGATGGCGGAGCGTGAGCATGGCACGCGCCAGCCTTCGCAGCGCTTTCGCGTGTATGATAATCATGCGGGTGGAGCACTCCCTGTCACGATCTGTGGGCCCGGAGACGTGCCCGGCATGGTCATGCGCGCACATTCGCCCGCCGCAGCACGCTGTCCGCCGACCGAATGGAATGCGCTTCGTGAAACGATTGACGATCATCCTGCCTCATGGGCAGCCGAACCCTTGCAGATTTAGTCACGGACAACTTCGATGACCACCCGCCGTCACCCGCTTCCCTTCAGCAACCGCCGCTATCTGGATGCCGTCCAGCAGCGCATCGTCATCTTCGATGGCGCGATGGGCACGACCATCCAGCGTTACGCGCTCACCGCGCAGGATTTCGGCGGCGAGCAGTACAACGGCCTGAACGACTACCTGGTCATCACACGGCCCGATGTGATCGCCGAGATCCATCGCGGCTTTCTCAACGCCGGCGCGGATGCTGTCGAGACCGATACCTTCCGCAGCAATCCGATCACGCTGGCAGAATTCGGGCTGCATGCGCGCACCGTCGAGATCAACCGCGCGGCGGCGGCGCTGGCCCGGCGCGTGTGCGACGAGGTCGAACGCGAGACCGGCATCGCGCGCTTCGTGGCGGGCAGCATCGGTCCCAGCGGCAAGCTGCCCAGCGGCAGCGATCCTGACCTGAGCAACATCACCTTCGATGCGCTGGCCGATGCGTTCTACCAGCAGGCGCAGGGGCTGCTGGAGGGCGGCGCGGATCTGCTGCTGATCGAGACCAGCCAGGACATCCTTGAGGTCAAGGCGGCCATCTGGGGCATTCAGCGCCTGTTCGGCGACACCGGCGCGCGTGTTCCGCTGCAGGTGCAGATCACGCTCGACACCAGCGGCCGCATGCTGTTCGGCACAGATATCGCCAGCGCGCTGACCACGCTGGAAGCGCTGCCGATCGACGTGATCGGCATGAACTGCTCCACCGGCCCCGACTACATGGGCGAGCCGGTGCGCTTCCTCACCGCGCACAGCCGCCTGCCGATCTCCGTCATCCCCAATGCCGGGCTGCCGATCAATGTCGATGGCGAGGCGGTCTATCCGATGACGCCGGAGCCATTCAGCGAGATGGTGTCCGAATTCACGCGCTGGGGGGTGAGCATCGTCGGCGGGTGCTGCGGCACGCGGCCAGAGCATATCGCCGCGCTCTATCACAAGGTGCACGGCCACGCCTATGCCGATGTGCTGGCGGGGAAGGCTGCGCCGCGCGCGCCGCTCGTCCGCGAGCCGGAACACGAGGCGGCTGCTTCCAGCAACATGCGCGCCATGCCGATGGTCAACAATCCCGGCCCCACCATGATCGGCGAGCGCGTCAATACGCAGGGCAGCCGCAAGGTCAAGCAGCTGCTGCTCAATGACGACTACGACGCCGTGCTGCCGATCGCCATCGGCCAGGTGGAGAGCGGCGCGCACATGCTGGATGTGTGCGTGGCGCTGACCGAGCGCGCGGACGAAACGCAGATGATGCAGGCGCTGGTGCGCAAGCTGGCGATGGCGGTGGAAGCGCCGCTCATCATCGACGTGACCGATCCCGAGGTGGCCGAGGCGGCGCTGGCGGTGTATCCGGGCCGCGGGATCATCAACGGCAACAATCTTGAGAATGGCCGCGAGCGCATCGACCGTGTGCTGCCGATCGCGCGCAAGCATGGCGCGGCGGTGCTCTCGATGACCATCGACGAAGTCGGCATGGCGCACACGCGCGAGAAGAAGCTGGAGATCGCGCAGCGCATCCACGATATCGCGGTGAACGACTACGGCCTCGCGCCTGAAGACCTGATCTTCGACACGCTCACCTTCCCCCTCACCACCGGCCAGGCCGAGCTGCGCGGCGATGCCGTCGAGACGATCGAGGGCATCCGCCTGATCCGCCAGCACCTGC
Source organism: uncultured Pleurocapsa sp. (assembly GCA_964654755.1). Taxonomy (GTDB): domain Bacteria; phylum Chloroflexota; class Anaerolineae; order Aggregatilineales; family Phototrophicaceae; genus Flexifilum. The sequence continues at coordinate 32,643 of CAZZJW010000024.1, read as the reverse complement.
CCGGCGTGATGACGGCGCTGGGCGTGAGCAACGTCTCGTTCGGCGTGACGCCGGCGGCGCGCGGCGTGCTCAACAGCGTCTTTCTGTATCACGCGGTCGCGGCGGGGCTGGACATGGCGATCGTCAACCCGGCGCACATCACGCCGTATGCCGAGATTCCGGAGGAGCAGCGCCGGCTGGCCAATGACCTGATCTTCAACACCGATGTCGATGCGCTGCCGCGCTTCATCCAGTACTTCGAGCAGAATGACGTGCGGGTGGGTGGGACGGAAGTCGAAGACCCGACGGCCAGCCTGAGCAACGATGCGGCGCTGCACTGGCAGATCGTGCACCGCAAGCGCGAGGGCATCGAGGCGCGCATCGACGACGCGCTGACGCGGCAGGACGCCGTGGGCGTGCTCAACAACGTGCTGCTGCCGGCGATGAAGGAAGTGGGCGACAAATTCGGCGCGGGCGAGCTCATCCTGCCGTTCGTGCTGCAGAGTGCTGAAGTGATGAAGGCGGCTGTGAGCTATCTCGAACGCTTCATGGACCGCGTCGAAGGCACGTCGAAGGGCACGGTGGTGCTGGCGACAGTCTACGGAGATGTGCACGACATCGGCAAGAACCTGGTCCGGACCATCCTCAGCAACAACGGCTACACCGTGCACGATCTGGGCAAGCAGGTGCCGGCCAATACCATCATCGAGCGGGCGAGCGCGCTGCAGGCGGACGCCATCGGACTGAGCGCGCTGCTGGTGAGCACGAGCAAGCAGATGCCGGTGGTGGTCAACGAGCTGGCGCGGCGCGGCCTGCACATCCCGGTGCTGATCGGCGGCGCGGCCATCAACCGCCGCTTCGGCTATCGCACGCTTTTTCTGGAGGAGGGCGATCAGCCGTATGCGCCGGGCGTGTTCTACTGCAAGGACGCTTTCGAGGGCCTGTCGGTGATGGACCGGCTGATGTCGGGCGGGCACGCGCAGTTCGTCGAGCAGGTGCGCGCGGAAGCCTATGCCGAACTGAACAAGCCCCTCCCGGTGCGCCGTGAGCGCACGCGCGGCCAGAAGACCGTCGCGCCTGCCCCCGTGCTGCCGCTGCCGCCCTTCTGGGGCAGCAGGACCATTCAGGCCATGCCGCTGGAGATCGTGCTGAAGTACCTGCACAAGCCCGAGCTGTTCCGGCTGAGCTGGGGCGCGGGCAACACGCATGGCGAGGCGTGGACGGCGCTGGAGGCGGAGTACGAGGCGCGGCTGGCCGAGATGACGCGGGCGGTGCTGCGCGAGCGCACGCTGCGTCCGCAGGCGGTGTATGGCTATTTCCCGGCGGTCAGCCAGGGTGATGATCTCGTGCTGTATGATCCGGCGCCCTTCCAGGCGGCGCTGGAGCGCGCGGGCGGCGTTTCGCAGGCCGATTACGCCGGCGCGGCGCGGCATGAGATCGCGCGGTTCGCCTTCCCGCGCCAGCCCTTCGGCGACTTCCTGTGCATCAGCGACTACTTCGCGCCGGCGGAAGGCGGGCAGATCGATACCGTCGCGCTGCAGATCGTCACCGTCGGTCAGGATGCCAGCGAGCATTTCGACGCGCTGCAGTCGGCAGATCGCTACAGCGACGCCTACTTCTTCCACGGGCTGGCGGTGCAGGCAGCCGAGGCGACCGCGGTCTACGTCAACCGGCAGGTGGTCAATGCCGGGCTGGGCATCCCCGGCGGGCAGGGCAAGCGTTACTCGTGGGGCTATCCTGCCTGCCCGGAGCTGCGCGATCATGAGACGGTGCTGCGCCTGCTGCCGGCGGCAGTGAGCGCGCTGGGCATGACGCTCAGCCCGTCCTATCAGTGGATCCCGGAGCAGAGCACCGCCGCTATCGTCGTGCATCACCCTGAGGCGAAGTACTTCAGCGTCGGCGTCGACCGCGCACAGCAGATCGCCGAGGGGTAGTCCTGAGAGGACAAGAAGTATGCTTGCACTGAAACAGTACATCCACGCCGTCCCCAAGGTTGAGCTGCACGTGCATCTCGAAGGCTCAATGCCGCCCGAGACCCTGCTCATGCTGGCGAACCGGCATCACATCGCGCTGCCGGCAGACACCGTCGAGGGGGTGCGCGAGTGGTTCACCTTCGTCGACATGCCCCATTTCGTCGATATCTACCTCACCATCTCGCGCTGCCTGCAGACGCCCGACGATATCGAGCAGCTCGCGCGCGACTTCCTGCGCGGGCAGGCAGCGCAGAATGTGCTCTACACCGAGATCACCTACACCCCATACACGCATTATCAGCAGAAGGGCATGCTCTTCGCCGAACAGCTCGCGGCGCTCAACCGCGCCCGCCGCTGGGCTGAGGCTGAGCTCGGCGTCACCGTGCGCTATATCTTCGACATCAACCGGGATGTCACGCCGGAGCAGGGCATGTGGACCGCCAACGCCCTCATCCAGCAGTATCATCAGCCGGGCAGCGGCATCGTCGCGCTGGGCCTGGGTGGATACGAGCAGGGCAATCCGCCCGGCAAGTTCAGCCTGGCCTTCGCCCGCGCCCAGGCCGCCGGCGTTCCGATCGTGCTGCATGCCGGGGAGCACGGCGGGCCGGACAGCGTGCGCGCGGCGCTGGCCCTCGGTTCGCTGCGCATCGGCCACGGCGTGCGCGCCATCGATGATCCGGCGCTGGTGCGCGAGCTGGTGGCGCGCCGCATTCCGCTGGAGATCAGCCCGACCAGCAATTTGTGCCTGGGCGTGTACCCGACGCTGGACGAGCATCCGATCCAGGATTTCATCGATGCCGGCGCGGTGGTGACGCTCAACAGCGATGATCCGCCGATGTTCAACACCACGCTGACGAACGAGTATCTGACGTGCGCCGATACGTTCGGCTGGGATGCCGATCAGGTGGATGCCCTCATCCTGAACGCTGCCCGCAGCGCGCTGCTGCCGCCGCGCGATCGCACATGGCTGATCGAGCGCGTGCGCGCCGGCATGGTGCAGGCGCGCGGGATGAATGGTCTGAACTGAAGCGCCGTCTGCACAGATGAGGGTTGGAGCATGACACAGGGACGCGGACGCGGCACGCTGGGATGCATCGGCGTGATGCTGGCGCTGCTGCTGTGCAGTGGCGTGATCGTCACGGTGATGGACGGGATTTGCTACGACGGGCTGACGCGCCGCCTGCCCACGTATCCCGGCGCGCAGGTCCTCAACGTGCGCTACAACCTCTTCCGCCCGTACGGCATGGGCAACACCGTGGTGCAGCTCTACTCCGCCGACGATCAGGACACCGTGCGCGCATGGTATGCCCGTCAGACCGGCACACTGCTGCGCGCGCTGATCGAGAGCCGCGCCCCGGGCGACAACCTGGTGCGCACGATCACGCAGAGCCAGTTCGACGTGACCGAGGCGGCGGACGGGACCGGCTCGCAGATCCTGCTGTTCGGGACGTGCGTGAACTGACGCGCTTACCCCTGGTCCGGCGCAGGCGACAGATAACCCTCGCGCATCCAGCTTTCGATCTGCGCGGCATCCGCCCCGTGCGCCTGCGCCTGTTCTGGCGTGAACCCGCCCGGCAGCGCTGCCGCCAGCGCGCTCAGCCGGTCGTCGCGCAGGTAGTCTGAGCGATAGTCGTTGTAGATGCCGCGCGGTGTCCCATCCGGCGCGGTGGCCGCGTAGCACCACGGGGCGATCGCATAGCGCGTGCTGGCAGACAGTGGGCGCATGGCGTAGCGCATCGGCTGCGCGACGCGCGCCTGCACAATGGCATCGCTATACTGCTCAAGCTGGCGCTCGATGCGGAAGTTCGTGTGCAGGTAGTCCAGCGCCGCTTGCGGCGTGCGCCGGCGCTCGCGCAGGATGGCCGCAGCCTTCGCCGCAGCGGTATCGTGATCGTCGAAGTCCACCTTGTCGATCAGCGCCTCCGGCATCAGCTCGCGGTGCGAGGAGATGCGCGCCACCACCGTCGGCGTGCCACAGCCCATCGACTCGTAGACCGAGTTGCCGAACGACTCGACGAAGCTGCCCAGCGCCAGAGTCACGCCGCCCAGGCTGAAGTACTCCGGCATCAGGTTGACGGGGACCCAGTCGTGAAAGACGAAGTGCTCCTGCAGCCCACGGGCGGCGATCTGCGCGCGCATCTCGTCGTAGAAGCGCTGCACCTCGCGGTCATACTGCAGCCCCAGCCACACCGGAACCAGCGTTCGCACACCGGTCATGCCGTACTGATGCACCAGCCGGTCCACCACCTCGATGGTCTGCGGCAGGCCCTTGCTCGCCTCGGGGCGGTGCGGATGCAGCACGATCTGATGTTGTGCGGGGTCGATGCCGGGGATGTGCTGGCGGATTCGCGTCGTGTCGACCGGACGGAAGATGCTCCAGTCGATGCTGTTGCGGATGACCTGCATGCGCCCGGGCAGCTCCGGAAAGAAGCGCCCGACGGTGTGCAGGAAAAACTGGCGCGCATACTCCGAAATCACGATCAGGCGGTGCGCCTCGAAGTGAAACGCGCCCTGGATGGTCTCCGGGTACACGTTGTCCCGCAGCGAGACCACCGTCGGAATGTCGCGGTAGACGTAGGGGAAGACGAACTCGCCATCGTGGATGTAGAAACGGTCTGCCTGCGCCAGATGCTCCGCCACATCCTGGATGATGTTGGTGATGTTGTAGGCCGGTGTGTCATAAGGCGCGGGGAAGGGCTGGCGGAAGCGCAGGATGGGCAGCACAATCGCGTTTTCGTGCCAGTGGAAGGGTGTGGCAGTATCTCCACGCCGCGTGCACAGCACTGTCAGGCGGTGGCCCTGTTCGGCCAGATGCATCGCGATGCGGCGCAGGTGTTTTTGTCCGCCCCCCATGTCGTGATCGGGGAAGAGCGGCGTGATCGAGAACATGACGATGTGCATGGGACCCCCCAGAGATGGCACGAAGCAGCCAGAGCGCAACTGTGATACCATCGACCGCTGATTATGCGCGTGAGAGATGAAAGCTGCATGAGCCCACTCACCCCGGCCAGCCAGCGGCGCCGCGAACTGGCGCGGATGCTGGCGCAGGACTGCCCGCCTGAACTGGGCGCGGAAATCGCGCTGACCGGCTCTTCGGCGCGCGGGCTGGCGGATGACGACTCCGATCTTGAACTCAACCTGTGGGTGGAGCGACTGCCGCCGGTGGAGGCGCGCCTGCGCTGGCTGGCCGCCGCCGGGGTGCAGCAGCCCGCCGCTGCCGCTGCGCCGCGTCCGGATGGCTCGGAGTGGATCAGCGGCAGCATCGACGGCGTTGCGCTGGAGGCCGGCTGGCAGACCTTCGATGCGCTGGCGCTGGCACTGGAAGCGATCCTCGCCGGGCAGACCCCTCGCATGGTGCTGGCCGAGCTGGCGGTCAGCGCGCTGCCGCTGCGCCCCGGGCCACATCTGGCGGGCTGGCAGGCGCGGCTGGCGCATCTTCCGCTGCTGCTGCGCGAACAGGCGCTGGCGCAGGCACAGGCGCGGCTGGCGGATGCCGACCACTGGCAGAACCGGCGGCGGCTGGCGCAGCGCGGAGAGTGCGTGGCGCTGTTCGACGCGCTCGGCGCTGACCTGGCGTGTGTGCTGCGGCTGTTGTACGCGCTCAATGATCGCTGGGACCCCGGCCCGAAATGGGCGTTGTCGCTGGCGGGGGAATTCACGCACGCGCCGCACGACTGGCGGGGCCGGCTGGCGCGGCTGTACGGGCTGCCGCTGCAGCGCGCGCTGGACGAGACGCACGCGCTGCTGCGGGAAAGCGTCAGCCTGGGCTGAGGGCGGCTGGTTCAGCCGCCGGTGGTCACGTACGTCGGGCGGATCCTGAAGATGATGCGCGTCTCCTTGCCCTTCATCGCGGCATTGGCGCTGTAGTAATCCGGATTGCCGCGATACTCGCCGCTGAGCTTGTTGATGTGGCCGACGGCCTGCTCCTGATCGTCGATGATCTCTGCGACAGTGCCGCGCACTTCCAGCCAGCGATACGGATTGTTCGGGTCCAGCGCCATCAGCGTGACCTGCGGGCGCTCGGTCATGTTGCGCACTTTCTGCCGGCCGCCGGCGCTGTTGACGCGCACGAACTGGCCGTCGTAATCGCACCAGACGGGCGTCACCTGCGGCTGGCCATCGGGATTGACGGTCGCCAGGCTGACGACCACGGGGCGATCGAGCAGATCGCGATGCGAGTCGGGAATGCTACTCATTGCGGGCATTGTGTGTGATCCTTGCATCTGAGTCGTGCAGAGCGCCTCATCGAAGGCGCGTGGGCATCGCCCACTGCATCAGAGTATAAGCGGGCGGCGTGAGCAGAATATGAGATGTGGAGCGGGGCAAAACGGCGCGCCGCCGCGCCCGGATGAACAAGCGCGGCGGCGCTGGGAGTGAGCGGTGTTTCAGGCAACGATGTACTGATAGGAACCATCGCTGTCGACACGTCGCAGCAGATTCCTGTCCATCAGATACTTGAGTGTGGCGTAGATCTGTCGGTTGTCGATGCTGTGGCCCAGCCGAACGAGCTCTGAGCGCACATCGCGCGCGCTGTGCGCTTCGTCGAAGAAGCCATCTGTCCTCAGCTTGCGGACCAGCGCGATCACGCCTTCGCCACGCCGGGCGCGCTTGCGGCGCGGCGTACGCTTGCGGCCGGCGCGGGTCTCACCTTCCGCCTGCGGTTCTTCGGCCTCCGCCGCGATTATTTCGCCCTGGCCGCCCAGCACACTGGCCAGCGTGCGCAGCAGCGCATGGGCGCGCTCGTCGTCTGCATCCATCTCAATGGTGATTCGCACAGTCATTGTTTTTCCTCTCTGAACCCGGCAAGCATTGGTGATACACTTAAGAGTAAGCATACTTGACGAAATTATACAACACTACCTGCGTACCATACAAGCAGATTTCATGAAAAACACAGGATAATGGTTGATCCTTGCGACAGCAAGCGAAGAAATCGCTGTTGTTTCGCGCGCTTTGGGTAGGTTCTGGCGTTCCTGCTGCGTCTGTATGCTGCTGAGTATTGAGGAGATAACCCAATGAAGATTGGCGTGATCGGCACAGGCAGGATGGGTGCGTCGCTGGGGCGGCGCTGGGCGGCTGCCGGCCATCAGGTGATGTTTGGCTCGCGCGATGCGGGCAAGGGCGCGGACCTGGTGGCGCACATCCCCGGCGCGCACGCGGGCAGTTATGCTGAGGCGGCTGCCTTCGGAGATGTGGTCGTGCTCACCACGCCCTGGCAGGCGACGCAGCAGGTGCTGGCCGGGCTGCCGCTGGCGGGCAAGGTGCTGCTGGAGACCACCAATAACCTGACCGGCGTGGGGCAGGAGATCGGCACCAGCGAACACATCGCTCGGTGGGCCCCGCAGGCGCGCGTGGTCAAGGCATTCAACACCATTTTCAGCCAGCTCATCGCCGGTGAGCCCGGCGCAGTGCGGCCCACGGTGTTCATCGCCGGGGATGACGCCGAGGCGACGAAAGTGGTCGCGGCGCTCGTCCACGATGCGGGTTTCACCCCGCTGGAAGTGGGCGGCCTCGATCAGTCGCGCATGCTCGACGAGCTGGCGCGCTTCATCATCCACCTCGGCTACACGCGGGGCATGGGGTCGCGCGTGAGCTACAGCATCATACAGGCATAATGATGAGCGTCCCCGTCATGCTTCCTGCAGACACACATCTGGGCATGGTGCACCTGCGCGTGCGCAGTCTGGCTGCGTCGCTCGACTTTTACGCCGATGCGCTTGGCCTGTTCGAGATCGCGCGGCGCGGGGATGTGAGCGATCTTTCGGCGGATGGCGAACATGTGCATGTGCGCCTGACCGCCGTGCCGGATGCCGCGCCGCGCCCCGGGCGCAGCACCGGGTTGTATCACCTCGCTGTGCGCCTGCCCTCACGGCCGGCGCTGGGCGCGCTCTTCCGCCGGCTGGCGCTGCGCCAGGTGCCGTTTCAGGGCTTCAGCGATCATCTGGTGAGCGAGGCGCTCTACCTGCCTGACCCTGACGGGCTGGGCGTGGAGCTGTACCGCGATCGTCCGCGCCGCGAATGGCCGATGTCGCCGGAAGGCGTGCAGATGGCGACCGAGCCGCTGAATATCGAATCGCTGCTGGAGGACGCCGACCCGGCGCGCTGGGCGGGCATCCCGCCGGGCACGGATATCGGCCACGTGCACCTGCATGTGCGCGATCTGGCGGCGGCGGAGGCCTTCTACCGCGATGTGATCGGCTTCGACGTCACGCAGCGCGGCTACCCCGGCGCGCTGTTCATGGCGGCGGGCGGGTATCATCATCATCTGGGGCTGAATGTGTGGGCGGGCGGCGCGCGGCCCCCGCAGGACGCCGTCGGCCTGCTGGGCTACGAGGTGGTGATCCCGGACGACGCGGCCTTCGCCGGGGCAGCGCAGCGCGCCCTCGCCGCTGGCGGCCAGTCGCTCAGCCCCGGCGCGGTGGCCGTGCGCGATGCCGATGATGTACGGGTGGTGGTCACGCGCAGTCAGGCGCGGCCGTCTTCCTGAACATTTGGCCGGCTGTACAGCCACCAGAACTGCGCCTGCGGGTACACCGGGCTGAGCACGGCTGACCACAGAAACTCCCCCGGCGCGACCCAGCGGCGCAGGCGGCCATCGATCGCGCGGGCATCACGCTCGATCGCCTCGACGTTCAGGTCCGCTTCGCGCATGGCGATGAGCAGCTCCTCGACGATCGTGCGGCGCATCGCTTCTGGCAGATAGCTGCTGGCGGCGATGCGCGGGTTATCGCGCAGCTCCTCGAAGAACGTCTCCATCGCTTTCAATCGCGAACGCGCCTCGCGTTCCATCTTCTCGTCATAGTGGCGCCGCCACTCGCGGCGGGCCCGATCATGCGCGAACATCACGCCGTCGAGCTGCGCTGCCTGCTCGCTGCTGAGCTGGTCGCGCTGTGCGGCCAGCCGGCGCAGGCGCATGCGCAGCGCCCCGACCGTCAGGCTGGGCATCTGAGACAGCGAAAAGAAGCCGCCGGCCCGGCCGTACAGCTCATTTCCGCGCACATATTCCTCCAGCCCGTCGGCCATCGCCTGTGCTTCCTTCAGATCGTGGGCGGCGCTGTAACTGGTCTCGGACATGCTGATTGCTCCCTGCGTGCTGGTGTTGTGCGGAAAACAAACGCGGGGCCATCCGCTGATGACCCCGCGCAGCGCGGTGCGGCAGTGCCCCCGGCCTATTCGTGGACGGCGTGCGCTACCGCGTGGTAGTTCTCCGGGAGCGCGGCGGGCGGCTCGACGGTGAACAGGTGATGATGATGCGCCTCAATCACATGATCGAGGTGGCGGATATCGCGCTCGGTCGAGAACGGAATGGCGTTGTGGACGACCGGGGCGATCACCACATCGGCCTGATAGCGGTCGGCAGTCTCGGCCAGCGCCTCGGCCAGATCGTGATATTTGATGGCGATGGTCTCGACGGGGACGCCGCGCACAGCCGCCATCATCTCATAGCGGCGCTGATCGGCCAGCTCGTCTTCGCTGAAGCGGTATTCCTCCGCTTCGAGCCCGCGCCAGTTCAGGAAGGATGCGGACAGCGCGCGCACCATCACGATGCGTGCATGCTGCTCGTGCGCCAGATCGAGGGCGGCTTCGACAGCAGCGTTCGTCCACTTTGTTTCGGCAAACTGCACCAGGATGGTGTTCATGATCAGCAGTTCTCCGGGGCGCCTGCCCCGTACTCACTTCAGGATACATTGAGTATACGCGCGTGTTGAAAGAAGTAACCGGGAAAACACCCTGTTTTGTTGTGCGTTTCATCCAATAAAACATCTGCTGGCAGGCCGGCTTCAGCCTGCCGAATTACACTGCCAGCCCCGGATAGCCGGCGGCGGGAGCTGGCCGTAGAATGCTGCTGATGCAATGACAGGAGGGAAGGCATGTCAGGCACAGAGTGGAGCGAGGCGCAGTGCTGGCAGGCGGTGCAGTCGCGCGATCGCGCCGGAGATGGCGTGTTCGTGTACGCAGTGCAGACGACCGGCGTGTACTGCCGGCCGTCATGTGCATCGCGCCAGCCGCGCCGCGAGAACGTGCGCTTTTTCGCGCTGCCCGCCGCGGCAGAGGCGCAGGGCTTTCGGCCATGCAAGCGCTGCCGCCCGCAGCAGGCCACGCCGCACGATCCCCGGGCGGTGCTGGCGCAGGCGGTGTGTGCGCATATCGACGCGCATCTCGACCAGCCGGAACAGCTCACGCTCGCGGCACTGGCGGCCCATTTCTGCTATGCACCGCGCCACCTGACGACGGTTTTTGGCCGTGTCCTGGGGATCACGCCGCATCAGTACGCCGAGGCAAGGCGCATGCAGGCGCTGCGCAGCAGCCTGCAGCACGCTGGTTCTGTGGCTGAAGCGGTGTATGCTGCCGGGTTCAGCTCGCTCAGCCGCGCCTACGAGCGCAGCGGGCAGCTGGGCATGACGCCGGGGCAGTATCAGCAGGGCGCGCGCGATGTTCGCATCGGTTGGGCCACGACGGAGACCGCGTTCGGCGTGCTGCTGCTGGCCGCCACCCCGCGCGGGCTGTGCGCTGCCGGGCTGTACGCCGATGAGGCGCAGGCGCTTGCGGCACTGCGGGACGAGGTTCCGCAGGCCGTGCTGGAGCGCGATGACTCGCTGCTGCCGCTGGCCGAGGCGCTGAAGGCGCACGTCGCCAGCGGTGCGCCTGCGCCCGACGTGCCGCTGGATGTGCAGGCGACGGCGTTTCAGGCGCGTGTGTGGGCAGCGCTGCGCGCCATCCCGCGCGGGCAGACGCGCAGCTATCGGCAGATTGCTGACGAGATCGGGCAGCCCACGGCAGTGCGCGCCGTGGCCTCCGCCTGTGGTAGCAACCGGCTGGCGCTGCTGATCCCGTGCCACCGCGTCATCGGCAGCGATGGCGGCCTGCACGGCTACCGCTGGGGCGTGGAGCGCAAGGCGCTGCTGCTGCAGAGTGAGATGGCGCTGGAAAACACACAGGGCGAGCCAGTGGCCCGCCCTGCGCGGCAGTGATCGGTTGAGAGGATGGCGGATTTAGCGCAGCGGCGGCTGGGCCGGGGGCTGCGCGGGTCGCGCTGGCGGCTGGAAGGCGATCGCCTGCTCGATGAGCTGGCGCAGACTGGCTTCCGGCAGCGCGCCCGGCTGATTGAAGATGATCGAGCGATTCTTGACCACCATCAGATTGGGGATGCTGGTGATGCGGAAGGCCTGCGCAAGGCCGGGGTTGGCATCGACATCCACCTTGGCGATCCTGATCTTGCCGGCGAACTCCGCCGCCAGCTTGTCCAGGAGCGGCGCGACCATGCGGCACGGGCCGCACCACGCCGCCCAGAAATCCACCAGCACCGGCAGATCGCTGTTGAGTACCTCGGCCTCGAAGGTGGCATCGGTGACGGCGATCGGCGTCTTCAGCGCCTGCATGGGCGGCTCCTTTTCCTCAACAGGCGCGGCGTCAGCCTCTGCAGGCTGCGGCGCGCGCGCGTCCAGTACACGATTCATCGCTTCGACGGCCAGCGGCAGGTCGCTGCCCCACGGCCGCAGGCGGCGCACAAATTCCTCACCGCAGTACCAGCCCACCAGCAGCGCACGCTCGCCGGCGTCGAACATCTTCGCCGCGCGCGGATTGCACGTCGGGTCCAGCCGGGCGTACAGGAACTTGCGGTCTTCAGCGGCCTGCTTGTTGAAGGCGACCTTGAAGTCGCCCTTCAGGCCCGTTCCATCGCTGATCAGGATGAACACTGGCTTGTCCGTCGCCAGCACGTCGTCGAGATTGTGATCGGTCAGGTTGATCGGTTCGCTCATCGCGGTCCTCGTGTTGTGCAGTTCGTAACTTTGTACAGACGGCAATTCACGGCGGAATCTTACCTGCTGAACGCGAACTGCAGCGACGCTGTACCATCCCCTCCCGCATCGGGCGATTGTTCGCTACACTACTGTGCTTGCGGCACGCCGCCGTCCTGTTCGCTTCATCCCGGCGTGCGCCGCCGCACCGTTCAGCGGATGAAGCAGTGAGGCAGACCTCCCGTGTCCGTCAAATCCACCCCTGCACCCAAGCGTGATAATACCTATCTCATCATTGGAATCGTCGTCGTCGTCGCAGTCGTTGCGCTGCTGCTGCTGGTCTTCGCCGGCGGCACGCCCGCCCCGGCCTCCGTCCAGACCCGCCAGAGCAACGATCAGTTCCTGGCGGATAATGGCCAGCAGGACGGCGTGACGACCACCGCCAGCGGCCTGCAGTACCGCGTGGTGACCGATGCGCCCGGCGAGGTCTTCCCCGCCGCCAGCGACACCGTCACCGTCAACTACGAAGGCCGCCTGCTGGATGGCACGGTCTTCGACAGCTCGTACCAGCGCGGCACGCCCGCCACCTTCCCGCTCAACGGCGTCATCCAGGGCTGGACGGAAGGCCTGCAGCTCATGACCGTGGGCGACAAGTACACGTTCTGGATCCCGGCGGATCTGGGCTATGGCGAGCAGGGCCAGGGGCCGATCCCGGCCAATTCGGTGCTGGTCTTCGACGTCGAGCTGCTCGGCATCAACGGCGATCCGCAGTAACGCAGCGTTGTTCATCACCGGGGGCGCGGCATGCGCTGCGCCCCGCATTCCTCCCGCATACTCACAGGAGAGCGCTCATGAGCGAAACGCTGGCGCCGCTGCGCGCGGCAGTGGTCGGCCTTGGCTGGGCCGGCGAAACCCATCTGAAGGCATACAAGGCGCTGCCCGGCGTGGAGGTCGTCGCGATTGCGGACGCCGACGCCGACCGTCTGCACAAGGTGCGCAAGGAACATGCCGTGCCGTACGCCTACAGCGACTGGCAGGAGATGCTCACGCGCGATGATATCGACGTGGTCAGCATCGCCACGCCCAACTACCTGCATATGCCCGTGGCCGTGGCCGCGCTGCAATCCGGTAAGCATGTCATGTCCGAAAAGCCGCTGGCGCGCAGCGCTGCCGAAGCGCAGAGGATGGTCGAGGCCGCCGAGGCCGCCGGGCGCGCGCTCGATGTGTCGTTCAATCATCGCAAACGCGGTGATGTGCAGGCGCTGCGGCGCATCATCGACGAGGGCACGCTTGGGCAGGTGTACTACGCCAAGACGTACTGGCTGCGCTGGCGCGGCACGCCGTTCTGGGGCGGATGGTTCTCGCAGCACCAGCTTTCCGGCGGCGGCCCGCTGATCGATATCGGCGTGCACATGCTCGATATGGCGCTGTTTCTGATGGGCGAGCCGGAAGCGGTGTCCGTCAGCGCGTCGACGTATGCCGAGCTGGCGCCGAAGGGGCGGGGCAGCGCGCATCCGCTGCAGGGTGAATTCGACGTCGAGGACCTCGCGACCGCCTTCATCCGCATGGCGAACGGGGCCACGCTGCTGCTGGAGGCGAGCTGGGCGGGCTATGGCCGGCACTACGACGACTTCGGCGTGGAGCTGTACGGCACCACCGGCGGCGCTTCGCTGGAGAACCGCGAATGGAAGAACGACGATACGCTGCGCCTGTATCTCGATCAGGGCGGCGTGCCGACGGTGGCCCAGCCGCGCGTCTCCACGGCGGGCGGCCATGCTGACGCCATCCGCGATTTCGTGCAGCGCATTCGCAGCGGGGATTGGGCGGGCTGCACGGGCCGCGAGGGCCTCAAGCGCTCGCAGATCATCGAGGCGGCCTACACCAGCGCCCGCGAAGGCCGCGAGGTGCGCCTGGCCTGAAGCCGCGCCCGGCCAACAAAAAAAGCCGTCGTCATGACGGCTTTTTCATTGCAGAGCGGGCGACGAGATTCGAACTCGTGACATCTTCCTTGGCAAGGAAGCATTCTACCGCTGAATTACGCCCGCGGATGGATTTAATATAGCGCGGTCCGCGGGCGTGGTCAAGGCCGAGCTGAGCGCGAACTCAGCACCTGCATGGCCCGGCGCACTTCGCTCAAATGTGCTAAAATGGCCGCATGTTCGCACAGGTCGCGCTCAACGTCCCGGTCGATCAGGCCTTCGATTACCGCGTGCCGCCGGCGCTGGAAGGCGCGCTCGCACCGGGCCACCTGGTGCAGGTGCCGTTCCGCACCGCGCAGGAATATGGCATCGTGCTCAGCCTGAGCAGCACCCCGCCCCCCTTTCAGACCAAGACCATCCTTGCCCGCGTCGATCCGCAGCCGGTCGTCAGCGCGCGAGAGATCGCGCTGGCGCGCTGGCTGAGCGCCGCCAAGCTCGCGCCGATCGGGCTCTGCCTGTGGTTGTGGGTCCCGCACGGCCTCACCAGCCACAGCGATACCCAGTACCGCCTGCTGCTTTCCGCCCCCGAAGCGGAAGCGGCGGCGCGCACACCGCTGGAAAAGGCGGTGGTCGCGCTGCTGGCCCGCCGCGGCGCGCTGCGCAGCCGCCAGCTCGATATCTCGTTCGCGGGCGATCCGTGGCGCACCGCCGCCGATGCGCTGGTGCGCGCTGGCGTGCTGGACCGGCAGGCGGTGCTGGCCGCGCCGCGTGTGCGACCGCGCGTCATCGAGACCGCCGCGCTTGCCATCCACCCGCGCAACATCGAGCAGGCCGCCGAGGCCGTCGCCAAACCGTCCAGAACCGCCAATCTGCTCGAGGTTCTGGCCGAGCATCCCAAAGACAAGCTGCCCCTGCGCGAAACCCTGCGCCACTGCGGGGCCACCCGCCGCCACGTCGATACGCTGGTGGGGCGCGGCGTCGCGGCGGTCGACTCTGAGGATCGGCTGATGCTGACCATGTGGCCGCAGGACGTGCCGGCGCTTCTGAGCGAGCTGCGGCGCACGGAGACCGCGCTGCGCGTGCTGCGGGTGCTGGCGCGCACGGGTGGCCCGATGGAGGTGAGCTGGGTGTATGCCCAGACGGGTGCAGACATCAACGATCTGCGCCGGCTGGAGGAGGCGGAGCTGATCTGGCTGGGCGAAAAGCGCGAGTACCGCGACTCGCTGGCCGATCAGCACTTCCTGCCCGACGCCCCGCCCGCGCTCACCCGCGCCCAGCGGGCGGCCTTCGCTCCGGTGCAGCGCGCCCTCGACGCACGCGAGGCGAAGTGCTTTCTGCTGCACGGCGTCACCGGCAGCGGCAAGACTGAGATCTACCTGCGCGCGATCGCCCATGCGCTCGATCAGGGGCGCAGCGCGATCTTCCTCGTGCCGGAGATCGCGCTCACCCCGCAGACGGTGCGGCGCGTGGCCGGGCGCTTCCCCGGACAGGTGGCGCTCGTGCACAGCGGGCTGAGCGAGAGTGAGCGCTACGACACGTGGCGCCGCGCTCGTGACGGGCTGGTGCGGATCGTCGTCGGGGCGCGTTCGGCGCTGTTCACGCCGCTGCAGGATATCGGCGTGATCATCCTCGACGAGGAGCACGACGGCAGCTACAAGCACTCTCCGCCGATGCTGCCGCCCTATTACGACGCGCGCCATCTGGCCGAGGCCTGCGCGCAGCACGACGGCGCGGTGGTGATCCTCGGCAGCGCCACGCCCGATGTCGAGACGATGTACCGCTCGGACCTGGGCGAGATCACGCGGCTGGCGCTGCCCGACCGCATCATGGGCCACCGCCAGCGCATCAGCGATCAGGCGCAGGATGCGCACGTGGCGACGCGCTATGAGCCGGCGGACGACGATGCGCTGATGATCGGCCTGCCGCCGGTCGACGTGATCGACATGCGCGAGGAGCTTAAGGCGGGCAACGCGCGCATGTTCAGCCGGGCGCTGGGGCGCGCGCTGCGCGATACGCTCGCCCGCAAAGAACAGGCCATCCTCTTCCTCAACCGGCGCGGCCAGGCCACCTACGTGTTCTGCCGGGACTGCGGCTTCGTCGTGCGCTGCCCGCGCTGCGACACCACGCTCACCTACCACCGCCACGGCCAGATGCTGCGCTGCCACCGCTGCGATTACGCCGCGCCAGAGCCCACGCTGTGCCCGAGTTGCCACTCGCAGCGCATCCGCTACTTCGGCGCCGGCACGCAGCAGGTGGAGCAGGCGGTGGTGGAGGCCTTTCCCGCCGCGCGCATGCTGCGCTGGGACGCCGATACCGCCTCGACACAGGCATCGCACGATGCCATCCTGCAGCGCTTCATGCACCGCCAGGCCGACGTGCTGATCGGCACGCAGATGATCGCCAAGGGACTCGATCTGCCGATGGTGACGCTGGTCGGCGTGATCAGTGCGGATGTCGGCCTCAATCTGCCGGACTTCCGCGCGGGCGAGCGCACATTCCAGGTGCTGACGCAGGTGGCGGGCCGGGCGGGCCGCGGCCTGCTGGGCGGGCGGGTGATCCTGCAGACGTATCAGCCGGAGCATTACACCATCCAGTCGGCTGCCCGGCACGATTACACGCGGTTCTACGCGCACGAGATCGCCTACCGCCGCGAGTTCGGCTACCCGCCCTTCCGGCGCATGGTGCGCGTGCTGCTGCGCTTCCCCAGCGAAAGCCAGGCGCGCAGCCAGGCCGAGCAGGCCGCCGCGCTGCTCAGCCGGCGCATCGCGGAGATGGATCTGCGCGGCTGCGAGCTGATCGGGCCGGCCCCGTGCTTCTTCAGCCGCGAGAACGACATGTACCGCTGGCATGTGCTGGTGCGCGGCCCGGATCCGCTGCCGGCCTTTCGCGGGCTGAACCCGCCGCAGGGCTGGTACATCGACGTCGATCCGCTTGATGTGCTGTGAGCCGCTGCACGATTTCATGCGGACGGTCCGGCGCATTCGCTATGATTGGCGGCATCATCCGGCGGTAGTGTGCTGCAAGTGCAGCGGAAGGAGGCGCGCATGCCCGGCCTGAGCGGCCTGCTCGTCGTGGCGGCGCTGCTGTGCGCTGGCTTCAGCGCGGCGCTGACGCTCGTCCGCGCCCAGCCGGATGACTTCAGCGGTGTGCGCGCCTTTCTGGGCGATGGCTGCGAGCTGGCCGATCAGCCGTGCTGGGCGGGCATCATGCCGGGCCGGACGCGGCTGGATGACGCGCTCGCGCTGCTCGCGCACAACCCGTGGATCGAGGCGCTCACGCTCAGCGAAGGGGCGGGGTCGAGCAGTGCGCGCTGGCAGTGGAGCGCCGACGCCCCGGCGTTTGCGCACGGCCCCGGAGCGGAGCAAGCCGAGCTGTGGAGCGTCGGCGGCGTGGTGAGCTACATCGCGCTGCCCACCAGCTTGCCCTACGGCGTGCTGGAGCAGGCCATCGGGCCGCCGCCGCGCGGGCAGTTTGAGGTGGTCGGCTCGGCGGCTGCGCCGGGCGGTGCGCGCAGCGCGTACTTTCTGGCCGCGTATCAGCAGTCGCGGATGATCGTCGAGACGCGCTTCACCTGCCCGAGCGCCGCGCGCACGCTGTGGGCGGTCCCGGCGCGCATCACGCTCTTCAGCGCCAGCCTGATGCAGGACGCGCCCTTCGACGACTACGACTTCATCTCGTGGATGTATGTCTCGCCCTGCCCGCGCTGAATCGCCGAACGTGTGGACAGGCGGCGGAGCAGGTATCCTGATCCGGCGCTGCGCGGCGCTGTGCGCGGGGTTTGCGCTGCTGCTGGCCGGCTGCATCGCGCTCGGGCGGCTGGGCGCTGCGGGCGTGCCGCTGCCGGACTGGATGACGGCGCGCCCGGACTGCGACGGCCGCTGCCCGCTCGGCCTGCGCCCCGGCTGGACGGACATCGACGAGGCAGCGGCGCTGCTGGCTGCGCACCCCTGGGCGAAGCATGTGCACTACACCCGCGGCCTGGAGCTGGACACCGGCTATCTGCGCTGGGAGTGGACCGGCGCACAGCCCGCCGGGATCGATGCCGGGCAGCCCGGCTCGGTCTATATTCAGCGCGGCTTCGTGCAGTGGGTGGATATCGCCACCACGCTGCCGTTCGCCACGTTCTGGCAGATGCTCGGCCCGCCGGACTCTGGTCGTGTGCATCCGCTGTCCGGCATGCCCGCGCGCGTGTTCCAGGTGGTGACGTATGATCGCGCGCTGCTGGCGCTGCGCACCGAGATCCTGTGCCCGGCGGACCGCGCGCGCTACTGGCGTGCGCCGGTTGTCGTGCGCTTCAACAGCCCGGACGAGTCTTTTGTGATGCGGCGCGCTGATGCTGAGCCGTGGGCCGGCGTCAGCCTGGGGGCGTGCGCGTGAGGCCGGCGTGCGCCTGCATCCACTCCTGCGCCATCGCGGCAATCTGCGCGACCGGCGCGCTGTCTGCCGGCCAGTGCCCGCACGCGATCTCGACGATCTGCTTCTCCCCGCCCAGCCGCCAGGCGTTGCGCTGCGTCACTGCCGGGTCGATCATGCGGTCGCGCACCGGGTTGATGACCAGCGCGGGCAGGCGGTTCGCTTCCAGCGGGGCTGCCGCCGAGGTGTTCATCAGGCTGCTGAGCACGCTCAAACTGATCGTGCGCATCGGAACCGGGTCGGCTTGCCACAGCGCGAAGATGCGCCCGTCGCTTTCCGGGATCATGTGCTCGAAGCGGCCCAGCCAGCGATAGGGGATCGGCAGGCCGGGCAGCAGCATCGCTGGCAGGCGAAGCGCCAGCGCCAGCAGCCGCTGCACGCCGGGGATGCGCGCCAGCAGGGCCATGCGTGTAAGCGCCAGCCCGTCTCCCTGCGGCGCGAACTCGTAAAGATTGTAGAGAAAGAGCGCATCGGCGGGCGCACCGGCTGCCGCCGCATAGCGGGCCAGCCCGCTGCCCAGGCTGCCGCCGCCGAGGATAAGCACATTGCGCGGCCAGCGTTCCCGCGCCCAGCGTGCCGCATCCACGATGTTCTGCACCAGTACAGGGGCGGGCGACCTGCCGCGTGCGCCTTCTGACAGGCCCTGTCCCGCCTGATCAGGCAGTACCACGCTGCAGCCCGCATCGAGCAGCGCCAGCGCCAGGGGCACGAGCATGCGCGAGTATCCGCCGCCGCCGTGATTGAACACCAGCACCGGCGCCGAGGGCTCCGGGTGCGCGTACACATCCAGATGCAGCCGCACCCCGCACGACTCTATCGTGTGCGACTGGCATACCTGATCGAAGCGTTCGAGCGTCAGCGGATCGTGGTAGCGCCGCCAGTGCTGCAGGTCCGCGCCAGCGGGCAGGCGGGGCCGGGGGATCATCATGCGTGCTCCGCTGACAGCACCTGTCCGGATGCCGGGGCGCGGTACACGCGATAGCGCCCGCCCTCGGCGAAGGCGTTGAAGACCGGCTTGTTGACGCGGATCTCGCCCCCGCCCAGGCGTACGAAGTAGGCGGCGCTGCGCGCGCGCGGGTTGACGCGCAGCGTGCGCTCCGCCTGCCCTTCCAGTACGCGCACGGGCGTGCCGCTGGTATCCCCGCGGAAGCGCATGGCCGCCTGCGCCAGCAGCCCAAGCACGAATGCGTTGCACACCGTCAGCGCGATGCCGACGATCGTCAGCACCGGCGATTCCGTGCGCCAGCCGAGGAACAGCGCGATCGTCGCGCCGAGCGTGATCGCCAGCAGCAGGCCGGCATGCAGCGCCAGCGTCCGCCGCCATGCCGTGCGCAGCGCCTGAGTCTGGCGCGGGCTCAGCCGCCCCCCGCGGTTGGCCTGCAGGTCCGCAGCGTCGAAGCGCAGCGCCTGCTCCAGAGTCATCGGGGCAGCGTGCCCCGCCGATGGTTCCGTCATGCTCACTCCAATCGTGATCCGGCGGCTGGCCTACGGGCTGGCCGGCGCTTCGGGCGCATCGCGCGTGACGCCGGGCGCCTGCAGCGCGAACTGGTAGGCGCGGCTGTCCTCGCTCAGCAGCAGGGTATAGGGCATGGTGCGCAGCAGCGTCCACAGCGCGGTGACCGCTTCGCCGCTGGCCCAGTGCGGGCCGCCATCGGCCAGCGGCGCCAGGCTGAAGCCGTCGTGTTCTGCCGGCTGCCACGCAAGCAGCGGCGCGTCGGGCTGCATCTCCGCTGGCTGCACCGTCAGCCAGGCGTCGCGCGGCTCAAAGAGAATCGGCGTGCTGCTGAGGCTGATGCACTGCGCCAGCACGCGCGCGAAGAAGTCCGGGTCCCAGTTGCCACGGCTGTCCGCCATGTGTGGCCGCCCGCCCACATCGATCAGCACCTGCTGGTAGGCTTCATCCGGCGCCTCCGGATTGGCCTCGCCTGTGGTCAGGCCGTAAAAGTCCTCGCCGATGGCCAGCCCGGTGATGAAGTCCTCCACCACGGCATCGCCCACGGTGTCGAACAGCACCTCGGAGCGAAGCGCGTCGAGCGCGTTCACCCACACCACGCGGGTGTCGCCATAGATCGTGCACTCCGGCACCGCGCTTTGCCTGGCCAGCGCGGGCAGGCCGGGCCGGATGACCTCTGCGCGGAAGATCACGGCGTCCGGGTCAGGCGTCCACAGCCGGTCCGGGGCGAGGGTCGCTGTCGGCGAGGGTCCTGCAGGCGCACAGGCGGCCAGCGCCAGCCCCAGCGCCAGCGCGGCGGCCCGGCTGAAGAGAACACGATCGCGCATATGCCTCCACTGCCAGTCGCTCATCTGCCGCAGATTGTAACATGCGGCGGCTGGTGCGCGTCAGGCAGGCGCATGGCAGCGGTCTGAAGCGGGCAGCGGGGGCTATGGTATGCTTGTGCGTCCATGCCACGCGAGGGGGTGAAGGGTGGCCAGTTCAGACAGCGCAGCGCCAGCCACGGCGCCAGAGACGACCGAGGTCACGCAGGCGCGCGTCGCCCGGGCTACCGGCGTGCTGGCGCTGGGCAACATCGTCAGCCGGCTGCTGGGCATGGCGCGCGAGGTGATGATCACCACGCTGTTCGGCGCATCACGCTCGGTCGATGCCTTCTACACCGCGACCATCGTCCCCAAGACGCTGTATGACCTGCTGATCGCCGGGCATGTCAACAGCGCGATCGTGCCCGTGCTCAGCGAGATCGAGACCCGCGCCGGCCTGCGCGCCTTCTGGCAGACGGTGTCGGTGCTGGCCAGCCTGCTCACCGTCGCGCTGTCGGCGCTGATCGTGCTGATGGCGGGCGCGGCGCCCTCGGTCATCACGCTGGTGGGCAGCGGCTATGACGGCGGCACGCTTTCGCTGGCGGCTTCGCTGCTGCGCATCACCGCGCCGGCGCTGCTGTTCCTGGGGCTGTTCTCGGTCTTCAGCGGCGCGCTGTACGCCCGGCACGCCTTCACCCTGCCGGCGCTGGCGGGGGCGTTCTTCAACGGCGCGATCGTGCTGGTCACGCTGCTGGCCGTGCCGGGCATGGCCGTCACCCCGGTGCTGACGCCGGGCGGGCTGGTGGCGCTGACCATCGCGCGGCCTCCGGGTGCGATCCAGGCGGCGGCGCTGGGCTGGCTGATCGGCTCAATCGCGCAGTTCGCGCTGCTGCTACCGGGCCTGCGCGGGGCTGCGCTGCGTCCCTCGCTCAACTGGCGGCATCCGGCGGTGCGCCAGGTCGCGCGGCTGTACGCCCCGGTGATGTTCACGCTGGTGATCGACACGCTGGTGGTGCGCACGTTCAGCTACAACCTCGCCAGCAATACCATCGATGGCGCGCTCGGGTACATGAACTGGGCCACCACGCTGATCCAGTTTCCGCAGGGGCTGGTGGCCACGGCCATCAGCGTCGCCATCCTGCCGACGCTGTCGCGCTTCGCCGCGCTGATCGCGCTGGAGACGCCGGAGATCAGCGCGGACGATGCCGCCGCCGGCCTGAGCGCGCCACAGCCCGGCAGCGCGCACGCCTTCCGCGATACGCTCGGCCTGGGGCTGCGCCTGGCGATCGTGCTCATCCTGCCCGCCAGCGTCGGCCTGTTCGTGCTGGCGACGCCGATCGTCACGGTGCTGTTTCAGCACGGCGCCTTCACCGCGCAGGACACCGCGATCACCGCCACTGCGCTGCGGCTGTATCTGATCGGCCTGCCTTTCGCCGCGGTCGATCTGCTGCTGGTCTACGCCTTCTACGCCCGTCAGGACACGCTCACGCCGGCGCTGATCGGGCTGGTGAGCTTCGGCGTGTACATGCTGGCGGCGGTGCTGCTGCTGCCGGTGATCGGGCTGTTCAGCCTGATGGTGGCCGACAGCCTCAAGCACATCTGCCATGCGCTCATCAGCGCGGTGCTGCTGCGGCGGCGCATCGGCGGCTACGGGCCGCAGCGCATCTTCAGCACGCTGGCGAAAGCTGGCCTGGCGGCGGCGGTGATGGGCGCGATTGCGCTGCTGGCAGAGCCGGTGCTGGAGCAGCTCATCGGCACGCAGTCGTTCGCGCGCGAAGTGCTGCTGGTGCTGGTGGCCTCGGCGGCGGGTGGCGCGGTGTATGTGGGCATGGCCGCGCTGCTGCGCCTGCATGAGCTGCGCTGGGCCGCCGGCATGATCCGCCGCCGCCTGCGCGGGTGAATTTGTCAGAAAACCGCGACATTCCGGAACGAATCTGCGCTCAGAGCGTTTTACATAACAGATGGATCGCTCTCGGAGAACAGGCTCGATCATGCGCGCGCGGATCTGGATCGCGATGTTCGTTCTGCTGCTGGCTGCTGCTTTCGCCAGCCTGCACGCGTCTGCGCCGGCAGTCGCTTCGGCATCGCCATTCCTGCGCACGACCACGCTGCCGCTGGAGGAGGGCGCCCTGCAGGCCGGGCGCTGACGGCTGCGCCATACAAAAAGGCTTCGGGCACGCCGACCGCGCACCCGAAGCCTTTCGCAGACGAAGCGCTGGCGCTTACTTGCGGCGGGTGCGCGCGCGCAGGCTGAACAGCGCGAACGCGAACATCAGCACGCCCAGGATGCTGCACGCCAGCAACCCCTTGAACATCACATCCGCATCCCAGCCGGTGTTGAGTACCATGCGGCCCGCATCGATGATGTAGGTGATCGGGTTGATGGTGGCGGCGGTCTTGATCCAGCCGCTCAGCAGCTCCAGCGGGACGAAGGTGGCGGTCAGGAAGGAGAGCGGGAAGAACATGAAGCCCGCGCCCTGCGTCGCCGCCGCGCTGCCCGTGCGCAGCGCGATGCCCACCGTGAAGCCCGCGAAGCCCAGCCCCGTCAGCAGCGACAGCAGCATCAGCAGCAGCACCCCCGGCACGCCGGTCTCGGGGCGCAGGCCCAGCACCACCGCCACGCCGATCACCAGCAGCGTCTGAAGCATGAGCAGCAGGCCGGTGGCGATCATCGGGCTGAGCAGCAGCGCCCAGCGGTTGACCGGGGTGAGCATGAGCTTGTCGAAGTAGCCGCGCTCGATATCGCGCACGATCGCCTGCCCGGCGATGCCGGACGTGCCCAGTGCCGCGCTGATGACCGAGAAGGGCAGGATGAAGCCCAGGTAGCTCTTGCCGGACAGGCCCGGCAGGAAGTTCGAGGCGTTGCCCAGCGATCCGCTGAAGATCAGCAGGAAGAAAATGTTGATGATGAAGCCGGGGATGACGGCCACCGGATCGCGCAGGGCGGTCACCAGGCTGCGGCGGGTCATCATCAGGATCTGTGGCATAAAGCCCATGCGGTTGGACAGGCCTTCACCCGCGCGCGCCAGCGCTGCAGGTGCTGTTGTCGAAGTGATCGTGGTCATGAACACAAGTCCCTTTGCTGGTCTCGTCAGGTCGAATGGATGCTGCGTGCGCCGCCTAGGCGGCGTCCTCGTCTTCGGTGCCGGCCTGCTGGGCGAGCGTCTGGCCCGTCACCTGCAGGAACACGTCGTCCAGCGTGGGCTGGGTCAGCGTGAGCGACTGCGGGCTGAGATCGCGCCCGGCCAGCCGGGTGACGACCGCCGGCACGATTTCGGCGGCGCCGGCCTTGTACAGGCGCAGCATGCGGCGGTCCACCTGCGTGCGGTCCACCAGCTCGCGCAGCTCATCCTGCGCGCTCAGCGCCATGTCGTTCGTGCGGAAGGTGAGGTTGATCGACTCGCTGCCCAGCCCGGCCTTGAGCGCATCCGGCGCGCCCTCCACCGCGATCTTGCCGCGCACGATGATGGCGATGCGGTCGGCCAGCTCGTCCGCCTCTTCCAGATACTGGGTGGTGAGGAAGATCGTCATGCCGAACTCGCGGTTGAGGCGGCGCACTTCCGCCCAGATGTCGCGGCGGCTGGAGGGATCGAGGCCGGTCGTCGGCTCGTCGAGGAAGAGGATCTCCGGGCGGTGCATCAGGCCCATCGCCAGATCGAGGCGGCGGCGCATGCCACCGCTGTACTTGCCGACCGGGCGCTTGATCACCGCCGGATCGTCCAGCTTGACGACTTGCAGCAGTTCCTCTGCGCGCGCTTTTGCTTCCCTGGTGTTCATGCCGAACAGCCGGCCCTGAATGGTGAGCAGTTCCATGCTCTTCATGATCGGGTCCAGCCCGACTTCCTGCAGCGTGACGCCGGCGATGCGGCGCACTTCCGCCGCCTGCGACACGATGTCGAAGCTGCCTACCGTCGCGCGGCCCTTCGTGGGCAGCGACAGCGTGGTCAGCATCGACACTGTCGTGCTCTTGCCTGCGCCGTTCGGGCCGAGGAAGCCGTAGATCTCGCCGGCCTCGACTTTGAATGACACATCGTCGACGGCGTTGAAATCGCCATAGGACTTGATGAGTTGCTCTGCGATGATTTCCCGATAATGCTGCATGCCACATCCTCCGTATCTGGTCTCGGTCGCTGTGTCTGAAAGTGACGTATGGGTCGTGTTTCGGGCAGCGGGGCCGCTCAACTGGTGTCGGCTGGGTCAGCAGCGCGCTGCATGAAGGTCTCGAAGGCGTCTGCCAGCGTATTCAGGCCGCTTTCCAGCCGCAACTGCTCTTCAGCAGACATGCCGGAGAACACCGCTGCGATGCGCTGTGCCACCTCGCGCTGGCCTTCTTCCAGCACGGCCTCGCCCAGGTCGGTCAGGCGGATCCACACGATCCGGCGGTCATCCTGCGAACGCTCGCGCTCGACCCAGCCGCGGGATTCCAGCGTGGTGACCGTGCTCGACATGGTCGCCAGCCCGACGGACAGGCGCTGCGCCAGCTCGCTGAGCATGTGCGGGCGGTACTGCAGCATGCCCATGATCGCCATGTGGCCGGACTGCAGCCGGTCGTCGCCGCCGCGCATCTCCGCCGTCATGAAGCGCATCACGAACGGGACGATCTGCATCGTCTTGCGCGCAAGGTCGTATACCAGGGGATGCTCGCTGATCTGCTCGGTCATTTCTTCGCCTGTCAAATGATTTGAAGTCCAAACCATTTGATGTCCGAAGCATACGCCCGCCACCGGGGACTGTAAAGTGCACCGTGCTGAGCGAATGCAGAGAGCTGTGTGAGCGCGCGCTCATCTGCGCGGCAGTCTGCAGGCGGGCGGCGCAGTGGACCGCGCTATAATCAGTGCAGTGTCCGCATGCCAGAGCCGCCGCCGATGAGCGCACCCCTGCTGTTTGACGAAACCACCCGCCGCAAGCTGGAACAGCTCACGCTCTCTGCCCGGCGGGTGCGCGCCGGCATGCTCAAAGGCGAGCGCCGCTCGACCAGGCGCGGCAGCAGCAATGAGTTTGCCGACTACCGCAACTACGCCCCCGGCGATGATCTGCGCCGGCTGGACTGGAACATCTATGCGCGGCTGGAGCGCCCGCTGATGAAGGTGTTCGAGGACGAGGAGGACCTGTCGGTCTACGTGCTGATCGACACCAGCGCCAGCATGTCCACAGCATTCGAGGGCCTGGAGGGCGATGCCGATGCGGGCAAGTTCCTGTTCACGCGCCGCCTGGCCGCCGGGCTGGCCTATCTCTCGCTGCATTCCGGCGACCGGCTGACGATCCTGCCGCTGGGCCCGCAGGCCGAGCAGTTCGGGCCGGTGCGCGGGCGCAGCTACGCCCCGCGGATGCTGCAGTACTTCGGCGCGCTGCAGGCGGATGGCGCGATTGCGCTGAACGACGCCCTGCGCGATGCTGCGCTGCGCCTGAAGTGGCCCGGGCTGGTGGTCGTGCTCAGCGATCTGTTCGCGGCGGACGGCGCTCTGGACGGCCTGACCGCGCTGCTGGGCAAGGGCTGCGAAGTGGCGCTGCTGCACGTGCTGACCGCCGAAGAAGTCGATCCGTCGCTGGCCGGCGATCTGCGGCTGGTGGACAGCGAGACCGGCCAGACGCAGGAGGTCAGCCTGGAGCCGGGGATGCTGAAGCTGTACCGCCGCCGGCTGGAGGAGTGGCGCGAGGGCATCCGCAACGACTGCACACGGCGGGGGATCCACTACGTCAGCGTGCAGACGGACCGGCCGTGGGAGAAGGTGATCCTGGAGGACCTGCGCCGGCTGGGCGTGGTGAAGTGAGCGGCAGCCGGCGGCATGCTGGTTGCAAAAGGCCCCGGCCATCCCTATACTTCACCTGTTGCCGGCAGCGGAGGCGCAGTATGAGCGGTGTGCAGCATCATCACGAGGACAACGCGCCCGCCTAGCCTGCTGCCCGCCTGCTGAAGTGGATTCTCCTGCGCGGACGGCTGTTCGCGCTTTTTGTTTTGTACGGTCAGGAAAGGACGCCGCGCCATGGCGAAACCCACCATCGAGCCACGCTTGCCCAAAGGCATGCGCGACTATCTGCCCGCCACCATGATCCGCCGCGAGTACGTGTTCGGCATCGTGCGCGAGGTGTTTCATCTGTACGGCTTTGAGCCGCTGCAGACGCCGGTGCTGGAGCTGCACGAAACGCTGATGGGCAAGTATGGCGAGGATGCCGAGAAGCTGATCTTCAACGCGCAGCACCCCGGCGGCAAGGAGCAGCTCTCACTGCGCTATGACCTGACGGTGCCGCTGGCGCGGGTGGTGGCGCAGTACGCCAACGAGATCGTGCTGCCGTTCCGGCGCTACCAGATTTCGCCGGTGTGGCGCGCGGAACGCCCGCAGAAGGGGCGCTACCGCGAGTTCTACCAGTGCGATGCCGATATCGCGGGCGCAGCTGGCATGAGCGCCGACGCCGAGATCGTCGCGCTGGTGGTGACGGCGCTGCAGCGGCTGGGCTTCCCCAGCTTCATCGTCAAGATCAACAACCGCAAGCTGCTCACCGCCATCGGCCAGTACGCTGGCGTGGAGGGCGAGCCGCTGGCCGAGCTCTACCGCAGCATCGACAAGTTCGACAAGGTGGGCGCTGATGGCGTGCGCGATGAGCTGGTGCGGCGCGGCCTGCCCGCCGGCGTGGTCGAGCGCATCATGCGCCTGATCACGCTAGACGCGCCCGGCCTGCAGAAGCTGGATGCGCTGGCGGGCGAAATCGGCGGCTTCGAGGCGGCCAGCGAGGCGCTGGACGAGCTGCGCGTGCTGATCGGCTGTCTGCACGCGGCGGGCGTGCCGGCCCAGCACTACGACTTCGACTTCACCATGGTGCGCGGGCTGAGCTACTACACCGGCCCGATCTTCGAGACTGTCGTCCCCGAGGCGGGCATGGGCAGTGTGATGGGCGGCGGGCGCTATGACGGCTTGATCGGGTTGTTCCGCGGCGAGTCGATCCCGACGACCGGCATGGCCTTCGGCATCGAGCGCATCATCGACCTGATGGAGCAGTTCGGGCTGTATCCGCCGGGGCTGAGCGGTACGCTGACGCAGGCGCTGGTGACGGTGTTCGACGAGGCGTCGCGCCCGGCGGCACTGGCGCTGCTGTCTGGTCTGCGCGCTGAAGGGGTGCGCAGCGAGCTGTTCCTGGGCGAGCGTCCGCTGGGTAAGCAGTTCGCCTATGCGGACCGGAAGGGGATCCCGGTGGTGCTGGTGCTCGGCCCTGAGGAGACCGCTGCCGGCGTGGTCCGGCTGAAGCGGCTGCGCGATGGCTACGAGACCACCACCCCGCGTGACCAGGCGGCGGCGGCGGTGCACGCGCTGCTGAGCGACGCGCCGATCACGCCCTGACGCGCCGGCGGGGACGCAGCAGGCCGGCCCAGAAGCCCGCGCCCCACGCCAGATGGATGGTGGCGAACACCAGCGGCAGCCGCCACGCGGCGCTGAGGCCGATGCGCCGCGCCGTGCGCAGCGAGAACAGCAGGTTGAGCGCGACGTAGGCGCAAATGCCCGCCAGCCACAGCGCCAGCAGGACGGGATGCAGCAGCGCCAGCAGCCCGCCGATCACCAGCCCGGCGGTGAACAGCGGCGCGATCAGGTGGCGCGGCCTGACCGAGCGCGGATGCTGGCGCAGCGTCTGCGTTTTGCCGATGCCATAGGCGTAATACTGGCGGGCGAGCGCGGCCAGCGTCTGCCGGCCGTAGTACTGCGAGCGGATGGCCGGCGACAGGTAGATGCGCCCGCCCGCCTGCCGGATGCGCACGTTGAGCTCGTAGTCCTCGTTGGGCGTGGTGGCCGGATTGTACAGGCCGATGGTCTCGAACAGCTCGCGTCGCCATGCGCCCATGTACACCGTGTCGGTGTACTGCGCCCTGTCGCTGACGTGGAAGGCGGTGGGTACCGCAAACGGCGACTTGCCGGCGGCAGCGATCGCCTTGCCGACAGGCGTGATGCCGACGGGATCCATCGCCCCGCCGACGTTGGCCGCGCCGGTGTGCTGCAGCGTGCTCACGCAGGCGGTAACATAGTCGGGCGCGATGATGGTGTGGCCGTCGACGCGCACGATAATCTCGCCGCGGGCCAGCGGGATGGCGGCGTTCAGCCCCTCGGCCTGCTTGCGCGCGGGATTGGGGATGACGCGCACGCGCTCACTGCCGGGCATCGCGCGAATGATGCTGAGCGTGTCATCGGTGCTCATGCCGTCTGCGATGAGCACCTCCAGCCGGTCGGGCGGGTAGTCCTGCGCCAGCACGGCGCCGAGGCTGCGGGCGATGAAGGCGGCCTCGTTACGAACCGGCATGATGACGGAGACGAGGGGGGGAGGCATGCGAATTCCTTTGGTCTGCTCGCTGATCTTCCGGGGGTGCGGCTTTTGGACGCCATCACCGTTAGTCTGATCGTTCATGACGACTTCTCGCATGTCCGCCGCGCTTTGCGTTCGCTGATGGATCAGCCGCTGCGTGGGCTCAGGGTCGTGGTGACGGTGAATGCAGGGCGTCCGGAAGACGTATCCGCGCTGCAAGCAGGTTTTCCTGATGTCGTTGTGCGCGTCAACCCGACGCCGCGCGGATTTGCCGCCAATCATAACGCGGTGCTGCGCGAAGCGGATACGCTTTTTGTCGCGCTGGTTAATGATGAT
The DNA here is from genome assembly GCA_964654755.1 of uncultured Pleurocapsa sp. Classification (GTDB taxonomy): domain Bacteria; phylum Chloroflexota; class Anaerolineae; order Aggregatilineales; family Phototrophicaceae; genus Flexifilum. Next base: position 3,741 of record CAZZJW010000024.1, on the reverse strand, counting down.
ATACGGGCGCAGTCGGGGATGCTGGATGACCTCGCCGATTTCCTGGTGAGTCATCCGCAGGTCGGGTTGGTCAGCCCGCGTGTGCTCAACCCCGATGGTTCGCCACAGCTGATGGCGTTCAACGATCCGACTGTGCTGCGCATGCTGTACAAGATCAGCGGTCTGGGCTACTTCACGCGGCAGGGGACGCCGCTGAGACGGTTGGCCGTCCGGCTGGGCGGTGCGCGTCTCGCAGTCGCTTCATTCAGCGCCTACGAGCACAGCGCGATCGTTCCGGTTGTGGTGGGTGTGGCGATGCTGGTCCGCCGTGAGGCGTATCTGCAGGCTGGCGTGATGGACGAAGACACCCGGGTATATGGTGAAGAGAGCGCCTGGTGCTGGCGGTTGCGACAGTGTGGCTGGCAGATTGCACTGGTTGCCGAAACCAGCGTGACGCATTACAACAGCGAGCAGCCGCTGAAGGGCTGGAAGCTGGCCGAACACCGAAAGGGCATCCTCAATTATTACGTACGCTATCGTCCCGAGTGGCAGGCGCTGATTATCCGGGCCGCGCTGATCGGGCTGCACAGCCTGCGAGCGCTGGGCGCGTCGCTGTTCGATCGCGGGCAGGCCGCCGCAGAGTTGCGGGTGGTGCGTATGGCGCTGTGCTTTCGTCCGCTGCCGCCCGTCACACCCGGTTGAGGATGAGCAGCGCGCGTAGGATCGCATCGTCCAGCACGCTCTGGCGGTAAACCCGGCCCGATAGCGCGAACGCAATGCGCTTCCGCAGGTCTTTTCTGCGGCGGTGGATTACGGGCCGAGCAGATCAGATGAATGATGGCATTCAGTACATTGGACGGAAAATGATCATCCCTGCTGCCGGCTGCGCTCAGCGACTAAATGCGATTCGTGCTCCTGACGCGCTTCCTCATACCATGAAAGCATCGCCTCGACCTGCTGGCGCAGCGTGAAGTGCCTGCGGACATGGGCTGGCGCTGCTGTTCGCATCTGAAGCCGGCGTTCTGGAGCGGACAGCAGTCTGATGACGGCATCGGCGAAGGCAGCGGCGTTTCCCGGCTCGACAAGCAGGCCGGTCTCCTCGTGTCTGATCTGCTCTGGGATGCCACCGACGGCTGTTGCGACTGCGGGTAGCCCGCATGCATGCGCTTCCAGCACTGCACTGGGAAAGGTGTCCACGCGCGCGCTGTGCAGGTACAGATCTGCAGCGCGGTAGTAATCAGCCACGCGCCGAGCATCGGTCTGATAGGGCACGAAGCGGATTTCGGCACTGCCGACCCGCTCCGGCGGGGCATCCTCCCCCAGTGCGATCAGCAGCACATCGGGCACCTGCGAGCTGATCCGCTCGATCGCACCTTTCAGCGTGGCGAAGTCCTTGAACTGATTTTTTCGCATATTGCTGGCAGTGAACAGCAGAATATTTGCGCTTCGTGGTAAATTGAGCGCCGCGCGCGTGGCCTGCTGATCACCCGGCGCGAACACGTCGGTGTCTACGCCGTTCGGGATCACGCGCCGCTGCACGATCGCTGGCGTCAGCATCGACTGATCGACCTTGTCCATCAGCCAGCGTGAGGGAGTGCTGACGTACAAACGACTGCGTTCGTAAATCTGGCGCTTACGCTGCCAGTTTGCCGCCGTCGCGTCGCGTTTGACCGCTGGAAATGTATCGGGATATGGGCAGTGGCCGCAGCCTGTCTGCCAGCGGGTACAGTCGAAGGAATGCATGCAGTGGCCGGTGAACATCCATGCATCGTGCAGCGTGACGAACGTCGGGACGCGCTGGGAGAGCGTTGGCAGTGCCCGCAGGTCAAAGTAGCCGCCGAGCAGACTGTGCAGATGTAGAATGTCGGGGGAAGCTGGGTCGAGCAATGTCCAGGAATGACGCGAGAACACCGTTTCGATACCCAGAAGGACCCGCGCAAGCTGATTTGGGCGGCTGGGAAGCATGGCCATCCGTCCGGCAAAGCTGCTCAGTACGCTGGATTTGCTCCATGCGGCGCGGTAGCCTGTCCATGTGCGAAACCATGCATTTCCCAATTCACTGCGCATTGCAGTAACACCCGGGGCATCAGCGAATTTGAACCCGACCACCAACCGGGAATGATGGCCCAGCGCTCGATAAGCAGAAAAAAGGTTGTGCGCGACATTCGCAGCGCCACCGCCAATATCGGCGTAGTTAACCTGCAGAATGCGCACGCGCTGCCCCTTTCATTCGATACTGAAGCGGTTGCACATGGTTTTCGCGGCTTTGCAGATCGTCTGGTCTGGGTTGGGAGCAAGTCCGCTTGCTGACGAGTTTGCGGGCTTGCATGCGCACATGCACCACAGTGGTGAAACCACTGAAACGGGTACCCATCCCAGATCGCATCTTCATCCTTCTTTCGCAGCGTTGAGCGGATCCGTCGCTGCCTGGCGCCTCTGGTCTGCCATTCTGAAGAGTCGCCCGGCGCCGACCTGCTGCAGCATCCATGATGCCACCTGGGTTCCGAGATAGCTGTCCATCAGCATGACGCCGGCCAGGATGCGCCGCGTCCACTTGCCGTGGGCGAGAATGTCCACCAGCTCCGGGCGCAGCACGTTGCGCTCACCGTGGGCCCAGCGCGCCTTCAGCTTCCCCCAGCGCACGACCTCCTCGATTTTGGGGATGAGCGCACGAAGCGACTCAGGGAAGGCTGGGTGTGCCAGCGCCTTGCGCGTGATCTGCTGCCAGTCATCGACGAACTGGTCATGCTGGCTCACCGTCTTGCTCGTTTCATGCAGGCGGTATGCGGCGCAGTTCCCGGGCAGATACTGCAGGTGAAAGCCCGCGAGCGCTGCTCTAAGCCAGTAATCGAAGTCGAAACGGTAGTGCAGGTCGATGTCGAACAAACCGATCTGATCGCTGACCCGCCGACGCCAGAATGCACCCGGCTGCGCGAGTATCTGTCTGTCCAGCAGTGTGGCGGCAAGGTCGAACGGTGTACTCTGATAGCGGTCGATCAGCCGTCCATCAGCATCGATGTACTCACCATCTCCGTATACCAGGTCTGCATCCGGGTTCGTCTGCAGGAATTCGACCGCAGCACGGACAGCTCCGGGCAGCAGCAAATCATCGGAGTTGATGAAGGTGATCAGTTCGCCCCTAGCCCGCTGCATCCCTTTGTTGAGCGCATCTGCCTGCCCACGGTCCGGCTCTGAGATCCATGTCAGCCGGGGATCGATCTGGCGCTTTAGAATGTCGAGGGTTCCATCTGTCGACCCGCCATCGATGATCAGATACTCGATGTGCGGGTAATCCTGCGTGAGTACGCTGCGAATGGTGGCTTCGATGAAAGCGCCCTGCTGGAATGACGGCGTGATGATCGAGACGGTCGGCTGCATCGCGTTGTCCGGCTTGCTGTTCATGGTGATTATACCTGATCGCTGCTGACTTCAGCGGATGCCAGATGCCTGCCCGGCCAGATGTTCCTGTCGCGCTTCCTCATACCAGGCCAGCAGCGCTTCGGACTGCTGGCGCAGCGTGAATCTGCGCTGGGCATCTGCTGCCGCTGCGAGGCGCATGGCCTGCATGCGCTCCGGCTCAGACAGCAGGGATGTGACGGCATTCGCGACTGCCGCAGCGTTCCCCGGCTCGACCAGAAGCCCGGTCTGCTCATGGATGATCTGCTCCGGGATGCCGCCGACTGCGCTGCCAATCACGGGCAGGCCGCAGGCCAGCGCTTCCAGCACGGTATTGGGGAAGGTGTCGGCGCGCGCGCAGTGCAG
>CAZZJW010000023.1:0-51325 GCA_964654755.1 uncultured Pleurocapsa sp. | reverse complement strand
AGATGACGCCCGCCGAGATCCGCCGCGTGATTGAGGTGTGGGGCGAGCAGGTGACCGAGCTGGGCGCGAGCTATCGCTGGGTGCAGGTGTTCGAGAACAAGGGCTCGGTGATGGGGGCGAGCAATCCGCACCCGCACGGGCAGATCTGGGCGAGCGACTTTCTGCCGCAGGGGCCTGCGCGCGAGGAGGAGCACCAGCGCGCGTACTTTGCCGCGCATGGCCGTCCGATGCTGATGGATTACGTCGCTGAGGAGGCCGCCGCCGGCGAGCGCGTCGTGGTCGAGAACGCCGAGTGGCTGGCGCTGGTCCCGTACTGGGCGGTGTGGCCGTTCGAGACACTGCTGCTGCCACGCCGACCGGCAGCGCACCTGCACACGCTCGATGCTGCCCAGCGTGATGGCCTGGCGGATGCGCTGAAGCGCCTGACCACGCGCTACGACAACCTGTTCCAGACCTCGTTTCCCTACTCGATGGGTTGGCACGGCGTGGTGCTGGGCGATCAGGCGCAGGTGGCCCAGCCGCACTGGACGCTGCACGCGCATTTCTACCCGCCGCTGCTGCGTTCGGCGACCGTGCGCAAGTTCATGGTGGGCTACGAAATGCTGGCCGAGGCGCAGCGCGATCTGACGCCGGAGCAGGCTGCCGCCCGCCTGCGCGATCTGCCGGATGTGCACTACCGCGACGCCGGCTGAGGGGCGCGGCACGGGCGGGGAGTGCGCGTGGATGGCGATCGAGCTGTACTGGGACGACGACGAACGGCGCGATGTGCTGCTGATGGAAATCGACGGCGTGTGGACGTGGGAAGAGCTGTTCGACGCGCTGCGCCGCGTGCGCAAGGTGACGGACGCCGCGCCGACCACGGTGGGCGCGCTGCTGGATGTCTCGCGCGGGGTGGGCGTGCCCGGCGGCTCGATCTTCAATCAGACGGCGCTCGACCACGCGCGTGAACTGCTGCGGATGGGCGCGGGCCGTGCCGGGCCGATCGTGATCGTCGGGGCGGGGGCGATGCTGCGCATGGTGTTCAGCACGTTCCAGACCCTGGACCGGCAGGCGCTCGCCACCGTGCGCTTCGCCGGAACGCTCGATGAGGGCCGCGCGCTGCTGCATGCGGCGCTGCGCGGCGGATCGCAGCCTGGCGAGGCCTGAGCGCCGCTTCCCGAAACAAAACGGGCGCAGCCGAAGCCGCGCCCGCATACACCATCTGTCCCACTTGAGTACGGCTAGCGAATGGGCACCGAGAATACCTCACCCTGAGTGGTCACCCAGCGCGCATCGATCCAGCCGATCACGCCGTTGTAGTTGATCTGCAGCCAGCGATTGCTGCCGCCCTGCACCGTGCGGCCGATCAGCGACGCCACGCCGCCCCACGGGATTTCGCCGACGACGTTGGTGCGATCGCTGGGGCGGGCGCGGATGTTCATCTGCGCGCGTGGGATGGCGCGGGCGTTGCGCTCTGGTGCACCGGCGGCGATCTCATCGAAGATGCTGCCCGCCAGCGGAAGCTGTTCCGGCGGGACGCTCACCTGCAGGAAGCGGCCGGACGCCCAGCCGATGCGCTCGCCTACCTGGATCCTGTACCAGTTGTATATGCCTTCGTCGATGTTGCGCGCCTGCACCGGGTAGGACGAGCCGCCGGGCAGCGCGGTGATGTACGACGCGCCCGCATACGGGCCGGTGCGCAGCGCCAGCGCCTGCACGCCAGCCACCGTCGCCAGCGGACCGGTGTAGCCGGGCGTGGGCGCTGCGGGTGTGCCGAACGGCGTTGGCAGCGCGCCGCCGCCGCCGCCGATGGCCGTGGGGGTGGTCACGGTCACCGGGAACCACTGCACCTGCAGCGCCGCCTGATCGATGCCCTCGAAGTACTCGACGACCAGCAGATGCGCGCCGGCTGTCAGCGATACCTGGAAGCGATTGGTGGTGAGTGGGCGCCCGACGAACTGATCGAGCACGGTGACGTTGTCGATGAACACGCGTACACCATCATCAGACGTGACGGCGAATTCGTACGTGCCCTGGTTGAAGAGCTGCGTCGAGGTGAAACGCCCCGAGAAGTTGTCGACCGGGATGGCGGCGTTGGGCGAGCCCAGCCCCCAGTTGAAGTTCAGTCCGTTGGGCGCGGCCTCGGTGATGATGGGGCTGCCCTGCAGGTTAGGGTTGTTGAAGTACTGCGCCGTCCAGCCAGTGCCGAAGTCGGCTCGAACGACGGAGGTGGCCAGCACAAGCAGCGCAGCCGCTGCGATCAGCAGCGCATGTGTCCGGGTGAAGCGGTAGTCCATCGCATGCCCCCTCAAAAATGGGTGATTGAGCCGATGCTGTCTCGACCATAAGCGACTTAGTCCAACACAGTATAACGCGAACGCTGCAACTTTGCGCTGCACCGGGCGTATAATCGAATGTAAGACGTATACAGCACGGCCACACGGGCCCGAAAGAGGAAGAGCCATCATGACCGAGATGAACACCACTCCCAGCCCTGAGAAGGAACCGAAGCAGGAGCGCAATTTCACCGAGGAACTGGAAGTCGCTGGCGACCAGCTGGTGCAGAAGGTGCGCGAGCTGATCTCTGCGGGCAACGTGCGCAAGATCATCGTCACCAACACCGAGGGTCGCGTCTACATGGAGATCCCGCTGACCGTCGGCGTGCTGGCGGGCGGCGCGCTGATCTGGTTCGCGCCCATCCTGTCGGCGCTGGGCGCGATCGGGGCGCTGCTGGCGCGCGTGCGCATCGAGGTGGTGCGCGAGGGCGGCGCGGAAGGCGCGGTTTCGGAAGCGAAGCTGGATGCGGGCAGCGTGCTGGATGATGTGACCAGCGCCGTGAGCAAGATGGCGACGCAGGCGCGCGCTGCCGTCGAGGATGTGCAGGAGAAGTCGCACGCGAAGGCCAAGAACGACGAGAAGGGCGGAGACGATCCGCTCAACCCCGCCTGATCTGCCACACCGGCAGGCAGCCGCCCCGTCCGCGTGACGGGGCGGTTTTGATTCTGCGTCAGGGAGCGGGGATGGCCGAAGGACTGGTGATCACGCGGCCCGCCAGCACCACCGGCACATCGGCGCCAGGCACACTGCCGAATTCGTACACCCCAGCGGCGCCGCTGTCGAAGTGCAGCATCGGGAAGACGCGCGCCCCCGCAGCGGCAGCATCGACCGTCACCGTCAGGTTGCGTGTGAGCCCGCTGCGCAGCGCCGCGAAGCCGAGCACCGGGCCGGGCGCGCCGTCGCTGTCCTGATGGATCACCAGCCAGCCCGGGCTGTCCGTCAGCGCCTGCGCCACGCGGATGATGCCGTCCGCCGCCGGCTGATCGTCGATCTGGAGCATCGGCGCAGCATGGATGGGAAAGGTGACGACGGCGCCATCGACCATGATCGGGTTATCGCGCCCGCTCTGCCCATCGAACTCGTAAGTGCCCACAGTCCCGTCATCGGCGTGCAGCATCGGCCACAGCACCGCCGTCACGGGCGCGCCCATGTTCAGCGGCACGGTGTAGTGCTCCGAGAGGCCGTCGGGAAGCGCGACGAAGCCGGCGGCAGGGCCGGGCATGCCGCCGCCGTCGGTGTGCACGACCATGAAACACGGGCCGTCGCACAGCGTGGAGTCGACCCGCAGCACCGGGTCATGCCCGGCTGGCGCTGGCGGCGCGTTGTCGGCGCGGAGGATGATCTGGTTGGGGACGCGGGCGTGAGGGACCGTCCACACGTGCCCGGTGGCGGTCACGCCGCTGACGATGACCGGATTGTCGCGTCCGCTCTGCCCGTCGAATTCGTACACGCCCGGCGCGCCATCGTCCACATGCAGCATCGGCCAGAGCGTGGCGGTGCGCCCGGCCTCCGCGATGGGGACGGCGATGCTGCTGCTGGTCCCTGCGGGCAGCGCGGTATGGCCGAGCACGGGTCCGGGCGCGCCGTCCGCGTCGGAATGGATCACCACCCAGAGCGGGACAGCCGCGGTGACGGCCCGCACGCGCAGCTGTCCATCATCGATGCGCTGATCGGTCACGTCGAGCGCGGCGATGGAGAAGGCCGGCGCGATCACCTGCCCGCCAGCCGAGACCGGGTTGTCCAGCCCGCTGCGCCCGTCGAACTCATACGCGCCGATCTGTCCGTCGTCCGTGTGCAGCATGGCGTACAGCATGGGCGTGAGCATCGCGGTGTCGATGCGGACTTCGACAGCGGGGTTTTCGCCGGGCTGCAGCGCCGCCACCCCGGCGACAGGGCCGGGCGCGCCGCCACCATCCACGTGGATGACGAGCCAGCCGGGGCCATCCGAGACCGCGCGTGCGACGTGGACGATGCCGTTGAGCACCACCTGATCGGTGACATCGACCGCCGGGCTGAAGCGCGGATCCTGAGCGGATGCCGGCCCACTCACGGCCAGCGCAGCGGCGAACAGGGCGATGAGACGGGCGCGCATGGTGCTCCTCCTGCATCAGCGGGCGGATGGCATCGGCGCAGCGCCCGCTGCGAGTGTACCCTGCGCCGTGATGTGCGTTCAACAGGCGGTGCAGGAATGGCCTGTGGCGCTGCGGACTCGGCAAACTGCACAAATTTCGAGAATCATTACGCCCCCGCCGGGGCAGACGGCGTTATAGTGGAGTCAGAAGCAAAGAAGCAGTGGAGGAAGGGGGCCAACTTGGAAGTGCGTGAGGCAGAACAGTTGAATACCCCTGTAATCCTTGCTGATTAGAGCAGGGAATGCCTTCCGGTAGGAAGGAACAAACCACAGTCAATACGCGACGCGCCCGAAAGCACCGGGCGCGTCCTGTTTTTGTGTGCTAGGGCGCAGGCTTGTTTGCCTCGGCACGGAAGGCGCGCAGTTCCGCCAGCCGCGACTGGCTCATCTGCTGCAGCGTCTTCTCCCAGTCCGCGTGATAATGCCGCAGCGTCGCGGTCACGATCTCGGCGATCGCCAGATTGCGATACCACTTCTGGTTGGCTGGGATGACGTACCACGGGGCATGCTCCGTGCTGCAGTGGTGGATTGCATCCTGATACGCCTGCTGATAGTCCGCCCAGCGCTCGCGTTCGCGCCAGTCCGCGGGGGAGAGCTTCCACGCCTTCTGCGGGTCTGCTTCGCGGGCGAGCAGGCGCTTCTCCTGCTCGTCACGGGTGATGTGCAGGAAGAACTTCATGATGATCGTGTCGTGATGCCGGGCCAGCAGCGCCTCGAACTGATTGATCAGCTCGTAGCGCGCCTGCCAGATGTGCTTCGGCGCCAGCTCGTGCACGCGTACGATCAGCACGTCCTCGTAGTGCGAGCGGTTGAACACCGTCATCATGCCGCGCGGCGGCGTGACCTTGTGCACGCGCCAGAGAAAGTCGTGCGCGAGCTCCTCCGGCGTGGGCGTCTTGAACGACTCGACGCGGCACCCCGCCGGGTTGACATCGCCGAACACGCCGCGGATCGCCCCGTCCTTGCCGCTGGTGTCCATGCCCTGCATCACCGCCAGCACGCAGTGTTTGCCCGCAGCGTACAACTGCTCCTGAAGCACGTCCAGTTCGGTCTTGAGGACGGCAAGGCGCTGCTCGGCCTCGTCCTTGCGAAAGCCGTTGGGCGCCTCGGCGGACACATCCTTCAGCCGGAGGTCGTGGCCGGGGGCGATGCGGTGGGTTTCCGGGCTGAAGCTCATGGTGTCATTCCTTCGGCGGCGCAGGATCAGCCTGGGCGGCAGGGGCGCTATCGGCCTGCGCCTCTGTACCCTGCTGCTCATCCTTCTCCTGCCACATCTCGCGGGCGATGTCGATGTACAGCCGCCCGTCGAGGTGGTCGATTTCGTGCTGAAACACGCGCGCCAGCCAGCCGGACACCTTGTGGCGAACGGGCCGGCCCTCGCGGTCGAAGCCGCGCACGATGATCTGCTCGTGTCGATCGACCAGGCCGTAGTAGCCGGGGATGCTCAGGCAGGCCTCGACGCCTTCGACCATCGTCCTGCTGACCTTGACGTACTCGGGATTGGCGATGACGTACAGCACGCCGGCATTTTCACCGTACTCCTCGCGGCTGTCCTCGTCGTCGGGCAGGCGGGCGATGAACAGGCGTTGGGCCACGGCGATCTGCGGGGCGGCCAGGCCGACTCCCGCGGCGGCATTGAGCGTATCGAGCATGTCATCCACCAGGCGCTGGAAGGACGCGCCGTAGCTGGTGACTTTGTGCGCACGCTTGCGCAGCACCGGATTGTCTGGCCGGATGATCGGGCGAACGGTCATGAATCGCAACTCACACAGATACCACCAGGGTGATTATAGCAGTCTGCGCGCCGGGTGAAATGCAGAAACGCCGGCCCTGCGCGCGCCCTCAGCCGCCCGGCTGCCCCAGCGGGACGAACGTGCCCGCAGGCGGCACGCCCGGCGTGCCCGCCATCAGCGGATCGAACGTCGGGGTGGCGCTGCTGCACAGCGTCTGCGCATTGCTGAACTTGGCCGCCGCCTCGCCACCGTTGAACACCGCGAGCGCATTCTGATACTGCGCCAGCGCCGGGCAGAAGCCGAAGGCCGGGTCGAACGCCAGCGCATCACCATAGGCGGTGTACTGCCGATAGAGCAGCGTGCTGGCCTGCTCGTAGTAGCGCCCCGGCCCGTAGTTGCGCAGTTCCTGCAGCGCGGCGATGGCGCGCGGGAAGTTGATGCCGATGTTGCTGAGCGCGTTCAGGTACACCTCGCCCACGGTGCGCTCGTAGGCCAGCTCGCCCACCGGGATGCCGAGCGCCTCCATGCGGCCGACGATGCGATTGCCCGCTGCTGGCTGCATGGCGTTGTAGTAGTTGCGCGCCAGCTGCCCGAGCGAGTCGCCGAGGATCTGGCGCACGGTGGCCGGCTCATATGCGGGATCGACCTGCGAGATCGCCTCGGCAAACTCGGCTGCATCCTCGTACTGGCCGCTGGTATAGGCGGCCTGCGCCTGCCCGAGCAGCTGCGCCAGATCGAAGGCCGGGCCGGGCGTCGGCGTGGGCAGCGAGGGATCGAGGGTCGCGGTGGGCGTGGCGGTGGCGGTGGGCGTGGCAGTGGCCGTCGCGGTGAGGGTGGCTGTGGGTTGAAGGGTCAGATAGAGCGCGGTGGCGGTGGCGGCCACGTCGGCCATGCCAGGCACACCGGGCGTGAGCGTGGCGAGAAAGCGGATGCGCGCGTCGAGCAGCGCCAGGTTTCCGCCGGCGACATCCTCCGGGATGCGCGCGAGCTGGTCCTGAATGGCGGCGCTGCGCGTGGCGGTGCCGTTCACGCCCGCCTGGCGCTGCCCGCTGGTCCAGCCGGCGGCGGCGGCCAGCCCGACGATGAGCACCGCGAACACGGCGATCAGCGCCAGCGCCAGGCCGAGCAGGCCACAGCCGCCGCGCGGCGCTTCGCCACCGTCGTCCTCATCATCCGGCAGGATTTCGCGAGCCGCTGTGATCGGGCGGTCGTCGAAGGGTATGCGCGGGGCGGTATCGTCACGTGAGCGTTCAGGCATCGCAGTCCAGCATGAGGTGCGCGAATATCGCTGGCATTATAGCGGAGGGCCGCCGCCGGTGAACAGCGCCGTTTGGCCTACGCTGGCACGGGGCCGCCGCCTGTCTGCGACAGCCCCGTTCGGCTTGCGGAGGGGAGGCGCTGGCCTAGCCGCGCCCCAGCAGCTGCCGCGCCGCTGCGGCGACTGCCTCTGCAGTCAGCCCGAATTCCTGATAGATGCGCTGATACGGCGCGCTCGTGCCGAAGCGGTCGACGCCGATGGCCGTGCCCGCCAGGCCCACGTAGCGCTCCCAGCCCAGCGTCACGCCGGCCTCGATGCTGACGCGCGCGCTGACCGCCGGCGGAAGCACCGAGTCGCGGTACTCGCGGTCCTGCGCCTCGAACAGCTCCCAGCACGGCAGCGAGACCAGGCGCGCGCGCACGCCCTCCGCCCGCAGCGTACGCCAGGCATCGAAGGCGATCGAGACTTCGCTGCCCGTGGCGATCAGGATGACCTCCGGGTTGGGCTCGGCGCCCGCCAGCACGTAGCCGCCGCGCGCCACGCCGGCGTGAATTGCGCTCACGCCGCCGATTTCCTCGCCCGTCAGCACGGGCAGGTCTTGCCGCGAGAAGGCCAGCGCCACTGGCTCGTGATCGAGCATGGCCGCGCGCCAGGCGGCGGCGGTCTCGTTGGCATCTGCCGGGCGCATGAACTTGAGGCGCGGGATGGCGCGCAGCGCGGCGAACTGCTCGACGGGCTGGTGCGTGGGGCCATCCTCGCCCAGGCCGATGCTGTCGTGCGTGAACACGAACAGCACGGGGTTGTCCATCAGCGCTGCCAGGCGCACAGCCGGGCGCATGTAGTCAGCGAAGTTGAGGAACGTGGCGGTGTACGGCTTGACGATGCCGCCGTGCAGCCCCAGGCCGTTGACGATCGCGCCCATGGCGTGTTCGCGCACGCCGAAGCGCAGGTTGCGCTCGGCAGGGTTGCCCGGGCCGGTGCTGCCCGCGCCGCGGATGAGCGTCTTGGTGCTGCCCGCCAGGTCGGCATCGCCGCCGATCATGGTCGGGATGTGCTGGGCGATGGCGTTCAGCACCTGCCCGCTGGCATTGCGCGTGGCGATCTTCTTCTCCGGGCCGAAGACCGGCAGATCGCGATCCCAGCCTTCGGGCAGGCCGCCGGCCATGAGCGTGCGCCACTGCGCCGCCAGCTCGGGGTGGGCCTGCGCGTAGGCCTCGAAGCCCTCGCGCCAGGCGTGCTCCTCGCGCGCGCCGGCGTGAATCGCCTCGCGGAAGAGTTCGAGCGCCTCGGTCGGCACGTAGAACTCTTCCTGAGGCCAGCCGTAGAACTCCTTGACCAGCCGGATCTCGTCTGCACCAAGCGGTGAGCCGTGCGCCTCGCTGGTATCGCCCTTGTTCGGGCTGCCGTAGCCGATCGTGGTATGGATGGTGATCAGGCTGGGCCGGTCGGTCACGCCCTTGGCAAGGCCGATGGCGTGGCTGATCGCTTCGATGTCATTACCGTCGGCGACGTCGAGCGTGTGCCAGCCGTAAGCGCGGTAGCGCGCAGCCACATCTTCGGTGAAGGTCATCTCGGCCTTGCCATCGAGCGTGATGCGGTTGCTGTCGTACAGGAAGATCAGCTTGCCCAGCCCCCACGTCCCGGCCAGCGACGAGGCCTCGGCGCTGACGCCCTCCATCAGGTCGCCATCGCCCACCAGCGCGTAGGTGTAGTGATCGACGATAGTATGTCCGGGGCGATTGAAGGTGCGCGCCAGAAACGTCTCAGCCAGCGCAAAGCCGACAGCAGTGGCCGCGCCCTGCCCAAGCGGGCCGGTGGTGGTTTCGACGCCGGGTGTGAGCCCGGTCTCCGGGTGGCCGGCGGTGATGCTGCCCCACTGGCGGAAGTTCCTGAGATCATCCAGCGTGACATCGTAGCCGGTCAGGTAGAGCAGTGAGTACAGCAGCATCGAGCCATGCCCGGCGCTGAGGACGAAGCGGTCACGGTCCGGCCAGCGCGGATTGCGCGGGTTGTGGCGCAGATGGCGCGTCCACAGCGCATAGGCCATGGCGGCGGCGCCCATCGGCAGGCCGGGGTGCCCGCTGTTGGCGCGCTGCACGGCGTCAATCGACAGCGTGCGGATGGTGTTGACCGCCAGCGTGTTGAGATCCATCGGGAAATCCCTTCAGCTACGAAACGGCAAAACTGGGAAGATTATACCGTAAGGTGGCGGCGAGTCGCGCGCGGGCCTGGGCAGGCGGTAACCGGACATGCCTATGCACAAGCGTAGGAATCGTTTTTTTCTAACACGCCGGCACGTGATATACTCATCGTCACGGAGCCTCGTTCAAGGGACATTTGCGCACTATGGAAAGCGGACGCCCGTATGCCTTTGTGCTGCTGCCTCAGCGACCAGAGTTTGCCGAGTTCTATGAGGACGTGATCCGCCCGTCCCTGGAAGACGTAGGCTATGAGGTCGAGCAGGCGGTTCAGGCCTTCGATGACCGGGAGCAGCTGCGCGCTGCGATCATGAGCATCTACCGGGCGCGACTCGTTGTGGCGGATATCACCGTCATGAACAGCCAGCTCTATTACGAGCTCGGACTGGCGCAGGGCCTGCTGAAGCCGATGATCGTGATGACCCGCCAGATCGAGCGCCTGCCGCCGGCGTTTCAGGGGGCGCGGATCCTGGAATACACGCTGCACTACAAGCGCGTGAACGAGCTGCGCGCCCGCCTGCGCGAGCTGGCGCGGCAGTGCCTGACGGGGACGATTGAGCACTCCAACCCGGTGCTGGAGATCGTCGGCCAGTTGGGCGCGCCGCCGTCGTATGCCGAGCTGCCCGCGCCGGCCCCTGTTGCCGATCCGCCGCCGACCCCTGTTGCTGATCCGCCGGCCCCCGCCCCTGAGCAGGCCACGCGCCGGGAGCGCCCCGCCGCGAAGCCTGCCGCTGCAGCGCCTCAGCCGCCTGCTGCCGAAGCGCCACCGCCAGCCGCTGGCAAGGCAGATCGCTCGAAGATCATCGAGCTGGCGCTGGGCGCGCGCGCCGGCATGGACAAGATCAGCGGGTGCTGCAAGCGTATCAATGGCGCGACCAATGCCTTCGAGCAAAGCCAGTCCACCCTGGTGGATATCGTCGCTGCGGCGCGGGGCAAGAACCTCGCCAGCAACGCGCAGTACAACGCCGCCGTCGACAGCGCGCTGCGGGATGGCGAAACCTACTCGCTCACCCTGGCCAACGAGACCTCCATCCTCAGCTATTCGTGGCTGCAGCTTCTTGACGGCGCGACTGACCTGATCAACGCCACCTGGCAGGATAACACCGCCGAAGCGCGGGAGTCTGCTCAGGTGGTGAGTGACCAGCTGCATACGCTGCAGGAGCTGATCGAGAAGACGCTGACCGCGCTGCAGAACACCGATGACAGCGTCGCGGTGATGCCTCGCGATGTGGGCAGCAACCTTGACCGCGTGCTGGGCCATGTCGCCGACGCGCTCAATGCGCTGCGCTCCGAGTTGTCGGTCGGCCAGTCGTACATCACGCGCGCGCTCAGCCTGGTCATCGACCGGCTGTACAGCGCCAAGCCCAATCCGCCCGCTCGCGAAGGCTAGCGCACGAGCGCGGGCAGCGCCGCGCCAGGTTCAGATGAGTTTCGGAAGGCGACTCGCATGACTGCATTTGTGCTTGCCCTCGATCAGGGCACGACGTCTTCGCGCGCCATTCTTTTCGGCCATGACGGGCGCGTGGCCGCGGTGGCGCAGCAGGAATTCCGGCAGATCTATCCGCGTTCCGGCTGGGTGGAACACGATCCTGAGGACATCTGGCACTCGCAGATGCAGACGGCGCAGCGCGTGCTGGCGGAGGCTGGCGCGGGGAACACCGTGGCCGCCGTGGGCATCACCAACCAGCGCGAGACCACCGTGGTGTGGGAGCGCAGCACGGGCAAGCCGGTGTACAACGCCATCGTCTGGCAGTGCCGGCGCACCGCCGGCCTGTGCCGCCAGCTCATCGATGAGGGTTTCGACAAGGCGATCCTTGAGAAGACCGGCCTGGTGACCGATGCGTATTTCAGCGGCACCAAGCTGGCCTGGATCCTCGACAATGTGCCCGGCGCGCGCGCCCGCGCCGAACGCGGCGAGCTGCTGTTCGGCACGATCGACACATTCCTGCTGTGGCGGCTGACGGAAGGGCGCGTGCATGCGACTGATGTCAGCAATGCCAGCCGCACGCTGCTGTACAACATCCACACACTGGACTGGGACGACGAGATCCTGGCGCGGTTGAACATCCCGCGCGCGCTGCTGCCGCAGGTGCTGCCCAGCAGCGGCGTGTTTGGCGAGACCCGGCTGCTGGGCAGCGCGGCTGTGCCCGTCGCGGGGATCGCTGGCGATCAGCAGGCGGCGACCTTCGGCCAGATCTGCACACAGCCCGGCATGACCAAAAACACCTACGGCACGGGCTGCTTCATGCTGATGAACACGGGCAGCGACAGCGTGCGCAGTCGCAACCGCCTGCTGACCACCATCGGCTGGAAGCTGGGCGATGCGCCGGTGCAGTATGCGCTGGAGGGCAGCGTATTCATCGCTGGCGCGGCGGTGCAGTGGCTGCGTGACGGCCTTGCGCTGGTGGCGACGGCCTCCGAGACCGATGCAGTGGCCGCCAGCGTGAGCAGCACCGGCGGGGTGTACTTCGTGCCGGCCTTCGTCGGGCTGGGCGCACCCTACTGGGACCCCGATGCGCGCGGCGCGCTGGTCGGGCTGAGCCGGGGCACCGAACGGGCGCATATCGTCCGTGCGGCGCTGGAGGCCGTTGCCTATCAGACGCGCGATGTCGTCGAGGCGATGGTGAGCGACTCGGGCATCGCGCTGCAGACGCTTCGGGTGGACGGCGGCATGTCGCGCAATGACTTCGTGCTGCAGTTCCAGGCGGATGTGCTGGGCGTGCCGGTGCAGCGCCCTGCCGTCACCGAGACCACAGCGCTGGGCGCGGCCTATCTGGCCGGGCTGGCGGTGGGCTACTGGCAGTCTGCAGCCGATCTGGAACGCAACTGGCATGTGCAGGCGTCTTTTGAGCCGCGCATGAGCACCGATCAGCGTGATGCGCTCTACGCCGGCTGGCGGCACGCCGTGCGCCAGGTGCAGACGCGCTGACGGCGCATTTCCCGCCGGTTCTGCCGAGGGAGGGAGTCGCTCGATCATGACACTTGACACAGAGGTACTGGTCATCGGCGGCGGCGCGACGGGCGGCGGAATCGCGCTCGACCTGGCGCTGCGCGGGGTGCGCGTCATCCTGGCGGAGATGGGCGATCTGGCCACCGGCACCAGCGGGCGCTATCACGGGCTGCTGCACAGCGGCGGCCGGTATGCCGTGCGCGATCCGGAGAGCGCCAGGGAGTGCATCGACGAGAACCGCATTCTGCGCCGCATTGTCCCTGAGGCGATCGAGGACACGAGCGGCTTTTTTGTGTTGTGCCCCGGCGATGACGAGGGCTATGCGGAACAGTTTCTGACGGGCTGCGCGGCAGCCGGCATCCCCACGCAGCAGATTTCGGTGGCCGAGGCGCGCCGCCGCGAGAAGCTGCTCAATCCGGCACTGCGCATGGTGATCGAGGTCCCCGACGGCACGTGTGACTCGTGGGACCTGCTGCATCTGCTGCAGCGCGGCGCGGAGGAGACCGGGCGTGCGCGCTTCCTGACGTATCATCGCGTCGAGGCGTTTCACGTATCTGGCGGGCAGATCACCGGCGCGCGCCTGACCAACCTGCGCACGGGCGAGGCGGTTGAGGTGGCCTGCGCGGTGGCGATCAACGCTGCCGGGCCATGGGCCGCCGAGATCGCGCGGCTGGCGGGGGTCAGCTTCGGCATGAAGCTCAGCCGTGGCGCGATGCTGGCCTACAACATCCGTTGGGTGAACACCGTCATCAACAAGCTGCGCAAGCCGGGTGATGGCGACATCTTCGTGCCGGTGGGCACCGTCAGCGTGATCGGCACGACTTCTGTCACCACGACGGACCCGGGCGACATCCGCGTCGAGCCGTGGGAAGTGACGCGCATTCTCGACGAGGCGGAGGCGATGACGCCCGGCATCAGCCGCGCGCGTATCCTGCGTGCGTGGGGCGGCGTGCGCCCGCTGTATGACCCCGGCGAAAGCAGCGAAGGGCGCAGTGCCAAACGCACCTTCAGCGTGCTCGATCACGCGCAGTCCCACGGCATCAGCGGGCTGATCAGCGTGCTGGGCGGCAAGCTGACCACTTACCGGCTGATGGCCGAACGCGCCGCCGACGCAGCGTGCGCCCGGCTGAACGTCAGCGCGCGCTGCGTCACGGCGGAGACCGTGCTGCCCTCGCATCACCCGCGCCTGCACGCGCTGCCCGACCGGCTTGGTGCGCTTGAACGCGGCCAGACGCCCGGCGCGCTGGTGTGCGAGTGCGAGATCGTCACCGCGCCGCAGATCCGCAGCGCGCTGGAGGCGGGCGCGGACGGGCAGAATGATGTGGTCACGCTCAACGATCTGCGCCGCGACCTGCGCCTGGGCATGGGCCCGTGCCAGGGCGGCTTCTGCGCCTACCGGGCGGCGGCAGTGCGCCATGAGTTTCTGGCGGATACGCCGGCGCACACCTGGGCGCTGCTGGGCGATTTCATCGAACGGCGCGTGGGCGGCATGAAGGCGCTGCTGTGGGGGCATAATCTGCGCCAGGCGCTGCTGTCCGATCACATCTACGGGCGTATGGTCGGCCTGAGCGCGCAGCCGGCGGCATTCCCTGCGCCCGCCTTCAGCGCCGCCGACGCGCCGCAGCCGCTGGCCGTGGGCCATGCGCCGCGCGTGGTGGTGATCGGCGCGGGGCTGGCCGGGCTGACGGCGGCGCTGGCCGCGCAGGCGCACGGCGCCGTCGTCGAGCTGGCTGCGATCGGGCAGGGCGGGCTGAGCCTGTGGCCCGGCTGGATCGAGACGGGCGACGTGGCGGGGCTGGCGCAGCGGCCGCATCATCCGTATGCGCTCGCGGGCGAGGCGCTGCCCGCCGGGCTGGCGCTGCTGGATGCGCTGGTCGGCTTGCAGCCGGCTGGCCGCGCGCTGACGCTGCTGGGCCGCGCGCGCCCGGTGGGGTTTGCGGCGGGCGGCAGCCTGGGCGATCTGCGCCCGGGAGACCGCGCGCTGGTGGTGGGCTTCAGCGGCTGGCGCGACTTCTATCCCCGGCTGCTGGCGGATGCGCTGCGCGCCGATGGCATTGACGCGCGCCCGGTCAGCCTGCCGATGCCCGATCTGGGCGGCAACTTCGATGAATGGCCGCTGGACTTCGCCAACGAGCTGGACAGCGAAGCCGGCTTCATCCGCCTGCGCACGCTGCTGCGCGAGCACATCGGCGATGCGACGCACGTGCTGCTGCCCGCGGTGCTCGGCTTCGAGCCGGCGACGCGCGTGCGGCTGGCGGAAAGCCTGCGCTGCACGCTGATCGAAGTGCCGACGCTGCCGCCGTCCGTGCCGGGGACGCGCCTGTTCCGCCGCCTGCGCTCGGCGTTTCTGGCGCGCGGCGGCCGGCTGACCATCGGCGCGAAGGTGAGCGGGTACGTGCGGCAGGGCGAGCGCATCACCGGCGTGCAGGCCGAGACCGCTGTGCACGGGCGGGGGCGCGTGCTGCCGGCGGACAGCGTCATCCTGGCGACCGGCGGGCTGTACGGCGGCGGCTGGGAGAGCGACTACACCGGGCGCATGTGGGAGACCAGCGCCGGGCTGCCGCTGGCCGATGTGCCGGGCATCCTGTCGTGGTTTGAGCGCCCGCTGCTGGCCGGCGAAGGACAGCCGGTGTACGCGGCACGCCTGCCCACGGATGATGCGCTGCGCCCGCTGAACGCCGACGGGCTGCTGTTTGCCGACAACCTGTTCGCGGCGGGGCACACGCTGGGCGGCTTCAGCCCGGTCAGCGACAACTGCGGCGAAGGCGTGGACGTGGCGACGGCGGCTTTCGCTGCCCGCCAGGCGGTGCTGGCGAGCGCCCGCGCTCGCGCGCTGTGAGACGGACTCAGCCGCCCTCGCGCGGCTGCAGGGTGCCGACCTGCTCCCAGGTCACCTCGAACATCACTGGCCACAGCTTGCCGGTGATGAGGTAGGTGTCGCGCTCCGGGATATAGGCGATGCCGTTGAGCACAGCGCCGGCATCGACCGGCTGGCCGGGCAGCAGGCCGGTGGCATCGACGACGGCGGTCACCTGACCGCTGGCCGGGTCAATCTGCACGATGTAGTCGGTCTGCCAGATGTTGGCCCAGACCGAGCCATCCACGCACTCGAGCTCGTTGAGCTGCGACACCGGCGCGTCGAACAGCAGCACCGGCACGGTCGCCAGCAGCTCGAAGCTGTCGGGGTCGCGCTGGAAGAGATTGGGCGAGCCGTCGCTCATCCACAGCGAGTCGCCGTCGTAGCACAGGCCCCAGCCTTCGCCCTCGTAGCTGAATTGCCCGATCACCTCGAAGCTGTCGCGGTCGTAGACGAAGGCGGTGCCCTCGCGCCAGGTGATCTGGATCAGGCGGTCGTCCACCAGCGCCAGGCCCTCTGCGAAGTACTCATCGGCCAGCGGCTGCTCGCGCAGCGCGGCGGCATCCTCCAGCGTGAGCTCCTGCACGCGAGACTCGGCGTAGCGGCCAGCGCTCTGGAAGATGCGCCCCTCTGACCACACCAGCCCCTGGGTGAAGTCGCTGGTGCTGTGCGGGTACTGCTCCAGCACCCGCGGGCGGTAGAAGGGGATGGAAGCAGCGATCTCAGGGGTGGACTCCGGGGTGACCTCCGGCGTGGCCTCCTGGGCGAGGGCGGGGACGGCGGCCAGCACAAGCGCGAGCCCGGCAGCGGCGATGCGTTTCGACATGATGACACTCCTCAGCCGGGGACCAGAAGCGCCGCCGGACGCGCAGGATTATAGCCTGAAGCGCGCGCGTGGGTACAAAGCACAGGTCCCCGCCCGGAACACCGGCAGGGACCTGTGCTGAAACGGTTGATGCTGCTTCCAGCCCGGAAGGTGGCCGCGGCTGGCTGCTACGGCATGCCCGGAAGGACAGGCAGCGGGTCGCCTGGCAAAACGAACGGAAGCTGCAGATCATTCAGGCATGTGAGATCCAGATCTCGATCGGGGTACATGATGAAGTTGTAGGTGAGATCGATCGAGCAATAGGACTGGATGGTCGCGCCGTGCGTCAAGCGTGGGAAGGTGATCATCTGCGCGTTCGTCAGCGTCTGCATCACCAGCTCACCCGACTCGGCTGGTGTGGCGCTGTCGAGTGCGCCGTTGACCACCAGCGTGGGAATATCGCTGACAGCACCGGGCGGCGGCGGCTGATATGCGTCAGCGGTCAGGCCGAGGGCCTCACATTGAGCCTGCCTGTAGGCGACCGCGGTGAACCCAACCAGCAGATCAGGGATCTCGTAGGCGCGATAGGCTTCGAAGGCAACATCTGCGTCGATGCTGGCCGCGCGGTCATTGCAGTTGACGATGCTGTTGAAGAGGGTATTGAAGCCGGTGATCTGCCCGAAGAATTCACGGCTGGTCAAGCCGGTAAACACTTCGGCTATCTCATCGTCGCTCATCGTGTCCACCAGCGTCTGCATCTGGCGCTGAACGGCGGACATGCCTACGTTGCTGGTCAATGAGCGCAGGTTACCGCGCGTCTGCCTGTCAGGATCGAGGACGAAGTTCTCCAGGATGTTCTTCAGGCTCGAAGCTTGCGACACGCCGACCAGCTTCAGATATCGATCGAGCATCCCAAGATACTGCTCGGAAGGATCCTGTGTGTTGAGCAGAACATCGCGGATGACGCTTGCCTGCAGGCCGATGAGCTCGATCTGCATGGCCGTATCGCGCAGGCCAGCTGCGATCACCGTCAGTTCAGGCACGCCTGCGCCCATCATGGAGACCGGCTGCTCGGTCACTTCGCCCGGGCTGAGGCTGATCCCCATGCTGATCGCTGTATTGACCAGATCGATCGTTTCTGTGTTCCCCTGTTCGATCTCTGCGATCATGCGCGGCATATAGGGCACAGCCGAGTGCACCTGGAGCACCACTGCAATCAGGTACTCTCCGAGCGTCTTTCCATCCAGCACAGTGCCATCTGCCAGGGTCAGCGGCGCTGCATCCAGGCTTGGCAGCAGATCGATAGCGCGCTGGCGGATGTTCGGATAGGCAGCGGCGCAGGCGGGATCCGCCTCACAATCCGAGAACACGCGCAGCACATTCAGCGGATTGATGTATTCCTCGTTGGTGAAGCTGTAGTTCAGCGGGAACAGTCCATCCACCACTGCGCTGCGGATGGGCGGGAGATTCGCGCCGGGATGATCGGTGTAATACTGCATCAGCGCCAGGGCAACGGTTGTGCCATAGGAGATCGCGTGCAGATTGTAGGAGGGTGCGCCGAGCGCGCCCAACAGCGCGATGGTGTCGAGCACGGTGTTTGCGGTGTTGTACTGCGTGATGTCGATGCCCTGCGATTCGAAGTAGAGTGGGCAGTTGGCGATCTGATCGTATGTGGTGATCAATCGCTGGATTTCCAGTGGTTTCTCCGGGCCATCTTCCAGCGTTGGAATCCCGAGGGCCTGCACCCGCATGATGAAATCTGACATGCCGGCGACATTGGCAGAAGGATCCGAGACACGGGCGTCGTCCGGGCAGAGCACCTGCGAACTGTAGAGCGTGCCGCGCTGATCCCAGAGGATGACATCACGGTCTTCACGCAGGCGCTCGTATGCCTGCAGATAGCCCATGACACCGCCCAGTGCAGTGCCGCCGGGGCCACCCTCGAAGTAGATCACCGGGTCGCTGAAGGGAACAGTTGCTTTCGCCATCAGGCGCGCATAACGGATGGTGATCTGTCGGCCGTCTGGCTCGGCCCAGTTCTCAGGGACTACGATCTGCCCGCAGACAATCGTCTGTCCTTCAGTTTCGCCAAGTGGCGCGCCCATCGGGCAGGGAATGCTGCTGCTGCTCAGCGCGACCGGCACTTCCGGCAGATCATCAGCGGACTGCGCCTGTACGACCCAGGCTGCAGACATCAGAAGAAACGTCAGTGCGACGACAAGTACCCTGCGCACTTGGACCTCTTTCGTTGAGAGAATGATGAAGAATCAGAAACAACAATGTTATCAGGAGAGCGTGATCTCTACAATCTCCAGATTGGCTGCGTTCTCCCGCGTTTCTGCAGCGATGGGCAGCCCCGGACCTGAGCGCCTTGTGCCGTCTCCGTGCGCTGCCTTGCCTGACAGTCAGATCAGGTATAATGCTCGGCAGCGCCGGGTGGCGGAGGGGAATTGCATGGTCAAGTTCATGATCCTGTTTCAGCGCGCAGCCGCCACGCCTGCCTTCGAGGATCACTACAACACATTTCTCGCGCAGGTGGAGGGTATGCCCGGCATCACGCGGCGGCAGGTCATCCACGTGCTGGGCACGCCGCGCGGCGAAGCGCCGGTGACGCGCATCCTTGAGGTGTATTTCGACGACATGCCCCGCATGCAGGCTGCGCTGCGTTCGGGCGAGGGGCAGGCTGCCGGGAACATGCTCAATCTGTTTCCCGCGGGCAGCGTCGATCTGTATTTTGCGGAAGTGTTTGAAGAAGCGGGCGCACAGACTGAAGGGGCATAGCCGATGGCACAGATGAAGGCGCTGCAGGATCGGATTCAGGCGGAGGGGCGCAATCTGGGCAGCGGCATCCTCAAGATTGACAGCCTGCTCAACCATCAGATCTACCCGGACCTGATGCTGGCGATGGGCGAGGAGATCGCCCGCCGCTTTCAGCATGTGAAGATCGATCGCATTCTGACCGCCGAGATCTCGGGCATCGCGCCGGCGCTCATGGCGGGGCTGGCGCTGGGCGTGCCGGTGGTCTATGCGCGCAAGATCAAGCCGATCACGATGTTCGGCCCGGTGTTTCTGGAGACCGCGCCCAGCCACACCAAGGGTATGGAGGTCAACCTGCTGGTCTCGGCAGAGTTTCTGCCGCCCGACCAGGATATTCTCATCATCGACGACTTTCTGGCGACGGGCAAGACGCTGCGCGCGCTGGCCCGCATGGTCGAAAGCGCACGCTCGCGCATCTCCGGCGTCGCGGTGGTGGTGGAGAAGACGTTCGAGGGCGGGCGCGACGTGATGCAGCGCGCGGGCTACAGCATGCCGATCGAGGCGCTCGTCACCATCACCAGCATGGAGGACGGCAAGATTGTGTTCGCCAGCGACTGAGCGCCCGCCTACGCGCCCAGGCTGACCAGCACCACGCCGCACAGGATGAGCGCGATGCCGGCCCACTGCAGGCGGTGCGGGCGCTCGCGCAGCACGATCCACGCCAGCAGCACCGTCCATGCGCTGAACATCGACGAGAGCACCGTGACAATGCTCACCTGATCGGTGGCGGCGCCGGCGCTGCTGGCGATGAACGCTAGCGTATCGAGCACGCCCACCCCGAACAGCACCCAGGCCGTGCGCGCATCAGGCAGGCGGGCGCTGCGCCGGCTGAGCAGCATCACGCACACCAGAATGGCCAGTGAGATCAGGCGGTTGCCCAGCACGGTGACGGCCGGGCCGGCGTACGGGATGACGTAGAACCCCTGCAGCCAGAATGCGATGCCGTACAGCAGCGCGCATCCCAGCGCCTGCGGCACGCCGACTGGCAGCCGCCAGCCATGCCGCCATGCGTGCGGTTCGCCGTGCGTGCGATGCTCGATGGAGGCCAGTACCACGCCCGCAAGCGCCACCAGCGCACCGATCAGGCGCAGCGGGGTCAGGCGTTCGCCCGTCAGCAGCGACAGCACCAGCGTGACGGCGGCATAGCTGGAGACGATCGGTGAGACGATCGAGAGCATGCCGATGGCGAGAGAGCGGTAGAGCAGCAGAGTCGAGCATACGGAGATGACCGCCGCAGGGATCATCAGCCAGAGCGCACCGCTGGCCGCCGCTGCCGGCAGGATCGCCAGGTCGCCGCGCGCCAGCACGACGAGCATGATGCACAGCAGGCCGAAGCCCTGCATATACAGCAGGCTGACGAAGCTGCCGACACGCCGGGTGGCACCGCGCACCAGAAAGTCGCCCATCCCCCAGCCAAATGATGCAGCCAGCCCGAAGAAGATACCCATGTTGCGTCCGTTCGCCAGAGGCCTGAATTGACAAAAATGGCCTACACCCGGCAGCGCGAGCGGAGGCCAAAGAGGATAGTGATTGTAGCAGATGGCCGTGATGCAGCGCAGCGGCCAGTGCAGACCACGTGTGCGGCGCTGCCGGGCCTAGCCGCCGTTTCCGGCGTGCAGCACCTTGCGATAGACATGCCGCTCGAAGAATGGCCGCATGCCTGCGCGCTCGTACAGCACCAGCGCGTTGGTCGGGCTGTCGCTGTCTACGCCCAGGCCGACGATGTTCAGGCCGCGCTGCTGGAATGCGCGGAAGCTGTGCAGCAGCAGCGCCGTGCCCACCCCGCGTTTGCGCCATGGCCGGCGCACGCCCAGCACGCTGATCCAGCCCCACTCCGGTTTCTCCGGGCCGTACGGACGGTTGATCGATACGCCCGCCAGCTCGTCACCGTCCCAGGCCGCCACCCACAGCGTCTCGTCACGATTTGGCGTATTGACGAACAGGTGCTCCCATTCCTCGTATGTCGAGCCTTCAAAGTTGAAGTGATCGCGGAAGGCCTCGTCATCGGCCTGATAGATGGCATGGGCATCGCGCGCCAGGTCGACCGGACGCATCTCCATGCCCGGCGGCAGCGATGGTGGGTTGACCGGCTCCGCCAGATCGATGCGCATCTGGTAGAAGGTGCGGATGTGTTCGTAGCCGGCGTCCTGGAAGACCTGCACACTCTCGGCCACCTGTGGCGCGGTGTAGCGATCCATGATCAGCGGACGCACACCGTCGGTCTCAGCATGCCAGCGGGCCAGCACGTGCGCCTCGCTCAGCACGATCAGGCGGCTGTGGATGCCGCGGCCGTAGTATTCGGGCAGCACGCTGATATCTGCGGACGACTTGCTGTACTGCGGCTCGAACTCACTGGTGGAGATGGCGATCAGCGCGCCGCTGGCGTCTTCCACCACGACGTGGTCACGTTCGGCATCGACGGTCGGCATGGTGAAGTCCTGCCGGGTCTCGTCCTCGGTGGCCGGGTGAAACTCGCCGTAGCTTTCGCCCTCGCGGTTGTACACGCGCACGGCTTCTGGCAGGTCTGCCCAGCGGAACGCGCGGTAGGTGAGACCATGTTCTGTTAGCGGAAGTTGTTCAGACATCAGTGTGCTCTCTTGAAGGGCCAGAAGGGGTCAGTATATCATGTGCGTGTGTTCGCGCAAGGCTGGTGCATGCGGCGGCGGCAGGTTTTGCCGCGCGCGGCGGGGGCGGGCTATAATGAACGTCATGATGCGGGGATGCGATGATGATGCTCAGCCGGACTCGCGCGGTCCCGGATTCCCCGGATCTGCGCAGGCGCCTGCGAGCTGAAGCGAGAGATCATCGCGCGCGGGCTGCTGCAACAGCGCGCTGACCGTCAGGTGGATACACAGGAGTAGTGATGACGCAGCACAGCGACGTCGTGATCATCGGGGCCGGCCTGTCCGGAATCATGGCCGCCCGGGCCCTCAGCGAAGCCGGCAAATCGGTCGTTCTGCTGGACAAAAGCCGCAGCGTTGGCGGGAGGCTGGCGACGCGCCGGGTTGGTGACGGGCAGGCGGACACCGGCGCGCAGTTCTTCACCGTTCGGGATGCTGAGTTCAGCGGCTATGTCGAGCGCTGGCTGGCGGAAGGCGTCGTCTTCGAGTGGTCGCGCGGGTGGAGCGATGGCAGCCTGATGGAGTCGCGCGATGGGCATCCGCGCTACGCGGCACGCGGCGGGATGAACGCGCTGGCGCACCATCTCGCGCAGGGGCTGGACGCGCGCGTCAACGTCGAGGCGGCATCGGTCACCCGCGTGGAGCAGGGCTGGCAGGTCGAGGACACCGCGGGGGAGCGCCGCACGGGGGCCGCGCTGGTGATGACCCCGCCGCTGCCGCAGACGTTCAATCTGCTCAGGCGCGGCGGCACGATTCTGCCGGAGGATGCGCAGGCGCTGCTGAGCACGGTTGAGTATCTGCCGTGCATCACCATCATTCTGCCGGTGGAGGACGAGGTCGGTCTGCCCGCGCCCGGCGCGATGCAGCGCCCGCACGCCAACCTGCACTGGATTGCGGACAATCTGCGCAAGGGCATTTCGCGCTCACGGCTGCTCACGCTGCAGGCCAGCGAGAGCTACAGCCGCGTGCTGTGGGATCTGACTGATGCCGAGATTCTGCGCAAGATCCGCGTTGACCTGGAGCCGCTGGTGGACGAGGCGGCGCTGCGCATGGGCGAGGCGCAGGTCAAGCGCTGGCGCTACTCGCGCCCGGAAGCGCCGCTGGCGGACGAGTATCTGCTGACGCAGGTGTCAGCTTCCGGGCTGGACCCTGCTCATGCGTTGTTCTGCGGCGATGCCTTTTACGGTGCGCGCGTCGAAGGCGCATTCATCTCCGGGCTGCGCGGAGGGCGCGCGCTGGCAGCCGCGCTGTAACACGTAGTATGCAGACGGGGCGGGGGCGGCACATGGTTGCCCCCGTTTGATTCATGCGCCGCAGCCAGCGCGAAATGAAAAAGGGCGCAGATCACCTGCGCCC
This sequence comes from uncultured Pleurocapsa sp., assembly GCA_964654755.1. Lineage (GTDB taxonomy): Bacteria > Chloroflexota > Anaerolineae > Aggregatilineales > Phototrophicaceae > Flexifilum. The sequence continues at coordinate 28,283 of CAZZJW010000023.1, read as the reverse complement.
CCGGTTCCGGATATCGTTCGGGCCCCGCCGTCTCAGGACACGGTGGCGTTGGTGAACATCTTGCGCAGCGCGACGCTGGCGCTGGCGCTCTTCAGGTAGGTGATGTTGTCACCGCTGAAGGGCTTCGGCGACAGGCGGAAGTAGGTGATGAGCGCGTTTTCGCGCACGATGTTGGCGACCTTCAGCAGTTCCAGCAGCGTGGTGTTGACAGGTGAGCCCGGCAGCACCGCCTGCATCACCGTCACCGGCAGCTTGAGCAGCGCCGCCGGCGCGGGGAAGAGCAGCCGCCCGGTCTCCATTGCCTTGAGGATGCGCTTCTCGATCTCTTCCAGCGTCAGCACTTCAGGACCGCCCAGCTCAAACTCCTTGCCGATCGTGCCGTCGTCATCGAGCGAACGCACGCCGGCCTCGACCACGTCGTCCACCGACACGGGCTGAAACTGCGCCTTGCCGCCACCGATGTTCGGGAAGATGACCGGCGTCAGCCGCACCAGCCGGGCGATCGAGTTGAAGAACTCGTCCTGCGGCCCGAAGATCGCCGACGGGCGCAGCGCGGTCCATTGCAGCTTCGACGATGCGACGTACTCCTGTGCGCGGCCCTTGCTGCGCAGGAAGCGCGAGAAGTGATCGGCTGTCGCGCCATTCTGGCTGACGTTGATGAAGCGGCGCACACCTTCTGCCTCGGCGGCGTCCACCAGATTAATCGTGCCCTGATAATTGACTTCGTCGTAGGTCGCGCGGCCCCGTTCCATTGGAATGGCGACGGTGTGGATGATCGCGGTGACATCGCGCATCAGCGGGCGCAGGCTGGCGCGCTCGGTGACATCGCCGACGACGATCTCCACCTGACCCTTCAGATCGCCCAGGCGCTGCTCGGCTTTGCCCGGCTCGCGCACCATCGCCCGCACCGTCTTGCCCTGCTGCACCAGCCGGCGCACCATATTGTTGCCAACGAACCCGGCCGCGCCGGTGACGAGCACTGCCATGAGATTTCCTCCTGCGAAGGCGAGGTTTACAAGCCAGCGCACAGAATAGCGGCGGGGGATGAATGCTAAATGAGGACTTGCTGCACTGTGCGCAAGAAAATGTGCTCAGCGCACCACCAGCTGCGCCAGCACGACAGTGTCCTGGTCGGCGTCGGTGCGCAGGCGCTGGTCGGGCGCGCCGGCGGGATACAGCCCGGCGATCAGGCGATATTCCCCGGCTGGCAGTGCCGCGGGCAGCAGCAGACCGTGCCGATCGTCGATGCGTTCTCCCGCCGCCCAGCCGGAAGTCGGGCGCTCGCCACTGGCTGGTGCGCTGTCGTGCTGGGCGATCAGCCGGCCCTGCGCGTCGAGAAGCTGCACGAACACGGTGTAGTCTGCTCCCGGCGGTTCCAGTGCGCGCCACTCCAGCAGCACGCGCAGGCCGCCGCCCGCCGCCAGCGTGAGCGTGTCCAGCCGCGTGCGCTCGAGCGCGATTGCCCCGAACTGCGCGTCGGTCTGGCGCAGCACCGCGAGCGGCGCTGGCAGCAGGTAGCGCGCCAGGCGCACATCGCCGTACCACTGTCCGCCCGCGGCATAGGCCTGCGTGTTGAGCGTGCGTTCGATCACGCGGTTGGGGTCGCGTTCGCGCTCGCCCCACAGCACCACGAAGGCGCGGGCGTGCGTGCGCAGCAGCGAGTCGATGGCGGCCTGCGCCGCGGCGTCGTCACCGCCCAGCCCGGCGGGCAGCGGATAGACCGGCGCCGCGCCGGCGTAGTAGTAGTCGAACACCTCCGCCTGATTGGGGGCGTTGAGGATGATGGCGTCTCCGGGCTGCAGCGCAGCGGAGATGTCCTGCGCCAGCCCGCGATAGTTGGCGCGCTGCAGCGCCGGATCGGTGTACAGCGCTGGCAGGCTGGCGGTCAGCGTCAGCAGCAGCCACGCGGCGGCGCCCAGCGCAGCGGCGCGCCCGGCCAGCGCAAGACGGCGTGCAGCGATGGGCGTGCGCGCGGTCGCCAGCGCCGACAGCCGCCACAGCGCCCACAGGCCGCCGGCCAGCCAGAGCGCTGCGCCCGCCGCCGCCGGCAGCATGAATTTGTAGTTCTGGGCGCGGGCCAGCCCCAGCGCCAGAAACGCGGCCAGCGGCAGGGCCGTCCACAGCGGCGGCAGCAGCGCCCGGGCGGCATCCGGCGGGCGCTGGCCGCGCGCCAGCAGGCCGAACAACGCGACGCACGCGGGGATCGCCATGCCGGCTGCGCCTGCGGTCAGCCCGAGCGCCAGCCACGGCAGCAGCAGCGCGAGCGCCTGTTCCGGCCCGGCTTGCGCAGCGCTGGTCTGCTGCCAGCCGCTGAGCTGGCCGAGCGCGGTAGGCAGCCACGGCAGGAACAGCGCCAGCGCCGCCAGCGCCGCTGCGATGCACGCCAGCAGCGCCCGCCTGCGCGGCAGCCCGGGCGTTCGCGCCAGCAGCCAGGCCAGCGCCGCGGCCCCGTGCGCCAGCATGAACAGCGGGTAGGCGTAGTGGGTATACAGCCCGGCTGCGGTGATCACGGCCAGCAGCGCCGCGCGCCGCGCAGACGGCCGCTCGAGCAGCGCCAGCAGCAGCGCGAAGCCCGCCGCCGCCCACAGCGCCAGCAGCGCATACATGCGCGCTTCCTGCGCATAGTAGATGGCGAAGGTGTTGAGCGCAGCCAGCGCCGCCGCCGCTACGCCCGCCCAGCGCCCGTACAGCCGGCGCCCCAGATGTGCGGCCAGCGCCACGGTGAGCAGGCTGGCGAACGCTGAGAGCGCGCGCAGGCTGAATTCGCTGAAGCCAGCCAGGCCGGCCCACAGCGCCAGCGCGAGGTAGTAGCCGGGGGGGTGGATATCGCGCGCGCTGTGCTCCAGGATGGCGGTGAACGGTCGCGCGGCCTGCACCGCGCTGTTGCCCTCGTCATTCCAGAGCGATTGCGCGCCGAGCAGGTGCATGCGCAGCGCGAACGCCAGCAGCAGCACCGCCAGCGTGAGCGTGGTTGCCAGCGCTGGCCGGCGGATCAGCGCCGCCATCGCCGCCATGCCCGGACCGCCGCCAGCCCGGCAGCACCAGCCAGCAGCGCCGCGGCGCCCACCAGCAGCGAAGGTGTGCTGTCGCGCACAGCGACGGAGTCCAGAAGGAAGGGCGCATCGGCCTCCAGCGTGATCTCGTGCGCGCCGCGCACCAGCCCCAGCGGAAGCTGCAGCACTGACCAGCCGTCCTCGTCTGCCGCCGTGGGCGTGACCGGCGCGCCGTCGATGCTCACGCGAACCGGGCCCCCCTGCAGGCGCAGCTCCAGCGCCGTGCCCACCGCGCGGAAGCTGGCGCGGGTGGTCTGCAGCGCGCGCTCGAACTGCGCGCCATCTGCGGTGATCGTCGCGGCGTCATCGGCTGTGCGGATCGCCCAGTGTTCGCCCTGATGCACGCCGCGATACAGTGCCGACTGATGCGTACTCAGGTAGTCGCGCAGGGCGTCGTAGACCGGCAGCGGGGTGAAGTCCGGCTCGAGCATTCGGAAGTAGTACCACGACTGGCCGCGCCGGTCCTCAGAGGGCAGCTTGAAGAACCACGTGTTCATCACGCCGACATACGGCCACTGCTGCTCGACCATGCCGTAGGCCTGCGTGAGATAGGCGGCGGCCTGTTCGCGGGTGACCACGCCGAAAGCCTCGCGCGCGGTCACGTCTGGCGCCACTTCGGGGGCGTCGATCGGGTTCCACGCCGCCTCGCTGATCCACAATGCTTTGCTGGCATCGCCGTTATGGACCATGAGATCGCGCAGAAACTGCTGGCGGCCGAAGTTCTGATGGAAGACGTTCAGTCGCTGATCGCTCGGGCCGCTGAAGAAGCCGTAGCCCTGCGCGGCGGCCACGTCGAAACAGCGGCCCGCGCCGGCGTCGTACATGCGCTGCAGGTAGATGAACTCGTTCAGGTCGCGGCCAGTCAGCGCCAGCGTGGGCGAAAGCGCCGGCGCGATCACCACGATCTGCGGATCGACGGCCTTGAGGGCATCGTAGACGCGGCAGAGCAGCGCGGTGAAGGCCTCAGGATCGACGGCCTGCTCACCCCATTCCGGGTAGATGTTCGGCTCGTTCCACACCTGGTAGTACTGGATGCGCCCGCGATAGCGTTCGGCCAGCACGCGCGCGAAGTCGGCGAAGTCGTCGGGGTTCGCAGGCGGCGCGAAGTCGCCCGGCACGGCCTGCGCCCACTGCGGCGGGTTGCCCAGCCGCGCCTGGATCTGCACGCCGTAGCGCTCGGCCAGGTCGACGATCATGTCGTACTTGGCCCAGGCATCGACACCTGCCGGATCGTTGCGAACATCGACATAGTCGTCGTTGGCGTGGATCTCGATGTCTTCCCAGACGAACTGCTGGCGGATCCAGCGGAAGCCTGCTTCGGCGATCATCTGCATCTGGCGTTCGCGTTTGGCGGGTTCCACCTCCTGCTCGAGGAAGGTGTTGACGCCAAACGGATTGACATCGGCGTGATTGACCGGCACATCCAGCGCCAGATCAAGCGGGGGGCGCAGCGCGTTGCCCAACCACTCCATCAGTCCGCGCATCTGCGCCAGCGGGCGCTCCTCGCCGGTGACGGCGTACAGCGCGCGCCACGCCAGCCCGCGCGCGGCGAGGTCCAGCGCGAGCAGCCCGGCCAGCGCCACGGCGGCCAGCGCGACAGCGATCAGTATGCGCCTGCGCGGTTGAATGCTCATCGGGGGCGCCAGCGGAGGTGGGTTGAGATCATGCGGTCGCCATCCTCACAGCGAGACTACGCGACGGCGATTCTAGACGACGCACCGCGGCGTGGCAACCGCTCGCGGGGCGCGCGCAGGGTGGGCGTCGGCCCGGCGTCATTCCGCGGGCAGCGTATGCAGCGGCTGTGCAGCGCGCAGGTGTACGAGCGCGCCCGCCGAGACGGCCTCCCACGGGTTGAGGCGCAGCGGGATGGCCGGCCCGCCTTCAAGCTGCACGCTGGCGCGCACTTCGCGGCCAAAGTACTCGCACCACAGCACGCGGCCAGCAGCGCCTTCACGCGGGCTGGCCAGCGCCACGCTCTCCGGGCGCAGCAGCAGCAGCGACGGGCCATGCGCTGGCCGGGCGAGCGCCACCTCTCCCAGCGCGCAGTGCGCCTGCAGACCGGCGGCCTGGCCGGGGATGAGCGCCGCTTCGCCGATGAACTCCGCGACGGCGCGGCTGGCCGGGCGCTCGTAGATTTCCTGCGGCGTGCCGGCCTGGGCGATGCGCCCGCCGAACATCACCGCCACGCGGTCCGCCAGGCTGAGCGCCTCTTCCTGATCGTGCGTGACGAACACGCAGGCGGCGCCGGACTGGCGCAGGATCTCGCGGACTTCGCGGCGCACCTGCCCGCGCAGCGCCGCGTCGAGATTGGAGAACGGTTCATCGAGCAGCACGATCTCCGGCTGCGGGGCGAGCGCGCGCGCCAGCGCCACGCGCTGCTGCTGCCCGCCCGAAAGCGCGTAGGGCATGCGCTCGCCCAGGCCGCTCAGCCCGACCATCGTCATCAGCGCCGCGGCGCGCGCCCGCCGCGCTGGCTTGTCGCCCGACAGGCCGAAGGCGATGTTCTGCTCGACATTGAGATGCGGAAAGAGCGCATATTCCTGAAACACCATGCCCACGCGCCGGCGTTCCGGCGGGACGGCGTGGCCATTTCCGGCGACTGGATGGCCGTTGATGAGGATCTGGCCGGCATCGGGCATCTCGAAGCCGGCGATCAGGCGCAGCGTGGTCGTTTTGCCACAGCCGCTGGGGCCGAGCAGCACGAGAAACTCGCCGGGCGCTGCGCTGAGACTCAGTCGGTCGACGGCAGGCGCGCCGCCAAAGCTGCGCGTGACAGCGCGCAGGTCAAGCACGAGGGACAAACCGGGCTAGCTCCTGTGCGCTGCGGTGTGATGATCGCGCCAGAGCAGCAGCGCCAGCGATAGCGCCGACACCAGTACCAGCGCCAGCCCGGGCAGCCCGACCAGCGCGATGGTGCCGCTTTCTGAAGCGGACCAGATGCGCGTGGCCAGCGTGCGGAAACCGATCGGAGCCAGCAGCAGCACCGTGGGCAGCTCCTTCATCACATTGAGGAAGACCAGCGCCATGCCTGCGAAGATGCCTGCGCGCGCCAGCGGGGCCGTCACGCGCAGCAGCACGCGCATGGGAGAAAGGCCGAGGCCCCGTGCGGCCTCCTCCAGCGCCGGTTCGATCTGGCCGAGCGCGGTGCGCGTGCTGGCCACGCCGAACGGCAGGAAGCGGATGGCGCAGGCGGCGATCAGGATGGGTAACGTCTGGTAGAGCGCCGGCAGCGCATTGGCGGCGAAGAAGACCAGCGCCAGCCCGACCACCAGTCCCGGCACGGCGTTGCCCATGTAGGCCGCGCCGACCACCCAGCGCGCCGCACGGCCACGCCCGCGCAGCGCCAGCAGGGCGATGGGCAGCGCGCCCAGCGCGACCACCAGCGCGGTCACTGCGCTCATCCCTGCAGCATTCCAGCTCAGGTCGAGCAGGCTGAGCTGGACGGCGCTGGTGATGTTGGGGTTGAGCGCCCAGCCCGCCAGCGTGACGACCGGCAGCACCACGCCCAGGCCGACCAGCGCCCCCAGAAAGAGCAGCGATGGCGCCAGCCAGCGGCCCAGCGCGACCGGGGCAGTGCGGCGCTGCGTGGCCACGCTGGCGCGCACGAGGCGATAGCGCCGCGACAGCCGCCACTCGGCCAGCACCAGCGCCAGCGTGATGACGATCAGCATGAGCGCCAGCAGCGCCGCGCGGCTGCGATCGAACGAGCCGTTATAGCTCATGAAGATGGCGCGGGTGAAGGCGTTGAAGCGCATGATCATGACCGCGCCGAAGTCGCTGAGGGTGTAGAGCGCGGTCAGCATGCCGCCGGCCAGCAGCGCCGGGCGCAGCGCGGGCAGGGTGATGCGCCAGAACACGCGCCAGCGGCTGAGGCCGAAGCCGCGCGCCGCTTCCTCCAGCGCCGGATCCAGCTGAAGCAGGGCCGCGCGCACCGGCAGAGCGATGAACGGATAGGTGCACAGGGTGATCGCCAGCCACGCGCCGAAGAAGCCGTAGATCTCGGGCAGGCGGCCCACGCCCAGCGGTTCGAGCATCTGCTGCAGCGTGCCCACGGGGCCGAATGCGGCTACCAGCGTCATTGCGCCGAGGTACGACGGGATGACCATCGGCAGCAGACCGAGCACCAGCCACAGGCGGCGGCCAGGCAGCGCGGCGCGCGAAGTGAGCCAGGCGAACGGCAGGCCGAGCGCGATGCTGCCCGCGCAGACTGCCGCCGACAGCAGGGCGCTGTTGGCGAGGATCTCCAGCGTGCGCGGGCGGGCGAGATAGGCCAGGCCGTCAGCGCCGCCCTCCAGCGCGCGCAGCAGCAGGTAGAGCAGCGGCAGCAGGCTGCCCGCCGCCACCGCCGCGCCGATCAGCAGCAGCGGCGATACCCGCTGGCGCATGCGCGGCAGGCGCAGTGCAGGAAGGCTGAAGGCTGGCAGCGGGGCGACCCGCGTGGGTTCGGTCAGTCGCATGCAGTGTGTTCCTCGTGACGGGCGCGCGGCCCGTCTTTCGCTACGCAGGTCACTGATCCAGCGCACCGCTCTGCTCGATCATGTCGAGCGTGGTCTGCAGGTCGTTCAGATCGCTCAGGTCGATCTCCGGGTGCTGAAGCGCGTCGAGCGGCGTGAGCGCCTCGTTGGCGATGATGCCGTCCACCAGCGGATACTCGAAGGTGCGGTCGGCGAAGTACTGCTGCGCAACGTCGCTGAGCAGGAATTCGACGAAGGCCAGCGCATCGTCCGGCTGATCGCTGGTGCGCAGGATGCCCGCGCCGGCCACATTCACCAGCGAGCCGGGATCGCCCGCCTGGAAATAGTGCTGCGCGATTTGCGCTTCCGGGTCCTGCGCCAGCAGGCGGTACATGTAGTAGTGATTGGTCAGGCCCAGCGGGATTTCGCCAGCGGCCACGGCGGCGTTCAGGTTGGTATTGCTGCTGCCGAACGAAACCGCGTCATTTGCGACCATGCCGGCCAGCCAGGCTTCGGCGGCGGCATCCCCTTCGAGCAGGCGCAGCGCGGTGACGCTGGTCTGGAACGAGGCATTGGCCGGGGCCCAGCCCACCAGGCCGCGGTAGGCCGGCTGCGTCAGATCGAGCAGCGACTGCGGCAGCGCCAGCCCGAGCGTTTCGACGAGCTGTGGGTTGTAGACCAGCACGCGCGCGCGCCCGCTCACGCCCACCCATTCGCCACGGCTCGACTCGAATTCCGCGGGCACGAGCTCCAGCACAGATTCGGGGAGTGTAGCCAGTCGGTCCGCCATCTGCAGCGCGCCCAGCGCGCCGGCATCCTGCGACAGGAAGACATCGGCGGGGCTGTTTGCGCCTTCTTCAAGGATCTGATTGGCCAGCGGCGCGGTATCTGCGTACAGCACCTGCGCAGGGATACCGGTGGTCTGCGTGAACTGCTCGATCAGCGGGGCCATCAGTTCTTCGTTGCGACCTGAGTAGATGGTGAGCGGCTCGGCGTTCTGCGCAGTGGCCGGCAGCGCCAGCCCGATCAGCAGCGCGGCGGCGCCGAGGCGAAGCGGGAAACGATGCATGCAGATCTCCGTGAATGAAACACGTGCCCGAGTGACGGGCGGGATACGGGCCGGGCGCATGAATCCGCGCCCTTGTTGCAATGGTGGTCATTATGCCGGCAGCCGTACGCACAAGTCCACGCCGTCGGGTATGCTCGAAACCCGCGCGTGCGGAATACATCTGCCGCCTGTTGAAAATCCTTACCTGTGCCCATGTTTGGGAGTGAATTAACTCCGGTTAAACTATTATGCGGGCGTGCCTGCAGGCGAGAACATCTGGCACAGCCTGAACAGTTAGTGAGCTTTAACTTCACAGCGCGGGGCCATCATTTAGAATAACGTTGCCGAGGCTGCTCTACTCATGTTCAGGTCGCAGCACGGCGGGGGATATGTGTCACTGCTTGTGATCGCGGCTGGCGCGCTGGCTGCGCTGCTGCTCGTAATGAATAACGTGCTCAAGGCGGCGCTTCGGCGCGAGCGCGTGAGCTTCTGGGATGTGCTGCTGGCGTTCATGGCGGCGCTGCTGCCGCTGGCCGGTTTACTGGTCAACGCCACCGCTGAAGTGCCGGACCCGCTGGCCGACCGCGCGGCGCTGGTACTGGCGCTGGCGTTGCTGGCCCTGAGCGTGCTGGTCATGCTGCTGGAGGCCTTTCGCCCGCAGCGCCTGCGCGGCAGTCGTGGCCTGCTGGGCGCGTTCTCCGGCCTGCTGCTGGTTGTCTCGACATTCACGGTGCCGTTCCTGAGCGTGTACTTTGCGCTGGACGAGACGCCTGCGTCTGTTATCGCGCTCGCGCCGACGGTCAGCATGCCCGGCACAGCCGAGCCGACGGGCGCCGCGCCCACGCTCAGCGCGGACCAGTCGGCGAGAGCGCAGGCGCTGTTCAAGGCGATTCGCGATGTGCTGCGCGAGGAGATCGGCGCAGACGAGGTTGAGGTGTTTCGTGAGCTGGACCAGGGCGTGCCGCTGGCGCGCATCATCGAGACGCACGGGGGTGACCTGCCGCGCGTGGTCGACCGGCTGAGCACCATCCTCAGCCAGAGCCTGCGCGAGGCGGCAGAGCGTGGCGAGATCAGCCGGCTGCAGGCAGCGCTGTTCATCAGCCAGATGGATGCCTTCGTACGGCTGGCCGTCAACACCAATCTGAACGAGCTGGGCGCGCGCTTCAGCCCGGGCCCGACGGCGACCGGCACTCGTCCCAGCCTGATGACCCTGCTCACCCCGCCAGCGGAGACGCCGACCGCCGAGCCAACTGCGTTCGCCAGCGAGCCGCCGACCACGGCTCCAACCCGCACCGCCAGCGCCACGCCGCGCCCGACCGAGACGCGCGTTCAGGCCAGCCCGACGCCTTCCGCCACGCGCTTTCAGTACAGCACGCGCACACCGACGCCGCCGCCCACCGCGCCTGCGCCCTGCCTGGCGACCGTCAACTACAACCTGCGCCTGCGCGCTGCGCCTTCCACCGAAAGCGAGACGCTCGGCGTCATCCCCTACTCCTCGTCGGTGGCGCTCACTGGCCGCAGCGCCGATTCGCGCTGGTGGCAGACGACTTTTGAGGGACAGACGGGATGGGTGGATGGGCAGTATCTGGCGCTCAGCGCGGGCTGCGACGCTTTACCGGCGTCGTGATCCGCGCTATGCTAGAAAGTGTCGTCAGCCAGCCAGCCACGGAGGGAGCGTCATGGCCAACCACACCAACGGATCCACGCCAGAAGAACTGGCGCAGGATATCAGCCAGAGTCTCAACGAGTTTGGCCGCCAGGCGCGCAAGCGTGCCGATGAGGCGAAGACCGAAGCCGTGAAGGGCCTCAATGCGCTGGCGGAGACGCTGCGGCGTGAAGCGCGGGAGGCTGGCGAAGACCCGAACGTGGTCGAGAAGATCGACGAGGTGGCGCGCGGACTGGAAAAGGCCTCGCTCTACCTGAAGACCAACACCTACGAGGATATGCGCGAGGATGTCGAGACGCAGGTGCGCCAGAATCCGATGACGACGCTCGGGCTGGTGTTCGTGGCCGGGCTGATCTTCGGCCTGATCCTGCGGGGTGGCCGCCGCCGCTAGCCGGCTTGCCGCAATCTGAATGCTGTCACAACGCACACGGGGCGCCCGATCGACGCCCCGTGTGCTGTTTATTTGTGCTTGTGGCGGCCCGGGGGGCGCCGTCAGACGCGGGAAGCGCGCCTCCGCGTGATCTCCGGCAGGATGAGCAGCTGCAGCAGGCCGTTGGTGACGACGATCACCGTGCTGCCCTCGTGACCGAACACGCCGGTGGTGAGCGCCAGATCGAGCGCGAATGTGCTGATCACCAGCACCACGATCACGGCCAGTGAGAAGGTGATGTTCTGCCACACCACGCGCCGCGCCTTGCGGCTGAGCTGGATGGCGTAGGGGATCAGCTCCAGCCGGTCGCCCATCAGCACCAGATCGGCCGTTTCGAGCGCGACATCTGAGCCGGCTGCGCCCATGGCGATGCCGATATCGGCGTTGGCCAGCGCCGGCGCGTCGTTGACGCCATCGCCCACCATGGCGATGCGGCCGCTTGCCGCGCGGCTGCGCTCGATCGCGGCGACCTTGTCGGTCGGCAGCAGATCGGCCTCCACGCGGTCGATGCCGAGCTTGTGCGCGATGTAGTCGGCGGTCTTGCGGTGGTCGCCGGTCAGCATGACGACGCCGATCTTCATCGCGCTCAGGCGGCGGATCATCGAGTGCGCTTCGGGGCGCACCTCGTCGGAGACGGCGAGCAGGCCGATCGGGCGCTCATCGCGCCGGACGACCATCACCGTCTTGCCCTCGTTCTGCAGCGACGCCAGCGCCACGCCCAGATCGCCATTGAGCGGCTCGTTCAGGCTGGCGGGGCTGCCGACGCGCATGTGCAGTCCTTCGACGATGCCTTCCACGCCGCGGCCGGTGGTGGCGTGGAACTCCTGCACCTCGGAGAGCGGGAGGCTGAGGGCATTCGCGCCCTGCACCACCGCCTGCGCCAGCGGATGTTCCGAACGCGACTCGACGGAGGCCGCCAGCCGCAGCAGTTCCTCGGTGGATATGCCGTGTGCCGGGACGACATCGGTCAGCGCCGGACGGCCCTGGGTGAGCGTGCCGGTCTTGTCGAAGGCGATTGCGCCGATGGTCGCGAGATTTTCCAGATAGGCGCCGCCCTTGAAGAGCACGCCGCGCCGCGCTCCGGATGCGATGGCGGAGAGGAAAGCTGCCGGCGTCGAGATGACCAGTGCGCAGGGCGAAGCGACGGTCATCAGCACCATCGCGCGGTAGAAGTGCGCCGGGAAGTCCATGCCGGGCATGAGCAGCGGCGGCACGATGATGAACAGCGCGATGCCGAAGACGATCACGAAGGCGTAGATCTCTTCGAAGCGGTCGAGGAAGCGCTCGGTGGGCGCCTTGCTCTCCTGCGCCTCTTCCACCATGCGGATGATGCGGGCCAGCATGGTGTCCTGGGCGGCCTGCGTCGCCTCGACATCGAGCGCGCCCTGCTGATTGAGCGTGCCGGCGAAGACCTTGTCTCCGGGGGCCTTCTCCACCGGCAGCGACTCGCCGGTGATGGGCGACTGGTCGACGCTGGAAGCGCCAGCGCGTACGATGCCGTCCACCGGAATGCGCTCGCCCGGCGCGATCAGCAGCATGTCGCCGATGTGGATCTGCGCGATCGGGATGGTCGATACCTTGCCCTCGCGCATGACGTGCGCATCGGAGGGATACAGCTTCATCAGCCCGCTGATGGCCTTGCGGCTGCGGCCGATGGCGTAATCCTGCAGCACGTTGCTGAGCGAGAACAGGAACAGCAGGATGGCGCCTTCGTGCCACTGATCGATGGTCGCTGCACCCAGCGCGGCGAGGATCATCAGCAGGTCGATATCCAGCTTGCGGTGGCGCAGGCTGTTGATTGCGCTCAGCGTGCCGTAGAAGCCGCCGGCCAGATAGCTGATGATGTTGACGGCCAGCAGCCAGTCCGGGTGGATGCCGGCGCTCTCGCCCAGCACGCTGAGCACGATCGCCGTGAGCGTGATCACGACCAGCGTGGGAGCCAGCCAGCGCTTGTGCACTTCCCAGAATGGCCTGACGGGATCAGGGACTGGAGTAATGGGTACCGCCTGCACCGCCATGGTTGCTCTCCTTGGCGTCTGTGTGTCCAATGTTATGCATGAAATTTACCATAGTTAACTTTGATTCGCAATGCTTATGCACATCAAATCAACGCGCTCTAATCTGGCCGGGAATGCCGCCGGAATAGCGGCCCCTTGCAGCATGCTGAGGCTGTGTCAGAGGGTGCGATGGAGGACGTGCTGTACGTGCAGGCGGCTGCCCCGGGCGGGGGGGGGGACAGAGCAGCGCGTCACGGGCCGGGCAGGTCGGTGGGCGTGCCCACCAGCGTGACCGTGGGCTGTACGCGCAGCGGCCCGGCGGCGGGCGGTGTGCTGAATACGGCCAGCGCGGCCAGGATGCCCAGCAGCGCGGCCAGCACCGCCAGTGCGGCGGCCAGCCGGGCGGGCACGCCACGGCGCGCGCGGGGCCGCGGGGCCTGCGCCGGTGGTGACGCAGCGGTTCGGGGTGGCTGCGGCGGCGCAGCGGCAGGGGCGGTGGCGGCGCTGGCCTCCTCCGGCGCGATGGCGGGAGGCGGCGGCGCAGGGGCGCGGGCCGCTCGCGGGGCTCGTCCGACGGCGTGCAGGCGTGGGCCATTCTCCTGCAGCCAGGCCTGCATCAGGCTGCTGGTGATCGTCACGCCGTCGCTGTTTGCGTTCACCAGCTCGGCGTACTCCAGACCGCGCAGCGCGGCATGGATGGCCGTCAGGTCCAGCGGCTGGGCCGCCTCGGCCAGGTAGCGCTCGATGGCTTTCGGCTCGACGCGGTGCAGCGGATCGCTGTACAGCACCTGTCCGACGGCGCTGAACACGCGTTTCTCGTTCGGCGACAGCCGCAGCCACTCGTCGCGGAAATCCGGCTCGCCATACTGATAGAGCGCGGGGGTGAGCGCGCGGATGTCCTCCTGCGACACTGTGCTGCGCGCCGGTTCGCGTTCCCAGCGCTGATAGAGCTGGAAGCCGAAGTGCTGCACCAGCGCCGGTGCGCCGCCGGTGGCCTTGTGCACCAGCGCCGCCGCCTCGTCGGGCACGGTGTAGCGGCCGCGGGCCGGCTGCTGAAGCAGCCAGCGCGTCTCCTCCGGCGCCAGCGCGGTCAGGCGCAGCGAGTCGTGCAGGCCGATGAGCGGGCTGAAGGCATCGATCTCGGGCTCGTACTCGGCATCGAGTGTGAGGACGAAGCCCAGCAGGGGGAACATGCGCGTCAGATCGCGCAGGAAGCTGAGGATATCGGCGGGCAGCGTGCCGGTGCGCAGCGCATTGAGCACGTGGTCGGCGTCATCCAGCAGCAGTGCCAGCCGGCGGCCACGCAGCAGCGAGAATGTCAGCGGCAGGAAATGCTCCACCAGCCATGCGCGCGAGTCATCACCCGCTTCAGCCTCCAGCGGGGGAAGCTCGTTCAGCCGCGAAACGCGCGCACCGCTGGCGATCAGCGCCTCGGTGGCGGCCTGCGCCAGCGTGAGGATGAAGTCCGGCTCGCTCAGCGGCGGCGTCTCGCTGAGATACACCGGCGCACAGGCCACGCTGTCGCGGAAGGCCGCCGACGCGGCCAGCAGCAGCGCGGTCTTTCCGCTGTGCCGCCGCCCGACGAAGCACAGCGCGCGCGAGGCATGTGGTGCGCTGTCGTGCATCTGGCGGTAGGTACGCGCCAGCGCATCCTGGCGGCCAGCAAACGGCACGCCGGCATAGTCGGGCGCCGCCAGACTGACGCTGAGGTCGGGATGGTAGGGATTGCTCGTCTGCCTGTTCATGGGCCGGGATTATACCCACTTTTCTATTGTATAATCCCCCCGATTTCCTGTTTCGTGGTGAAAGAAATCAGCGTTGACGAATGACAGCAGGCGGCGGGCGCTCGCCCTGGTGGGGATGCCCGGTTCGGGCAAGTCGGTATGCGCGGGCTATCTGGAGCAGCGCGGCTTCTTCCAGTTTCGCTTCGGCGGCATTGTCGTCGACGAAGTGGAGCAGCGCGGCTGGCCGCTGACGCCGGAGAACGAACGCCGGGTGCGCGAGGAACTGCGTGCGCGGCATGGCATGGCGGCCATCGCGCTGCAGGCGCTTCCGGTGCTGCGCCAGGCGCTGGCCAGCCGGCCGCACATCGTCATCGATGGCCTGTACAGCTGGAGCGAATACCGCCTGCTGCGCAGCGAACTGGATGCCGAGCTGATCGTGCTGGCGGTGTTCAGCGAGCGCGCGCTGCGCTATCGGCGGCTGGCCGCCCGCCCTCAGCGCCCGCTGACCGCCGCGCAGGCGGAGGCGCGCGATGTGGCTGAGATCGAGATGCTGGAGAAGGGCGGCCCGATCGCGCTGGCCGACTACACCCTGCTCAACAACGGCAGCGCCGATGATCTGCTGGCGGCGCTGGCGGCGCTGATCGACCGGCTGGGGCTGCGCGCCTGACGCAGGATTGCGTGGGAAGCCCGCCTGAATGCTATACTCCGCTGCACTGCACTTCACTCGATGCAATTTGAAGGAGACCGACGCGCCATGAGCACTCCCGCCCCGAACATCGGCCCTGAACGCACGCTGCGCTCGTTTCGCGAAAGCAAATGGCGGCTGTCGTTCTGGCTGAAGAGCATCTTCACGCTGGGAATCTGGTATCTCACCGTCTATCGCCACAATCACCTCACGCTGACCACCGAGAAGATCGTGCAGCGGCGCGGCAACTGGCTGACCGCCAATGAGACGGCGCTGTACATTCGCGATATCCGCGATGTCACCACCAATCAGTCGGTGCTGGGGCGCATCTTCGGATATGGCGATATCTCGCTGAGCTCCTCCGGCGGAGCGGGCTCTGAGATCAGTGCGCGCGGCCTGTCGGATGCTGTGCTGCTCAAGGACTTCCTGTTCGATCTGCGCGATGGCCGCGCGGACGAGGCGCGTCTGCAGCAGATGATCACGACGAAGTAGCGGCAGGCGGGCGCGCCGCCTCCAGCACGCGGCGGTAGATCGCGGCGGTCTCGCGCGCGGTGCGCCGCCACTGAAAGCGCGTGGCCTGGCCCAGCCCACGTGTGGACAGATCTTCGCGCAGCGCAGGATCGACCAGCAGCGAGAGGATGGCCGCGCCCATCTCTCGCGCGCTCTCCGCCCGGACGAGATAGGCCGCCTCACCCGCCACTTCCTCGATCACTGGAATGGCATTGGCGACCACCGGCGTGCCGCTGGCCATCGCCTCGAGCACCGGCAGGCCGAAGCCCTCATAACGCGAGGGAAAGGCGAACACCTCGGCCATGCGGTAGAGCGCGGGCTTGTCGGCCTCGTCCACGCGGCCGATCCAGCGCACGATGTGCTCCAGGCCCGCCGCCGCCACCTCAGCCGGCAGGTCCGGGAACGGGGGCTGGCCCCAGGCGGGCTGCGCGCCGGCCAGCACCAGCGGGACCTCGTCCCCCAGCGGCCGGGCGACGAAGGTGTAGGCGCTGATGAGCTGGCTGACCTGTTTGCGGGTATCGAAGCCGCCCATGTAGAGCACGAAACGTTCGGGCAGGTGGTACTTCTCGCGTACGGCAGCGTCGTGCTCGGCTCCCAGCCGGGGGTGGAAGCGCTCGTCTGCGGCCAGCAGCGTGACCGACACGCGCTCGGCGGGCACGCCCAGCGTGCGAACCACATCGGCCCGGGCGGCCTCGCTGATGGTGATGATGTGGCTGGCCCCGCGCGCCGCCGCCCGCTGCAGCGACACGTACAGCCGCGCCAGTGGCCCCGGCGCGTATTCCGGCATCAGCAGCGGGATGACATCGAGCACGCTGACGACCACGGGCACAGGCGAGCTGAGCGGGCCGCCCCAGTATGGCACATGGGCGAGATCGGCGCGCACGCGGGCCACTGCCGCCGGGAATCGCCGCTGCTCGAACCACACCTTGTCGAGATTGCTGCGCCCGCCGCCGGCGCAGATCGTCTCCACACCTTCGGGGATGTCAGACGGGGCAGTCGTGCCCGGCAGCACCAGCACGAGCTGCAGCTCCGGGGCAGCGCGGCGCAGGCCCGCCACGATTTGGCGCACCACCTGCCCGCTGCCGGTGTACGGCTGATCCCAGAACCAGCCGCTGATGGCGATACGTGCGCCGGTCATGCTTCCTCCGCTTCGGGCTGTGCGCGCTGGCAGGCCGCGCACACCGCATAGAACTCGAGCAGGTGGCCGCGGATGCGCACGTCGAAGCGCGTTTCCAGCTCTCGCGCCAGCGCATGCAGGTCGCACTCCTCGAACTCGTTCACCCGCCCGCACACCGTGCAGATGACATGATGATGATGCCCGTCAGGGAGCAGGACGTATGTCGGCGTGACGCTGCTGTCGATGTAGGTGGGGCGCACGAGGCTGAGCCGGGTGAACAGATCCAGCGAGCGAAACACGCTGGCGCGGCCAATGCTGCGGTCGATGGCGTTCACCCGCTCCAGCAGGTCGGTGCTGGTGAGGTGGCCGCCGCTGGACTCGAGCACGTCGAGCACGGTCAGGCGCGCATGTGTCAGTTTGTGGCCGTGCTCGCGCAGGCGCAGCGCGCGCTGGCTGAGCGTGTCTGCCATGATGGCCTCCGTTGCTTCGCTGAGCAATCATTCTACCTGTGCGCTGGCCGGCAGCGTAGGTGAAACGCGCACCAGCCGCGCAGCATCCGGGCTCGTGCAGCGCGGCCCTTGCCATGATAATACGCGCAGGATGACTGAACGAAAGAGCGCACGTGTGAACCGACGGATCTCCGCCCTTGTGCAGCGGGCCGGCCTGCTGGCCGCCGTCACGCTGCTGTGCGCGCTGACGGGCTGCGATGCGCTTTCCCTGACGGGTGGCAGTGCACCGGGCAGCGGCGTAAGCGTGGTCGTGCAGCCCGCACAAAGCCCGGATGCGGTGATGATGCAGTTCATGCAGGCATGGGGCCAGCGCGATTACGCCGCCATGTATGCCCTGCTCGCGCCGCAGAACCAGCAGCGCACCACGCCGCCGGTGTTCAGCACCACCTATGAGGATGCTGACAACATCATCGGCACCAGCGCGGTGAGCGCGCGCGTCCAGTCTGTGCAGGAGCAGGGCGATACGGCACTGGTCACCTACACTGCTGAGATCACCACCTCCGGCTTCGGCCAGATCGTCGACGCAGACCGGCTGATGCGGCTGGTGCGCACGCCGCAGGGCTGGCGCGTCGCCTGGTCGACGATGGATATCTTCGCCGACTATGCGCCGGGCATGCGCCTTGACGCTGCGTCGCGCAGGCCGCCGCGCGGCGACATCCTGGGCCGCGATGGCACGCCGCTGGTCGAGCAGGGTGGAGCGGTGGTGACGGTATACGTCTCGCGCGGCAGCATTCCGGATGAGGAAGCCTGCCTGACCACGCTGGGAGAAGCGCTGCTGGTTCAGCGCGGTGACCTGGCCGGGATGTTCTCGCGTTACAACTTCGAGACGCAGTTCCCCGCCGGAGAGCTGGACCCGGAGACCGCCGAACGCTTCAGCGGCGCGCTGAGCGACAACTGCGCGGCGGTGACCACCACGCGCGAGACGCGGCGCTACGCCGGGCACGGCGCGGCGGCGCACCTCACCGGCTACATCGGCGGCATCCCGTCCGAGCAGGTGGACGACTACGTCTCGCGCGGCTACGGCTTTGGCGATCTGGTCGGGTTGGCCGGCATCGAGCAGCAGTACGAGGAGGCGTTGGCGGGAGCCGCCAATCGCGTGCTGCGCATCCTCGACCCGAACGGGATCGTCGTGCGCGAAGTGGCCAGCAGCCAGGGCGCGGCGCCGATGGATGTGACGCTGACGATCGATACCCGCCTGCAGCTGGCCGCCGGGCAGGCGCTTTCCGATGCCTACAACTATGCCGAGGGCAACTGGGCCAATCGCGCGCACTCCACCGGCGGCGGTGTGGTGGTGCTGGATGTGCGCACCGGCGGCGTGCTAGCGCTGGCCAGCTATCCGACGTTCGATCCCGGCCTGTTCAACCCGGACACGCCGATGTTCTTCGTGGGCGATCAGATCATTGCACTGGGCCGCGATGCGCGCCAGCCGTTCTTCAACCGCGTGCTGCAGAACAACTATCCGCCCGGCTCCACCTTCAAGATCATCACCACAGCGGCGGCAATCGAGGAGGGGCTGTGGAATGCCGACGACATCTTCAACTGCACGCGGGTGTGGCGCGGGCAGGAGTACGGCGACACGCGCCCTGAGCGCTATGACTGGCGCAACTTCGAGCCGGAGGAGACCAACTTCGATACCGGAGAAGTCACGCCGTCTGACGCGCTGACATCGTCGTGTAATCCGTTCTTCTACACGGCTGGAGCGCGGCTGTATCGCGATCGCGGCGCCTCTGTGCTGACGGATTATGCGCGGCGGATGGGGCTGGGCAGCCCCACAGATTTCGACCTGAACACGGTTCCGGAAGCGCCGGGCAATCTGCCGGTGCCGCGCGGCACAGACGCTGCCATCTCTGAGGCGATCGGGCAGGGCGATATTCAGGTGACGCTGCTGCAGATGGCGCGCATGGTGGCCGGCGTGGCCAACGGCGGCACGCTCTATCAGCCGTATCTCGTCGAGCGCGTCGGGCTGGAGGGGCAGGAGCCGGCATTCGAGGCGCAGCCGACGGTGGCCGGGCAGATGGAGCTGAGCGACGAGACGCTGGACGTCGTCCGCACGGGCATGTGCCACGTGACCGACAGCACCATCTACGGACGGACATCCGGCGAGCGGCTGGGCACGGCTTGGTTCGTCTTCAGCGATCCGGACCGCTATCCCGCGCCGTATACCGTGTGCGGCAAGACCGGCACGGCGCAGACCGGGCGGATCGAGCCACACGGCTGGTTCGTCGCATTTGCCCCGGCGGAGAACCCGCAGATCGCGATTGCCGGCATGATCGAGTACTCGCGCGAAGGCTCCGAGACCTCGGCCCCGATCATCCGGCGTATCCTCGACGCCTACTTCAATGTGCCGCCGGAACAGGTGGCGCCGTACCCGGACTGGTGGTTCGAGAGCGAGTACGTGCCGCTGACCATCCCCGAGGGCAGCACGGGCGTGTAGGCGGTGTGCACCGGCTCAGGACGCAGCCGGCGGGAGGATGGACCAGTAGCCCACTGGCGCGCCGGGCACTTCGCTCAGCGCCAGCGTGAGCGGGCCGCCGGGCAGATCGGGCAGCGACAGGTAGGTGGTGTAGCTGCTGCGCCCGGCTGGCTGGCGGAAGATGCTGATGCCGGTCTCCAGCGCGCGCGCCCAGCCCAGCCCGCTGCCCTGCGCGCCGCCCAGCCACGCCCACACCCGCCCGAAGCCGCGCACCGGCGTCATCAGGCCGGGCGGCGCGACATCCGCCGGGTCCGCCATGCCCTCGCGGTAGGTGTCGGTGAAGGCGCGCGCGCGGCCATCATCCGTCAGCACCAGGATCTGCAGCCGGTCGGCAAACCACAGCATCCAGCCGTGCTCGAAGGGCTGCACGGCGCCGGAGACCACCAGCGGTGGCTGCTCCGGGCACAGCGCGGGCGCGGTCTCGGCCAGCGACTCGCTGGAGCACTGCACGCGGAAGCGCAGGCTTTGGCGTTCGCCGTCGGCATCGACTTCCAGCCGGTATTCGCCCGGACGCCAGAAGAGCGGGATGCGCAGGCTGCCGCTGCCCGGTGCGGCGATCGCCTGCCCCTCGACATGCGGACTGATGCAGGCTGCATCGTCTTCGCGGGCGGCGGGTGGGCACAGGCGCAGGTGTACGGATGGCGCGGGGCTGGCCCACGCCAGGGTGATGCCTTCCAGGTTGCGCACATCACCGCCCTCAGCGACAGATGCGCTCAGGCGCAGCCCGGTGATGCCGGCGGGCGTGTCCTGCGGGGTGATCCCCGCACCCGCAGCGAAGGCATCGGCTGGCAGCCAGAGCGCGGCCTGCGGCGCGAACGCTGCGCTGTCATCGAGGCAGTTCAGCCCTGCCACCTGCGCCGGCGTGAAGGCACTGCTCCCGGCCAGCAGATCGGCCATCGGGGCTGCTGGACCGGTGTAGGCAGCGAAGCCGGGGATGGCGGGCGCGGCGCACACCGCCAGGCGTGCATCTTCGGCGGGAAGCGGGGCTGGCTGCGGCGTGCGCTCTGGCTGGATGGCGATGCCCGGCGTGACCGGCGGCACAGCCGGCGTGACGGGGGCCGGCGTGGCCTGCTGGGCGGCGGCGCCAGCGCACATGACCAGCGCGGCCCCCAGGACGGCCAGGCGGCGTACAGCGCTTCGCTTGTGCATGTGCGTGCTCCTGAATGATCGACGGGGTGTGCGGGCGGCGCGCCGGTCATTCGACCAGCAGCGCCCATTCCTCCATGGCGGCGCTCAGCGCGGCTTCTTTCTCATGGTAGGCGTCGCCCAGCGCGCGGGCGCGGCGGCCATCGCCCTGTGCGCCGGCCGTCGCCAGATCCTCGGTGAGCTGCGCCAGCTCGGCCTCCAGCGTGTGGATGCGCGTCTCAATCTCACCGATACGTCGCTCCAGCTGAAACGGGTTCAGGCCGTGCTTCTTGGCGGACGTGCGCGGCTGGCCAGCGCTGGCCGGCTCCGGGCGGGCGGCCTCGCGGGTGGCGGCGGCGCGCAGGCGTTCGGCGTCCCGCGCGGCGATGTACTCGTGATATGTGCCGCTGAATACCTGCAGTTGCCCGCCCTCCAGCACCCAGATCTGCGTCGCCAGCGACTCGATCAGATAGCGATCGTGGCTGACCAGCAGGATGGTGCCGTCGAAATCGGCCAGCACATTCTGCAGCGCTTCCTGGCTGGCGATGTCGAGATGGTTGGTCGGCTCATCGAGGATGAGGAAGTTGGCGCCGCTGAGCGCGAGCTTCGCCAGCGCCACGCGCCCGCGTTCACCGCCGGAGAGCGTGCGGATGGGGCGGAAGACATCATCGCCCTCGAACAGGAACAGGCCGAGGTAGCTGCGCGCCTCGCTGATGGTCATGGCGCGCGCATCGAGGATCTCGTCGAGGATCGAGCGATCGGGATTGAGCGATTCGTGTGCCTGTGCGAAGTAGGCGGTCTGCACCGCCGCGCCCAGCCGTACTTCGCCGGCCAGCGGCGCCAGTTCGCCGACGATCGTGCGGACGAATGTGCTCTTGCCCGCGCCATTCGGGCCGATCAGCGCGGCGGCCTCGCCACGGCGCAGCACGATATCGGGCGCGTCGAACAGCGCGCGCTGCGGATAGCCTACGCGCGCGCCAAACGTGCGCAGCACCAGATCGCCGCTGCGGATGGTCTGGCCGAGGCGCAGTTTCATGCTGCGGTGGATCTTGGGGCGCAGGACGAGATCGTCGCGCTTCAGCCGTTCCAGTCGCTTGAGCCGCCCTTTGGCCTGCGCGGTGTTCTGCGAGCCCATGTGCCGACGGATGTATTCCTCCTGCCGACCGATGTATTCCTGCTGCGCTTCGTACTCCCGCAGCAGGCGCTCGTGGCGCTCTGCCCGCTGCTGGGCATAGGCGCTGTAGTTGCCACGATAGCTCTCCAGCGAGCCGAAGTCGAGTTCCCACACCGTGCTGGCGACCGCATCGAGGAAGTAGCGATCGTGGCTGACGACGATCACCGCGCCGGGGAAATCGCGCAGGTAGCCCTCCAGCCACTCCACAGCGGTGATATCGAGATGATTGGTGGGCTCGTCCAGCGCCAGCACGTCCGGTGCCTGCAGCAGCAGCCGACCGAGCAGCGCACGCGTCTTCTGCCCGCCGGACAATCGGCTGAGGGGCGTGTCGAAGTCCTCCGGGCGGAAACCCACGCCCTGCATCACCGTGCGGATGCGCTGTTCGTACGTGTAGCCGCCCGCCGCCTCGAAGCGTTCCTGCAGTTCACCATATTCGGCCAGCGCGGCATCGTGCTGCGCCGGGTCGGCCAGGCGCTCCGCCAGCACAGCCAGACGGGCTTCGAGGGTGCGCACCTCGGCGAAGGCGCTCAGCGCTTCCTCGCGCACAGTGTGACCGCCGTGAAGCTCGGGACGCTGGGGCAGATAGCCGATGCGCACGCCTTTCGCCCGCGTGATTTCGCCCTCTGACGGCTGATCCAGCCCGACGAGCAGATTGAGCAGCGTGGTCTTGCCCGCGCCGTTCGGGCCGACGAGCGCGATGCGCGCCTCGCGCGGCACAGCGACCGAGATTCCGCTGAAGATTTCATCCGGCCCGAAGAACCTGCTCAGCCGGCTGCCGACCAGTAGCGACATACCCTGCACTTTCCGCCTGAAACCCAGCGCATTATATCATGCGGGTTATCGGCTATAATGCGCGCTATGAGCGATTATTCTGGGACTTCAACGAACGCCCGCGGCAGCACACCGCCCGATCACGTCGGCGTGCTGGTCGCTTCGCTGCTGCTGATCGTGGTCGGCTGGGGCGGGCTGTACTATGTGGTGACCACGCAGATCCCCCGCGTGGGGCCGCGCTTCGTGTTCTTCGTGTGCGTGTTTCTGGCCGTGGCGGGCACGCTGATGCCGGTCATCCGCTATCTGAATGTGCGCTTCACGCCGGCCAGCCGCGCGCTGCCGCCCGGCGGGGTGATCGTGCGCCAGAGCGCGTGGGCGGGGCTGTACGCCGTGACCTGCGCGTGGCTGCAGATCCCGCGCGCGCTGTCGCTGCCGATCGCGCTGTTTCTGGCGCTGGCCATCATCATCATCGAGGTCTTTCTGCGCTCGCGCGAGCTGGCGCGCTCTTAATCCTCGCTTGTCCCGCCGCCGCGCAGGCGGGCCGCGTTCGCGCCGCGGATGGCCTGCTCCCACGGCTTCTTCGCGCCGCCGCTGTAGCCCATCTCGCGCAGGCGCTGCGCCTCCAGCGCTTCGAGCGCTTCCGCCACATGCGGATACTGTTCTGGCGGGATCGGTCGGTCGACGCCACGCGCATCGCGCCAGACGTAGCCCGCGCCGGCGCACCACTGGCAGTCGCCCGCCGGGGAGTCTTCGTCGGCCTCCAGCCAGCCGTAACCGTCGCAGGACGGGCAGCGCACGATCTGCATGGCTTACAGCCCTGCCGGCAGCCTGAATGTACCGTCGTCCTGCGGCTCGAACGGCAGCACCTGCACCACGGCGTCCAGATTGAGCGGGCCGTACAGATGCGGGAAGTGCATGTCGATCGTGGTTGGCGAGTCATTGGCCTGCAGTTCGAAGGGCAGCTCGTAGCGCAGCTCGTGCTGCAGCCGCGCCGGATCGATCACCAGCAGCAGCAGGCCGGGGTGGCCGCGGAATCGGGCATCGGCCACCATCACCACCTGCTCCGGCGTGGAGAAGTGGATGAAGCCCTCGGCGTCGAGCGTGTCGCCCCGGTACCAGCTTTCGCCCTGATGGCGCGCCCATGCGCCAGCCGGGATGATGTGCAGAATTGCGGACATGCAGCTTCCTCTCAGGATGCTCATCAGACGAATGAATACGCGGCGGCGGCCTACGGTTGGCTGTTCAGCGCGCCGGGACGACGGCGATCACCTCGATCTCGACCAGCGCGTCTTTGGGCAGCCGGGCCGCCTCGATGGTGCTGCGCGCCGGCGCAGCGCTGCCGAGATACTGCGCGTACACGCTGTTCATGGCCGCGAAGTCGCTCAGATGCTGCAGATAGACGGTGGTCTTGACGACATCTTCCAGCGAGGCGCCGGCCTGCTGGAGGACCGCGCGGATGTTGGCGAACACCTGATGCGTCTGCGCTTCGATGCCGCCATCGGCCAGCGAGCCGGTCTCCGGCACCAGCGCGACCTGCCCGGCGAGGAAGACGAAGCCATTGGCGATGACCGCCTGCGAGTACGGCCCGATCGGGGCGGGGGCGCCGGATGTGAGCACGATCTGCCTGGACATGAGCCTGCTCCTTAATCAAATCAGGGATGTCGATCCGGTGTGGTATTGTAGCGGATGTGCCGGGCAGCGTGGCCGGCGAGTTGTGGTGGATGGCCGGCGCGCGTGCCGCGAATCGCCCACCCTTGACGCTGCGCATCCCCTCACGTAAGATATTTCGACGCATAGCCGGCGCACTATCCTCCACGGAGGCAATGCTGTGCCGAACTGAGCGAGGTGGCGAAAGCGTTCCACATTGTGGGATAGCTCGCCACGGGCCAGGCCGATAGGCGCGAGTCTTCAGTTACTGAAGTGCGCCTTTTTGCATGTTCTGGCCAGGGTATCGCGATAGGCTGCGAGCAGGTTGTCTGGAGAAGTTTATGCCAACCATTAATCAGTTGGTGCGTAAGGGCCGCAAGGCGAAGAAGAGCAAGAGCAAGGCGCCGGCGCTTCAGTATTCGCTGAATGTGTTCGATGCCAAGCGCACTCGCACCCGGAAGGGCTCGCCGCAGAAGCGCGGCGTGTGCACCGTGGTGAAGACGATGACCCCGAAGAAGCCGAACTCGGCGCTGCGCAAGGTCGCCCGTGTTCGCCTGTCCAACGGCATCGAGGTGACGGCCTACATCCCTGGCGAAGGGCACAGCCTGCAGGAGCACAGCGTGGTGCTGGTGCGCGGCGGCCGTGTCAAGGACCTGCCGGGCGTGCGCTATCACATCGTCCGCGGGACGCTGGATACGGACGGGGTGAAGAACCGCATGCAGGGGCGCAGCAAGTATGGCGCCAAGGTGCCGAAGGCTGGTGCGGCTGGCAAGGGCGCTCCGGGCAAGGGCGCACCGGCCAAGAAGAAGTAGTCGGGAAGGAAATCAGACATGCCAAGACGGAAGAGCCCCCCGAAGCGCATTACGCCGCCGGACAACAAGTACAACAGCCTGTACGTGTCGATGATCATCAACCGCATGATGATCGGTGGCAAGAAGAGCATCGCGCAGGCGATCATGTATCGCGCGATGGACATCATGGAAGAGAAGACGCGGCGCAATCCGGTCGAAGTGCTCGACCAGGCGCTGCGGAACGTCGCGCCCACCATCGAGGTCAAGCCGATGCGCGTGGGCGGCGCCACCTACCAGGTGCCGGTGGAAGTCGCGCATGAGCGCGGTGTGACGCTGGCGATGCGCTGGGTGCTGGAGAATGCGCGTTCGCGCGGCGGCCGCAATATGGCCGAGCGGTTGGCCAATGAGCTGCTCGATGCTTGCAACGGGCAGGGAAATTCGGTCAAGAAGAAGGACGACACCCATCGCATGGCGGAAGCGAACCGCGCGTTCGCCCATTTCCGCTAGTGCAGAGCGAGTGGACAGCGAGAACCAATGGCAAAGAAGACTGAATTCGCTCTCGATCTGAATAAGGTGCGCAATATCGGCATCATCGCGCACATCGATGCCGGTAAAACCACGACGACCGAGCGCGTGCTGTACTACACCGGCATGGTGCACAAGATTGGCGAGGTGCACGAAGGCGCAGCCACGACGGACTACATGCCGCAGGAGCGTGAGCGCGGCATCACCATCACGGCAGCAGCGGTTTCGGCCTCGTGGAACGGGCATCAGATCAACGTCATCGACACCCCCGGGCACGTCGACTTCACCGCCGAGGTGCAGCGTTCGCTGCGCGTGCTGGATGGTGGTGTGGTGGTGTTCGACGGCGTGGCTGGCGTCGAACCGCAGTCGGAGACGGTGTGGCGCCAGGCCAATGGCTACGGCGTGCCGCGTCTGTGCTTCGTCAACAAGATCGACCGCACGGGCGCCAGCTATCAACGATGCCTGGACATGATCGTCGACCGGCTGAGCGCCAATCCGGTGCCACTGCAGATCCCGTATGGTGAAGGCGCGGAGTTTGCCGGCATCATCGATCTGTTCCGCATGCAGCTGGTGACGTTCGAAGGCGAGATGGGGAATGACATCAAGTATCACCCCATTCCTGAGGCTTACCGCGAACAGGCGGAGACGCGCCGTGCCGCGATGATCGAAAAGATCGTCGAGAATGACGACTTCCTCACCGAGAAGTATCTGATGGGTGAGGAGATCAACGACGACGAGCTGCTGGCCGCCCTGCGCGCTGCGACTATTGCGGGCAAGGTGCAGCCGGTGCTGTGCGGCTCTGCGCTCAAGAACAAGGGTGTGCAGCTGATGCTCGACAAGGTCGTCGAGCTGCTGCCTTCACCGCTGGATATTCCGCCGGTGACGGGCACGCATCCCAAGACGGATGCCGAGGAAGTGCGCCAGGCTTCGGATGACGAGCCGGTGGCCGCCCTGGTGTTCAAAATCCTGACGGACCCATTCGTCGGACGCCTGGCCTTCTTCCGCGTGTATTCGGGCGTGGTCAAGGCTGGCACGATGCTGCTCAACTCAGGCAAGGGCGATCGCGAGCGCATCGGCCGCATCGTGCGCATGTTCGCTGACCGCCGCGAAGACATCGAGGAAGTGCATGCCGGTGACATCGCGGCGATCCTCGGCCTGAAGGCGACCTTCACCGGCGATACGCTGTGTGACACCGATCATCCGATTACGCTTGAGAAGATCAGCTTCCCGGAGCCGGTCATCGAAGTGGCGATTGAGCCCAACACCAAGGGCGACCAGGACAAGATGGGTGAGGCGCTGCGCCGCCTGGCGGAAGAGGACCCGACCTTCAAGGTTGAGGTGGACGACAAGCTCGGCCAGACCAAGATCCGCGGCATGGGCGAGCTGCACCTCGAAGTGCTGGTCGACCGCATGATGCGTGAGTTCGGGGTTCAGGCGACGGTTGGCCGCCCGCGTGTGGCGTACCGCGAGACCATCACCCGCGACCGCAAGAGCGACATGACGTTCAAGCGTCAGTCGGGCGGCAAGGGCCAGTATGCCCGCGTGGTGATCGAGTTCGAGCCGCTGGGGGACGAGGAGATGGAACTGGCGAAGGATGGCCTGCTGTTCGTGGACGAGATCCGCGGCGGCACCATCCCGCGCGAGTTCATCCGCCCGACCGAGAACGGCGTGCGCGAGGCGATGGCCGGCGGCGTGCTGGCCGGCTACCCTGTGGTGGGTATCAAGGCCCGCCTGGTGGATGGCGCGTTCCACGACGTCGACTCCAGCGAAATGGCGTTCAAGATCGCTGGCTCGATGGCGCTGAAGGAAGCGGTGCAGGCGGCCAAGCCGGTGCTGCTGGAGCCGACGATGAAGGTCGAGGTGGTGGTGCCGGATGACTACACCGGCACGATCGTTGGCGATCTTTCGGCGCGGCGCGGCATTATCTCCGGCATGGAACCGCGCGGCGCGGGCAGCACGTCGGTGCGCGCCAACGTCCCGCTCGGTGAGATGTTCGGCTATGCGACCACGGTGCGTAACCTGACGCAGGGCCGCGGCACCTTCACCATGGAGTTCGAGAAGTACAGCATTGCCCCGGGCAGCATCGCCGACGAAGTCATCAAGGGCAACGCCTGAGAGATAGAGCAGCAGGTCCCGAACGGCGGCGTGGTTCCCGCCGCGCCGGCGACGAAGGTTCGTAGGGATAGAAAAGCGTAAAGCAAGAGGAACAAAGGGAAATGGCCAAGGAAAAGTTCGAGCGCAGCAAGCCTCACGTCAATATCGGCACCATCGGTCACGTTGACCATGGCAAGACCACCCTGACCGCCGCGATCACCAAGACGCTCGCGCTCAAGGGCAAGGCGCAGCGCATGCAGTATTCGGACATCGACAATGCTCCGGAAGAGCGCGCGCGCGGCATCACCATCAACATCCGTCACGTCGAGTATGAGACGGATGCCCGTCACTACGCGCACGTGGACTGCCCAGGCCACCGCGACTACATCAAGAACATGATCACCGGCGCGGCGCAGATGGACGGCGCCATTCTGGTGGTGAGCGCGCCGGACGGCCCGATGCCGCAGACCCGCGAGCACGTGCTGCTGGC
>CAZZJW010000022.1:21132-51738 GCA_964654755.1 uncultured Pleurocapsa sp. | reverse complement strand
GCACGAGTTCTCCGGCGGCCAGCGCCAGCGCATCGGCATCGCGCGCGCGCTCGCGCTCAAGCCGTCGTTCATCGTGGCGGACGAGCCGATCTCGGCGCTCGACGTTTCGATCCAGGCGCAGGTGGTCAACCTGCTCGAAGACCTGCAGGACGAGTTCAACCTGACGTATCTGTTCATCGCGCATGACCTGAGCATGGTGCGCCATATCTGCGATCGCGTGGCGGTGATGTATCTGGGCAAGATCGTCGAGGTGGGGCCGACGGACCAGGTGTACGACAATCCGCTGCACCCGTACACGCAGTCACTGCTGTCGGCGGTGCCCGTGCCGGACCCGACGATCGAGAAGAAGCGCCAGCGCATCATCCTCAAGGGCGATGTGCCCAGCCCGGCGCGCCCGCCGGTCGGCTGCAACTTCAACACGCGCTGCCCGGTGGCCATCGCCGGCATGTGCTACCAGGATCCCGATCCGGAGCTGATGGAAGTGGAACCGGGGCACTGGGTGGCCTGCCACCGCGTCACGCCGTTCTGATCTGTACGCGAACGGGGCCTGCAAAGGCCCCGTTTGTTTTCCCCGGTGGGCCTGTGCTTCAGGCCGGCGCTGCTTCGTTCAGGATTGCCCGCACGGTTTCCGCCACCGCTGTGCCCAGCGTGTGATGCGCGTCTGCGCTCCAGTGCACGGCGTCCAGCGGGCTGCACGTGATGTGCTGCGCGGCATCGAGGAAGTGCGCGCCGCGCGCCGCCGCCACCTGCGCGTACTCACGCGCCAGCGCCAGCGACTTTGGCTCCGCGCCTGCGAACTCTGCGCCGAACGGCGTGCCCTGCAGCGGCAGGATGTGCGGCGGGGCGATCACCAGCACGCGCGGCGGCTGGCCGCTCACGCCGCTCCCGGACTGCTGCGCGAGATGCACCAGCCGGTCCATGCCGCGCCCGATATCATGGGCGCTGGCGGAGAATCGCGGCTTGGTGTCGTTCGTGCCCAGCAGCAGGATGAGCAGGTCGAGCGGCGCGTGGCTCATCAGGCAGGGGTAGAGGTAGTCGATTCCACCGCGAAACGGATCAACGGGGTCATCCCATACGGTGGTGCGTCCGCCCAGGCCCTCCTCGATGACATGATAGCCGCTGCCGAGCACCTGCCGCATCGCGCCAGGCCAGCGCACCTGCGCGGGATAACGGCCGCCAGTGCGCGGATCGTAGCCCCAGGTATTGGAGTCGCCAAAACATACGATTGTCTTCACAGGAATTTGCCTTCTGAAGATAGACTGCGCGATTATGCTGGCGGCGCGGGCGGTGCACCCAGCTCGCACACGGCCAGCCGGAAGCCATCGGCCTCCGCTTCCGGGCCCAGCGCGGGCAGCGCCGACTCGGCGGCGACGAACCACAGCGTACGATAGCCGGCGCGCCCGGCCCAGTCGCGCAGCGCGGTCACCGTCTGCGGTTGCAGCGCCCTGGGCGACCAGATGCTGGCATCTGCTGCGCGGGGGTCGTAGGGCCGCGCGGAGACATAGGCGATCGCATCCTGTCCGCTGGCGCTCACGCGCAGGCGGGCATGCGGGCGCGTGGCGACGGCTGGCAGCGTCTCGAACAGGCGCGGGATGAGCATCTCCCACTGGTGGCGCGCGCTGGTCAGGCGGCCGCACGGCATCGACCAGCCGCTGATCAGCACGGCATCGGCGCTGACGAGATCGGTCACCTGATAGAACACCTGGCCCGCGCGCGCGGGCAGGGCGTAGCGACCCAGCATCGCCAGCGGATGCTGCGGCGTGCCGGAAGGCAGCTCACAGCCCCCGGGGTCGGTCACGGTGATACGGGCGGCACGCAGCAGCTGCGCGTGTTCGCGGATGGCCGTCAGCAGCGCGGCGCGCGCGTCGTCGTCGTCGGTCACCAGCGCAGCGAGATGCAGGTGCGCGCCGTAGCGTTCGCCTTCCACGCTGTGATAGGCTTCCGCACAGCCGATCACCCGGCCGCTGGCGTGTTCCGCCACGAGCATCACGCCCGCGCCCAGCAGCAGATGGTTGAGGTAGACCGCGGCGGTCTCCACGCTCATCCACGGGCCACCGTGGCTCCAGCGTTCATCCAGCGTCAGCGCGTGATAGGGCACATCGACCACCCGGCCGGCGGTATCGAGGCGCTGCCAGGCATTCACCCGGCGGGTGAACAGCGAAACAATCGCGTGGGTATCGTCAAGCCGCGCGGGCCGAATACGCATCATCCACCTTTGGCTGCCATTGCAGGGCGCCTGCTTCGCCAGCACGCGCTGGCGCATCCGGGCCGGGCGCGCTGTTTGTGCTGAGATTGTAACACCGATCAGCCCGTGTGCGCCGTGGGAAGCGTGTTCAAAGGCTGCCCGCGCAGCGCCGCGCGCAGCGCCTGGCGGTCGTCCCAGGCATATTCCACCGTGCCGAAGCACATGCTCTGCTCGTGGCCCTTGCCGCAGGCGATCACCACATCGCCCGGCTGCGCCAGCGCCACCGCCTGCGCCAGGGCCTGCCCGCGATCTGGCACGCGCCAGAATGAACGCCCCTCCACGCCGCCCGCCTGCACCGCTGCCGCTGCCATCCCGTCGAGGATGTCGTCGAGCGACTCGGTGCGTGGGTCTTCCGCCGTCATGAGGGTGAAGTCGGCCAGCCGCTGCGCCACTGCCGGCATGAGCTGGCGCTTCTCGCGGTCGCGCAGGCCGGCGCAGCCGAACACCACGATCACGCGTCCGCCGGGGCCGAGCATGTCGCGGCTGGCGCGCAGCGCGTTCTCCAGCGCGTTGGGCGTGTGGGCGAAGTCCACCAGCGCCAGGAACGGCTGGCCCTCGTCGATGCGCTCCAGCCGCCCGGAGATGCCGGTCACCGCCAGCAGTCCGCGTTCGATCGTCTCCAGCGGGATGCCCTGCGCATGTGCCGCGGTCAGCGCCATCAGCGCGTTCATCACGTTGAAGCGGCCGGCCAGCGCCAGGGTGATGACGCCGGCTGGCTGGCCGGAGATGTGCAGCATGAACTGCGTGTGGCCGGGCTGATGCACGATATCGACGGCGCGGTAGTCGCTGGCCGGGCCCAGCCCGCAGCGGATGTGCCGGTCGGCAGGGAAGGCGGCGTAGAAATCGGCGTTGGCATCGTCGCCATTGACGATGGAGAGTTTGGGCTGGCGCGGCTTGCGCGCCGATGCGCCGAGCATGGCGAACATGCGCCCCTTGGCGGCGCGGTAGTTCTCGAAGCTGCCGTGGTAGTCGAGGTGTTCGTGCGTGAGGTTGGTGATCATCGCCACATCGAGATCGATGCCGTTCAGCCGGCCCTGCGCCAGACCGTGGCTGGTCATCTCGATCACCGCGCTGGTCAGCCCGCGATCGGCCATCTGCGCGAGGATCGCCTGCACCTGCGGCGCGCCGGGGGTGGTGACGTGCAGCCCGGTGTCGAGCTGGTCGCCGCCGATCTGCGCGCTGATCGTGCTCAGCAGGCCGGCTGTGCCGCCGCTGTGCAGGTTGAGGATGCTGTGCAGCAGCGTGCTGGTGCTGGTCTTGCCGTCGGTGCCGGTCACGCCGTACACCGTCAGCCGGCGCGATGGGAAGCCGTGCCAGGCCGCCGCCAGCCAGCCGAGCGCCTCGGCGGCGTTCTCCACGCGCACGTACGGCACGCTGAGCTGCAGCGGCTGCTCTCCCAGCACCGCCGCTGCGCCGCGCGCGATGGCGCGTGGGATGAAGCGGTGGCCGTCGGTGCTCAGCCCGCCCCGGGCGACGAACAGACCGCCCGGCTGCACGTCGGCGTCGCTCTCGGCGATCGGCGCAGTGATCAGTGCCTCCGCGCTGCCTTCCAGCGCCCACGGCATGGGCAGCGCGGCCAGTAGCTCGCCCAGCGTGCGGGTCACGGCGCGGGCTCCTCGCGCAGCGCCTCGATCACCGCGCAGAAGTCCTCGACAGCGCGGCCTTCGTCGCGGCTGGCGTGCTCGAACAGCGCGGTTGCGCCAGCCAGCGCCGGCAGGTCCAGGCCGAAATCCTCTGCCATGGCGGCGGCGTAGCGCGCGTCCTTGGCCATCCAGCGCAGCGCGAAGTGCGTGTCGTCGAAAGCGCCGCTGCGCATCACCGGCAGCTTGGTCTGCACGATCGGGCTGGCGGAGGCGCCGCTCAGGATGAGCGCATCCACCATCGCCGGTTCGATGCCGGCGGCCTCGGCCAGCACCAGCGCTTCGGCCAGCGCTGCGGTCTGCACGGCGATCAGCGCGTTGTTGATCAGCTTCCAGCGCGTGCCTGCCCCCACCGGCCCGATGTGCACGATCTCGCGGCTGAAGACCTGCAGCACGGGCCGCACGGCTGCCAGGTCCGCCTCTGCGCCGCCCAGCAGCAGCTTGAGCCTGCCATCTGCCGCAGCATCCTTGCTGCCGGTCACTGGCGAGTCGAGGAAGCGCCCGCCGCGCGCGGCCAGCGTGGAGGCCAGTTCGCTCACCCAGCCGGGCGAGAGTGTGCTGCACTCGACGGCCAGCGCCCCGCGCTGCAATGCATGCGCCGCCCCGTGCTCGCCCAGCCATGCCGCGCGGGAGGCGTTGTCGTCGCCCACCATGGCGATGACCACGTCAGCATCGCGCACGGCATCCGCCGGCGTGGAGGCGACGTGCGCACCCGCTTCCGCCAGCGCCGCTGCGCGCTCCAGCGTGCGGTTCCACACCCGCAGCGGATACCCCGCGCGGAGGATGCATTTCGCTATCCCGTGGCCCATCAGGCCCAGGCCCAATACCGCTACCTGCTGCATCGTCTGTCCCTTTCGCTTTGACGGCCGATTATACACATGCCGGTTGCGGGCAGCGCCGCTTTCAGGCACCATTGGCCCCAGGCAGCCGTGCGCCACACTCGAAGGCCTGCCGGATTGGAAAGGTGAAGGATGCGCCGAGTGTTCGCTGTCGTGATGCTGCTCCTCGCGCTGCCTGCTGTCGCGCAGCCGGCTGCGCCCGCCCAGGCGGATGTGAACGCTCCGATCGTGCTGTGGGCCGCCGGGGACCTGTACGCCGCGCGTGCCAACGCGCTCGATCAGCCGCCGCAGCGCCTGACCGAGAGTGGCGTGATCTCCGGCCCGGCGCTCTCGCCGGACGGCGCGCGCCTCGCCTATCGCGCTGCTGCGCCTGTCGGGCTGGAGGCGCTCTCCCGCCTGCAGACCAGCGGCGGCGTCGCCGAGTTCGACCTGCCGGCGGATATCTATCTGTTCGATCTGGCGCAGGGCACGGCCAGCATGATCGCCGGCCAGCCGGCGGATGCCTCGCTGTTCGTGGAGGGCGTGCCGGACAGGGCCGCGGTGCGCTCGGCGCCGACGTGGTCGCCGGATGGTGCGCAGATCGCGTGGACGGAGCTGGCGTTCGGCGACAGCGCCGCGCAGCTGTATCTGTACGATATCGCGCGCGGGTTGACCGGCCGCGTCGAGATCAACGCGCCGGTGGTGCGCGGGGCAGCGCCTGCCGTGCTGTGGGGCGAAGGCGGCCTCGCTGTCAGCGCGGGCGAGATCATCCCCGGCCAGCCCGCCTTCGCACTCTACACGCCGGATGGGCTGCTGCGCGGCGGCGTGGTGTTTGCTGCGGCGCTGGACGAGGCGCTGGAGACCACTGCGTGGATCGATGTCGGCGGCATGGCGCTGCTCGGGGGGCTGTTCAGCAGCGGGCGGTGGATCATTGTTGACCCGGCCACCGGCCTGCAGGCCAGCCCCGATCTGCAGCCGGAGCTGGTCGCCCGCGGCGATCCGCAGGGCTCGCTCGGCCTGCGCTTCGGCGCGGACCCGGATGTCGGCATGTTCTGGGAGACAGCGGATCCCTCGGGCGTGGCGCCCGGCGGGGCCTTTCCCGCCGGCCCGGGCCGGGCGACGCTTTCGCCTTCGGGGCGCAGCGTGGCCTTCCTCGGCTATCCCGGCTACACTGCGGCTGCGCTGTGGAATGACGGCGTGGTCAGCGCGGTCAGCGGCACTGGCGCTGATGCGCTCGATGTCGGCGCGGTGCTGTGGGGGCCGACGCGCTGGCAGGTGCGCGAGGTGCTGACCGCCGAACACTGCCCGGGGTTCCTGCCGTCGCGGATGATCGTCGGGGGCAGCGGCTATGTGCTCACCCCCGCCGGCGATCAGATGCTGTACGATGCGCCGTCGTTCAGCGCCGCGCAGCTCGGCATCGTGGCGGCGGGTGGCATGTTCGAGGTGCTGGAAGGCCCGCAGTGCGCGGAGGAAACCGCGTGGTGGCGCGTGCAGGCGGGCAGCCTGACGGGCTGGTTGGCGGAGGGTGAGGGCGATCGCTACTGGCTGACGCCGCCGCTGCAGTGATACGCGCCGGGCAGGCGAACAGAGGCGCGCGCGGCGCCCCTGCCCAGTCCGATATGAACGGAAGTCTGTGTGCGGCGGGGGCTCAGGCCGCCGTCACCCGCAGCGCTGTGCCGTCGTCACGCACGATGATCACCTGCTCGCCCAGCGCGAAGTACGGGGCCAGCGCCGGCTCAGCCTGCAGCAGCGCGAAGTAGTCGTCGCTGGCGAAGACCACGGTCTGCGCCGTCATGGTCGATGCGTCGAAGCGCGTGTCAGTCCACACGCCATCCTGCAGCACGAACGTCTTGCCGGCGGCGGTGCGGAAGCCGCCAGATGGCGTGGGCTGGCCGGCGGGCGCGGTCGGCGCGGGCAGCGGCGCGGCTGCTGCGGCCATGCCGGAGGACATGTCTGCGGCATCGACGGCCGACGCGCCTGAAGTGGTGTTGGCCAGCGACTGCGCCGCCGCCTCGAAGCTCTGCGCGGCGGCCTGCCGCCCCGTCTGCGTCAGGATGTCGTTCTCGTCCAGCAGGAAGCTGGTGTACGGCGTGATGATGCCGAAGCGCACGCTCAGCGCGATGATGCTGTCCACCCACTCGCGGTTCTCGCCGTGCAGCCGGATCTGCGTGAGCAGATCGCCGATGCGCCGCGTCGCCCACAGCTGGCCGACGAACGCCTCGCCGCCTGCGCGCGCGCGGAATGCCTGCCCGGCGAAGATGAAGTCGCGCCGCTGGCCGTCCACCTCGCCCGACAGCATGATGCGCGCATCGTCGGCAGCGCCGCGATAACGCCCGGCCAGCACCACCTGCGACCCGGCGAACAGGTCGATCGGCAGCACGGGGTAGATCGCGTCGATCTGCACGCCCTCCACGGTCAGGGTGGCATCGCGCAGCACCGGCGCGCTGATGCGCTGGTAGAGTGCTGCCATCTCCTCGTCGATGCGCTCGCCGGGGCGCACGTAGGAGGATGCGCCGTCGAAGGCTGCGCTGATCGAGTCGAGCAGATAGGTGTCGACATCGTCGCCCACGCCGAAGGTGAAGATCTGCGCGTTGCCCGGCGCGGCCTGCTGCAGATCGCGCAGGATGGTCTGCGAGTCGAGCTCGCCTTCGGTCGGCAGGCCGTCGGTCATGAAGAGCAGTACCGCCCGGCGTTCGGGGTCCACCTGCTGCAGCGCGGTCGAGAGCGCGCCGTCGATGTTGGTGCCGCCTTCCGCGAACTGTCCGTCAATCCATGCGGCGGCCTCCTCAGCCACCTGCGGCGTCTCCCAGCGCTCGCTGAACATCCGCCAGCCGGTGCTGAAGAGCACTGCGTTGAAGCGGTCGCCCGGGTTGAGATGCTGCAGCACGTAACGCGCCGCCGCCTGCGCCTGTGCCCACTTCTCCCCCTGCATGCTGCCGCTCTGATCGAGCACGAGCAGGACATCGCGCGGCAGCACCTGCTGCGCTTCGGCCTGCAGCGGCGGCTGAAGCAGCATGAGGAAGTAGCCGTCCTCATTCGCCCCCGCACGATAGCTGAGCAGGTTCAGGCTGAGCTCGCCGCCGGACACGCCGTAATACAGGCTGAAGTCGCGGTCCGCGTTGAAATCGGACGCCTCGAAGCCGGCGCGGAAAGTGCTCTCCCCCTCCCGCGCGATGGCGATGGCGTGGCTGGGCGAATACACCGTGCCGATCGTGCCCGCGCTTTCGACCGCGACGCGAATGACCATCTCCTCAGCGGGGCGGCGGCTGGTCAGCTGCGAGACATGCAGCGGATACACGTAGTGCACCAGCCCGTTCTCCAGCGTCAGCGCCTGCGAGTAGGTCAGCTCGATGCGCCGGGTTTCGCCAGGCGGGATCGGGAAGACGTTGGCCTGCACCGCGGTCGTGCCCAGGAACTCCAGCAGCGCCGGATCGCGGTACTGGCGCACGATGGCGTCGTAGTAGGCGCGGGCCTCGTCGGCATCCAGGACGCGGGCCTGCACGGCGGTGTCGTTGATGAACATCGTCAGCGAGTCCACGGCGGCGCCAGCGGGCAGCGGGAAGATGAAGGTGCCTTCTGCCAGGCCATCGCCCCGGTTCTCGAACTTGAAGTCGACGGTTGTGCGCGCGATCTGATCGCTGATGCGCACGTCGACGCGGTGATGCGCGATCACCAGCCAGTCCGGGTTGGTCGAGACGCCCCAGGGCGGCAGGCACGGCACCGGATCGCAGATGCTGTCCGGCGGGCAAATCGGCACCGGGCAGGGGATTTCCTGTGCCCGTGCGCCGAGCGCCGCCAGCAGCGCCAGACTGATGAGCGAGCATACGATCAGGAACCTGCGCTTCATCGGACACACTCCTCCGGCAGCAGTGCCGAACATCATCACTGCTGTATAGACGCTGCTGGCGCGGTCAGGGTTCCTGGCGGGGGTGCGCTGCCGAAAAACACGCGCCGGGCAGGGAGTGTCCCCGTGCCCGGCGCGATGGTGGGTTGCGAAGGAGGCGCTCGGTCAGCGCCGCGGTCGGCTCAGGGGCGCGGTTTGGTGCTGACGGCGGGCATGGTAGGCCGCGTCGCCGTGCTGGACGACATGCCTGAAGCGCTGGCAGGCGGCAGCGCTGGAACGCTGACGGGCACCGCGCGCTCCTGCTGCACATGCCGCAGTGAGCGCGAGTTAACCGCTGCCGGGACGGCCAGCTGACTGACGACCATGCAGGTTTCACCGACTTTCAGCCGGTCGCCGTGCTCCAGCCGCATCTTCCCGCCCGTCTTGAGGCGCTCGCCATTGACCCATGTGCCGTTGCGGCTGCTGAGATCGTGCACGTACAGCTCGACGCTGTTCTTCGTGCGCTGCTTCACCTGGAAGCGGCAGTGTTCGCGGCTGATGGCCACGTCGTGGCGCAGCCACAGATCGTTGCAGCGCTCGCGGCCCAGCCGGTCGTTGTCGACGATTGGCAGCGGCAGCGCGGCCGGAGTATCCTCGAACGTCAGCACGAAATGCACGCGAGTGTCCGGGTTGGCACGCAGGAATTCATTCTGCGCGAAGCTGGTGTCGGTCTGGCGGGTTTCATGCAGGGTGTACACCGGGTGCTTCGGACGGGACTGATCAAGTGTCTCATTATCACGCTGTGGCCCGGCGGTGCCGCCGCTGGCGCCCGGCGACATCAGCCCGCCTGGCGGTGTGTGGTGCCGCTCTGCGGGGCGTGCTGGCGCCGGGGGGAGCACGCCGGTCTGCGTTCCAGCAGCGGGAGTGGGCCCGGTCTGCACGCGCAGCTCGCTGCCTGTGACCGAACCGTTGATGATGACGTTCGTCGTGCCGGGCCTCGTGGCGTCGTACATGCGCACCTTTGCCATTCCGGACGTGGTGAGGTCGAAGTGGTCGCCTATCTTCTTCACCAGGTTGCTGTCCCGCAGGCGCGTCATGATCTCAGTGCACACGCCCGGCGTCGTGAGATGGCACGCATCCCTGATCTTGCCCAGCGTGCGATCGCTGGAGTTTTCCGTCCTGAGCAGGAATCTCAGGACTTCAAGGCTGTTGGCATCGATCCGGTCGTCCGTCATGAGTGCCCCCGCAGCTCTAGAACAAACGTTTTACAAACGCTAGGCAAACGTTAATCCAACGCTTTAATCATAGTCGATGTTGGAAAATCTGCAACATTTAGAGGAAACCAAATTCGTGAATTCGTTCGGAATGCCACGTATACCCACGCACGCATTCAGCCGGATGATCATGCAGATTGCATGAATCCCATCATTGCGCATGGATGGTGTGAGAACGAAGGGAGCGTGAAGTCCTGCAGGCGGCCCGCGCCGGGGCCGGCCTGCAGGGGGATGTTCAGGGGATGAGGCCGAGTTCGCGCGCTTCGTCGTAGGAAAGCGGGCCGCGCGCCTGGCGCGTCTCGCTGGCGATCTCGGCCAGGCGGTCGGGATCGAAGAGGTCGTCGAAGGACGCCGGGTCGACGACTGAGGCGGCATCCTGCTGGAAGATGGTCTCGTCCAGCTCGGCGATCGGCTGCAGCAGCGGCGGTTCCGGCGGTGGCGGCGGCTCCGGCGGCGCGTCTTCACCCCAGCCTTCGCCGCGCACGGCAGAGGGCTCCAGCGGCAGCTCGATGGCCTCCAGCGCGGCAGCCGGCACGGTGATGGTGGTGCGCTTCTTGCGCGGCTTGTTCTCCGGCGGCGCTTCGATCAGCAGGGCATTGGCCCCGATCAGCGCCACCAGGTCCTCTGTGGCACGCCGGCCATAGCGCGTGACCGCTCCCAGCGCCCGCGCACCGCTGGATGCCGGGAAGATCAGGCTGACGAAGTGATGCAGCCCGACCGAGAGCACGTACACGGTGTAGGCACCGCCGTCATACATCTGCAGCGCTGAGGAGCGCCCGCCCACCAGCCGCCCCATTTCGATCGTCGTGGTCACGCTGGGCAGCAGCGCTGCGGTGAGCATGTGCCGGTCGATGGCGCTGGTTGCGCCGTGCTGCAGCAGCACATCGCCCGCCCGGCTGGACATCACGCCGGCGATCGCGCCGACGTCGTTGAGCAGCGTGGCGACGATGCGCTCGGCCACCTTGATATCGACCGCCGGGATGAAGCCGGCATCCATGGCGGGCGCCTTTGCGACCGGCGGCAGCGGAGCGAAGGCCGCCGTCAGATAGTCGCGCTCCTCCAGCGCCGCCTGGACGATGCGCAGGAACTGCCCGCCTTCCAGCGGCCGCTGCAGCAGCACGAAGGCGGCGTCATCGCGCGTTTCCGGCTCGTACCACCCCTCACCTTCATCGGCCAGCACGACGATCGCGCCTTCTGGCTGCCCCTGGCGGATGCGCCGCGCCAGCGCCGCACCGCTCACCGACGCGCCGAGCTGCTGTGCCAGCACCACCAGCCGGAAGCGCGCGTGCTCCAGCTCGTCCAGCGCGTCCATATCGCCGGGCACATCGACCTGCACCACGGGCGCTTCCAGCAGGTCGAGGGCCGCGCGCGTCAGCCGCGCCACCACGCCGGTCGGATCTACGGTCAATACTCGTGCAAGAGGAGCCATGACAACGCCTGTTTGCGTACCCTGTAATCGATCATTTCAGTATAGCGGGGGATGACGCCAGCCGCCCGCCAATAAACTTAAGACTGTCATGAAAGCGCAGGCGGGCTGGCGGCGTCGAACACTTCCCACACTGCCTCGGGCAGCGGCTGACTGGTCTGCGGCGCGGAGGTGCGCGGAAGCGCCAGATGCAGCCACTGGATGTAGGCGATGTTCGGCTGCAGCCGGTCCTCCTCGGCGAAGGGCTGTGCCGGATCCCAGGGGGCATAGGCGATGCCGAGCGCGCGCCAGTTCTGCACCAGCACCGGAGCGCGGCGCTGCACCTGCAGCAGCGCATCAGCGGCCCCGGCGGTGTCGCTCGCCTGTGCGCGCAGGGCGGCCAGGCTGGCCCAGCCCATCGCGTATTCCGGCGCGAGCGCGGTGTACCGCTCGAAGGCTGCGATGGCCGCGGGCAGCGCGGTGCGGTCTCCCTCAGCGGCGGCGGTCGCCAGCAGCAGGCCCTGCTGCTGATGATAGAGCGCGTAGGACGGATCGGCGTCGATCACCGGCTGCAGCGCCTGCGCCGCGCTGATGCGCTCACCCTGCGCCGTACCGCTGCTGAGCGCCAGCCAGTAGGCGCGGTACTGTCGCTCGCCCCAGCGGCCGGCCAGCAGCACCGCCGCCGCCAGCGCCAGCACGGCCAGCCAGCGGACTGCCGGCCAGCGCGCCGGGGTCCCACGCCCGGGCGGCGCACACGTCAGCGCTGCCAGCGCCAGCAGGGTGAGCAGCATCAGTGCCGGGTTCATCGTCGGCAGATCGAACAGGTGATGCAGACCGGCGGCTGCCACCGCGCCGCCCGCGCCGATCAGCGCCGCGCGTTCTGAAGGGCTGCGCACCTGCTGCGCGTTGAAGCGGCCCACGCGCACGATCACCCCTGCGCTCAGCGCCAGCGCGGCCAGCCCCGCCAGCCCCATCTCCGCCGCCACCTGCAGCGGCAGATTATGTGCGTGGCTGTGGGGCTCGGTGGGCGGCGTGGGGTTGAGCCGGGCCAGCCCGCCTCCGAAAGTGAACAGGCCGTGGCCCAGCAGCGGGCGTTCGCGGAACATCTCGATCGCGGTTTCGTAGATGAAGGCGCGGAAGTCCAGCCCGCGCCCGCCGATGGCGAATGTGCCGATCAGGAACTGCGCCGCGGCCAGCAGCGCCAGCACCCCGGCCAGCGCCGCCCCGATCACGCCTGCGCGCGCCGGAAGGCGCAGCTCCGCCCAGGCCGCCGCCAGCCGCGCGCGGCGCAGCCACCCGCGATCGGCCAGCAGCCACAGCGCAGACAGCGCCATGCCGCCCGCCGCGCCCAGCCAGCCGCCGCGGGAGAATGTCGCCAGCAGCAGCGCCAGCGCCGCCAGCAGATAGCCCGCCCACAGCAGCCGCAGTGCGCGCGTGCGCTGGGCCCACAGCCGCGCCAGCGCCAGCGGGGCCAGCAGCACCAGCGCCGCCGCGAAGGTGTTCGCGTTGCCCAGCACGCTGACGGGACGGGGAAGGCCCTGGCCGGCGCGCAGTGCGGAGAGCACCTGCACGCCGCCGAACAGCATCAGGATCAGCCCGGCGAACAGCAGCGCATCCACCAGCGCGCCTCGCGACAGACCCCGGTTGGCGCAGGCGTCGAACAGCGCCAGCAGCAGCAGCAGGTATGCGCCCATGTACCACAACGCCATGGCGCTGCGCCGCGCCTGTTCCGGGTTGGCTGCCAGCGAGAGCGCGAATACCAGCGCCCACGCGGCGAAGGCCAGGCCGAGCGGCGTGGCCTGCCAGCGCCAGCGCAGGGCGGCGCGCGCGCCCAGCCAGATCAGCGTCAGCGCCAGCAGCACATCCAGGCTGCGCAGGCGCTGATCGACATCGAGGATGCCGTTGTAGGTGGCGCCGATGGCGACGAAGTACACCAGCGCCGCACCCAGCAGCAGGCGAGGAGCGAGGGCGCGCAGCGATGCGCTCATGAGGCGGCCTCCAGCCGGTCGAGGGCGGCGCGCGCGTCGGCCTGCTCCGGCGCCATGTCGAGGATGGCGCGATAGATGGCGCGCGCCTGATCGGGCGGGGCATCGGCGGCGGCGTCCATCCACGGCGCGAAGGCGGCGCTGCCGGGGCCGGGCAGGCGCATCTCCGGATAAAGCTCGAAGCTGCCGCCGCGCCCGCCGAAGAGCACGCCCTCGAAGTTCTGGCTGATCACGCGCGCCGGGCCAGCCAGCAGCCGGTAACGCTGCACAACCTCCAGCGGCGCGCCGAGCGCCAGCGCCATCTGCGCCCGCACCGCACCTGCCTGCTCAAACTGCCCGAAGCTTAGCTGCGCGCGCGCCAGCAGCCCTTCGATCTGCGCCTGCGAGCCCGGCAGATCGGGCAGCAGCGCGCGCGCCAGGCTGATGGCGTAGTCGGCGTTCAGCGGCTGCAGCGCTGCCGCCTGTGCGAAGAGGTCCTGCGCCGCAGCGGCATCGCCCGCCTGCAGCGCGCGTTCGCCCAGCAGCCACATGCCGGGCGTGCTGTCCTCGTCCGCCGGGATAGTCGCGGCGCGTTCCGGGAAGTGCGCCAGCGCCAGGCGGTACTGCACATCGGGGGTGGTCTGGGCGTACACAGCTTCAAGCGCCGCGCGGCGGGCGGGCGTGGCCTGCCACAGCGGGGAGAACGCGCCGGTCATCCCCTGCAGGTAGAGCGCCTCGACGTCGGCTTGTGGCTGCCCCTGCGCGTCCGCCAGCCGTGCGATGTGATAGCGCGCGCCGTTGCCGTGGTTGATCGCGTCGGCCCGCTCCAGCGCCTCAGCCGCTGCCGGCAGATCGCCCCTGCGTTCGTGCAGCGCCGCCAGGTTGATCCAGCCGGTGTCCCAGGTCGGCTCCAGCGCCAGCACAGCCTGATGCCCGGCGATGGCCGCGTCGATCTGCTCAGCGGTCTGGGCGGCGCGTCCGTTCAGATAGGCGATCTGCAGGCGGTAGAGGCGCAGATGCGGATCGAGCGCCGCTGCCTCCTGCGCCGCCTCCAGGCTGCTGAACTGCACACTGCGCAGATAGGCCGCCTGCGCCCGATCAGAGCCCACCCACAGCAGGGCGCCCGCCAGGACCAGCGCCAGCGCGGCAGCGGCGGCTGCACGCAGGGATCGCGAGGGCGGTGCCTCGCGCAGGCGGCGGATGGCCTGCGGGCGCGTGTCCAGCGTGCAGGTCATCGCCAGCAGCGCCGCCAGCATGACGATCGGGGTTGCCGTGAACATGTCGACCATGCTTTGCATCGCCAGCCCGGCCAGCGCCGCCATCGCAGCATCCAGCCGCAGGCGATAGCCGCCGGATGTCTGAGCGCGCAGCCTCCACCACGCCCACACGCCGGCCAGCGCCGCCCAGGCCAGCACCAGCGCGCCGGGCAGGCCGGTCTCGGCCAGGGTGTTGAGCGCGATGTTGTGCGCGGTGCCCAGCCGGTCATCGACGACGGTTGGATCGCGCACCTCGCGCATGGCCCGGGCGAAGCCACCCGGCCCGACACCGGCCAGCGGGTGCTCTGTTATGACGGCGGCGGCGCTTTGCCACAGCGACAGCCGCAGCACGTCGCCGGCGCTGCGCGCGCCGCTGCGCCCGATGACGAGGATGAGCGCCGCGACCACCGCCACCAGCGCCGCCGCCGGGGCCAGCAGCGCCAGCACGCCGATGCGCGCGCGCAGCCGCCGGGTGTATTGCAGCACGCCGAAGATCAGCACGGCGGCCCCCAGCGCCAGCAGCCCGCCGCGGCTGGTCGTGCCCAGCAGCACCAGCAGCAGCAGCCCGGCCAGCACGCGCAGCGCGAGGCGTTCGTCACGGCGGGCCGCTGTCAGCGACCAGGCGAACGCCAGCAGGCACAGCGGCGCGCAGTAGGCCGCCAGCCAGGTGCTGACGCCCAGTGGCAGATAGAGCATCGGCGTGATCGGCGGGCGGCCCGCCTGCAGCCAGCCTGCGCCCGTCTCCGGCGTGATGCCCCAGCCGAACAGGAACGAGCCGAACTGCAGCCCGGCCAGGATGACGACGACGGCCGCCAGCATGAACTGGATTTCCCAGGCCAGGCGCTGTCGCCCGCTGAGGAGCAGCGCGCCGATGAACAGCACGATCAGCGTGTGCAGCAGCAGCAGCCATGTGTGCTCGAAGGCCATGCGCGCATCCGGCGCGAGCGCCGAGGTGAGCAGCCACACCGCGGCCATCGCCAGCAGCGGGCCGGTGAGCGGGGTGGCGGGCAGCCCACGCCCGCGCCGCAGCCGGGCGATCAGCCAGCCGGCAGCCGCCAGCGTGAACAGCACATGCGCCGCGATACGGATGGGGAAGATGGTGGCGTAGTACGGGCTGCCGCCGATGAAGGCGGCGAACACCGCCAGCAGCGTCAGGCTCAGTCGGCTCAGTCGCATGTGGGTCCTTGCTCGGGCGGTGGGTCCAGCGGCCATGCGCCCAGCGCTGTGTAGGTCGATCCGTGCGGGCCGGGCGTGCTGGACATCAGCGCGAAGGCCTGCACCGGCATGCTGCCCGCCCGGAAGTCGCGCAGCGCCGCGAGGCATTCGGCGACCGGCTGGGGCGCGGGCTGGCCCTTCAGCCGCGCCAGCGTGATGTGCGGGCTGAAGGGGCGCGTCTCGGGCGTAAACCCGGCAGCCTCGGCGGCCTGCTCGACGGCCTGCGCCAGCGCCGGCAGGCCGGGCGGGGCCCGCACGCCCGCCCAGATCACGCGGGCCGGGCCATGCGGCGGAAACCGACCGACGCCGGCCACCTCCAGCGTGAACGGCGGCAGGGCGACCACACCCAGCGCCGCCTGCACGCGCTCCAGCTGCCGGGCTGGGATGCCCGTGCCGAGAAAGCGCAGCGTGAGATGCAGCGCCTCCGCGCGCACCCAGGCCGCGCCGGCCAGCGGGCGCTGCAGCCCGGCCAGCGCCGCGCGGATGCCGGGCGACAGCTCCACGGCGACGAACAGGCGGTAACCCGTAGTGATCATTCACCCCGCAGGCGTACTGATGCAACCGCGTTTCGTGTATGATTATGCCAGCAAGCGGTTGTGCAAGCACAGGAGAAAGGACCGGAGATGCGCCAACTCAC
The DNA here is from genome assembly GCA_964654755.1 of uncultured Pleurocapsa sp. Classification (GTDB taxonomy): domain Bacteria; phylum Chloroflexota; class Anaerolineae; order Aggregatilineales; family Phototrophicaceae; genus Flexifilum. The sequence continues at coordinate 35,461 of CAZZJW010000022.1, read as the reverse complement.
GCGTTCGCCATGGAAACTGATCGTGCTGCTCGTCTGTCTCGGCCTGCTGACAGCGGCAGCGCCGATGATGGCGCAGCAGCCCGCCCCGGCAGATGCCAGCGGGCAGAACCCCAACGCCAATATTCTCTTTCCGCTGCCGGTATATGTGGTGAGCGGGCAGTTCCCGATCATCGGCTCGGCGGATGCGCCGGGCATGTCCAATTACTTCCTTGAATTCCGCACGATTACGCTGCCCGCTCCGTCGCTGGCCGGCCCCGCACCGACGCCGAGCGGCCCGCCGATCTTCTTCCCGGCGGTGCTGCCCAGCACCCGCCCGGTCACGCGCGGCCTGCTGGGCACGTGGGACACCACCATGCTCAGCGACGGCCTGTACGAGCTGCGCCTGACGGTGAATATCGCCGGGGCCAGCCCGCTGGTGGCGCTGGTGGGGCCGCTGCGCGTGCAGAACACGCCTGACCCCGAGGTCAGCGGCATCCTGCAGGGCCTGGGCATCACCATCGGTGGCGGCGGGGCGAGCGTGCAGCCGACAGCCGCGCCCATCGTCCCGACAACGCCGCCGCAGCCCACGGTGCCTCCGACGGAAGACCCGACGCCGCGCGGCACGGTGACCACCGCCACGGCCAACGTGCGGACGGGTGATGGCACCAACTACCCGGTCATCACCGCGCTGACGCAGGGCACGGTCGTCACGCTGGTGGGCATCAGCAATCAGGGGACTGGCTGGTATCAGGTGCAGCTGCCCAGCGGCGGCCTGGGCTGGATGTCACCGAGCGTGCTGGCTGTGACCGGCAATGTCGGCGTGCTGCCGCGTGTGCAGCCGCCGCCGCCGCCCGCTACGCCTACTTTCACGCCGGTCCCGGCCACGCCCACGCCTTCGACCAGCACCAACCTGGTCGCTGGTAACGGCTATCTCAATCCCAACCCGCCCACGTGCAATCAGACGTTCCAGGTCGGCATCGACATCGCCAATCTGGGCAGCCAGGCCAATGCCGTCACCGGCGTGTTCAGCGTGACCGCGCAGCACATTGCCAGCGGCACCGTGTCTGGCTCGACGCAGGGCCCCGTGCCGGTCATCCAGCCGGGCGTGACGCAGCGCATCGACGTGCCGCTGACGATCGGCGTGTACTTCAACGAGGCGCATCGCATCACCATCACCATCGATCCGTCCAACCAGATCCCTGAGACCAACAAGGGAGACAACACGCGGACGATCGAGTTCACGCTGCAGAAGGGCGGCTGCTAGGCCACTGGCCGCAGCGTCAGTCAGTCGTCAGCAAAGCGTACAGCAGGGGCATGGCCATGCCGGCTCCTGCTGTGTATGCTTTGCTGAACCACCGTCATGCAAGTTCAGAGGAGTTCATGTGATGAAACGCTGGGTCTCGATCCTGGCTTTTGTGCTTGTCGGCCTGGTGTGCGCCCCGGCGGTGCTGGCGCAGCAGGGTGAGGTGACCATCACCAGCCCGCAGGCGACCACCACTGTCAGCGGCATGGTGGATGTCACCGGCACGGTCAATCCGCCGAACCTGCAGCAGTACTTTCTGGAAGTCGCGCCCTTCTCGATGGACCCGAATGCCGCGACGTGGACGCCGGTGACGCTGCCGGGCCGCACGCCGGTCACTGCCGGCCTGATCGCGCAGTGGGATACGCGTCTGGTGGCAGACGGCGTGTACTCGCTGCGGCTGACGGCGGCGCTGGCCGATGGCTCGGTGCGCCAGGTGATCGTCGGCCCGATGCGCGTCGCCAACGGCGCGGCAGCCGGGCAGCCGCAGGCCACCACCGCCCCGCCGCCGGCTGAGCCGACGCTCATCCCGCGCCCGCCGATCACCAACGAGCTGCCGCTCAACGTGGGCGGGCAGATGGACCACATGAGCCCGGAGGCCGCGGCGCTGATAGGCGGCGCTGGCCTGACGTGGATGAAGTTCCAGATCCGCTACACCATCGGTGATGCGTCGCTGCTGAACGTCGCGCGCGATCGCATCAACTTCGCGCATGAGAACGGCTTCGACATCCTGCTGAGCATCCCCGGTGACAAGTTCGAGCTGGCCGCCGTCGGCATCCCGGAATACTCGCGCGTGTACTCGGAGTTCGTCGCGCAGGTGGCCGAGATGGGCCCCGGCGCGATCCAGGTGTGGAATGAGCAGAACATCGACCGTGAGTGGCCAGCGCAGCTCATCAGCGGGGCCAACTACGCGGCACTGCTTCAGCCCGCCTACACCGCCATCAAGGCCGCCAACCCCGATGTGATGGTGGTCACCGGCGCGCCGGCCCCGACCGGGTTCTTCGGCGGCTGCGGCGCAGGCGGCTGTGATGACAACGTGTACTACGATCAGATGGCCGCGGCGGGCGTCGCCAACTTCACTGACTGCGTCGGCGTGCACTACAACGAAGGCATCCTGCCGCCGACCGCGCTGGGCGGCGATCCGCGCGGCGAGTATCCCACGCGCTATCTGCAGCTGATGATCCAGCGTGCGGAGTTCGCCTTCTCGGTGCGTGGCACGCCCAAGCCGCTGTGCTTCACCGAACTGGGCTATCTCACCGGCGATGGCTTCGCCCAGGCGCTGCCTGCGCCCTTCGCGTGGGCGGCGGGCAACAGCATCGAGGACCAGGCCAACTGGCTGCGCGATGCCATTACCGTGGCGGCCAACCAGCAGGATGCCGAAGTGGCGCTGCTGATCATCTTCAACGTCGACTACGAGCGCTTCGTCGAGGACGATCCGCAGGGTGGATTCGCCATCATCCGGCCGGATGGGCGCTGCCCGGCCTGCGATACCATCGCGACGCTGCGGCGGCCCGCCTAGCCGCGCCCTGTGCTGACGGCGGAGGCCCCCTCGAATGCGCAGGGGAGTCTCCGCTGGCGCAGCGCGTTCGTTCACGCGCTGTGCAGGGGTTGTGGGCCAACTCTCGTTCCCCCGCCTGCCAAACCGCGCCGGCATGGGTTAAAATGCGCGCATCTGCTATCCAACCGGCTGGAATGGGGACGGCGCATGGCCCTGCGAATTTTCAACGTACTGGGACGCGAGAAACAGGAATTTGTGCCGCTGAACCCGGGACATGTCAACCTGTACGTGTGCGGACCCACCGTCTATGACCTGCCGCACATCGGCCACGCCAAGACGTATGTCGCATTCGATGTCGTCGTGCGCTATCTGCGCTCCACCGGCCTCGACGTGCTGTACGTGCAGAACATCACCGATGTTGGCCACCTGCTCGACAGCGGCGAGGACCGCATCCTGAAGAAGGCGCGTCAGTCGCAGTCGCGGCCAATGCAGATCGTCGAGACGTATACGCGGGCCTACTTTGAGGCGATGGACGCGCTCGGCGTCGCCCGCCCGGATATCTCGCCGCGCGCCAGCGGGCACATCCCGGAAATGCTGCGCATGATCGACACGCTGATCGCCAGGGGTTTCGCCTATGAGGCCGGCGGCAGCGTGTACTTCGATGTGAAGACCGACCCGCATTACGGCAAGCTCTCCAACCGCCGGGTGCAGGAGCTGGAAGCTGGCACGCGCGAGGCCGTGCGCGGCGAGAAGCGCAATCCCGAGGACTTCGCGCTGTGGAAGAAGGCAGAGCCGGAGCACATTCTGCGCTGGGACAGCCCGTGGGGCGAGGGCTTCCCCGGCTGGCACATCGAGTGCTCGGCGATGGCGCTCAAGTATCTCGGCCCCACCTTCGATATTCATGGCGGCGGCATCGACAACATCTTCCCGCACAATGAGAGCGAGATCGCGCAGAGCGAGTGCGCCAACGATGCCGACTTCGCCCGCTACTGGATGCTGGTGGGCAGCCTGACGGTGGATGGCGTGAAGATGTCCAAGAGCCTGGGCAACTTCATCACCATTCGCGATGCCCTGGAACGCTATCAGCCGGGCGTCATCCGCTACTTCTCCGGCAGCGCACACTACAGCAATCCGGTGGATTACAGTGAGGAGGCGCTGCAGGCGGCGGCGCGCGGCTGGGAGCGCCTCGTCAACGCGGTGCGGCTGGCACGGCAGATGGCGCTGGCGGCCCCGTCGGGCGGCGATGCGGGCGGCTTTGCGGCGCGGCTGGTTGAGGCGCGCTCGGCATTCTCCGCTGCAATGGACGACGACTTCAACACCCCGCAGGCGATCGCCGCGCTGCAGGACCTCACCCGCGATGTCAACAGCCTGCTCAACAGCGGCACCACCATCAGCCGCCCGGTGCTGGATGCCATTCTGGAAGCCTATCAGGCGACCGCTGGCGATGTGCTTGGCCTGCTGCCTCCGGCGGAAAGCGCCGCTGCCGGCAGCGCGCAGCGCGAGGCGGCGCTGATCGAGCTGCTGGTGCAGCTGCGCATGCAGGCGCGCAAGTCGAAGAACTGGGCCGAAAGCGACCGCCTGCGCGATGAGCTGGCGAAGATCGGCGTGATCCTTGAGGATCGCGCGGATGGCACGGTGTGGCGCGTGCTGCCGTGAACGCCGAAGGGTTCCGCAGGCTGTTCGACTATCACATCCAGCAGAACCAGCGCCTGTGGACGCACACGATCGTGCCGATGACGGACGCGCAGTTCACGCAGCCCGTCGATTACTCCGTCGGGTCGGTGCGCAATCAGGTCGTCCACCTGCTCAACGTGGATGAGCGCTGGTTCTGCGGCCTGCGTGGTGTGGAGCCGCCCGGCTTCCTCAATCCGGCGCATTTCCCCACACGGGAGAAGGTGCGGATGAAGTGGGACCAGGTGGAGCGCGACATGCGCTTCTGGCTGGCCCGGCTCACGGATGCCGAGCTGCGGCTGCCGTTCGAGACCACGCCGATGCGGGTGTGGGAAGTGCTGTTCCACGTGCTCAATCACGGCACCGATCACCGGGCGCAGACGCTGGCGCTGGCCGCGCAGCTCGGCCTGCCCACGTTTGAGCAGGATTATGCCTACGTCGCGCTCGGCATCGATGCCGCCGCGTTGCGCTAGGGACACGGGAAGGATATCGATACGATGACCGATTTCATCTACGGCCACTGGGCGATCATGGAGACGCTGCGCGCGGGCCGCCGCAGCATGGAGCAGCTGCTGCTCACCGAGACGGTGGAGGAGAAGGGCATCGTCGCTGAAATCCTGCAGACGGCGCAGGAGCGCGGGGTGAAGGTGAATCGTGTGCCCCGCCGCATCATCGACGATCTGACGCACGGCGCCAACCATCAGAACATGGCGCTGCGCACCGCGGACTATCGCTACAGCCGGCTGGAAGAGGTGTTCGAGACCGTCCGCCAGCGCGGGGAGAAGCCGTTTCTGCTGGTGCTCGATCTGCTCAAGGATCCGCAGAACGTCGGATCGCTGCTGCGCGTGGCGGATGCCGTCGGCGTGCACGGCGTCATCCTGCAGGACCGGCGCGGGGTGGGTGTGACGCCGGCGGTGGTCAACGCGTCATCCGGCGCGGTGGAGCATCTGCAGGTGGTGCAGGTGACCAACCTGGTGCAGGCGATGAAGGAACTCAAGGAGCAGGATGTGTGGCTGGTCGGGCTGGATATCGGCCCGAACGTGCCGCCGCTGGACAAGGCCGATCTGAATATCCCCATCGGTTTGGTGCTCGGCAGCGAGGGCGAGGGGATGCGCCGGCTGGTGCGCGATACGTGCGATCTGCTGGTGTGCCTGCCGATGCGTGGGCGCGTCGCCAGTCTGAATGTGGCGACGGTCGGATCGGTGGCGCTGTATGCCGCCTGGCAGGCGCGCGGCTGGACGGGCTGGGCGCACGCCTGAGACTGGCACACGCCGGGCAGATGATGGCTGAGGACGACGAAGGAAGAAAGCGACCATGGAACAGGCAGTGATTACACTCACCGAGGGTGTGAAGGCGCACATCGCCGTGCGCGATGTGCAGTTCTTCGCAGATGAGGCAATCGCGGATGGCGGCACAAACGCCGGGCCAAACCCGGTGGAGATTCTGACATCGGCGCTGGGCGCATGCGCGGCCATGACCGCGCGGGTGTATGCCCGGCGCAAGGGCTGGCCGCTGGAAGGCGTCGACGTCGTGGTGACGCATCACAAGCTCAAGGCCGCCGACTATCCCGATTACAGCGGCCCCGCCGACAGCGTCAACACCTTTCGCCAGGAGATCACCTTCCATGGCCCGCTGACCGACGAGCAGCGCCAGCGCCTGCTGGAGATCGCCGGACGCTGCCCGGTGCATCGCATCCTCGAACAGCCGAATTTCTTCGTCGAGGTGCTGGCGGATGCGGAGACCGACGGCGCCTAGCCGGCCCGCGCGCCGCGCTAAAGGTCAGCGATCGCCGGGATGACCTCCTGCGCCAGCGCCTCCAGCGGCGTGATGTGCTCGATGTGCGGCATGTTGTAGATCATGTGCGTGAAGCCGAGCGCGGCGGCCTGGCGGCACTGCGCGATCACCTCGGCAGCCGTCATGGCCGGGGCGATCGTGCCCAGCGCGGTCTTCTCGATGCCCGCGTAGTCGCGGCCCAGCGCGTCGCAGTGACGGCGCAGCGTGTTCAGTTTGTCGCGCAGCACGTCGGGGCCGGCGGACACGAAGAAGTTGCAGGCGTCGGCGTACTGCGCCACCATGCGCAGCGTCTTGTTCTCGCCCATGCCACCGATCATGATCGGTGGGTGTGGCTGCGCCAGCGGCATCGGATTGATGAGCGGCTCGGTGAGCTGATAGTACTCCCCGGTGAAGGGGGCTGACGCGTCGTTCGACCATGCGTGATGGACGATGCGCAGCGTTTCCTCCAGCCGGGCGAAGCGCTCAGCCGTCGGCGGATAGGGCACGCCCAGGCCGCGCGCCTCGCGTTCGTACCATGCCGCGCCGATGCCCAGGTACGCCCGCCCGCCGGACAGCGTATCCAGCGTGGTGACGGTCTTGAGCAGGATGCCGGGATGGCGGTAGATCACCCCGGTGACCAGTGTGCCCAGCTTCACGCGCTCGGTCAGCGCGGCGAAGTAGCCGAGCGTGGTGTAGCCCTCCAGCATCTCCAGGTCGGGGCCGCCGAGCATCTCCATCTGGAAGAAGTGATCCATCACCCACAGGCTGTGGAAGCCGCCCGCTTCTGCCGCCTGGGCGATGTCGCGCAGCGTGGTGCGGATGGCGGCTGGCCCGCCCGAGTACGTGAAGCTGGGGACCTGCAGTCCGAGATACATGATGTCAGTGCTCCTGGTCTGTGTGTGGCTGGCCAGCGCCAGCCTGCCGGGTATTCAGGATGAGGCGGGCGCTTCGCCTGCTGCTCGCCGGGTGAGTGTGCGCCCTTTCCAGCGCGGGCCGCCGTAGCGCACCTGCCAGTACAGCGCTCGGGCCGCGATGACGGTCATGAGCGCGACGGAGACTGGCATCAGCAGCGCGTCCGCGGGGCGCTGGCGGGTGGCGGCGGCCGTCAGCGCGCGGACGAGGATGCCGAGCGCGATCAGCGCCAGCGGCAGCACGGGGAAGGCGAACGGCGCGCGCAGGGCTGGCCACGCCAGCCCGCCCAGCAGCCACAGCCACGGCCCGAAGAACACCAGCCAGTGAAAGAGCGCGCCCAGCGCGAAGGGCAGCAGCCCGCCGTACCCCGCGATGATATTCTTGGCGTAGCCATCGCGCACCTGCGGCCACGACGTGTACATGCGGCAGGCGATCTGCCCGGCGCCATCGGCCATCCACAGCGTCTCCCCGGCCCGTTTGACGCGCCGAGCCAGATCGATGTCCTCGACGATGGATGCGCGCACAGCCGCATGCCCGCCAGCGGCGGCGTAGGCGGCACGTGTGAACAGCAGGCACTGCCCGTTGGCGGCGGCGAAGGGCGCCCAGCGCGTGCGATTGACCAGCGGCAGCGGCAAATAGCCGTAGATCACCAGCGCCATCAGCGGCACGACCAGGCGCTCGCCCCACGTGCGGGTGATTTGCGTGGGCCACGCGCTGACCAGGCCCGCGCCGGACGCCGCCTGCTCCGCCGCCAGCGCCGCCAGCGCGCCAGGGCCCCAGCGCACATCGGCGTCGGTGAAGAGCAGCAGCTCGCCGCGCGCCTGCCGGGCGAGTTGGGCGCAGGCCCAGTTCTTGCCGAACCACCCTGCCGGTAGCACTTCGCCTTCGAACACGCGCAGCCGGCTGTCGCCAGCGGCGGCGGCATGCGCGGTGCTGGCGGTGTCGTCATCCGAGTTGTCGTCCAGCAGCAGCACCTCGAACGACACGCCGGTCTGCGCCAGCAGGGCGCGCACGGTCTGGCCGATGACGGCCGCTTCGTTGCGCGCGGGGATGCATACCGAGATCAGCGGCGCGCCGTCTGCGGCACTGCGCCGCCCCAGCCGGGGAAAGGTCAGCGTGTTCAGCACGGCCAGCGCCGCCACCACGACCAGCGCCGCAGCGACGAACAGCACCGTCAGGCGGAAGGCGAAGTCGAGGGCCATAGCCGGCGGGAGATCCAGCCGCGAGGCGTCGGCGGCTGGCGCAGATCGGCGCGATACTTCAGCGCGAAGAGCGCGAGATTGCCCGCCCATACGCTCAGCACGACCGGGTCAGCGGGGCGCACGAAGGCCAGATACACGCCGAGCGCCAGCATGTCGGCGATCAGCGCCCAGCCGGAGTTGCGGATGAAGAGATAGCTGACGCCCAGGCCGATTCCGCCCAGCATCGGCACCTCCCACAGCGTGAGGCCGATCCACATGCCGAAGCTGACGGCCACGGCCTTGCCGCCGCGAAAGCCGACCCACGGGGAGAAGGCGTGCCCCAGCACAGGCATGAGCGCCACCACGGCCAGGCCGGCGCCGTCGATGCCCACGACGAACTTCGCCAGCGCGACGGGCAGCGCACCCTTCAGCACATCGAGCGCGAAGGCCAGCACGCCCAGCCGCTTGCCGCCGGCGCGGAAGACGTTGGTCGTGCCGGGGTTGCCATCGCCCACCTGGCGGATATCGCGGTGCAGCCCAAGCCGCCCCAGCCAGAGCGAGAACATCAGCGAGCCGGACAGGAAGCCAAGGATGCACCACAGCACAACGGTCATGATCAGCCAGCCTGGCTTTTGAGCAGCTGCAGCAGCAGCGTGACGTTGTCGATCTCGCGCAGCGCGAAGGCCGCCCACACCGCCTCGTCTGCCGCGAGGATGTGGAGCTTACCACCGCCGAGGCGGTAGCCGCCATAACCATCCCACGACAAGTGGCGCGCATCCGCCGAGAACCCGTCCCGGCTGATGCGCAGGCCGGGCGCGAACGTGAGCGCGTCGCCGGCGTTGTAGCGCGCTTTCAGGCGCGGCCCAAGCACGGCATTGACCTGCTCGGTGAGGCGTGTGCCCAGCTCTGGCGCGCGGCGGTAGAGCAGATCGGTGATGACGATGCGATCGCCCTTTTCGGTGACGAGGGTGATTCGGTAGGCATCGCGCCGCAGCCGCCCGCCGAAATAGCGCAGGCGCTCGGCCTGCAGGCGCAGCGCCGCGACCTCGGCGTAGTAGAAGGGCACGGTGCGTGAGCCTTCCTGATAGCTGAAGCCGCGCTGGTAAAGCACGATCTCGCGGTTCCACAGATGCAGCACCAGCCAGCCCAGCCCCAGCCCGGCCGCCGCCATCGCCAGCGCCGCCAGCGGAGCGATCCACCCATCCGGGATGAGCAGCAGCAGCAGCGTGAGCACGGCGCCCACCAGCACACCCGCCGCCCCGGCGGCCAGCACCAGGCGCAGGCGGTCAGCAGGATAGTTCGCCAGCGCTTCGCCCAGCGCCGGGTCGGCAGGCAGCGCCGCAGACGTCATCGCGTCAGGAGGCGGGGGACGCTGCCGATAGATTGTCGAACTCGATGCGCGCACCCAGCCGGCTGGCTGCGCCGGCCACCAGCCCGATCTGACCGGCGCGGAACGAGTCGTCCGTGGTATCCGCGACGAACTGATCGTTGATGTAGAAGGCCAGATAGTTGTCCACGCACACGGCGCGCAGGTGATTGCTGGCCGCGCCCGTGCGAATGTGCTCAGAGGCAGTCCAGTTGACCAGCGTTTGCACATCGCGCCCGCGTGCCCGGAAGATGGCGTACTGCCCGGAGCCCTGCACGACGAACAGGTAGCCGTCTCCGCTGGGACTGTAGGCGGGCTCCACTTCAGCGGTGGCTTCTGCAGCCGGTTCCGTCGCTTCCGCTTCAGGGGTGGCGGCTTCTGTCGCCTCTTCCGTGGCGGGGGTGTCGGTGAGGATGGCGGTCAGCTCCGGATCGGGCGTCTGCGGCTGACCGACCGTGCCGCGCACCCGGCACATCACGCCGTATACGGTCTCAGGGCGTTCGCTCACCTGCGTCGCATCGACATCGATGATGGCATCGCCCAGGGTTTCGCCGTACTGGCCCCACCACAGCGTGCCGTCGCCGTTGGTGACGTCGATGCGATACACGCCATCGCGCACGCGCAGGGTAGCGCCGTCGTAGCTGCCTTCCTCAAACGAGGCGGACTGCGAGAAGTCGTTGAAGTACAGCTCATCGCCCCGTGTGATCTGCCGCAGCGGGCCGCTGCTCTGGCAGGCCGCGAGGCCGCATGCGAGTGCTGCAGAGCCGATTGCGAGAATGAGTCGCTTCACGCGAGGCCGTCCTTTACGCCGTAACCCGACTGCAATGCCGTCCGTTCACTTTATCATACAACCTGCCGCCGTGCGTCATCCGCGCGGCAGCACAAGCCAGATCATCCCCGCCGTCAGCAGGCTGTGCGCGCTCCAGACAGCGGTGCGGATCCAGTTGGAGGCGACCAGCGCGCTGTGGACATCGGCGCGGAAACCCAGGCTGAGCAGGCTGTGCTGCGGAGCGTTTACGCACAGCGTCACCGCCCACACCACCAGCACGCAGGCCAGCCCGGCCAGCGGCATCCACACGGGCACGGACGCCGGTCGCTCCACCAGCAGCCATGCGCTGGTGAACGCCTCGGCCAGCATGAGCGGCCCGACCAGCAGCACGATGCCGCTGATGTGCGCCGCTTCATAGGCCGGGTAGGCTTCGGGCGGCACCAGCCGGAAGTTGGGGTACACCAGCACCTGCACCAGCCAGATCACCCCGGTCATCATCCATGTGGCCGCTGCATTCACCAGCAGGATCAATCCCGCGCTGTCGTTCATCCGCATCACCCGCCGTCCTGAACGCCACCCGAAAGAATTTATACTGCGCGATGATGAATGCGGGCTGAGGAAAGGTTCAGCCTTCCTCGCTGCGCGCTTACGACAGCCCGCGCGCGAACTCCAGCACGTGCCGGGCGATCTCAGGGCGGGCCGGCTGGCGCATGGCCGCAAGGTCGTGCTCGCCCTGCACCTCGATCAGGCGCGGCTGTGCGGGCATGCGCTGCGCGAGCTGGCGCGTCAGCGCGGGGGCCACCAGGCGGTCATTCGCGCCCTGCAGCACCAGCGTGGGCCAGGACACGCGGCGGGCGGCGGTGCCGGCCTGTGCGCCAGCCCGGTGCAGCTCCGCGATCAGGCGTGTGGGGATGCGGAAGTCGCGCAGTGCACGCAGCACAGCGGGGTCGTTCAGGTCGGCCTCTGGCATCATCTCGCGAATGCCGGCCTGCGCTTCCGGGCTGCCCGGCTCGATCTTCATCAGCCGGAAGGGCGCGATGGACGGCACGATGAAGCGCAAGGCAGGCAGCGTCGCCCACAGCGGATGGTCGATCTTCCAGAAGGGCGCCAGCAGCAGCATGGCATCGGGTGGAGCGTCCGCCGCGGCGCACAGCGCCAGCGCACCGCCCAGCGAGTGGCCGGCGATCAGCACCGGCTGGCCGCGCTGGCGCAGCGCCCGCACTTCCGCCGCGACGGCATCACGCCAGTGTTCCAGCCGCATCTGGCCGAGGCGGGCGATGTCGCTGCCGAAGCCCGGCAGCAGGGGGCCGCGCACATGCCAGCCGGCCTCGTGCAGCACATCGCCCAACCCGCGCATCTCGGCGGGCGTGCCCGGAAAGCCGTGGATCAGCAGCGCAGACGGCCCGGCGGCGGGCAGGGTGAAGTCGGCGTGGACCGGGTCCGCAAAGGCGCTGGCGAAGACGGCGGCAGCGCGGGGATCGAGCTCAGCCATCCAGCCCCACTTCCTGCTCGATTGCCGCAGCGTGATACAGATCGAAGCCGAACAGGAACGCGCCCTGCAGCACGATGCCCAGCCCGGCCCCGCGCGTGCGCTCCCCGTCGCGGCGCATCAGCACCAGGCCGCCCACCATGTACAGCACATCCAGCCCGGCGTTGATCAGCAGCAGGCGGCGCAGCCCGCGCGCTTCGCGGGCGTTCACAGCCGGCTGAAGCGCGGCGTCGCCCAGCCGCTGGCGGCGGCGGTTGGTGCCCTGTGTGCCGAAGAAGGTGATGCCCAGATTGACCGCCGCCCAGCCGATGAACTGCGAGCCCACGCCGGACCAGAATCCGCCGCGCGTGCTCATCAGCAGGCCGAGCGCAGCGCTCACCATCGACCACTGCATCAGCCGGCGGGTGAGCGCACTGCTGAACTCCCAGAAGCTCATGTCTATCCTCGCGTCCTTGGCCGCATTCTGGCAGCCTCCACCTATTATTATCGGGCAGGGCGGCTTTTGCGGCAGCAATTCGTTAGCAGGCGTTAACCTTCAGTGCAGCATTCGCTAATCGCGCGCCGGGATGGTATGCTGCACACTCAACCGACCGCCGAGTTTGCCCCGGGAAGACCCTATGCTTGCGCGCATGAGCCGATGGTTTGACAGTGTCACGCATCCGGAGTGGTATCACGGTGCGGAAAAGCGCCCGCCGTTCTTCGAGGGCTGGTACTACAAGGTGGTCTCGCCGGATCGTGCGCTGCGCTACGCAGTCATCCCCGGCATCTTCCTGAGCGACGACCCCGCGCAGCATCATGCGTTCGTGCAGGTGTTCGACGGTATGAGCGGACATGCCACCTTCCATCGCTACCCGGCCAGCGCCTTCAGCGCTGCGCCCGGCGCGCTCGATGTGCGCATCGGCCCCAACCGCTTCGAGCGCCATCGCATCACGCTCGACATCGACGACTCGCAGCGCCGTGTGCAGGGCACGCTGAGCTTCGGCCCGGGCCAGGGCTGGCCGGTGTCGGTGCGCGAGCCGGGTGTGATGGGCCCGTTCGGCTGGCTGGCAATCATGGAGTGCTACCACGGCATCCTGTCGTTCGATCATCGCGTGGAGGGGGCGCTGCGCGTGGATGGCGCGTCGCTCGACTTCAGCGGCGGCACGGGCTATATCGAGAAGGACTGGGGCAAGTCGTTCCCCGCCGGCTGGGTGTGGCTGCAAACCAATCACTTCAGCCGCCCCGGCGTGTCGCTGTCCGCCTCAGTCGCGGTCACCCCGCTGATGGGCGGATGGTTCCCCGGCTTTCTGGCGGGCGTGTGGGACAACGGCCGCTTCTGGCGCCTGGCGACGTACACCGGCGCGAAGAATCTGCGCCTGGAACTGAGCGACGATCATGTGCTGTGGGCCGTCGGCGATGGCGATCTGCGGCTGGAGATCATGGCGACGCGGGCCGAGGGCGCCATCCTGCCCGGCCCCAACCGCAAGAGCATGGGCATGCGCGTGCCGGAGACGCTCAAGGCGAGCATACACGTGCGCCTGACGCGCGCCGGCCAGGTGCTGCTGGATGACACCGGCGAGTGCGCTGGGCTGGAAGTGGCGGGCGATGTCGACCGCCTGCGGGCGGCGATCGGATGAGCGCGCTGCGGCAGGGCCTGGCATGGCTGCGTGGGCTGCGCCTGTCGCGGCTGGAGCGTGCGGCGTACGCGCTGGTCGTGGTGTGGGCGCTGGCGATGATCTCGGTGCCGATCCAGCGCTGGACGCTGGGCGATAGCGCGCTGCCGTTCGGTGTCACCCTCGGCGCGCTGCTGCAGGCTGCTGCGGCGGTGCTGGTGCTCGCGGCGGGGCTGGGCGCGCGGCGGGCGCTGATCGTAGCTGCGGTCACGGTGGTGGCCGCCTGGGTGATCGAGTTCATCGGCAGCAGCACCGGTTTCCCGTTCGGCCCCTATCACTATACCGACAAGCTGCAGCCGCAGATTGGTGGTGTGCCGCTGCTGGTCCCCGTCGCATGGATGATGCTCATGCCCTCGGCATGGGCGCTGGCTGCGCTGCTGACGCGCGGCCGCTCGCGCGCTGCATTCGTGCTGGCATCGATGCTGATCTTCACGGCCTGGGACCTCTTCCTCGATCCGCAGATGGTCGGCTGGGGCTTCTGGCAGTTCGATCACACCACCGGCTTCACCTACTTCGGCATCCCATGGACGAATTACGGCGGCTGGCTGCTGTCGAGCGCGGTGATCAGCGCGCTGGCGCTGGTGGCGGGGCTGCGGCCAGAGCGCATCCCGGTCGTGCCGGCGCTGGTGATCTACGCCGTGGTGTGGTTTCTGCAGACGGTCGGGCTGGTGGTATTCTGGGGGCTGCCCGGCCCCGGAATTGTTGGCACGATCGCCATGGGCATCCCGATGGTGCTGGC
>CAZZJW010000022.1:0-21032 GCA_964654755.1 uncultured Pleurocapsa sp. | reverse complement strand
TGCCCGGCCCCGGAATTGTTGGCACGATCGCCATGGGCATCCCGATGGTGCTGGCTGCCCGGCGCGTGTGGGCCGGGCGAAGCCGGGTCGCCGCCTCGCCGGGGGACCCGCCCGCCCGCGGGTGAATCCACAGCAGTCCATCCAGCAGAAGTTGGCAATTTGCGCGCTTTCTTATCCCGCGCTAATGTTGATTGTGCGCATATGAAGCGCTGCATTACGGTTTTCTAGGGGGAGGGTACGGTTTATGAAGGGGAGTCGGCTTTGGATCGCTGCACTGCTCACGGCATCGCTGGCCCTGTTGGGCGGCGTTGCTTCGGCGCAGGACGCGGCAAAATCGGTCGTTTCCGGCATCACGATGGTCAGCGGCGATCTGCTCACGATTGACCCGGCGCAGTCCGAGGCCAGCTCGCAGATCGAAGTCGTCAATCAGCTTTTCCTGGGCCTGACTGCGCAGAACGTGCTGACTGCCGAGACCGGCCTGGGGCTGGCGACGGGCTATACCAGCGAAGTGCAGGCGGATGGCACGGTCATCTACACCTTCACGCTGATGGACAACGTGCCGTGGGTGCGCTACAACGCCGACAGTGGCGCTGTGGAACAGCTCACCGATGAGAGCGGCAACGTGCGCGTGGTGACGGCGCAGGATGTGGTCTACGGCATGCTGCGTTCGCTCGCGCCGGAGACCGCTTCGCCGTATTCGTACGTGCTGGTGCCCTATGTGGTGGGCGCGGCGGAGTACAACGCGGGCGAGACCGATGCCAGCACGGTGGGCGTGAGCGCGCCGGATGCCACCACGGTGCAGATCGTCGCGCCGGACAACGCCAGCTTCACGCCGGCCATCTACGGCCTGTGGATGTCACGTCCGCAGCCGCAGTTCGCCATCGACGAGTTCGGCGATGTGTGGACGGAGCCGGAGAACATCGCCACCAACGGTCCGTTCGCGCTCAAGGAATGGGCGCACGACGAGTCCATCACGCTCATTCGCAATCCGTTCTGGCCGGGCAGCGAGACCATCCCGCAGGCCAAGCTGGACGAGGTCACGCTGCGCTTCCTCGATCTGTCGCAGCAGTTCGCCGAGTACCAGGCGGGCACAATGGATGCCATTCAGGTGCCCGCGGACCAGCTCGACTTCGTGCGCGCCGATCCCACGCTGTCGACGGAGTATGTGACGGGCGGTAACCCGTGCACGTACTACATCGGCTTCGACAACACCGACACCAGCTCGCCGTCGTCGAACGCGCACTTCCGCCGCGCGCTGAGCATGGCGATTGACCGCCAGGCGATCGTGGACAATGTGCTGCGTGGCGGCCAGCAGGTGGCCGGCTTCTTCACCTATCCGGGCCTGAATGCCGCGCCGCTGCAGGCTGATTACGCCGACTTCGCGATCGGCTACAACCCGGAGATGGCGGTCGAGGAACTGAATCTGGCGCTGCAGGAACTGGGCGCGGCGTCTGCGGCGGATCTGGGCCAGCTGACGTACGTTTACAACGACACCACGCTGCATAGTTCGGTGGCGCAGGCCATCCAGCAGATGTGGTCGCAGACGCTGGGTGTGTCGGTGGAGCTGAGCGCGCGCGAGAGCACGGGCTACTTCGCCTCGCTGAGCGAGGACGCGCCGCCGATCTACCGCGCCGGCTGGTGCCAGGACTACAGCGACGCCAACAACTTCCTGTATGACGTGTTCTTCAGCGAAGCCAGCCAGAACGACACCGGCTTCGTCAACGCCGATTTCGACGCGCTGGTGGTGGAAGCCCGCCTGGAGACCGACCTGCAGGCCCGCCGCGATCTGTACGCGGAGGCCGAGCGCATCCTCATCAACGAGAATGCCGCCATCGCGCCGATCTACTACTACAACCTGCAGCTTCTGGTGAAGCCGAACGTCGAGCGCGCCCCGTCGATCACGGGCAACGAAGCCTACTATCTGTGGGACGTGACCGGCTGATCGCATTTGTGGGAATCGGCGGGAACAGAACTGGAGGGCGGAGATGAAGCTGTTTGGTGGGCCGAAGGTGGGTGGCCTCATCAAAAGCTATCGCTTGGACAAATGGTGGCGTGAGACGCTGACATCGTCAGAGCGCGACTCAATTGCCAAGCGTTTTCCGGACGCCGTCAACGGTTCAGTTCCTGCCGAGCAGGCAGGAAGTATTGCTCAGTTCCTATGGAGTTGGGCAACGCACTTCAAGAAGGCACCCGAAGACCGGGTGATCGCTCGCAAGATGCTCAATTTGGCAGTGGAACAAGCGCGCGTTCAAAAGCGCATTCTAGATGAGCATTTTGCGTTACAGGGGCTGATCGAGGTTTGGTACCGTGATCGTGACCTTCTTCCTGAGGCCTTTGACCAGGCGATTGCAGCTTGCGAAGCTCAAATCGCTATTGCAGCAGAAGCGGCCAGAGCCTTCAGACATGAATACAAGAACCATCCTATGCCAGTCCCGCGGACACATCGCGGCTATGAGCAACTACGCATCATTCGTGAGAAACAGAAACGGTATGATGACGCAATTGCGCTGGCTTTGGACAAGCAACGTACGGGCTGGGACGAAGACGTGTCTGAGTACGTGGCCGAGATGAACCACAAGAAATCCAAACTGTCCAATGAGGCCAAGTCATGAAAGTTGGCAGGCCAACAATCTGCATACAACCATTGAATCTGGGCAATAAGCAATTGCCACGAGTCAAGGTGAGTTCTTTTGGACGGTGGGACGTGACCGGCTGATCGCAGGCAGCAGGCCGCACAACCGGGGTGAGGCGGGGCGCAGGCCGCGCTTCACCCCGCATGCGTTGAGGGGGGATCATCAGAATGGCCAAGTTCATCATCCGCCGCTTCCTCTGGATGTTCCTCGTCCTGTTCGTGGTCTCGCTCATCACCTTCGGCCTGATGCACGCCGTGCCGGGCGGGCCGTTCTCCCGCGAGAAGCCGCTGCCCGAGCAGACGCTGGCGCTGCTGAACGCCAAATATCACCTCGATGAACCGCTGCACATGCAGTACATCTACTACATGGGCGATATTGCCGTCCCGCGCGTCACGGTGGGGCGGCAGCCGCCTTCGCAGGCCGAAGACTACCTGATCAACATCCCGCTGCCGGCGTTTCTGGGCGAGGAAGCCACGCTGCGCTGGGTGAACTTCGGCCCCACCTACGGCTCGCGCAGCCGCTCTGTGAACGACATCTTCCGCGAGAACCTGCCGGTTTCGGTGCAGCTGGGCACGGCGGCGCTGGCGGTATCGCTGGCGTTCGGCCTGCCGCTGGGCACGTTCTCCGCGCTCAAGCGCAACACCGGCTGGGACTACGCTGCGATGAGTGTGGCGATCGTCGGCGTGTCGGTGCCGGTCATCATCTCCGCGCCGCTGCTGCAGTATCTGTTCGGTGTGCAGTGGAAAGTGCTGCCGGTCAGCGGCTGGGGCAGCGCTGCCAATCTCATCCTGCCGGCCTTCGCGCTCGGCTTCGTCAACTCGGCGCTGATCGCCCGGCTGACGCGCGCCAGCCTGCTGCAGGTGCTGAACGAGGATTTCATCCGCACGGCCCGCGCCAAGGGCCTGCCGGAGCGCCGGGTGATCTCGCTGCATGCGCTCAAGAACAGCCTGATCCCGGTGGTGACGGTGCTGGGCCCGCTGGCGGCGGCGCTGCTGACGGGCACGTTTGTGGTGGAGACGGTGTTCGGCGTGCCCGGCATGGGGCGCTACTTCGTCTCCAGTGTGCGCGCGCGCGACTATCCGGTGATCATGGGCACGGTGCTGCTGTATGCCGGCGCGCTGGTGATCGCCAACCTGATCGTCGATCTGATCTACGCGTGGATTGACCCGCGCATTCGCCTGGAGTGATGCGGCGGGCATGCCGCCCGCGCGATGAAGGAATGGGATGATGGCCGCCGCACAATCACAGCCTGCGCCTTCCGTCGCCCGGCTTGAGCGCCACCCGATGGGCGAAAGCCTGTGGCGCGACTCGTGGCGCCGCCTGCGCCGCAACCGGATGGCCGTGGTGGGCTCGGTGGTCATCCTGGCCGCAGTCATCATGGCGGTGTTCGCGCCGCTGATCGCGCCGTACGACTTTGCCACGCAGACGCTGGCCGACGCCAACGCCGCGCCGCGCTGGGTGATCTCGCTGTTTCCGAGCATGAAGGCGCAGGGCGAAACCGGCGGCTACGTGCGCGTCTCCGACGCCTATCCGCTGGGCGCAGACAACCTGGGGCGCGATCTGTTCAGCCGCATCGTGTATGGTGCGCGCGTTTCGCTGGCGGTGGCGTTCGTCGGCCCGCTGTTCAGCATCATCGTCGGCATGCTGGTGGGCCTGCTGTCGGGCTATGCCGGCGGCCGGGTGGACAATCTGCTGATGCGCGTGGTGGACCTGATGTATGCCTTCCCGACCACGCTGCTGGTGATCCTGCTGATGGCGCTGTTCCGGGCGGGCTTCAGCGATGTTGCGCCGGGCACATTCGCCTATGCGGTGAGCGCGCTGGACCGCGCCATGGGCGGCATGCTGTTCATTTTCATCGGCATCGGCCTGACGTCATGGATGAGCATGGCGCGACTGGTGCGCGGGCAGGTGCTGTCGGTGCGTGAGAAGGAGTACATCGAGGCGGCGCACTCGCTGGGCGCGCGCGGTCGCAGCGTGGTGCTGCGCCACATTCTGCCCAACATCCTCGGCCCGGTGATTGTCGCCGAAACGCTGACGATCCCGACGTATATCTCCTACGAGGCATTTCTGAGCTTCATCGGCCTGGGCGTGAACCCGCCGACGCCGAGCTGGGGCTCGATGATCAGCGAGGGCGCGCAGCGCATCACCTCGTATCCCAACCAGGCGCTCTTTCCGGCGCTGGCGCTGTTTCTGGTGATGTTCGCCTTCAACTTCCTGGGCGACGGCCTGCGCGATGCGCTCGATCCGCGCACCCGCGGCACGGACTAGGGCGCTTCAGACCCGGCGCACCGGCTGGCGCAGGATGGTGCGCATGCGCTCGGGCGCTGTTCGGCGGGCATCGGACA
This sequence comes from uncultured Pleurocapsa sp., assembly GCA_964654755.1. Classification (GTDB taxonomy): domain Bacteria; phylum Chloroflexota; class Anaerolineae; order Aggregatilineales; family Phototrophicaceae; genus Flexifilum. The sequence continues at coordinate 16,054 of CAZZJW010000022.1, read as the reverse complement.
TGTAGATCTCGTGGTGGCGTCCGTCCTCCACCAGCCCCTGCTCCGGCAGGATCTCCTCGTGCAGATGGCGCAGGCTCTGCCACTCGTTCGCATACGGCCCGATGTGCATCTTCTGCATCGATAGTCCTTCGTGCAGGGTTTCCAGGCGCAGCGCGGCGGCTTGTGGCGCCTTCTTCTTCACTACCGTCGCGACGATTTCGGCGGTCAGCCCCGGCGTGACGCAGTCCGGCTGCAGGATCATCAACGTCCACAGCCAGTGGTCCTTGTCGGTCGCCTGGCTGAATGCGCTGTTCGCTTCCGTCCACCACAGCCCTTCGAGCGGCATCACTGAGTAGTCGATGCCAAGCTGCTTCCTGACGGCAAACTTCAGCCCGTAGGAGACGGCGTACAGCGCCTGCATGGCGGCCTGGAAAGCGGGTGAGGTGTTCGGGTTGCCTGCGCCGTCGATCATCAGATACTGCAGCGGCGGCACATCGACCAGGACGAAGCGGTCGGCAGGGGGGTGGTAGAATTCGCGCAGTTCGGTCATGAGATCGAGCCTGGTGGCCAGCATGAGATCACCTCCGCGACTGGAACTCTGATCTCAGTATGCGCCGCAGAGGATGGGCGCGTCTAGCGCCATCGAGGCCGCTGCGCTGGCGGGCGCGGACCGGCGTTGGGTATGATTGCGCTTACAAGCGCGTCTGTGTGGAAAAGTGGATGGCATGTTGCGCAATCGCTTTCACTACGCCTGGGTCATCGTCGCGATCACCTTCTTCGGCCTGCTGTTTTCTGCCGGCGTGCGCAATGCCACCGGCGTGCTGTTTGAGCCGCTGGAGGCCTCGTTCGGCTGGGACCGCGCCAGCGTGTCGCTGGCCTTCGCCATCAGCCTGGTGTTCTTCGGGCTGGGCGCGCCGCTGGGCGGCTGGCTGATCGACCGCTACGGCCCGCGCCGGCTGATGCTGGGCGGGCTGGCGCTGATCGCCGTTGGGCTGGCGCTGCTGCTGACGATGACGGCGCTGTGGCAGTTCTATCTGTACTGGGGCGTGCTGATCGGCATCGGCACGGGCGCGGTGTCTGGCACGCTGGGTGGCAGCGTGGCGCTGCGCTGGTTCAACCAGTATCGCGGGCAGGCGCTGGGCGTGTTCAGCGCCGCCGCCGCCGCCGGGCAGCTGCTGTTCCTGCCCGCGCTGATCGTGCTGGAAGGGGCTGCCGGCTGGCAGGGGATCTTCGCCGTGCTCGGCCTGCTGATCGCGGTGCTGCTGGCGCCGGTGCTGTTTCTGATGCGCAGCACGCCGGAGGAGGCCGGTACCACAGCGATCGGCACGGCCAGCGCGGCCACGCTGCGCGCAGACAGCCGCGCCACCCCCATGCGCGAGGCGCTGCGCACGCGCGATTTCTGGCTGCTGGCGGGCAGCTTCTTCGTTTGCGGCTATACCACCGTCGGGCTGATCACCACGCATCTGCTGCCGCACGCGATGGAACATGGCTTCCAGAAGGTGGAGATTTCATGGGCGATCGCCTTCATGGGGGCGATGAACATCGTCGGCACCACTGCCAGCGGCTGGCTGACTGACCGCGTGGACAATCGCAAGCTGCTGGCGCTGTACTACGGCCTGCGCGCGATCTCGCTGGTGGCCCTGCCGTTCATCTATAACATGCAGAACATGCTGATCTTTGCGCTGGTGTACGGGCTGGACTGGGTGGCGACGGTTCCGCCGACCGTCAACCTGACGGCGCAGCGTTTTGGCCGCCGCTCGCTGGGATCGATCTATGGCTGGATCTACTTCGCGCACATGATCGGGGCGGCGCTGGCCAGCTACACGGGCGGCTTCTTCCGCGAGGTGCTGGGGGACTACCATCTGGTGTTCGCCTCTGCATCGATTCTGGGGCTGCTGGCGGTGGCCTTCAGCCTGGGCATCTCGATCAGCGCGCGTCCCCCGCGCCCTGCGGCACAGACGCCGTAGCGGCAGCGGGCGATGTCTGCAATCGCTACCGCAGATGACAAAGCAAGGAGAGAACGCCATCATGCCGCGTGATCTGGATGCAAGCAAGGTGCCGGAGATCCTGCGTCCGGCGATTCCATATGCCCAGAAATGGAGATACGAAGATACACATACTGAAGAAGATGGTTTCTGGTATGGCAAAGAGAAGTGGCTCGCCATGGTGGATGCGAATCAGTTTGGAGCCACGCATGATGTCCTTACTCTGGAGAGAGCGCTGAGTTCGATGGGGCCTCGTGACAGGGTGCCGCCTGAAATTCTTGAAGAGTATGATGCATTCAACACATTCTTCATTCGGCTTGAGGAGATCGGGCAGAATGTCTGCGGTTGCGAGAAATATCGCTTGCTCGGGTACAAGGATGAGAGCGACAGCAGGCCCGAGGTGCTGATCAAGCGCTTTCTGCTGCATGATGCGCAGCAGAGCATGACTGACAATCTGATTGAGTTGAAGCTGAGCGCGTGGATGAAGAATGACGAGCGCCGGCCGTTTGTGCTGCGACTACTCGATATCCGCAGCGCCGAGATCGAATGCAAGAACAGATCTAGTTTCGAGCCTGGTAACTGGTTGACGTATGCATTCACCTTGCGCTTACCAAGAGAGTTTGTTTTTGCTGAAACTCGACACTGCTACATCGAGACTGGCCGATTCCTGCTGAAGGCTGTGTATGGTGAGGTCGAGATCGAGAAGGACTGGTAGAACTGGGCCGCAGGCAGATTGGGTTGCTTGCCGGTCGACCGCCACTCGGCTCGGCACAGGCTGTTGTGAGAGGGTTTCAGAAATCAGCGTTCCAAGGGGAGATGATCGGGATGTCGCGTGATCTGGATGCAAGCAAGGTGCCGGAGATCCTGCGCCCGGCGATTCCCTTTGCGGAGTCCTGGCGTGCAGCCAAACATGATTACAACGGTACACACATCACATGGGATGAGGTGATCAGTGCGATAGCGTTCGCCGAAGCCCACGATGTGCCGCGAATGGAGAAAGCGCTGCGCGAGCTGGAAAAGTACAGCAACGCACCCGCCGATATTCGCGATGAGCTTTTGGCGCTTTCCGGCTTCTTCCGCACGCTCGAACGGCTGAAGGGTACGGCCAGCGGTAATGAGTACCTCCGACTGCTGGGGTATACGAAAGACAACATCTCCAAACCCGCGGACATAAAGGGCACGCAGCTTTTCGACGCCAGTTTTGATCTCATCGAGCAGAAGCTCACGCTGAAGATGAGCCTGCTGATGGATGGCAATGAACAGCTGCCATTTGCAGTGCATTTACTGGATGTGCACAAACTGGATATGCGTAAGCAGTTGGGTGTGACACTGTATTCGGGTGGCTGGAACGTGCTAAGCCTGGCACTTCGGGATGCACCGGAGTTCGTCCGTCCCGGGTATCGGCACTGCACGCTTGTGAGCGGGTTGGTTGACCTGAAGGCGGAGTATCTGGATGTCGTGGTCGAGAAGGACTGGTAGTTTGCCGCCAGCAACACGCCCTTCCGCACCACGACGGCGGTCGCGGCGGCGCTGCAGCGCTCCTCGTTTTTCAGGCGGTCTGCGCGCCCGACACCTGCAGATGCACCACCGCGATGCGCCGTGGCTCGAGCTCTACCACAATCTCACCCTCGCGCACCGGGATGGCGTCGCCCGGCCGCTCCAGCAGGTCGCAGCGGCTGGCGCTGGTGATCGTCAGCAGGCCGGACCGGATGCGCGCGGTGTGCCGCGTGTCGCTGGCGTTCTGCAGCCGGATGAGGATGCCGCCGCCATCATCCGCCGCCTTGATGCGCAGCACGGCAGCCGGGAGCTGTGGCAGATCGAGCAGGCTGCCGCGCTCCGGCAGCGCGGCTTCCGCTGCTGCCTCGCCCAGATGCTGCAGCAGCGGCGCATGATGCAGGGCCTCCAATCCGAAACGATGCGCGCGGGCTTCGTCAAACGCCCCGGCATAGGGCAGGATGCGGTAGCGTGATGACACCGGCCCCGGCTGGCTGGCGCGGAAGTTGGTCTCCCAGTAGTTGTTCGTCACCCAGCCGAGCAGCAGCGCACGTTCCAGGGTGAATTCCTGCCGGTAGTCACCGAAGTGGAAGCCGCCAAGCTGCACCATCGGGTTTTCGGGCGTGGCGATCGTCACCCCGCGTTCGCCATTCGAGAAATCGACCCAGCCCTGCACCGTGAAGTAGTCGCGGCACACGCCCGGCAGCTGCTCTGCGCCCGCCAGCACCGACTGGAAGCCGGTGTCGTACCGGGCGGTGGCGCCGGGGAGCTCGAAGGGGAAGGCCACGTAAGTCGCCTCGGGATGCGTGTCCTGGCCCATCGTCCAGTGCGCTTCAAACTCGATGTGATCGGCGTGATGCGGCAGACGGACGATCTGCGTGATGGGCCCGACGACGCCCGCCGCGTTCAGCGTCTGAACCACCGTGATCCCGACCGGGCTGCTGCTGACCTGATGCCGGATGACCGCTTCTGAACCGGAGCGCTTCGCGTGCCAGCCGCTTTTCCACCCGGTCGGAATTTCAGCGGCTTCCGCCTGCCAGTCCTGCTGATACAGGCGCTCACGTGCTGACTCCGCCGTCTCATCGGCCACACGCTCATGAACATAACCGTTGAAGCGATGGTCGAACTGGCGATCGACCAGTTCCCATGCAAGCTGCTTGTCATAGAGCGAGACGATGCCGCCCCGATCGCGGTCGAAGGTAACGCGATAGCGGTGGTTCTCGACCACGGCGGCCTCGCTGACGGTTGCGGCGATCCTCATCAGCTCTGTGCGCGGGATGACCTGATAGCCGTAGGCGGGGATCTCGGTGGGAAGCAGCGTGAAGGGCGTCTCGTTCCTGTCCCCCAGATGCCTGCTGAGGTTGTCCCGGTCCTGATGCTGCCGGCCAGCGGTGGAGTCGTCGTCTGTGCCGCGAGGGCCGGCGACGTAGAACGGCACGCTGCCGGTGATCGTGCGCGCAAACGGCAGCGCGTTGAAGACCAGCAGGTCGCCATTGTGGCTGCGCCGCACGGTGTGCGCGAAATCGGCGATGGCATCGCGCTGCAGCAGCAGGCTGAGGCTGCGCGCCTGGTAGGCATAGGCCGCCTTGTGATGCCACTGCGCCGCTGCATCTTCGGTGACGGGCGCATTCACCGAGAGGTCCGCCCCCCACGTGTGCTCGTCCCACAGGCTGAGGGACTCCCAGGCGGCGTCTCGGTAGCGGTCAACGCCAGCCTTCGACCAGCGCGGCGGGCGGGCTGCAGCGGCGGTGGAGGCGAAGATCGCATCGGCAGTGCGCAGGCGGGCGCGGCTGACGCGGTTGATGGCCTGCTCGCGCGCGCTGCTGATGCTGCCGAAGTTCCAGTAGTCCGTCCAGTCGCCGCGCAGCACGGGCAGCGCCGGCTTGTGCTGCGCCAGCGCCTGCCACCACATGCGCGGAGTGGCCATCACGATGCGCGGTGATTTTCCGGCGGCGTTCCACGCGTCGATGAACGGGGTGAAGTTGAACGCCGAGCCGTTGTCGCCATACGGATGAAAGCTCTGCAGCATCAGGATCGGGACCGGATAGCCGATGTCGTCGAGGTACTTCTGCAGGCGGGGCAGGCGGACGTGCTCCAGGTCCTCGGCATCGCGGCCAATGCCCTCGCGCCAGCCCTTGTCGTAGGTCCAGCCGTTGTAGGCGGGCAGGGTGCGCCCCGACGGGGCCTGCCACAGGAAAGGCAGCGGACGGGGCCGGACAGCACCGCCGAAATGCGTGTTGATCGCCATCGTGAAGCCGGTGATGCCCAGATCGAGCAGCACATCCGCCAGTGCCCAGTTCTCTCCGTTCACGTCGCAGTTCATCGCGTGCGAGATCGTGAAGCCGTAGTCATCGCGCAGGCTGCGCAGGATCTGGAACGTCTCCAGCAGCTGGTCGGTGTCCAGCAGGGGCGTCAGGTTGGCGAACATGCCCATGACTTCGATGCGGCCGGCGCGCTCCATCTCCCGGAAGCGCTCGATATCGCGCGCGGAGGCATGCGCCAGCCAGCGCTTCAGCACGGCGGTATTCTCGACTGTCCAGCGGAAGGCGCCGTCGCTGTCGTGGCCCGCGTAGCGTTCCGCCAGATCGAGCGCCTCGTCGATGAAGCGTGTCTGCAGCTCCCACACGATCGGCTGGTCGTGGGTGTAGCCCACATCCAGGTGGCTGTGGTGGATGAGATAAATCGTTTCAATCGCTGGCATCGGTCAGGCCTCAGTCCGGTTTGGCGTATGGCGTGGCTGAACAGGGGGTGGCAGGCAAAGCCGCAACGTGTCGTGGGCCGCTGCTGAACCTGCTCACCGCCTATTGTAGACTGGCGAAATCTGTTCGCGCCACGTTTTGCGCGCCCTGCTTGGGCGAACGCGCCGGATGGCCGAAAACAAAAACGGCCTGCGTCAGTCAGGCCGTCTGGTCGTGCTCTGGAGTGTGGGCAATAGAGGACTCGAACCTCTAACCACTCCCACGTCAAAGGAGTGCTCTGCCAATTGAGCTAATTGCCCGCAGATGCCCGTAGTATACGCAAGACGCTGGCCATTTCAAGTGCCGAGTGCGTCGCGGGCCGTCGGCAGGGTGAAGTGGATGCTGCCGCCGCTGGCGGGTGGCGCGGGCACGATCCAGATTTTGCCCTGATGGATCTCCACCAGGCTGCGTGTGACCGTCAGGCCCAGCCCGACGCCCTCGATGCGCTGCCGGCGCGCGTCATCGGCGCGGAAGAACGGCATGAACACGCGCTCGGCGTCTTCCTGCGACAGGCCGCGCCCGTTGTCCTCCACGCTCACCAGTACTGCGGGCAGCACGACATCCGCCGGCGCGAATGGCCCCAGTGCGTCCATTTCGCGCGCCAGCCGGGTGCGCACGGTGATCGTGCTGTCCGCCGGCCCGTACTTGATGGCGTTGGTCAGTAGGTTGGTCACCACCTGCAGGATGCGACCGCGGTCGACCTCCACCGGGGGCAGCTCGTCGTCCAGCTCCAGGCGCAGGCGCTGACCACGCGACTTGTACTGCAGTTCGAGGTGCGCGGCGGCATCGATGATGATATCCGGCAGATGCGCCAGCTCGCGATTCAGCTCGATCTGACCGGCATCGACGCGGCTGAGATCGATGATGTCGCTGATGATGGTGCGCAGCTGCCTGGCGCTGCCGAGGATGATCTGCAGATACTCGCGCGCCAGATCGGGCAGGGCATCACCCGTCGCTTCCAGGATGAACTCGGCGAACCCCTGGATGGAGGTGAGCGGCGTGCGCAGCTCATGCGAGATGCGCGAGAGGAACTCGGCGCGCAGGCGCGCAGCGGTACGGTCCGCGGTGGCGTCGTGGAAGGCGAACAGCCGGCCCAGCACGCGCTGATCCTGATAGACTGGCGCGCTCGTCCACAGCAGATCGAGCGTGTGCCCGCTGCTGTGCACGAAGCGGAATTCGCCCTGCTGCGTGTCGGCGGCGCGCACCGGCAGGCGCATCCAGTGCTGGTGCAGCTGCCGGCGCACATCCTCCGGCACAGCCATGCGCGAAACCACCTCGTCGAGCGTCATGCCCTGCGTTTCCGCCTCGCTGAGCCCGAACAGATGCGCGAACACCTGATTGGCCAGCAGCACGCGCGCGCCCTGGGGATGCGGCACGGCCAGCAGGATGCCATCGCTCACGGCATCCAGCAGCGCGGCGCGCACCTGATGGATGCGGTCGCGCTGCTGCACCAGCTGCTGCGCGGTGATGCTCATCGAGAGGAATTCGGCCAGCACGCGGTAGTTGTGCAGCTCGCGCGGGCTGAAGGCATCCTCCTCATCGGCGGAGAGCACGAGCAGTCCCAGGCGTCGCGCGCCAGAGCGCAGGCTGAGCAGCGCCAGCGAGCGAATGCCGGGCGAGCGGAGCATGCCGCGCACGAGCGGGTCGAACAGCGCGCGCACACGCGGCGTAATGCGCTGGAAGACGGCCAGTTTGCTGCGCTCCAGAATGTCGAGCTGGCGCTCGTAATCGCGCAGGTAGATGCGCGTACCGATGCCGCCGCCGCTGCCGCGCTCGCGGGACCACGCGCCCTGAAACTCCAGATAGTCGTAGCGGGCATCCGGCGCGTTATCCACCTGCGGGCCATAGAGCAGCACGGCGCAGCCGGAGATATGCGCGGAGAACATGGTCTCGCGCAGCATGTCGACAATCTGCTGCGGGCCGGGCAGGTCGGCGATGCGCTCGGCGGCGGTCAGGATCGCCTGCGCCAGCCGGGCATTGGCGTGCAGCGTGTGCTGCAGCTCGCGGTTCTCGATCACGGCGGTGAGCAGCGTGGCGGTGAGCTCCAGCGTGTCGTGCTGATCGGGCGTCAGTTCAGGTGTGTAGTAGAGCACCGCCAGTGCACCCAGCGGGCCATCAGCGCCCTGCAGAGGCAGCAGGCGTCCGCCGGCGTAGCCTTCAGGAAGGTTCCACAAGGGGACATCCAGCCCGGCCAGCAGGCCGGCGCGCGAGGCGCGGACAAACTGGCGGCGCAGTGAGGCCTGCGCGGCGCGGCTGAGCGCGGGAACGGCGGCCAGCACTGCCGGGCGCGCATCGGGCACGGCGGGCATGCGCAGCACGCACGCGTAAAGGCCCTCGCGCTGGGCGCGTTCCAGCAGCTTCAGCGCGGTGTCGCGCTCGCTGGCGGGAGACATGCTGTCGGCGGCGGGCTAGCTGGCCGCGCCCTAGGTCTCTTCGCCTTCGAGGCTGTCTTGCGGGCGCACGGTGAACATGTAGCCCACGCCGCGCTCGGTGCGGACATAGTGCGGGTGATGGGAGTCGCTCTCCAGCTTGCGGCGCAGACGGTGCATGTGCACGCGCAGTGTGTCCTCGTACACCTCGTCGGAGGGCCACACCCGCGCGATCAGCAGCCGGTTCTCGACCACACGGCCCGCGTTGCGCAGCAGCACGTGCAGCAGGATCGACTCGGTGGGCGTGAGCATGTAGGCCCGCCCGTCGAGGGTGATCCGGTTGTGCGCGAAGTCGATGCTCAGATGCTCGTCCACACGGATGATCGGCTCGCTGGCGTAGTCCAGGCTGGGCATGCGCGCCAGCACCACCTGGATGCGCGCTTCCAGCTCGCGCAGCTCAAACGGCTTGACGATGAAATCTTCAGCGTACTTCTTCAGGCCGGTGACGATGGTATCGGTGTCGCTGGTGGCCGTGATGAAGATGATCGGCACATCGGCCAGCGCCTTGAGCCTGCTGCTGACCTCGAAACCGTGCGTGGTCGGCAGGGTGAGGTCGATCAGCGCGATGTGCGGCAGGCCGCGCATCTGCACATGCTCCAGCGCTTCCGGACCGTCGGTGAAACCTGTGACCTCGAAGCCGTGCGCGGTCATATAGTCCGCGATCAGCTTGTTGATGTTGGCGTCGTCTTCGATCAGGAGGATCTTCGTCTTTCCCATTACACCCTCTCGGCCTCACCGTAAGTTGAAGCATCGTTCGTAATATTGCTTCATTGTAACAGTAAATCAAGCGCTGAGTCGAGAGCTTGACTTAAGGATCGCGGGGCGGCGGCGCGGGGCGATAGCCGGGACCGCTGAACAGCGCGCGCGTCCAGCGGCTTTCCTCCAGCAGCGCGGGCGAAAGCAGGCCCAGCGCCTCTCGCGCGAGCGCCGCTGCGCGCAGCGAACCGCCGATGGCCGCCGCCGGATGCGCCAGCGCGAGCGCCAGAGCCAGCGCGAAGTCCGGCGCGAGCTGCAGGCTGGCATGCTGCGGCGCCCAGCCGGCTGTGGCATGCTGCGCGGGCAGCGCGCGTGGCCCCTCCAGGCTGCCGACGATCAGGTGTGCGCCGGGCAGATCGAGCGCATTCAGGCAGTCGTGGATGCGCTTGTCCTGCAGAAACGCCAGCGCCACACCCACGGGCTGACCGAGCGCAGCGAGCGCTCGCGCCAGGCGTGCTGCCCCCAGCGGGGTGTGCGCACCATCGATCAGCACGGGCTGGCCGTCCCGGTCGAAGCGTTCCAGCCGCCCGGGCAGCGCCGTCTGCCAGCGCGCGCTGCGATCAGGGCCGACGGCCTGCAGCGCGAGATGGTGCAGCGCAGCGTGCGTCAGTTCCGCCACATCCGCGACGAACTGCACAGCGCCGCCCAGCGCGCGCGCCTGCGCGTGCAGCACCTCTGCCACCTGCGGCTGCTGCGGCAGGCTGAGCGCCAGCCCGCCCGGGCGCAGGATGCCGGCCTTGTGCCAGGCGATGCTTTGCAGCGTGCCGCCGAGCATGGCAGCATGCTCCATCTCGATCGGGGTGATGACCGCCAGCGCGTGTGGCGCGGCATTGACTGCGTCGAAACGCCCGCCCAGCCCGATTTCGCACACCTGGACATCGGGCCGCGCGGCGGCGAAGGTGCACAGCGCGGCGGCGGTGGCGGCCTCAAAAGTGCTGAGCGACAGACCGATCGCCTGCGCCGCGTCCAGCATGCGTTCCGCGGCCTGCGCGAAATCCTCCTGCGAGATCAGCTCTCCGTCGATGCAGATGCGTTCGCGGAAGCTGTGCATGTGCGGGCTGGTGTACAGCCCAACGCGCCGGCCCGTGCCCGCCAGGGCCCTCGTCAGCGCCAGCGCCGTGGTCCCCTTGCCGACGGAGCCGGCCACGGTGATGCGCAGGCCGTCCACTTCGGGGTGGCCGAGCGCGTTTAGCAGGCGCTGCATGGGCAGCAGCGTGGCGGGCAGATCGGCAGCGGCGATCGGGCGAACGATGCGCTGCAGGGCAGTCTGATAGCGCGGGGAGAGCATGACAGCACCGGGGGCAGTTATTGCGACGGGCATTCGCGCTATGATAGAATACTATTTCAAGAGAGACGATACCGTTAACGAGAATCGTGGATCCGGATTCACCTGCCGTTCCTCCGCAACGCCGCACACTGCATTTCGCTGCTGGCATCATCCCCGGTGCCGGGCTGGCATGCATCTGCATGCCCTGTCCGCGCTTCGCTGTTCCGCGTCACTGTCCGCACGGGTAAGGAAAGCAACCTTTGGACGACTCTGGTTTGAGCAGTCTGGCCGCGCTACTGGTCCTGCTGGCGCTCCATGCCTGGATGGAATTCTCGTATTCCGTTTTCACCAACTTCCGCCGCACCCCGATGGCAGAGCGCAGTGAGGCTGGCGACAAGCAGGCCCGCCGCGCCCTCAAGCTGTCTGAAGACCTGCCGCGCCTGTACGTCACCACCCAGCTTATGCTGATGCTGACGCGCTTCGCCATCGTCGCGCTGGTCGTGGTCGCCATCGCCGATCCGGTGCTTGCGCAGCAGGGCAGCGCGGTCGACGGGCTGGGCCGGCTGGCGCTGTACACCCTCATCCTGCTGCCGTTCGCGCTGGTCACCTACGTGCTGGGCGATCTGGCGCCTTCGGCTTTCGGTCAGGTGTATGCCGATCAGGCGCTGTTCGTGGTGGCGCGCGTCACGCGGGTGTTCGTGGCCGTGTTCAGCCCGCTGGTGTGGCTGATGATGCGTCTCAGCCGCATGCTGTCGCGCATCAGCGGCGCGGAAAGCCTGCAGAAGTCCGTCACCGAGGAAGAGATCATGACGCTGGTCGATGTCGGTGAGAAATCCGGCGCGATCGAGGACGACGAGAAGGAGATGATCTACTCGGTGTTGCAGTTCGGCGAGACGCTGGCGCGCGAGATCATGGTCCCGCGCCCGGATGTGATCGGCATCGAGCAGACAGAGTCCGTTGGTGAGGCGGCGCGCATGATCGTCGAGAGCGGGCATTCGCGTATCCCGGTGTACGACGAGACGATCGACGACATTCGTGGCATCTTGTATGCCAAGGACATCCTGTCGCACTGGCAGCGCGGGCAGTTTGAGGGCCTGTCGCTGGCGCGGCTGATGCGCCCGGCATATTTCGTGCCGGAGACCAAGCGCGCTGACATGCTTTTCCGCGAGATGCAGGCGATGAAGTCGCACATCGCGGTCGTGGTGGATGAATACGGCGGCACAGCGGGCATTATCACCATCGAGGACCTGCTTGAGGAGATCGTCGGCGATATCCAGGACGAGTTCGACCTGAACGAGGAAGCGGAGTACGTCGCGGCGGGCGAAGGCGTGTACGTGGTCGATGGCAGCATGAACCTGGGCGACCTGAACGAGCTGATGGAGGTTGACCTCGATACCGGGGATAACGACTCCGTCGGCGGATATGTGTACAGCATGCTGGGCCGCGTTCCCGCGGTGGGCGAAGTGATCGAGCAGCCGGAGCACCACATGCGCCTGACGGTGGAGGCCATCGACAACCGGCGCATCCGCAAGGTGCGCGTAGAGCGGCTGGCACCCGCCGACAGCGAGCGCGAGGAGGGCGAGCGCGCTCCCGCGGATGCCGCGCGCGCAGACGCGGACAGCGCCACGCCGGGCAGCGGAGGCAGATGATGGGCGCGCAGCAGCATCGCGCACTGGCGGGCAGCGGGCCGGTGCACGTGGCGCTGGTCACGGTCAGCGACAGCCGCACGCCTGAGACGGACAGCAACTATCACTACCTGCATGCGCGCCTGACTGCGCTGGGCCATGTCGTGGCGGGCTACCGCCTGATCCGCGACGAGCCGGAGCAAGTGCGCGAGGCGCTCGAAGCGTTCGCGGCGCAGGCCGGCGTGCGCCTGATCCTGTTCAACGGCGGCACCGGCATCAGCCCACGTGACACCACCTACGATGTGATCAGTCGTATGCTGGAGAAAACACTGCCCGGCTTCGGGGAGCTGTTCCGCATGCTGTCGTACGAGCAGGTGGGGGCAGCGGCCATGCTCTCGCGGGCGACGGCGGGGGTGTACCGGCAGACGCTGGTGTTCTGCATGCCCGGCAGCCCCAATGCGGTGCAGACGGCGTTCGAGAAGCTCATCGAGCCGGAACTGAACCACCTCGCCTGGGAAGTGGTGCGCAAGCCGCTGCCGCCCGCCTCAGGTTGAGCGCAGAGCGGGCGCCTGCCGCGCCTGCACGCGCATGCGCAGCCCCTCACTCGGGCGCAGCGTGATCATCGGCTCCGGCTGGATCGGCTGGTCGCTGAGCAGGCGAAGCTGCCAGCGGCGCGCCAGCGCAGCCAGCAGCAGACGCGCCTCCATCATGGCGAAGGCGCTGCCGATGCACACGCGTGGCCCGGTGCTGAAGGGCAGATAGGCCATGCGCGGTATGGCGGCCTCGCGTTCCGGGGAGAAGCGCTCAGGATCGAAGCGCTCGGGGTCGGGCCACAGGGCCGGATGCCGATGCATGTGATAGGGCGACAGGTAGACCTCGCAGTCCTTCGGCAGGTGGAAGCCATCGATCTCGACATCCTCAATGGCACGGCGGCCGAACCCCCAGGCGGGCGGGTACAGGCGCATGCTCTCCTTGATCAACATCTCGGTCCAGGGCAGGTTGGGCAGGTCCGCAAGCGTGGGCGCGCGCCCGGCCAGCACGTGATCCAGCTCGGCATGCAGCTTCGCCTCGGCTTCGGGATGCTGTGCCAGCAGCATCCATGTCCAGTTGAGCGCGTTGGCGGTGGTCTCGTGTCCGGCCAGGAAGAGGGTGGTCGCCTCATCGCGCACCTGCACGTCGCTCATGGCGCCGCCGTCCTCATCGCAGGCCAGCAGCAGCATGGAGAGCAGATCGCCATGATCGCGGCCCTCTGCGCGCCGCTGCTGGATCATGCCGTAGATGATGGCGTTCAGATCGCGCAGGGCGCGGCGTTCGCGCACGCGCTTGCGGGTGGGCATCCAGATGGGCAGCAGATCGGGCGAGCGATCGTTCATGTGCTGAAAGATCGTCATCGCCTCGCCTACGCGGTGCGCCTCGCCCGAGACATCGCGGTCGAAGAGCGCGCGCGCCACGATCGCCAGCGTCAGGCGCATCATCGCATCGTCCACGTCGATCGTCTGGCCGTCTTGCCATTCGGCGCCGGCGGCCTCGCCGAGCGTCACCATGGCGTCGGCATACGAGTCGATGCGCCGGGTATGCAGTGCTGGCGCCACCAGGCGGCGCTGGCGCTTCCAGAAGTCGCCATCGCTGGTGAGCAGCCCGCTGCCCAGAAAGCGCGCCAATCCACGCTTCGTGTCGGCGTAGTCGCGGCCCTTGTGAAAGCTGGATGCCTTGCTGACGAGGATCTGATGCGTGGCCTCTGTGCTGCGCACAAGCACGATGTGCGCGCTCGGCTGCAGGTGGTAGTGCACCATGTCGCCATACGTGTCGTGCGCCTGCGCGATCGTGCGCAGGATTCCACCACCGATGAAACTCCGGCCAAAACGAAGCTGTGCGAGGAAGTTGTTCGGAACCGGTGGTGGACCGGGGGGCAGCGGCAGCGCGGGCATGTCAACACTCCGATCTGCAGATGACATACGAGAGTATACCACTGTGCAGCAGGGACAGCCGCATCGGGTTGGGCGGAGGTCAGCGCAGACCGAGGCGGAACAAGGCGCGTGTTCGCTGGTCACGCATTCCTGACTGGAGTATAGTGATAACAGCATGATCGCCTGTGCTGATTACCTGAGGACTGTACGTGTCTCCCAACGCTGAACCACGCGGCCCGGGCCGCAGCGAAGACCTCGGTACGTTTGAGATGATCTGGGACTGCAAGTTCTGCGGCACGCAGAGCCTGCCGGCCAAATCCCATCGCTTCTGCCCGAACTGCGGCGCTGCGCAGGACACGCAAACGCGGCGTTTCCCTTCGGACGCGGAGAAGATCGCCGTCACCAACTACGTGAGCAAGGGGGCCAGCCGCATTTGCCCTGCCTGCAGCACGCCCAACGAGGGCGATGCCGGCTTCTGCGTGCAGTGCGGTTCGCCGCTGGATGCCGCGGCGCGCGCGAAAACGCTCGGCAGTGAGGTGCGCGCAGAGAACGCCTCCTTCGCGCAGGGCGCGCAGCGTGATCTGGCGCAGGAACGGCTGGCCGAGGACATGGGGCGCTCTGCTGCGCCAGCCAGGCCGGCGGGCTCTGGTCTGCCGACGAAGTGGATCGTGCTGCTGGTAGCCCTGGCGGTCGTGGTGTGCGGCGGGATCATCGTGGCGCTCACCTGGCAGCGCGCAGAGACTGCTGTCGTGATCGGCCATCAGTGGCAGCGCGTGATCCAGGTGGAAAGTTACAGCGCGGTGCGCGATTCCACCTGGCAGGATCAGGTGCCTTACGATGCCTACAGCATGAGCTGCTCCCAGCGCCAGCGCACTACCCGACAGGTGCCGGATGGCGAGGACTGCTCGGTGCGCCGGGTGGACAATGGTGATGGCACGTTCAGCGAACGCCGCGAGTGCGTGACGACGTACCGCGATGAGCCGGTATACGATGACTTCTGTACCTACACGGTGAATCGCTGGGTGCCCTCGCGCGAGGTGACCGCTTCCGGCAGCACACTGGAGGACACGCCGCGCTGGCCGGCGCTGACGCTGGTTCCCGGCAGCGGGCTCGGTGCAGAGCGCGAAGGCGGCCGCGATGAGGAGTATGTGGTGCTGCTGCGCCTCAACGAAGACAAGACCGCCGAATGCAGGGTGAACCAGGATGCGTGGCAGCGGGCGACGATGGAGCGCACCTACGAGGTGAGCGTCGGCGTGATCACGGGCCAGACGGACTGCAGCGCGCTGGAGAGCGCGGGTGGCCCCTGAGGGCGGGTTGCCCTCAGGCCGGTTGGCCCTCACGTGAAGGGTGCAGGCGCCTGGCGAGATTCTCGAAGGGCTCAATCTTCAGCCGGCGATCGCGCATGGCGCGCACGATGAACGGATTGCTGATGACCGCCATCACGATCTGCTCGTCACCGCGCGTCAGCACGCCGTGCAGCACGCACACCCGGCGGTTGCCGCAGTACCACACTGGCTGCTCGTAGATTGGGTCGGTCAGGTGCCAGCCCTGCTGCAGCATCGTGATCAGCGCATCGCCGCCGGCGTAGGCTTCAGAGCGCGGATCCCAGTGCCGGTAGACATTCGAATAATCCACGTGAAAGTCCGAACTGCGGATTTCCATCTCACTCCTCGATTTCTTTCATCAACATCATCAATATTACATAGTTTTTCTTTACAACAGGGCAAATCAATGTTAAATCCCTGCTGAAAAGCCCGTTCCTCTACTACCTCTAATGTAATCCAGATTGCGTGTGCACGCCAAGTCGTGTGGGCGAATGATCAGGGTAATCGCTTCAAAACGGAGGAAGTAGGATAATCGGGCAAAGACAAGGA